>JAJTHG010000074.1 GCA_021298835.1 Gemmatimonadota bacterium
CGCCGGCGGCGCCGGCGGCGGCGGTGGCGGCGGTGGCGGCGGTGGCGGCGGTGGCGGCAAGCGCCGTCGGCGCGGCCGCGGCGGTGGCGGCGGCGGACGCTCGTCCGGCTGACGAAGCATGCGCGAGTCTGCACATCTCCACGTCGTCTTCGGCGTCGGCCAGGTCGGCAGCCGCCTTGTCGAGCACCTGATGACCCTCGGGCACCGGGTGCGCGTGGTCAAGCGCAGCCGTAGCGGCATCCCTAAGGGGGCCGAGGCGGTGCTCGGCGATGTGACCGACGAAGGCGTCTGCGTCTCCGCCGCGCAGGGTGCCAGCACGATCTACCACTGCATCAACCCGGCGTACACGACGTCGGAGTGGCGGGCGCTCCTGCCGCGGTACGCGGCGAACCTCATCGCGGCCGCGGGCCGGACGGGGGCGCGCCTCGTCGTGCTCGACAACGTGTACGCGCTCGGAAGGCCGCGGAACGGCATCGTCTCGGCCGATGCCCCGCTCGCGCCCGTCAGCCGCAAGGGCGAAGTGCGCGCCCGCGTCACGCGCCAGCTGCTCGAGGCGCACGCGGCCGGCCACGCCCGCGTCGTCATCGGCCGCGCGAGCGACTTCTACGGGCCGGGCGGCACGCTCACCTACGTCGGTGACCAGTTCTGGCCTGCGCTGCTGGCCGGCAAGCCCGTGCGCACCATCACCGGGCTGGACCACCCCCACACGTACCACTACATCCCCGACGTCGCCGACGCCCTCGCCCAGCTGGCGAGCGCTCCCGACGACGCGACCGGGCGGGCGTGGATGCTCCCGTGCGCTCCGGCCCCGACGACGCGCGCCCTGATGACGGCCTGCGCCCGAGCCGTCGGTCGCGACCTGACGCTGCTTCCGACGGGCATCGTGATGCAGCGCCTGCTCTCGGTCGTGATCCCGTTCCTCCGTGAGACGCCCGAGATGGCCTACCAGTGGGCGGCACCGTTCGTGATGGACGACGCCCCGTGGCGCGCGCGGTTCGGAGGTACGGCCACCGATCTCGATGTCGGCGTCGCGGCGACCGCGGCGTGGGCCCGCGCACACTACGAACCGGTGGCCGACGCGAGGCGCTGACGGGGCGCACGCGGCACCACCCGTCCCGCGAACGCTAGAGGCCAGGGGGCGGCACCGGCGGGGCGAGCATCGCGCGGGCCGCGTTGATCGCGTCCTCCGTGCCCGCGACGATCAGCACGTCCCCGGCGGCGAGCGACTGCGCCCCGCTCGGTACGCCGGCCACCGCGGTACCGTCGGCCCGGGTGAGCGACAGCACCGTCGCGCCGGTCCGGCCGCGGAGGTCGAGCTCGCGCAGCGTCCGGCCGGCGGCCGGACTGGACGCGTCGAGCACGAGCGGCACCGGGTCGCCGAGCCCCGGCAGCATCTGGCTGACCCGGCGCACCGTCGCCGCGATCTCGGCCGGTCCCTCCCGCAGCCGCCCGTGCTGCGCGAGCGCCAGCGCGAAGACCTCGGCGCCCGCCCGGGCGTGGCCGTAGAGCGAGCTCGCGCTCTGCACCAGCACCACACCCAGCGCCACCACCAGCAGGCCGAAGACCCCGATCGTCGGGACATTCGGCACGAACGGCTGCAGCACGAGCAGCAGCGGGGCCGACGAGGCGAGCAGCATCGCGAAATGCAGCGAGGCCACGAGCGCGCGCCTCGGCGCGACGGCGCGGTCGAGACCGCGCGACGGGGCCGGCAGCGCACGCAGCCCGAGCGCGAGGGAGAGCAGGTGCGTCGCACGGACCAGCGCCACGACGAGCGGTAGCGCGAGCCCGATCGCCACGGTGACGAGCACGCCGCGCGCCATCGCGGCCGACAGGCCGAACCAGTCCTGCAGCATGGGCGCGCCGCGTCCCATCTCGGCCCCCGTCGCCACGACGAGCGCCGCGAGGAGCCCCAGTTCCACCAGAACCACGCGCACCAGGCGGCGCATCATCGTCGCCTCGCCGACGTCGCCGGTGCCGTCGCGGAGGCGGGCGATCCACGAACCGTAGAGCGCCGCGTACGTCTGCAGGGCGCGAGGCAGCTTGCGGTCCACCCACTGCGCCACCGGATCGGAGGCCCGGACCAGGAAGGGCGTCGCGAGCGAGGTGAGAGCCGACACCGCGACCGCCACCGGGTAGAGGAACGGCCGGATGGCCCCGGTGGAAAGCCCGACCCCCGCGATGATGAACGAGAACTCGCCGATCTGGGCGAGACTCATTCCGGCGCGCACGCCGTCGCGCACGCCGCTGCCGGCCGCGAAGGTCCCGAGACTGGCGGCGACCATCTTGCCCGCCATCACCGCCATCGTCAGTCCCAGCACCGCCGGCCAGTGCTCGGCCAGCGCCGCCGGGTCGATCAGCATCCCGACCGAGACGAAGAAGATCGCCACGAAGACGTCGCGCACCGGCTCGATGCGCTGTTCCACCTCGTGGCCGTGTCCCGACTCCGCGACCAGCGAACCCGCGATGAAGGCCCCGAGCGCGACCGAGTAGCCGAAGGCCAGCGCGAGCAGCGCCGAGGCGAAGCACACGCCGATCGCCGCGATGGTGATGAACTCGCCGCGGCCGATCGCCACGACGTAGCGCATCACGCGCGGGAGCACCACGAGCCCGAGCGCGATCAGCGCCGCCAGGAACGACGCCAGACGGACGCCGGTGAGCCCGAGGGCCGTCGCCGTGAGCGCCTCGCCCGACGCAAGGGTCGAGAGGATCGTGATCAGCAGGATCGCGATCAGGTCCTCGACGACCAGCACGCCGAAGACGAGCTCGCGCAGCCGGCCCTGCACGCCGAGCTCGGCGAAGGTCTTCGCGATGATCGTCGTGGAGGAGATGGCGATCATCGCCCCCGTGAAGAGCGCCTCGAGCGGCGTCCACCCCACCAGCGTGCCGAAGCCGTAGCCCAGCCCGAACATGACCGTCGTCTCGGCCAGCGCCGCGGGGCCGGCGGTCGCCGCCACGTCGGCCACCTTGCGGAGCCGGAACTCGAGCCCGAGCGAGAACATGAGCAGGATCACGCCGAGCTCGGAGAGCGTCTTCACCAGCTCGACGTCGGCGACGACCGGGATCGGAAGGTACGGGCCGACGACCATCCCGGCGATCAGGTAGCCGAAGACGACCGGCAGGTTGAGCCGATGGAACAGCACCGCCGCGAGCGCCCCGACGCACAGGACGAGGGCGAGGTTCTGGAGGAAGTCGTGCGGGTTCATGCGGAACCGGAAAGCTAGCCCGGACGGGACCCCGCGCCGGTCGCCGTCCTTGCGCCCTCAGCCGAGGCCGAACTCGTGCCATCGCGCGTCCACTCGGCGCACGACGTCCTCCGGCATCGTCACCGGCGGCGGATACCCCTCCTTCCACGTCGCGTCGATGCCGATGCGGCCCTCGTACACCGGCTTGGCGCCGACGAATCGCTGTCGCTCGACGATGAAGTCGCGCGCCGGGTCGAAGCGGTTGAAGACGCCCCAGAGGACGCTCGATTCGTCCCGCAGGTTCACGTCGTCGCTCACGGCGGCGACGAAGCGGATCGGCCCGAGCCCCTCCCAGCGGACGAGCCGCTCGAGGACGTCGCGCGGCTCGCGGCGCACCGTGACGAGCAGGAACCCCTCCCACAGGGCGTGGTCCGCGATGCGGGCGTCGAACGCGCGCAGGTGCGGCACGTCGGCCGGCGGCGGTTCGGGCTGCACCACCTCGCCGCACGCGTCCCAGACCACCTTCGAGCCGACGTGCATCTCGAACGAGGTGTAGTCGAGCGTGTCGAGCGGCGTGATCGGCAGCAGCAGCATCCGCTCCACGGGCTCGAAGCGGTGCCACAGCTCGCGGAGCAGGGCGCGGAAGTCGCGCGGGTCCACCGTCTCGCGCACCAGCAGCGCCACCTTGGTCAGCGAGAGCTGGCCCGTGCCGAGGAGCGCCAGTGCGGTCTTGAGCGACTCGCGGGGATGCCGCTCCGTCTGGGCCACGCCGAGCAGGTTGTGGAACGACGCGGCATCGAACGCGTAGAGGTCGCGCACCGCCGGCAGCAGCGCCGAGATGAGCGGCCCGACCATCTCCCCCGACGCGATGCCGAGCCACTTGTCCTCCTGCGGCGGCTTGCCGACCACCGTGCCGGGACAGATCGCGTGCCGGCGCCGCGTGACCGCCCGCGCGTGGAACACCGGGAACTCGGCTGCCTCGCTGTAATGCCCGTAGTGGTCGCCGAAGGGCCCCTCCATGCGCCGCTCGCCCGCGGCGACGTGCCCTTCGATGACGAACTCGGCGTTGGCCGGCACCAGCATGCCCAGAGACGTCGCGCGGACCATCGGCGTCGGCGCGCCGCGGATCGCCCCCACGAGAGCCAGTTCGTCCATCCCCTCGGGCAGTGGCAGGATCGCCGCGTGCATCACCAGCGGGTCGCCGCCGAGCACGACCGCGGCCTCGAGCGGCCGCCCCAGACGCTCCGCCTCGAAGTGGTGGCCGCGTCCCCCCTTCATGGACTGCCAGTGCATCCCCGTCGTGCGGTCGTCGTACACCTGGATGCGGTAGAGCCCGAAGTTCCGGCGTCCGTTGCGGGGGTCCTGCGTGAGCGTCGGCCCCCACGTGATGAACGGCCCGCCGTCGCGCGGCCATCCCGTGAGGTTGGGGAGCCGCGTCAGGCGCGGCGGCTCGACGACTTCCTGCGAGATCGCGCGCGACACCACCCGGGGCGACGCGTGCCGGAAGCGCAGCAGCTCCCCCCGAGCCTGCCACAGCTTCGCCAGCGATGGCGGGTTGAGCCGGTCGTAGAGGGCGATCAGCCGCTCGCCGATCGCCCGCGGGTGCTCGCCCAGCGACCGCTCGATGCGGTCCATGGACGAGTAGATGTTCGTCGCGAGGGGGAAGTCGGATCCCTTCACGTTCTCGAAGAGCAGCGCGGGACCGTTCATCCGCGTCACGCGCTGCGTGATCTCCGAGACCTCGAGGTAGGGGTCCACCTCCGCCGTGATGCGCGCGAGCTGGCCGGCCCGTTCGAGGGCCGTGAGAAACGAGGCGAGGTCGGGATGCGGGTTCGGGAGGGACACGGTCAGGGGAGGAAGCGGTCGAGCAGGGCGCCGGCGAGGATCGTGGCCGAAAGCAGTGCGTTCAGCCGGAAGAAGATCGCCGGCTGGGCCGACGTCCCGCGCCGGGCCAGCAGCAGGTGCTGCGACGCGAGCAGGGCGGCCGCGACGGCCAGCGCCGCGGCGAACCAGCGCCGGAATCCGACCCCGGCCCCGAAGAGGGCGAACATCGGCAGCGCCACCGCGTGCAGCAGGCGCGCGGCCCACAGGGCCCGCTCCCGCCCCAGCAGCGTCACGAGACTCCGCAGCCCGTGGGACCGGTCGAACTCGAGGTCGGGAAGGGCGTGGAAGAGGTCGAAGGCCGCCACCCAGCACGTCACCCCGGTCCCGATGGCGCACAGCACCCACCACGGATCGCTCCACGCCCCGGTGATCGCCAGCCAGGCCCCCACCGGGGCGATGGCGAGCGACAGGCCGAGCCACAGCTGCGTGAGCGACGTGAAGCGCTTGGTGAGCGAGTAGGTGAGCACCCACGCCAGTGCGACCGGGCCGAGCGCGCGGGTCAGCGGATTGATCGCCGCCGCCGCGGCGAGAAACACCGCCGATGCCGCGAGCATCGACCCCCACGCCTGGCCGACCGTGAGCGCCCCGCGCGGCAGCTCCCGCTGCGCATTGCGCGGATTCGCCGCGTCGAACCGCCGGTCGGCGATCATGTTGAACGCCAACGCCGCCCAGCGCGCGGCGGTGAAGGCCACGAGCACGAGCACGACCAGCCGCCCGGTCACCGGGGCCACCGTGCCGGCCGCGACCACCCCCACCAGCGCGAACGGCAGCGCGAAGAGCGTGTGCGGGAACTTCACGAGGTTCAGGTAGCGGACGAGCAGCCCCGACCCCCCGATCACCTGGCCGTCCAGCGGAAGGACGGCGCCGGTAGTACCTACTGGTCCTATATCGGAACCGTGCATTGCACGTCAGATAACACCGGACGCATCCGACGCGCTACGGACGTGGCGCGTCGGTGCCGCGGCAGCACACACGTACTCCGAGGACCGAAGGGCATGGACGAGCGCAGCACCGTCATCGAGGCCGTCAAGGCCAGCGAGAACTTCAAGAGCGAAGTCCGGTACATCGGTCGCGGTGGCTACCGGGTCGCCGACCAGCCACGGCTCTTCAAGGTGCTCGAGCACGACGTCGTGCGCGTGGTCTTCCCGACGCTGGTCACCGAGGTGGCCGAGGGGACGATCGTCGGCCTCGTGACGCTGTACGACCGCCGGAACCAGTACAACGTCTATGCCCACACGCTCTGCGCCGGCCCGGGGACGAACATCCTCCTGCGCGCCTTCGACAGCCCGATGCCGCAGGCGTCGCCGCAGCCGCAACCGCTGGGCAACAAGGCGATCCGCCAGTTCTGCGCGTGGAAGGAGGCGAGCTGGGTCAAGTTCCTCAACGACGAGCTCGAACTCGGGACGGAGGAGGCCTCGCGGCTGTGGCTGGCGAGCTTCTGGAAGGCGCTCGACCGGATGTTCGGTTACGGGTACCTGATCGGCTTCGATCCCGACGAGATCCTCAAGGAGCGCGCGATCTCCGGCTGAGGCACGGCCCGATGCTCGAGCGGCTGAAGTCCCTGCTCACGTCCGCGCCGACGCCCGAAGCGTCCCGTCCCCCGGACGTGCGCCTCGCCGCCTGCGTCCTGCTCGTCGAGCTCGCGCAGGCCGACGGCGAGTTCTCGGCCGAGGAGCGGCACGTCATCGGGAACGCCCTCAAGCGGCACTTCGGCCTCGACGAGGCCGGTGTCGCCGCGCTCGTGGCCGAGGCCGAGGCGGCGGTGCGGCGGAGCGTGGACCACTTCACGTTCACCCGTCAGGTGCTCCAGGGTTTCGACCTCGGGCAGCGCATGGTGCTGGCGGAGGTGATGTGGAGCGTCATCCTCGCCGACGGGACGCTCGCGGATCACGAGGCCTACCTCGTCCGCAAACTCGCCAACCTGCTCGAGCTCGAGCCCGCGTACCTCAGCGAGGCGCGGAAGAACGCTTCAGCCGGTTGAACAGCGCCGTCATCGAGTCGGGGGCCACGGCGGTCGGCGTCGCGCCGCCGCCCGGGCCCAGCAACCCCTCGACGCGCGCGATGCGGTCCGACTCCATGGGGTGGGTGCTCAGGAACTGCAGCACGGCCGGCGACTCCCCGCGCTTGGACTCCAGCTTGCGGAAGAAGCGCGTCACCCCGCGCGGGTCGAGCCCGGCGGCCCTGGCGTAGAAGACGCCGGCCGAGTCGGCCTGCAGCTCGTCGGCGCGCGAGAACTTCGAGAACACCGCCGTCGCCCCGACGTCAACCGCCACCTGCGCCAGCCCGCCGTCGCACCAGCCGGTGAAGAGGCACACCGCCGTGATCGCCGCCGTGCCGAGCTGGCGCTTCTCCTGCTGCAGCGCCCCGTGGCGCAGCGTCGCGTGCGCGATCTCGTGCCCGATCACCCCGCCGAGCTCGGCGGCGTCGTCCGCCTGCCGGATGAGCGCAGTGTGCACGTACACGTAGCCCCCGGGGAGGGCGAAGGCGTTGATCGCGGTGTCCTCGACGACGCGGAAGCGCCACGCGAAGTCGGTGGGCCCCGTCACCCGTTCGCTTGCGCGCACGAGCGCCATGCCGAATCGCTGCATCGCCTGCTGTGCGGCGGGGTCGGCCACGATGGTTACCTGCCGGTCGATCTGCGCCGCCGCAGCGGCCCCGAGCTCCCGGTCGTCCACCGCGCAGCCGGAGACGAGCGCGGCGGCGAGCGCGGCGAGCGCGGCGAGCGCGGCGGCGAGGCCCGGCGTCGCGACGCGCTTCATGCGGCCGCCGCGGCCGGGACGCGACGACGCACGTAGAGCAGCTTCTCGACCTCGGCCACCACCGTGCCGTCCTCCGCGACGACCTGCGCGGTGAACTGCGGCTCCACCTTGGGCTCACCGTCGGCCCGCGCGCGGATCTCCGCCACCGTCGCCGGCGGGACGTGGAAGCGCGCCCGGACGAGGCCGCGGCCGGGACGGCGGAAGCGCACCGTCGCGGCCTTGTCCCACACGACGTAGTCGGGGCCGAGGTGCCGCAGCAGGATCATCATGAAGAACGGGTCGCACATCGCGTACAGCGATCCCCCGAAGTGGGTGCCGACGACGTTGCGGTTGTACCATCGGAGCGGCATCCGCACCTCGATCGTGTGGTCGTCCGTCGCCCGGATGGACACGCCGGCACCGATGTACGGAGGCCACCACGACAGGACGCGCGCCATCGTGCCCAGCCCGACCCGGCCGAGCAGCCGGAGGCGGAGATTCACAGCTCGACCTGCGCGCCGAGCTCCACCACGCGATTGGGCGGGATGCCGAAGTACTCGGCTGCCGATCGCGCGTTGCGCGACATGATCGCGAAGAGCTTCACGTGCCAGCGGTGGAGCATGACCTTCACCGGGTGCTCGGACGTGGCGAGGTCGTAGTCCTTCACGAGGATCCGCTCGCGGCCCAGGTAGTACGTCGTCTGGTTCGGCGCCCCGCAGATGCCGGTGCCCCGGCAGGCCTGCAGGATGTCCTTCACGTCCGGCGTCTGCATGAAGCCGTACCGGGCGACGACCCGCGAGAAGCCGTGCGAGAGCGGCTCCATCCTGAGCCGCAGGTCCTGCGGAACCTCGGGCACCTCGTCCACGAGGACGGACAGCAGCACCACCCGCTCGTGCAGCACCTTGTTGTGCTTGAGGTGGTGCAGCAGGACCACCGGCACCCCCTCCGGATCGGACGTCATGAACACCGCCGTTCCCGGGACCCGGTGCGGCTTGCCCGGCCCGAGATCCTGGAGGAACAGCCCGAGCGGCATGCTCTGGCGCTTCATCATCCCGGTCAGCTCGCCGCGGCCCGCCTTCCACGTGCTCATCAGCAGGAACAGCGTCGCCGCCAGCACGACCGGCACCCAGCCGCCGTCCGCCAGCTTGATGAGGTTCGCCGAGAAGAACGTCAGGTCGATCGCCAGAAAGGCGAGCGTGATCGGGATCGCACGCGCCGGCGACCACTTCCAGCGGTCGAGCATCACCCGGTGGAACAGCAGTGAGGTGATCGCCATCGTCCCCGTCACGGCGATGCCGTACACCGCCGACAGCCGGGCGACGGACCCGAACGCGAGGACCATCAGGATGCTGCCCACCCCAAGCGCCGCGTTGATCTCGGGGATGTAGATCTGGCCGGCCTCGTCCTTGGACGTGTGCCGGACGTCCATGCGCGGCGAGTAGCCGAGCTGGATCGCCTGCTGCGTCATCGAGAACGCCCCGCTGATCAGCGCCTGCGACGCCACGATCGCCGCCATCGTGGCGAGCGCGATCAGGGGATACAGGAACCAGCGGGGCGCCATCGCGTAGAAGACGTTCTGTCCGAGCACCCCGGGGTCCTGCAGCGCCATCGCCCCCTGCCCGAAATAGTTGAGCATCAGCGACGGCAGGACCAGCGTCAGCCACGCCAGCCGCACCGGCCGGCGACCGAAGTGGCCCATGTCCGCGTAGAGTGCCTCGACCCCCGTCACCGCCAGCACCACCGAGCCCAGCAGCACGAACCCCATCCGCGGGTCCTCCGCGAGAAGCGCGAAGCCCCAGAGCGGGTTGATGGCCTTGAGCACCCCCGGGGCCTGACTGATGCGCCAGACGCCCATGATCGCCAGCGTCGCAAACCAGGTCAGCATCACCGGGCCGAAGATCTTCCCCACCTTGTCCGTGCCGCTCCGCTGGACGGAAAACAGCGTCACCAGAATGACCACCGTCAGCGGCACCACGAAGGAGCCGAACACCGGCGAGACGGTCTTGAGCCCCTCGACGGCGCCGAGCACCGAGATCGCGGGCGTGATGATGCCCTCGCCGTACAGCAGCGACGCTCCGACGAGGCCGAGGGCGATCATCGCGCGCCGCCGCCGCGAGCGCCGCTGCTTTTCGGTGGACCCCTGCAGCAGCAGCGCCAGCAGCGCGAAGACACCGCCCTGGCCGCGGTTGTCTGCCCGCAGCACGAACACGACGTACTTGACCGTCACCGTGAACAGCAGCGCCCAGAGGATCAGCGACAGCACGCCGTACACGTGCGGGGCGGTGGCGGAGAGGCCGTGCTCCGGCCGGAAGGTCTCGTGGAAGGCGTAGAGCGGGCTCGTTCCGATGTCACCGTAAACCACGCCGAGCGCGGTCAGCGTCAGAACCGCCAGCCGCTTCCCGGTCGGGTCATCCTCGACGTGGTGCAGCGCCGACGGCGGAATCGGGCGCGCACCGGTGAGCCCGGTCGTGTCGCGCTGGCTGCCGAGCGCGTCGGCGGGAGGGTCGCTGGGGCCCGAGGCGGAGGGCGCAACGGAAGTCCCCGGCGTTGGCGGCGTCGGATCGGGGGGCGGGACCGGCTGCGCGGAAGGCGCGCTCATCGGCAGGACGGAGCCGGAAGGCCCCTACGACAATCGGGCGGCGCCGCAGCACCGCCCGGGGGTGTCGCTCGGATCGGGTGAAGGCACGTCACCGACGGACGCCGGCAGCGTACGCTGGAATGTAGGATGGGGAACCGGACGCGATAGTGGGGGCCATGCGCCCGCTGGCCCTACCGCTTTGCTGCCGCCCGCGCGCTGTCGCGCCGCGCCTCGGACTCGGAGACCAGCTTGTCGAACTCCGCCTGCTGCGCCGGACTCAGGATCGCCCGGATGCGCGCCCGCGACGCCAGCCGGATCGAATCCATCGTCGGCCGGACCGGCTCCATCGCCGCCCGCATCGCGCGGAAGCGCTCGTCCAGGATCGTGTCGAGCGACGCCTGCTGCTCCCGCGAGAGGTCGAGTCGGCCGCTCACGTATTCCCGCAGCGATTTCTGGTTGCCCCACTGCACCACCGGCGGCCGCGACGCCGCGAACAGGCGCGTCCCCGCGAACCCCAGCCCGCCGCCGGTCAGCAACGCCCCCAGCAGGAACAGCACCGCCATCGCCCGGCTCCGCTGCATCTCAGGGCTCCAGCATCTGCTGCAGGGTGGCCTCGCGCTGCACGTCCTCGCGCATCGCGCTCTGCGCGGCGGCGGCCGGCGGCATGCCGAGGGCGTTCATGACTTCGAGCCGCCGCTCCTGACGGCGGAGCACCACGTCGGTCGCGACCGCGACGACCAGCGCCGCAGCCGCGGCGAGCATCGCCGGCCGCGCCCACGTGGCAAGCAGCGGCACCGGGTCGTCCGGCCGCGTGGCGGCCGCGACGATCCGTGCCTCGAGGGCCGCGAAGTCGGCCGCGCCGCGCGGCGGCACGAGCATCGCCCGCAACTCGGCGGCAACGAGCGCGTCCTCGTCCGGCGGTTCGGCGCCGGCGTTCCCCGACACCAGCGAGAGCCGGCGCGTCACGGCGCTGCCCGGCGCATCAGGGCGCGTCACGGGGCCTCCCGCAGCGGAGACAGCGCGCGCCGCATCGCGGCCCGCGCATGGAAGAGGTCAGACCGGGCCGTCCCCTCCGGGATGTCGAGCAGCCCGCCGATCTCCGCGTGCTTGTATCCCTCGACGTCGTGCAGCACGAGCACTGCGCGCTGGCGCGGCGGCAGCGTCCCCAGCGCCGCCCGCAGCCGCTCGCGCAGGTCGCGCGAGACCGCCGGGTCGCGAAACGGCGCGGCGTGCACGTCGTGCAGTTCGTCGGTGTTCCGCACCTTGCGGCGCCGCGTGTTGTCGAGCGCGGCGTTCGCGACGATCCGGTGCAGCCACGCCCCGAACGGTTGCTCGGGCCGGAAGCGATCGAGCGCCCGGTAGGCGTGCAGGAAGGCCTCCTGCACCACGTCCTCGGCGTCCTCGTGCGTCAGCACGATTCCGCGCGCCACCGCATACGCGCGCTCCTGATGCCGGCGCACGAGGTGCCCGAACGCGTCCGCGCTGCCGCGCTGGGCGGCGAGCACGAGCGCGAGCTCGGCGGCCAGCTCCTGACTGGGCGTCAGGGGCGCGGCCACGGCGTCGGAGCGGGCGGCGAGGGCGGGAGGCACGGGAGGTGTCGGGGACACCGGGAATACGCGGCTGGCGGGGCGGGCGTTGGGAGGCGAACCGGCACGCTGAACCTAGCGGTTCCGGCCCCGCCCCGTCGTTCGAGGGGCAGCGCCGGGAGCCGACTCCGATCACCGGTGCCTTCCCGGCTGGCCCAAGCAAAGGCCGCGAGGCCTCTCCTCGACGGCTTCCGTGCCGTGCTCGCCGCAGTCCGTAGGGGAGCCGGAGCAGCATGGTCCGCGCCACCGGGTCGGGGGGGACGAGGGGCGCTCCGGCCAGCACCGAGACGCTCGGCTGACGGCCCGCGGGCGAGCCGGTCGTTCAAGGCGCCGCCGCCGGCGTCTCGACGGGGTGGACCGTCGTCATGCCGCCCTCGGCGCTGGCCCACCCGCCCGCCGGCCCCCAGCGCCACCGGGCACGAACGTCCATCTCATTCACGCCGAGGTCCGGGCATCGCCGCGCGGGCGGGCGCAGGCTGTCTCTGGTCCCTGCGTCGAGCGTCGGAGTCTGTTGCGTCGCTCGGCGCACGGCTTGCGCCCACGCGGGGCGGGGTGTACTCGTTAAATGACTCTCGAGACCGCGAGGCACCGGTGACCCCAATGCGAGACGGCGATTCGGCCCGGCCGACGCCACGAGAGACGCGGGCGGTGGCGGGCGGCCTGCTGCTGTTGGGCGGGCTGCTGCTGAGTTGTACCGATGCACCGGTCTCGCCTGAGTCCCGGCGCGTACGTCCCTCCGCCCTCGTGTGCGAGGACGGCGGGACCGGGTGCTTCTGCGAGATCTTCGGCGTTGGCTGCCCGGAGTTCCCCGAGATCCCGGCGGACTCCTTTGCCGTCGTCTGCCGTGCGCTGACGGGCCCCGTCGCCGGCGATACGGTGGTCCGGGGTGAGGAGGTGGTGTGCCGCGGGTACTTCGGGAGTCCGCGGGCGTTCGTGGTGCTCGAGCGACAGGCGCGGGGTACCGAAGTGCGCGTGAACCGACGGGATTCCGTCGTCGTGAGCGCGTCCGACAGTGGGCACAGTTGGACCGGCGTGGTGGCGGCTGGCGCCCGCGTCGAGATGCGGGTCCGGTACACGGACTCCGCCGGGGTGGCCCGCACAGCGCTCGGGCGCGGGCGGTTCGTCGTGCGCCCGCGACACGTGCCCGAGCCCGAGTTCGCCGCGCTGCGGGTTGAGAGGGATTCGGTGAACAAGGGTATTCGCATCTTCGAGTACCCCTACTACCGGGATGTCAGAACCAATAGGATAACGGGACGTTTCGGCGTGCACGTCAATTCGCTGACGGGAATGTTCGGGCTGGAATCACCTGACAGCGTCGAGAGTGGGTCAGGGCCGAACGAGGGAACGACGTTCTTCCGCGAGTGGCCGCAACTGGGCGACAGCGCCATCACTTACATCTCGCCGGCGCTGAACCCACAGACCCGGTTCGCCGAGGCGCAGCGCTGGCGGGCCGAGCAATCCGGGCCCAGCGAGACGAGCCCGACGCAGTGCTCCCTCGCCAACGTGGATACCCTGCGTCGCGAGACCGAGCGGCACGAGGGGGTGTCGGCTCAGCCCGCCACCAACTCGCACTACGGCATCTACCAGGCTTTCGTGCGGGAGAAGCAGATCCCGGCTCGCGTCGAGGCGTTTGTCTTTAGGACGTCGCACGCTGGCTTCAAGCGTAAGTACAATAAGCAGCTCGACTCGTGGCGTCGGGAGGTCAAGCGCCGGCACGACAATTTCGATCGGGACGATGACAAGGGGATTTTCGGGACCCCGCCGAGCTCCTACGGCCGCCTTGGCTGCACGCCGGCATACTCCCGCGTCCCCTGACTTCCTCGGAGCTTTTGCGATGCGCCACCTCACGCGCGGTCACGAAGGTGCCTGGCTGGTCCTGCTCGCCGGTTCGCTGGCGTTCGGCGCCGTGGGACCAGCGGCCTTGGCGGCTCAAGACACCGCCGCCCGGTGCGACTCGCTTGCCGCGGTCGTCCGGGGGCAGCGATTGCCGGCGGCGGTCACGCCGGACCCGATGGATGCGGTGTGGGCCGGACTGCGGGGCTGCCCCCAGGGCTTGGAGGCAGCGCGGGAGGCGGTGCTCTCGCCTGCCGTGCTGAACGAACCGGATCGCGAGCGCATCACGATGCTCTGGCTATGGTTCGGCCTGTCCTACCAGCAGCGCCTGTACGACGTCGTGCGCGCCCAGGTGGTCGCCGGGGTCGGTGGGGAGGCGTATCGGAGCGCCCTGCTGGAAGGACTGGCCGTGATGGTGGGGAGCAACGAACGCCTTCGGTTGGCCACTGCCGATGGGCGCTGTCTCTCCGGCTTCGGCGTTTACCCGACCGGATTTGTGTCCGGCGCCGATTCGCTACCCACGGTCCCGGCGGGGCGGGTGGAAGACGCCGCGGCCGTCCTGCGGCAGCGCGAGTTGACCGCACCCTCGGAGCGCGAGCGCCTGGAGGCGGGTTGTTGGCGCATCACCGTGGGCGAGATGATCCCGGTGCGGAATGACCGCGTGCTCCTGACGTACATGTGCGGCACGACGTTCCGCGTGCGCAACGCCAATTACAACGAGGTGCTGGTGCGCTGGGAGGTGTATCGTACCGACGACACGGCCGAGTACCACGCAGGCGGTCTCGAAGACTCGTTCTTCGACACGGGCGAGGTCGGCACGGTGCGGCTGTTCATCGGCAATCAGCTCATCCAGACCAAGGCGAACGGCAAGCGTCCGTGTCGCTAGGTGTAGTTGGTGAGGACGTTGTTCACAGACATGTGGCGCGCCTGCTGGCGGGTGGGGCGAAGCCCAGAGCGGTGTGACGTCGTTCGCAGTGGTAGGCAGCGGAAGGGCGCCAAGGCCCGGGCGCCCACGCGGGGCGGGCTGCTGCTGAGTTGTACCGATGCACCGGTCTCGCCTGAGTCCCGGCGCGTACGTCCCTCCGCCCTCGTGTGCGAGGACGGCGGGACCGGGTGCTTCTGCGAGATCTTCGGCGTTGGCTGCCCGGAAAACCCTACGGATCCCCCCGGGTCATGTGGCACCGCAACGGTGCTGTTCAAGCAGGGCACTCCTGCCCCCTGGGCGCACGACACCTACGATCACATCATGAAGACGATAGGACTGAAGGGTTGTGCGCTCACCTCGCTGGCGATGGCGCTCAACGGCGGGGGCATCGCGCTGGACCCAGGAACCGCGAATGCCGCGCTGCGCACGGCACCGGACTCGCAGTTCAAGAACGGCGGCATGATCTGGGATAAGAACACGAAGTTCCTGTCAGCTGGCGCGTTCCGGTTCGACACGAAGGTCCGCGACACGGCGAAGATGCGTCAGGCCATTTGTGATTCCGCGCCGGTCATCCTCGGGGTCAAGCTTGCGCCGCCGTTTTCGCATGCGAGACCTGGGCACTTCGTTCTGGCCACCAA
>JAJTHG010000063.1 GCA_021298835.1 Gemmatimonadota bacterium
ACGACGACGGGGGTGGAGGTGCTTGGGAACGGCACGGGGGGCGATTAGCATTCCCCGTCGGCCGGCCATCCGGCCCTCGTCCGATCGCTCGCGCCGTCCGGCGCGGCCCAGCCCGAGGTTCTCCCACCGATGAACTACCGTACGCTCGCCCTCGTCTTCCTCGGCCTCGCGGCTGTCTTCGCCGGGCTCTACGGCCTGCTGTTCTACTCGGGGATGCTGCTGCGCGACGCCGCCGGCCTCTCGACGGGCGGCGTGGACGCCATCACCGGGCGCACGATCCAGCTCGCCTGCGCCGTGCCGGCGGTCCTGCTCGCGTGGATGGCGATCGGCTTCCGCAAGCAGCTCACGAACGGGGCGGAGCAGGGGCTGGGCTGAGGTCGCGGGATCCGCGATGCGAGAAGGGGGCGCCAGGCGGCGCCCCCTTCGTCGTTGCGGCCGGTCGGCGGGCGCGCGGGGCGCCGCCGCCGGGTCAGATGTCGAGATTCGTGGCGAACCGCGCGTTGCTCTCGATGAAGACGCGCCGCGGCTCGACTTCGTCGCCCATGAGGGTCTGGAAGATCGAGTCCGCCAGCACCGCGTCCTCCATGGTCACGCGGAGCATCGTGCGGGTCTCCGGGTCCATGGTGGTCTTCCAGAGCTGGTCCGGGTTCATCTCGCCGAGGCCCTTGTAGCGCTGCACGTTGACGCTCGACTTGCCGTCGCCGTTGCCGAGGCGCTCGATGAAGCCGTCGCGCTCGCGGAGGTCGTAGGCGTAGAACTCCTCCTTTCCCCTGGCGACGCGGAAGAGGGGCGGCTGGGCGATGTAAACGTGGCCGGCCTCGATCAGCTCCGGCATCTGGCGGAAGAAGAACGTCAGCAGGAGGGTGCGGATGTGCGCGCCGTCCACGTCGGCGTCGGTCATGATGATGACCTTGTGGTAGCGCACGTTGTCGAGCGAGAAGTCCTCCTTGTAGCCGGCGCCGATCGCGGTGATGATCGTGCGGATCTCCTCGTTCGAGAGGACCTTGTCAACCCGCGCCTTCTCGACGTTGAGGATCTTGCCGCGCAGGGGGAGGATCGCCTGGAACTCGCGCTTGCGGCCCTGCTTCGCCGAGCCGCCGGCCGAGTCGCCCTCGACGAGGTAGATCTCGCAGAGCGCGGGGTCGGACAGCGAGCAGTCGGCCAGCTTGCCGGGCAGCGTGCCGATGTCGAGCGCCGACTTCTTCCGCACGAGGTCGCGCGCCTTGCGCGCCGCCTCGCGGGCCCGCGCCGCCGAGAGCGCCTTCTCGAGGATCGCGTTCTTGACCCGCGGCGTCTCCTCGAGGAACGTGTGCAGGAGGTCGTTGACGACCGACTTGACCGCCGACTCCACCTCGGAGTTGCCGAGCTTCGTCTTCGTCTGGCCCTCGAACTGCGGCTCGCGCACCTTCACCGACAGCACGGCCGTCAGCCCCTCGCGCACGTCGTCGCCGGAGAGCTTGGTCTCCTTGTCCTTCGCCGCGAAGGACGAGGTGGCGAGGTGCTTGTTGATCACCGACGTGAGCGCCGACTTGAAGCCCGTCAGGTGCGTGCCGCCCTCGTGCGTGTTGATGTTGTTCACGAACGAGAAGACGGTGTCGTTGTAGCCGTCGTTGTACTGCAGCGCGAGCTCGATGCCGACGTCGTCCCTGGTCGTCTCGAGGTAGACGACCTTGTCGTGGAGGACCTTCCGGCTGCTGTTGAGGAACTTCACGAACTCCTCGAGCCCGCCCTTCGCGTAGAAGGTTTCCTCCTTCTCCTCGCCCGGCCGCTGGTCGGCGAGCTGGATCGTCACGCCCTTGTTGAGGAACGACAGTTCGCGCAGGCGGTTGGCCAGCGTCGCGTAGTCGTAGCGCAGCTCGGTGAAGATCTGGGGGTCCGGCTTGAACCAGACCTTGGTCCCCGTGTCCTTCGCCTTGACGTCGCGCAGCGCCGCCAGCTTGGTCGTCGTGGCGCCCCGCGCGAAGTCCATGTAGTGCTCGCGGCCGTCGCGCTTGACCCACACCTTGAGCGACTCGGAGAGGGCGTTCACCACCGACACGCCGACGCCGTGCAGGCCGCCCGACACCTTGTACGAGTTCTTGTCGAACTTGCCGCCGGCGTGCAGCACCGTCAGCGCGAGCTCGACGCCCGGCATCTTCTCCGTCGGGTGGACGTCCACAGGGATGCCGCGCCCGTTGTCCTCGACCGAGATCGAGTCGTCGGCGTGGATCGTGACCTTCACCGTGTCGCAGAAGCCCGCGAGCGCCTCGTCGATCGAGTTGTCCACGATCTCGTAGACGAGGTGGTGCAGGCCCCGCGCCGACGTGCTGCCGATGTACATGCCGGGACGCTTGCGGACCGCCTCGAGGCCCTTGAGGACGGTGATGCTCTGGGCGCCGTAGTCGTTCTCGTGCTCGGAATTCGAACCCATACCCGTGGCCCGGGCCGGCCAGGAGCCGGCCCCGAAGGTGACCCGAAACGAAGGGGGAGAGCGGAACCTCGGAATGTACCCGATCGGCCGCCGCAAGGCAACCGCGCACTGATCGCCTAACCGCTTGCCACGCAACTACTTGCGCGCCAGCACCCAGAGCAGCTTCCGTACCCCGGCACCCCCCGGGGCCAAGCGCAGGCGCGCCAGCAGTTCGCGCTCCATCAGCGACAGCTCCTGCATCCACGCGTTCGTCGTCACTTCCACCACCAGCCCGCCGTCGGCGGTCACGCGCCGCGCGCTCGCCACGGCGGCGATCTGCGGGCCGACCAGCTCGGCCCATGCGTCCACCACCGACGCCGTCTCGAGCCGCGCCCCGATCCCGGGATGCTGCGCGAGGTACGCCGCCAGCGCGTCGGTCAGGCGCGTCGGGCGCACCGGTTCGCGGCCCACGCTACGTCACCGCCCCGTCGCGGATGGTCCGCCGCGCCAGCGACGACAGCGTCGGCGGCACGTCGCCCGCCCGGGGCACCGCCAGCAGCACCTGCCCGAGGCCTCCGGCGTCGAGCAGCGCGAGGATGCGCGCGGCGCGCGAGTCGTCGAGCTCCGCGAACGGGTCGTCGAGCAGCAGCACGGGCGCGGCCCCGCAGGCGGCGCGCAGCGTCGCGGCCTCGAGCAGCCGCAGCGCGAACGCCGCCGTGCGCTGCTGGCCCGCCGAGCCCACCACCCGCAGGTCCCGCCCCTCGAGCGCCAGCGCGAGGTCGTCGCGGTGCGGGCCGGCCTGCGTGAGCCCGCGTCGCACGTCGTGCGGGCGCTGCCGCGCGAGCGCCGCCTCGAGCGACTCGGCGTCGGTGCGGCCCTCGGCGGCGCCGGGCGTGCGAAGCGCCATCGTCACCGGCACCCGCTCGCCGATCGCCGCGCAGTGCGCCGCGAACGCGGTCGCCTGCCCGGCGACCCAGTCGGCGCGGCCGCGCCAGAGCGCTGCGCCGTGGCGGGCCAGCATCGGCTCCCACACCGCCGCCGCCTCGAGCGCGTCGCCGGGCCGCCGGGCCAGGCGGAGCGCCGCGTTGCGCTGCGCCAGCGCGTGGCGGTACGCGGCGAGCGACGCGAGGTATGCGCGCGACGCGAGCCCGAGCGTGACGTCGAGGAAGCGCCGTCGCTCCGCCGGCCCGCCACCCGCGAGCCGCTGGTCGTCGGGTGACAGGTACACGCTCGGCAGGTGGCCGGCCGCGTCGGCCAGCCGCGGCACTTCGGCGCCGTCCACCCGCACGAGCTTGCGGCGGCGCCGCACGTCGTACCCGACCGCCACCGTCCGGGCGCGCGCGAACGCGCCGCGCGCCTCGACGTACCAGCCGGCTTCGCCGAAGCGCACGCAGTCAGCGTCGCGGGCGCCCCGCACGCTGCGCAGCAGTTGCAGCACGTACACGGCCTCGAGGAGGTTCGTCTTGCCTTGGCCGTTGTCGCCCACCAGGACGAGCCCCTCCGGCGGCACCTCGAGCGCCACTGACGCGAGGTTGCGGTAGTCGCGTACCACCAGCGACGCGACGCGCACACACGCGGCCACGGGACGCGCCGGCTCAGCGGCCGGCGAAGGCGGGCGGACGCTTCTCGAGGAAGGCCGCCGTCCCTTCGGCGGCGTCGGCCGTGGCGAAGAGCGCACCGAACTCCGCCGCCTCGAACGCCAGCGCCTCCTGCAGCGGCAGGCCCAGCCCCTGGTCCACCAGCGCGAGGCAGCCCGCCACGGCGAGCGGCCCGTTGGCGGCGATCTGCGCCAGCAGCCCGCGCGCCGTCGGCAGCAGTTGGTCGGCGGGCACCACCCGGTTGACCAGCCCGATCCGGTGCGCCTCGGCGGCGTCGATCGGCTGCGCGGTGAGCAGGAGCTCGAGCGCGCGCCCGCGCCCGACGAGGCGCGGCAGCCGTTGCGTGCCGCCGTAGCCCGGCAGCAGGCCGAGCCTGGCCTCCGGCTGGCCGAACTTCGCCCCCTCGGCCGCCACCCGCAGGTGGCAGGCCATCGCCAGCTCGCAGCCGCCGCCGAAGGCGAAGCCGTTCACCGCGGCGATCACCGGCTTGGGGCTGGTCTCGAACCGGCGGAAGACCGCCTGGCCGTCGAGCGCCACCTGCCGCGCGGCGGCCGCGCCGAGCGTCGCCAGCGCCGCGATGTCCGCGCCGGCGACGAACGCCCGCCCCTCGCCGGTGAGGATGATCCCGCGCACCGCGTCGTCGGCGCGCGCCGCGTCGATCGCGAGCCCGAGTTCGCGGATCACCGTCGCATTCAGGGCGTTGAGCTTGTCGGGGCGGGCGACCGTGATCGTCGCGATCGCGTCGGCGACGTCGTAGCGCAGCGTCTGGTAGGCCATGGGTCGGGAGGCGGGGGCGGAAACGGGAATGCTAACGCCCTTGCCGCGTCGGCGGTCCGGGGGGCAGGTTGCATTCGCACGCCGGCGGCGTGCCCCGACACGTGCCCGACCGCGCCTCCCTTCCCCTCGACGATCCCGACCGCCTCGCGGCCGTCGCCGCGGCGTCGCCTGCCCCGGGCGAGTCGGCCGCCCGCCTCGAGCGGCTCGTCCAGCGGGCGCGCATCACCAGCGACGCCGAGGCGGTGTGGCTCGTGCTTGGTGAAGTCGACGCCCAGCGGGTGCTCGCCGCCGACGGCGATGCGCCGGCCGCGGGAGGGGCGCGCCTGCCCCACGCCGACGCCCCGGCCGTGCGCACCATGCGTCGCGGCGTCGCGGCGTTCGACCGCGGCGACGACGCGCGCGTCGCCCTGCCGGTCGCCGACCGCGACGGCTTCACCGTGGGGGCGCTCGTCGTCTCGCGCAGCGGCCGGCGGCCCTGGCAGCCGGAGGAGGCGGCCGCCCTCGCCGGCTTCGCCGACTGGGCCGCGACCGAGCTCGAGCTCGCACGCGAGCGGCGCGATCGGGCCGGAGCCGAGGCGGCCTCGCGGGACGAGGTGCGAACGGCCAGCGACCTCGTCCTCGACCTCGACGCGGACGGCCGCCTGCTCGACGCCAATCCCGCGGCCCGGGCGGTGGTCGGTGAGGCCGCCGCCTGGGTCCAGCAGTTCGTCGCCCCCGACCACGCCACCGCGTGGGCCGAGGCCTTCCTGCGCGCCGGCGCGACGCGCGAGGGACTCGACGTGGAGGTCGTCCTCGTCCGGCCCGATGGCCGCCGCGCGCTCGTCCGGGGACGCCTGCGCGCCCGACCGTCCGACGCGCCCCACGTCACCGTGCGCGCCGTGCTGCGGGACGTCACCACCGAGCGCCGCGCGAGTGACGAGCGCGAGCGGATGCTCGCGACGCTCGAGGCCACGACCGACGTCGTCGCCGTGATGGACGTCCACGCGCGACTCACGTGGCTCAACGGCGCGGGACGCCGGCTCGCGGGGCTGTCGCGCGACGCCGACGTGACGGGCCTGCCCTTCACGCGGCTCCTTGCCCCGGGGGCGTGGGCGGCGCTCGAACGGGAGGCCCTGCCCGCGGCGATCGCGGGCGGGTCGTGGGCCGGCGAGACGCTCCTCCAGCGCGCCGACGGTGTCGCGGTCCCCGCCTCGCAGGTGGTCGTCGCCCACGTGACGGCGCGCGGCCGGGTGTGGTTCCTCAGCACGATCCTGCGCGACATCTCCGACCGCCGGCAGGTCGAGGACCAACTGCGCGAGCGCGAGGCCCGCTTCCGCCGCCTCGCCGACGCCTCGCGCGACGGCGTGCTGGTCGTGGCCGAGGGCGCCGTCAGCGAGGCCAACGCGGCCGCCGAGCGGCTGCTCGGCGCGCCGAGGCAGGGGCTGGTCGGTCAGCGGATCACCGACCTGTTCCATCCCGAGGCGCGCGCGCGGGTCGAGGCCGCGCTGTCGCGCGGCCTCGACGGGTCGATCGAGGTCGCCGGCTCCGGACAGGGCGGGGCCGCCGCGGCGCTCGAGGTGACCGTCGCCCCCGTCAGCATCGAAGGACGCCCCGCGCAGGTGGTCGTCCTGCGCGACGTGTCGGGGGCGCGCGACCTCGACCGGCTCGGGCGAGACGCGGTCACCACCGTGTCGCACGAGTTCCGGGCGCCGCTCTCGTCGGTGCGTGCGGCGATCGACCGCGTCGCGACGATGCCCGAGGTCGCGGTGCAGCGCGTCGCGATCGACCTGCTGCGCGCCGCCACCGACACCCTCGATCGCCTCGGTCGGCTCGTCGGTGATCTCCTCGACCTCGAGCGCCTGCAGGTCGGCGCGGCGCCGCTCGCGCTCGCGTCGCTGGCGGCGGACGACGTGGTGCGGGCCGTCGCCGACGGGCTCCGGCCGGTGGCCGAGTCGCTGGCGGTGGCCATCGTCGCCGACGTACCGGACGACCTGCGCGTGGTCGCGGATCGCGACCGGCTGCTGCAGGTCCTCACGAACCTCGTCTCGAACGCGCTGCGCTTCTCGCCCGCCGGCGCCGCCGTCACGGTGCGTGCGGCGCGCACCGGGGACGCCGTGCGCTTCGAGATCGAGGATCGCGGGCCGGGCATCGCGCCCGACGAGCTGCCCCGGCTCTTCGGCCGGTTCGTGCGGCTCGACAACGTCGCGCTCGCGCGCACGGATGCGGGGGCGGGGCTGGGGCTGGCGATCTCGCGGTCGATCGTCGAGCGACATCGCGGGCGCATCGGCGCCACGTCGCGTCCGGGCGAGTGCACGGTGTTCTGGTTCGAGCTCCCCGACCTCGGCGGGACGTGATGCCCGCCGGGACGCGGCCGACCGTCGTGGACTGGACCGCCGACGGCCGCGGGGTGCGCGTGCTCGACCAGCGCGCGCTCCCGCGCGAGACGACCTGGCTGGACTGCCGCACGACCGCCGAGGCGGTCGAGGCGATCCGCGCCCTGGCCGTCCGCGGCGCGCCGGCGATCGGCGTGGCCGGGGCGATCGCCCTCGCGGCGGCGGCCGCGCGACTGGCCGAGACGCGCCTCGACCCGTCGGCCTTCGCGGCGGCGCTGGGCGTGGACGCGGCGGCGCTGCGGGCCGCGCGCCCGACGGCCGTGAACCTGCCGTGGGCCATCGACCGGATGCTCGCCGTCGGCGCCGGGGCCGGCGACGACCCGCGTGCGGCCGCCGCGGCCATGCGCGCCGAGGCGACGGCGGTGCGCGACGAGGATCGCGCGATGTGCGCGGCGATCGGTCGCCACGGGCTCGCGCTCGTCCGCGACGGCGCGCGCGTGCTCACGCACTGCAATGCCGGCGCGCTGGCGACCGCGGGCATCGGCACCGCCCTCGCGCCGGTGTACGCGGCGGTCGCCGCGGGCCGGCGCGTCGCGGTGCTCGCCAACGAGACGCGCCCGCTGTGGCAGGGCGCGCGCCTGACCGCGTGGGAGCTCGCGCAGGCGGGGATCCCCGTCACGGTCTGCGCCGACGCGCTGGCGGCCACGCTCATGCGGCGCGGCACCGTGGACCTCGTGCTCGTCGGTGCCGACCGCATCTGCGCCAACGGCGACGTCGTGAACAAGGTCGGCACCTACGGCGTGGCGCTGGCCGCGCGCGCGCACGGCGTGCCGTGCTACGTCGCCGCGCCGTGGAGCACCGTCGATGCCGCGACGCCGCACGGCGACGCCGTCGAGATCGAGCAGCGCGCCCGCGACGAGGTCGCGCGTCCGGGCGGGCTGGCGATCGTCCCGGACGGCGTGCCGGTCGAGAATCCCGCCTTCGACGTCACCCCCGCCGCGTACGTCACCGCGATCATCACCGATCGCGGCGTGCACCGCCCGCCCTACTCCTTCACCTGACCCACCATGCCAAGCCTGCTCGCCATCGACCAGGGGACCACCGGATCCACCTGCCTCGTCGTCGCCGACGACGGCCGTATCCTGGGGCGGGGCTACCGGGAGATCCTGCAGCATTACCCCACGCCGGGCTGGGTCGAGCACGACCCCGACGAGCTGTGGACGTCGGTGTGCGCAGCGGCGCGGGACGCCCTCGCGCAGGCGGGCGGCGAGCGGCCGGTCGCGATCGGCGTGACGAACCAGCGCGAGACGATCGTGCTCTGGGACCGCGCCACGGGCCGCCCGCTGCACCGCGCGATCGTGTGGCAGGACCGGCGCACCGCTTCCCGGTGCGCGGCGCTCGCGCCCCAGGCCGAGCGGATCGCGCGGCGCACGGGGCTGGTGACCGATCCCTACTTCAGCGGGACGAAGCTCGAGTGGCTGCTCGACCGCGACGACCTGCGGCGGCGCGCCGAGGCCGGCGAGCTGGCCGCGGGGACGGTGGACAGTTGGCTCGTCTGGCGGCTCACCGGCGGCGCGGTCCACGCGACCGACCACACCAACGCGTCGCGCACGATGCTCTACGACATCGACGCGCTCGGCTGGAGCGACGAGCTGCTCGGCCTCTTCGGCGTGCCGCGGGCGGTGCTCCCCGAGGTCCGGCGGTCGTCGGGGACGTTCGGGACGGCGGGCGGCGCCGCCTTCGGGCTCGAGGTGCCGATCCTCGGCGTCGCGGGCGACCAGCAGTCCGCGCTCTTCGGCCAGGGATGCGTCGCGGCCGGCGAGGCCAAGAACACGTACGGGACGGGGGCCTTCCTGCTGCTCAACTGCGGGGCCACCCGGCCGGTGGGGGGCGGGGGGCTGCTGACGACGATCGCGTGCGACGCGGGCGGCGGGCCGGCGTACGCGCTCGAGGGATCCATCTTCATCGCCGGCGCGGCCGTGCAGTGGCTGCGCGACGGGCTCGGGCTCATCGCGACGGCCGCCGAGTCCGAGGCGCTCGCACGCAGCGTGCCCGATACCGGCGGCGTCGTCTTCGTTCCCGCCCTCACCGGGCTCGGTGCCCCGGACTGGGAGGCGAACGCGCGCGGCACGATCACCGGCCTGACACGCGGCACGACGCGGGCGCACCTCGTCCGCGCCGCGCTCGAGGCGATGTGCCACGGCACGGCCGACGTGCTCGACCTCATGCGCGAGCGCAGCGGCGTCCCCTTCGCCACGCTGCGCGTGGACGGCGGGGCGGCCGCGAACGACTGGCTCATGCAGCGGCAGGCCGACGTCCTCGGTGTGCCGGTCGAGCGGCCGGCCAACGTCGAGACGACCGCGCTTGGCGCCGCCGGCCTCGCGGGCCTGGCAGCCGGCGTGTGGAGGGACGCGGCCGACTTCGCGCGCGCGACCGCGATGACGCGCTTCGCGCCGGCCACCGACCGTGCGCCGATCGCGGCGACGAGGCGCGAATGGCGGCGTGCGGTGCGGGCGGCCGTCGCCTGGGCGCGCGACGCGGGGTAGCGCCGCCGGTGGCGGGACGGCGATCTTGCCCGGGTCGCCACCCGCCAACCGATCAATGGACGTCACCTTCGCCGTGCTCATCGCCGCGCTCGCCGCAGGGACGCTGGCCTTCGTGCTGCGGCCGCTGGCGAGGCGCGAGCCCGCGCCGCAGCCGGCAGTGCCGCCCCTGCCGCTGCCGGCCGTCTCGTCCGACGCCCCGATGGCGGCGCTCGAGGAGATCGAGTTCGACCGCGCCACGGGCAAGCTGGGCGACGCCGATTACGCGGTGCTCAAGGCGCGCTATGCCGCGAAGGCGGCGGCGGCCCTCGCCGGCACGGGGGTGGAGGTGCCGGTGCTCCCGGACGGGTCGGTGGATGTCGCCGAGCTGGCGATCCGGCAGGTGCAGGCATCGGCGCGGATCTGTCCGGGGTGCGGGCCGCGGCCGGAACCGGACGCGGGCTTCTGCTCCTCGTGTGGCCGTTACCTCGCGGAGGCCTGCCCCGGCTGCGGCGCGCTGGCCCCGGAGCCCGGCGCGTCGTTCTGCGCGAGCTGCGGACGCGAACTGCAGCGTTGATCCGCGCCCCCGGCGCGCGGCTCAGCGCTCGACACGCTCGAGTCGCGCGAGCGCCACGCGGATCGGCACCACCGTCGCGGCGATGCACAGGGCCGCGGCCGCAACGAAGCCGAAGACGAGATCGCCCGGCTCGGCCGTGCCGCCGAAGGCCCGCGCCTGCAGCCACAAGTACACGGGGCGCGCCTCGAGGATCACCACGCCGCCGATCACCCCGACGGCCGTCATCATGTAGAGCAGCCCGCCGAACGAGGTGGGGATCTGCGCGGCGTTCTCGGTCTCGAACTGCGGGAAGAGCGTGCCGAAGCCCACCGCGAGGCCGGCGAGCGCGAAGGTCATCAGCGTGATCGTGCCGACCGACACGAAGAACATGAACGGCGTCACCTGCAGCAGCCAGTCGGTGACGGCGACGATGCCGATCGCGAGCAGCAGCAGCGGCGCGGTGCCCACCCAGAACTTGGCCCAGAGCAGGGCGCGCATCTCCATCGGGCTCGAGCGCAGCAGCCAGAGCGTGCGCCCCTCGAGCGAGACGCCCGGAAACAGGAAGCGCGCCGCGATCGACGCCAGCACGAAGCCGGCGAGCACCAGGTTCAGGAAGGGGACGATGTTCCGCAGGAAGAACGTCACCCCTTCGCCCGTCAGCGGCAGGAACTTGATGTTGAAGACGTACACCACGACCAGCACGCCGAGCAGGATCAGCTGCGACCACTGCGTCGAGTCGCGGAAGAAGAGCCGCAGCTCCTTGAGCAGCAGTTCGCGCCGCAGCACGCCGAACGGTCGCAGGACCGTGCGGCCGAAGGTGCCGAAGGCACCCGCCTTCGCCCACTTCTGCGCCCCTTCCTGCGCCTTGGTGAACCCCGTGAAGTAGAGCCGTCGGTGGACGAGCGCCCCCAGCACGACGGCGGCGGCCCCGGTCGTCCACAGCAGGTAGATCGGCAGGACGTCGAGCGTGTCGGTGAGGAAGCCCATCACGCCCTTCTGCAGCCACTCGCTCGGCAGCAGCGGCGAGGTGGGGGTGCGGAGCACCGCCACGAAGTCGAGCAGCGAGCGGAACCCCTCGGGGCGCGCGAGCTTCTCCGGGCGGAGCAGGCGGAACAGCACGACCACGCCCCCCGCCGCGAGCACCGCGATCACGCTCAGGATGTCGCGCGTGCGCCGGGCGGGGAAGATGTTCACCAGCAGCAGCGTCGTTCCGCTGCCGACCACCGCCGGGATCACGAGGAACGGCACGAAGAGGAGCACCGTCAGCACGGGGAAGAACAGCCCCCCGTCGTACGCGAGCCCGTAGGCCGCGAACATCGGCACCGCCATCAGCACGACCATCCAGCTCGAGGCCACCACCGTCTCGAGGAGCTTCGCGCCGTAGAGCTTGAGCCAGTCGAGCGGGGCGGCGACGAGCATGTCGAGGTCCTTCGCGAGGAAGAACCCGGACAGCGCGGTGATCACGTTCGACAGCAACAGGATCGACACGAACGACAGCAGCACCAGCCCCAGCAGCTTGCCCGCCAGGAAGGGCCCGATCTCCTCGACCCCCCGGAAATACGTCAGCAGCCGGTAGAGCACGCCGAAGATGAAGGCCCAGAAGAGCGCGCCGAACGTGACGAGCACGCCGATCCGCGCCCCCGCGCCGCGTTCCTTCGAGGCGGCGCGCGCGCGCGCCGTGAGGATCTTCGGGCTCACCAGGTGCAGCAGCGACGGGTCGGGCAGCGCGGCCGCCATGGCCGGGTCGAGCGGGATCCCGCGCGCCGGCGTCAGCACGCTCTCCGGGCGGACGTCGAGCTGCGACGGACGCAGGCCCTCAGACATTCAGCACGTCCACCAGTTCGCGGGCCGCGTTCTCGCCGGTCATCCTGAGGAAGATCTGCTCGAGCGAGCCGCCCTCCGCCGCGCCGGCGCGCAGGTCCTGCATCGTCCCGCACGCGGCGATCACCCCGCCCGCGATGATCCCGATCCGGTCGCACATCGCCTCGGCCACCTCGAGCGTGTGCGTGGACATCATGATCGTGTGGCCGCGGTTGACGTACTCGCGGAAGAGCTCGCGCAGGATCTTCATCGACTTCGGGTCGAGCCCGACGTGCGGCTCGTCCACCACGATCACCTCGGGCCGGTGGATGAACGCGCTGGCGATGATGAGCTTCTGCCGCATGCCGTGGCTGTAGCTCTCGACCAGCTCGTCCCGCCACTCGTCGAGGTCGAAGAGGGCGAGCAGCTCGCGCCCCCGGTGCTCCACCTGCGGGCCGTCCTGCCCGTAGAGGCCGGCGACGAACCGCAGGAATTCGGACCCGGTGAGCTTCTCGTAGATGAACGGCCGGTCCGGGATGAAGCCGAGCTTCGCCTTGGCCGTCCGGGGGTCGGCGTGCAGGTCGGTGCCGCCGATCCGCACGCTCCCGCTCGTGGGCTGCAGGATGCCGGCGATCAGCCGCAGCGTCGTCGTCTTGCCGGCGCCGTTCGGGCCGAGGAAGCCGAACAGCTCCCCCCGCGGCACGGTGAGGTCGATCGCGTTGACGGCCGTGAAGTCACCGTAGCGCTTGGTCAACTGGCGGAGTTCGATCATCGCGACGCAGGGGAGGAGGAAACCGGCACCGACTCGAGCACGTCCACGCCGATCGTGCCGATGAGCCGGACGAGCAGCGCCTGCCGCGCGAGCCCGCCCGTCGTGAACCGCAGGTGCGCAGCGTCGGCGGGGAACTGGCCGAACGTCGGGTCCACCGCGACCCACCGTCCGAGCCACACCTCGGGCCAGGCATGGTAGAAGAAGCGGCCGTTCACGTACGCGAGCCCCGCAGCCGCCCGGGCCGGGATCCCCGCCGAGCGGGCCAGCCCGAGGAAGAGCTGCGTGTGCTCGTTGCAGTCGCCGGCCTTCGTGCGCAGCACCGTCAGGGCATCCGGGATGCCGACGACGTAGCGCTTCGCGACGGTGCGGTGCACCCACTGCACGAGCCGCTCGGTCGCGACGCGCGGGTCGCGCTCGTCGCCGATGATCGCGGCCGCCTGCTCGACGAGCGCGCGGTCCCCGGCCTGCAGCAGCGGCTCCGGGCCCAGCGTCGAGCGGAAGCGCTGCCGGAGCGCGCCGCCGTCCGGTCGCCGCTCGTAGCCGGCGACGAGGTCGCCCGCCGACTCCCGCACGATCGTCAGGGTGTCGCCGGCGAGCGCCTGACGCCCGCCGTCGAGGTCGAAGTCCTCGAGCGCGACGTTGCGCAGTCGCACGCGCAGCCTGTCCCGCGGGGCGTCCCACGTCACGCCGGCCGAGACGGCCGTCGTCTCGAGGACGTCGCGGCGGGGGGCCCCGGGGGCGTCGCCGCCCGCGACGGCGCGCCGCAGGCGCCAGTTCTCGAAGGCGACCTCGTATGCCGTCCGGCGCAGGACGAGCCCGCCGGGCTGGCGGGCCTCGACCAGGCGGCCGCGTTCGTCCACCCAGCCGCCCAGCCGGTCGGCGTCGCCCGGCTCGCCGGAGCCGAGGCGCCACGCCCGGACCGTGTCCTGATGCGCGACGACCCACCGGCCGGCTGTCGAGTCGAATCGCGCCGAATCGCTCACGGTGAAGAGCGACTCCGCCCGGATCACCATCGTGATCGAGCGGCTCGCCATGGTGGACGGGTCGAACATCGGCACCGTCGCGCGGCGGCCCACCTTGGGCTCCCCGCCCAAGGTCACCGCGAGGGGCACCAGCGTCGGCAGCAGGATCGGCCCGCGCACCGCGAGCCGCTGCGGGGACGGGTCGTTGCTCGGGCCGGTGACGGTGTAGCGGACGGCCGAGTCGCCCTCGGCCGCTCCCACGATGCGGATCGGGGCGCTGTCCGCGCTGACCGTGACGTCGAAGTCGCTGAGCGCGAAGGCCCGCGTGAGCCGCACACGCGAGGCGGCGACGATGCGATGCGCCTCGCCCGCCACCGAGACGTCCGCAGCCATCTCGTCGCGCACCAGGAAGGCACGGCGCGTCGTGTCGATGGACGACGACGCGTAGCCCACGACCTCGCCCCCCTGCTCGACGACGTAGTAGAACGTCTCGGGCTGCACCCGCAACGCGAGTTCCGCGAAGCGTTCGGTCTGCCCCTTGAAGAGCTCGCGCCGAGCGAGGGCTCCGAGCCCGCCTGCCCACGCCAGCAGGATCAGCGCGGCAACGACTCCGCGACGACTCACCGGGGCGCCGCTCAGGTTGTCGCGAGGGCCGTCTCGCGGACGAGCCACTCGAGGTACGGCGCGTTGCCGGCCCGCACCGGCAGCGCGAGCAGTTCCGGCACCTTGTACGGGTGCAGTTCGTCGAACGCCGCCTGCAGGTCCGCCAGGCGCGGCGACTGCGTCTTGAGCAGCACCACCACCTCCTGTTCGTCGGCGAGCCGGTCGTCCCAGCGGTAGAGCGATCGCGCGCCGGGCAGCATCGTCCCACAGGCGATCAGCCGGCGGTCGAGCAGCGCGCGGACGAGGGTCACGGCCTCGTCGGCGGACGAGAGCGTGGTCAGGACGATCAGGGCCTCGGCACCGGGCATCGCGGGGGTGGCGTGAGGGGGTGGGCGGACGACGCAAGCTAGCGTCGGCCGCGCCGGCGCTGCACTCCGGCCGACTTGAAGCCCGTCACGAAGCGGGCGAACTTACGGGGCTATGGCCGACGACACCGCCCACGGGGCTCTGGTCGTCCGCGGCGCCCGCGAGCACAACCTGCGGAACGTCGACGTGACGATCCCGCGCGACCGCCTGACCGTCATCACCGGGCTGTCGGGGAGCGGCAAGTCGTCGCTCGCCTTCGACACGATCTACGCCGAGGGGCAGCGGCGGTACGTCGAGTCGCTGTCGGCCTACGCGCGGCAGTTCCTCGGGCTCATGGAGAAGCCCGACGTGGACGCCATCGAGGGGCTCTCGCCGGCCATCTCGATCGAGCAGAAGAGCGCCGGCCACAACCCGCGCTCGACCGTCGGCACCGTCACCGAGATCTACGACTACCTGCGCCTGCTCTACGCCCGCGCCGGCACCCCGCACTGCGCCACCTGCGGGCGGCCGGTCGAGCGGATGAGCGCGGGGCAGATCGCCGACGTCGTGCTCTCGTGGCCGGCGGGGACGCGCCTCGAGGTGCTAGCCCCGATGGTCCGGGGCCGGAAGGGGGAGTTCCGCGACCTCTTCGAGCAGGTGCGCAAGCAGGGCTACGTGCGCGCCTACGTGGACGGCGCGCTCGTCGAGGTCGCCACGCCCCCCGCGCTCAACCGCCGCCAGAATCACGACGTGTCGGTCGTGGTGGACCGGCTCGCCGTCCGGCGCGAGGACCGCGGACGCCTCACCGACTCGCTCGAGACCGCGCTCAAGCTGGCCGACGGCGTCGTCGAGGTCGTGCGGCACGACGGCGCGACCCCCGAACGCCGGCTGTTCTCCGAGCGCTTCGGCTGCGCCGCCTGCGGCACCTCGATGCCCGAGCTCGAGCCGCGGCACTTCTCGTTCAATTCGCCCTTCGGCGCGTGCCCGGCGTGCAGCGGCCTCGGGGTGCGGAAGGAGGTGAGCCCGCAGCTCATCCTCGGCGATCCGTCGATCTCGATCCTCGAGGGCGTCATCCTGCCCTGGGGCGAGCCGGACGGCTACCTGCGGCGCGTGATCCTCCCCGGGCTCGCCAAGGCGCTCAAGTTCGAGCTCAACGTCGGGTGGGGGAAGCTGCCGGCCAAGGTGCAGGAGGCGCTGCTGCACGGCCTGCCGACGAAGAAGGGCGAGGCCACGACGTGGGAGGGGATCCTCCGCAACGTCCAGCGGCGCTACGAGGAGACCGAGAGCGACGCGGTGCGGCTCGACCTCGACCAGTACATGGTCGCCGCGCCCTGCCAGACGTGCAGCGGCCGGCGGCTGAAGCCCGAGTCGCTCGCGGTCACGATCCACGGCCTCGACATCGGCACGCTCACCGAGAAGTCCGTCGCCGACGCGCTCGCCTTCGCCGAGTCCATCCCGGTCCGCTGCGACGGGCGCCCGGGCCTCGACCCCGAGATCGCCGCCCCGATCCTCAAGGAGGTCCGCGAGCGGCTCCGCTTCCTCGTGGACGTCGGGCTCGACTACCTGACCATGAACCGCTCGGCCGAGTCGCTCTCCGGGGGCGAGGCGCAGCGCATCCGGCTGGCGACGCAGATCGGCTCCGGGCTCGTCGGCGTGCTCTACATCCTCGACGAGCCGAGCATCGGGCTGCACCAGCGCGACAACGACCGGCTCCTCGCGACGCTCCGGCGCCTGCGCGACCTCGGCAACACGGTGATCGTCGTCGAGCACGACGAGGACACCATCCGCGCCGCCGACCACCTGATCGACCTCGGCCCCGGGGCGGGGAAGCACGGCGGGCAGATCGTCGCCGAGGGCACCGTGGCCGAGGTGCTCGCCAATCCGGCGTCGCTGACGGGTCGGTACCTCTCGGGCGCCAAGCGCATCGGGGTGCCCGCCACCCGCCGGCCGCGCGACCCGGCGCGCCTGCTGCGCATCGAGGGGGCGGCCGAGCACAACCTGCGGGGCCTCGACGTCGCCATCCCCCTCGGGCTCTTCGTGGCCGTGACGGGGGTGTCGGGCTCCGGCAAGTCCACCCTCGTCGAGGACATCCTGCACCGGTCGCTCGCACGCCACTTCTACCGCGCGCGCGTGCTGCCCGGCCGGCACCGCCGCGTCACCGGGATCGAGCACCTCGACAAGGTGATCGACGTGGACCAGACGCCGATCGGCCGCACGCCGCGCTCGAACCCCGCCACGTACACCGGGCTCTTCACGCCGATCCGCGAGCTCTTCGCCGAGATGCCCGAGGCGAAGATCCGCGGCTACGGCCCGGGCCGCTTCTCGTTCAACGTGAAGGGCGGCCGCTGCGAGGCCTGCGAGGGCGACGGCCTCGTCAAGATCGAGATGCACTTCCTGCCGGACGTGTTCGTCCCCTGCGAGGTCTGCGGCGGCAAGCGCTTCAACCGCGAGACGCTCGAGGTGCGCTTCCGCGGCCTGAGCATCGCGGACGTGCTCGACCTGACCGTCGAGGACGGCTGCGGGTTCTTCGAGAACCAGCCCCGCATCGGGCAGAAGCTCGAGACGCTGCGCGACGTCGGGCTCGGCTACATCCACCTCGGACAGAGCGCGACGACCCTCTCGGGCGGCGAGGCGCAGCGCGTGAAGCTCGCGACCGAACTGTCGAAGCGCGACACGGGGCGCACCCTCTACATCCTCGACGAGCCCACCACCGGGCTCCACTTCGAGGACGTGCGGCTGCTGCTCGACGTGCTGCACCGCCTGGTGGATCGCGGCAACACCGTGCTCGTCATCGAGCACAACCTCGACGTCATCAAGACCGCCGACTGGATCGTGGACCTGGGCCCCGAGGGCGGCACGCGCGGCGGGTCGCTCGTGGCGCAGGGAACCCCCGA
>JAJTHG010000054.1 GCA_021298835.1 Gemmatimonadota bacterium
CCCGGGTGGCGGTCGCGGCGGCCCGGGTGGCGGGCGCGGCGGTCCGGGCGGCGGGCGCGGCGGCCCGGGCGGCGGGCGCGGGGGTCGCGGTGGCGACCGTCGGCAGGAGCCGCAGGCCGAGCAGAGCGAGTTCGTCGAGAACGTGATCGCGATCAACCGCGTCGCGAAGGTCGTCAAGGGCGGCCGCCGCTTCTCGTTCAACGCCCTCGTGGCGGTGGGCGACGGCAAGGGGCGCGTCGGGTACTCGACGGGCAAGGCGAACGAGGTCTCCGACGCCGTCAAGAAGGCGGTCGAGGGGGCGCGCAAGCGCATGATCTCGGTGCCGCTGACCGGCGCGACGATCCCGCACGAGGTCCGCGGCCACCACGGCGCCGGCCGCGTGGTCATGAAGCCCGCGGCGCCGGGCGCCGGCGTGATCGCGGGCGGCGCGGTGCGGGCGATCATGGAATGCGCGGGGATCAACGACATCCTCACGAAGTCGCTGGGCTCGACGAACCCGCACAACCTCGTGCGCGCGGCGATGGACGGGCTCGCACAGCTGACGACCGTCGAGCAGATCGCGCGGGAGCGCGGCGTGGACATCAAGTCGCTCGGCTATCGGTCGCGGGCGACCGTGCGCCGGAAGGAGGTGGGCCATGCCTAGGACGTTCGTGTGGCACCGCACCCGCGGGCCCAAGGTCACGCCGAAGGAGCAGGCCCCGACCGACGGCAAGGTGCAGATCCGCCAGGTCCGCTCGGGCATCGGCAAGGACTGGCGCCAGAAGCAGACGCTCGAGGCGCTCGGCCTCAAGCACCATCAGGACGTCGTCGTGCAGCAGGATTCGGCTTCGCTGCGCGGGATGATCAAGCGTGTGCGTCACTTGGTCGAAGTGACGCCGGTGACGGAGTAACCCATGAGCGAGACGCTCGGTCTTCACAACCTGCCGGCGGCCCCCGGGTCGCACCGGAACCGCAAGCGCGTCGGTCGCGGGCCCGGCTCGGGCCACGGCAAGACCTCCACGAAGGGCCACAAGGGCTCCCGCGCGCGCGGGCCACTCCGGTCCCGGCGGCGGCAAGCCCCAGTTCGAGGGCGGCCAGATGCCGATGACGCGCCGCATCCCGAAGCGCGGCATGGGCGGCCAGCCCTTCCGCGTCGAGTACCAGGTGGTGCGCCTCGACGCCCTCGCGGGCATCGGTGGCGAGATCACGCTCGAGTCGCTCAAGGCGGCCGGGCTGGTCAAGGGCCACAAGCCGCCGAAGATCCTCGGCAACGGCACGGTCGCCGGCGCGGTGAAGGTCAAGGGGATCCGCACGTCGGCCAGCGCGAAGGCGGCGATCGAGGCCGCCGGCGGGACGGTCGAGGCCTGATGGCCCAGAACTCGACGGCCCAGGCCCTGGCCGGGATCTACAAGACCCCGGAACTCTGGGAGAAGATCGTCTTCACGTTCCTCTGCCTGGTCGTCTATCGGCTGGGCAGCCACGTGACGGTGCCGGGCGTCGACGTCATCGCCCTGACCGACTTCTTCGCCAACCAGGGCGGCAAGGGCGGCCTCCTCGGCCTCTACGACCTGTTCGTCGGCGGCGGCCTGTCGCGCGCGACCGTGTTCGCGCTCGGCATCATGCCGTACATCTCGGCCTCCATCTTCCTGCAGATCGCCGGCGCGGTGTTCCCGGCGGTGGACAAGCTGCAGAAGGAGGAGGAAGGCCGGAAGAAGATCAACCAGTGGACCCGCCTCCTCACCGTCGTGCTGGCGGTCGTGCAGGCGTGGGGGTTCGCGATCTTCACCGAGTCGCTCCAGGGCGCGGTGGCGGTGCCGGGCCTCGGGTTCAAGCTGCAGATGGTGCTCTTCCTGACGACCGGCGCGATGTTCGTCATGTGGCTGGGCGAGCAGATCACCGAGCGCGGGCTGGGCAACGGCGCGTCGCTCCTGATCTTCTTCTCGATCGTCGAGCGCTTCTGGCCCGGCATCTTCGACACGTTCCGCTTCATCTCGACCGGCGCCGTCGGACCGTTCTCGCTGGTGGTGCTCGGCGCGCTGATGGTCGCGGTGGTCGCCGGCGTCGTCGCGGTGACGCTCGCGGCGCGGCGGATCGCGATCCAGATCCCGCAGCGCACGATGCAGCGGGGACGCCAGCGCGAGGCCAACCGCAGCTTCATCCCGCTGCGCATCAACTCGTCGGGCGTCATGCCGATCGTCTTCGCGCAGTCGGTGATCGTCGTGCCGGGTGCGATCGCGCAGTTCAGCGGCAACCCCTCGGCGCAGGCACTGGCCGACCTGTTCCAGCCGGGCACGTGGCTCTACTTCACGCTCTCGGCCGGCCTGATCCTCTTCTTCACGTACTTCTACACGTCGATCATCTTCAATCCGGTCGACCTGGCGGAGAACCTCAAGAAGCAGGGCGGGTTCATTCCCGGCGTGAAGCCGGGTGCCAAGACGGCCGAGTACATCGACGCCGTCATGAGCCGCATCACGCTGCCGGGCGCGGCGTTCCTGACGCTCATCGCCCTGCTGCCGGTCTTCATCGCCGACGCGATCAACGTCCCGTTCCAGTTCGGCGGCACCTCGCTGCTGATCGTGGTGGGCGTGGCGCTCGACACGATGGCACAGCTGCAGCAGCACCTGCTGCTCCGGAAGTACGACGGCTTCATGAAGAAGGGGCGCGTGCGCTTCCGCGGGCGCCAGCAGACGGGGAGCTTCTAGGCGGCCACGGGGCGTCCGGCGCGTTCCGCCGGCCGCCCTGCGCGCCCTTCACCAGGTTCGCACCCGATGATCATCGTGCTGCTCGGCCCCCCCGGGGCCGGGAAGGGGACGCAGGGCGAGCGACTCGCCCTGCGTCTTGGTCTTCCCAAGATCGCGACCGGCGACGTCCTGCGGGGCGCGGTCAAGGCCGGCACGCCGCTCGGCCTCGAGGCCAAGGCCTTCATGGATCGCGGCGACCTCGTGCCCGACGCGGTGATCCTGGGGATCATGAAGGAGGCGCTCAACGCCCCGGAGAACGCCCGCGGGGCGATCCTCGACGGCGTCGTGCGCACCGTGCCGCAGGCCGAGGGGCTGCAGGCGGCGCTCGCCGAGCTGGGCAAGCCGCTCGGCGCGGTGCTCAACTTCGACATCGCCGACGGCGAGATTGTCTCGCGCATCTCGGGGCGCACCGTCTGCGACGCCTGCCAGGTGCCGTACAGCGGCAAGGTGCCGGGCGACGAATGCGAGAAGCACGACGGCGGCCGCCTGGTGCGGCGCAAGGACGACGAGCCCGAGGCCGTCCAGCGGCGGCTCGACGTGTATCGCGCGCAGACGGCGCCGGTGCTCACGTGGTACACCGCCGCCGGCGCCCCCGTGAAGACGATCGACGCGGTCGGGACGCTCGAGCAGGTCGAGGCGCGCGCGCTGGCCGCGCTGGGGCGGTAGCGCGCCGATGGTGCAGCTCAAGAGCGCGCGCGAGATCGAGGTGATGGCCGAGGGCGGCCGGATCCTCGTGGCGACGCTCGAGCACGCCACCCGCGCGGTGGAGGCGGGCCTGAGCACGTGGGAGCTCGACCAGATCGTCGAGTCGTTCATCCGCGCGCACCACGGCGCCGTGCCGGCCTTCAAGGGGCTCTACGGGTTCCCCGGCAGCGCCTGCATCTCGGTGAACCACGAGATCGTGCACGGCATCCCCTCGCGGCAGCGCATCCTCGCCGATGGGGACATCGTGACGCTCGACATCGGCGTGAAGTACCGGAACTACTACACCGACTCGGCGCGCACCGTACCGGTCGGCCGGATCGACGCGCCGAGCGCGCGCCTGCTCGAGGTCACGCAGGCCTCGCTCGAGGCCGGGGTGGCCCAGTGCGAGCCCGGGAAGCACCTCGGGGACATCGGGCACGCGATCCAGGCGGTGGTGGAGGCCGCCGGCTTCTCCGTGGTGCGCGAGCTGGTCGGGCACGGGGTGGGCTCGTCGCTGCACGAAGAGCCGCAGGTGCCGAACTACGGCAAGCCCAAGCGCGGACTGGCGCTCGTGCCGGGGATGACGCTGGCGATCGAGCCGATGGTCAACGCCGGCCGCGCCGAGACGAAGACGCTGGCGGACAAGTGGACGGTCGTGACCGCGGACGGGTCGCGGTCGGCGCACTTCGAGCACACGGTCGCGATCACCGAGGACGGGCCGAGGATCCTGACGCGGGCGGCGTGAAGGGCGCTACGCTGCGTCGGCGTCGGGGAAACGGCGCGACGCTGCGCCGGCGTCGCGCCGTCACTCAGCGAGCCGCGTTGGCGCGGACGAACGCGGCCAGCCGGGCCGCGACGCCGGACGTCAGCGGCAACGTGGGATCGCTGTAGCTCGGGCCCTGGGCCGCACGCTCGGCCGGTGCCGTCTTGAGCACGTGGTTCATGCCGGGCACGGTGAGGCGCTCGCACCGCGGCTGCGCGGCGGCGAGGCGATCGGCCTCGGCGACGGGGACCTGGATGTCGTGCGTTCCCTGGATGATGAGGCAGGGCCCGACCAGACGGCGGATCTCGGCTTCGCCCGAGTAGCGGAACCACGAGACGAGATACGGTTGCACGCTGGGGCGGAAGAGCATCTCGAGCCCGGCCGGCGACGCCACCGGCTGGCGGCCGGCGGCGAGCTGCGCGAGGGCGCTGTCGGCCTGCGCGAGCAGCGCCGGCGGCAACTGCGGCGCGAGCTGGTCGTGCAGCACCACGTGCGCGGGCCGGGCGACGCCGGCGATGGAGACGTAGCCGGCGACTGGCACCCGCTGGGTGGCCAGCAGCCCGAGCAGCGCGCCTTCGCTGTGGCCGGCGATCACGGCGCGGCCGGTGCGGCCGTCGGCGGAGAGCGCGCGCACGATCGCGGCGATGTCGTCGGCGAAGGTTTCGAAGCGCATCGTCTCCTCCCGCAGGCCGGCGACGGCGCTGCGGCCGATGCCGCGCTTGTCGAAGCGATACGACGCGATCCCGGCGACCTCGAGCGAGTCGGCGAGCTGCCGGAGGGTGCTCGGGCGCGGCCCCATGGCCGAGTTACCGTCGCGATCGGTGGGACCGGAGCCTGCGACGAGCACGACCACCGGTGGTCGCCTCGCGCCGGCGGGCAGGCGCAGGGCGCCGGCGAGCACGGCACCGGGCACGGGGACATCGAGCGCCACGTCGCCGTTCGGACCGGCGGGCGACTGGCTGGCTGCGGCACGAGGCGAGACCAGCGCAAGCGCGGCGGCGAGGACGAGGAACGCCGCGACGCGACCCGCCTCGAGCCGCCTGGCCTCGGTCTTCACGCCGTCCTCGAAGTTGCGCATGATGATGCCGAGGCCCACGGGGATCGGCAGCACGCCCATGAGCAGCGTCGCCGGCAGCACCCACGCGGCGCGCCGCCCGAGAAGAGGCCGGGATACCGGTGGACGATGGCGCCGAGCCCCCCGAGGAGGGCCGTGATCCCCCCTAGCAGCAGCGGGGCGGTGAGCCACGCCAGCAGCGACTTCGGGGTGGTGCCCCGCGGCGCCCCGTCGGCGTCGAGGCCGGTCGGCAGCTCGGCGGGCATGGTCGGATAGACGGCGAGCGACATCGCGATGACGAGGGCGAAGAGCGACACGGCGACGGCCCACAGCAGGCGGCTGGCGGTCATTGATCGGACTCCGGCGGTGCGGGCGGGTCGGTGGGGGCCTCGTGGTGCGGCGCACGCCCGGCCTCCCGCAGCGCCCGGCGCAACACGAACTCGATGTGCCCGTTGAGCGAGCGCAGCTCGTCCGCCGCCCAGCGCTGCAACGCGTCGTGCACGGCGGGGTCGAGCCGCAGCAGGAAGGCCTTCTTCCCGGCCATCGCATGTCCGCGGGCAGCGCCCCGGCAGGACGCCGCCCGCGGCCCGGCTCAGGTGTAGAGCGAGCCGGTGTTCACGACCGGCTGGGTCGAGCGCTCGGAGCACAGCACCACCAGCAGGTTCGACACCATCGTCGCCTTCCGCTCCTCGTCGAGCGTGACGACCTGCTTCTCGCCGAGCATCTCGAGCGCGTGCTCGACCATCCCCACCGCCCCCTCGACGATCTTCTGCCGCGCCGCGATGATGGCGCTGGCCTGCTGGCGCTGCAGCATCGCCTGGGCGATCTCCGGGGCGTAGGCGAGGTGCGAGATCCGCGTCTCGACGACCTCGACGCCGGCCTTCTGCAGCCGTTCCTGCACCGCGGCCTGCAGCGCCTGGCTCACCTCGGCGGAGTTGCCCGAGAGCGAGGTCTCGCCGCTGCCGTGCGCGTCGTAGGGGTAGCCGGTGGCGATCGTGCGCAGGGCCGCCTCGCTCTGCACGGCGACGAACTTCTCGTAGTCGTCCACCTCGAAGAGCGCCTCGGCCGAGTCCACGACCTTCCAGACGATCACCGCGCCGATCTCGATCGGGTTGGAATGGGCGTCGTTCACCTTGAGCTTCGCGGTCTCGAAGTTCCGCACGCGGAGCGAGACGTGCTTCTTGGACAGGAACGGGTTGGCCCAGAAGAGCCCCGCCACCTTCACCGACCCCTTGTACTCGCCGAAGAGCGTGAGGACCCGCGCCTCGTTGGGCTGGACGGTGAAGAGGCCGGTCGCGGCGATGAAGGCGAAGAACGCGACGGCGGCCCACAGGGCGCCCATGCTCGCGTCCCCGGCCCGGGCCGCCTGAATGAGTTGCCAGGCCCCGCCGAACATCAGGGCGAGGGAGGTGAACAGGGCGAGGTACCCGTTGGGGGCCTTGTGCTGAATCTCGCGGAACATGCTCGAGTGCTCGATGTGGGTGACATCGAAATGATATCATTCTGAAATGCTTTGTCAACGACTGGCCTAAGTCATTCAAGAACAATCACTTGAAGACGAAGTTCGACTGGGGCGTGCCGCCAATGCGGATGTTGCCGCTGTTCCCGAGCGTGACCGCACGGGCGCGAGCCGAGCGCGCCCGTGTGGTCAGCCCAGCGCCCGTTCCACCGCCGCCGTCGCTCGCGCCGCCGCCGCTTCGGCCAGCCCCACGGCCGCCGCCGCGGCCGACCGCAGCCGCTCGGCCGTCGGCGCGTCGGTGATGTCGCGGGCGTTGATGCGGACGTTGTAGGCCGCCCCGGTGGCTCCCGCCCGTGCGAGGAGGGCGGCGACGCCGGCATCAGAGACGGCATTGGCGTTGCCCTCCTCGGCGCAGCGCGCGGCGAGCTCGGCGGCGGCGGCGCAGGCCTGCGCCGTGTCGAGCGGGATGTCGGCGGCGACCACGAGAGCGGCCTGGATCGCGTCGGTTTTCGCCGGCCCGTCGGGGAGCTTGTAGGCGGCGCTCACCGCGGCATAGGCGTCGGCGTCGCGCTGCACGAGCGCCCCGAGCCGCTGGGTGAGTGCCGCGGCCTCGACGAGCAGCGTCTGCATCGACGCCTCGACCGCAGCGTACTTCTTCCGCCCCACCGTGAGGCCCGCGACCATCTGCGCGAGGGCCGCGCCGAGGGCCCCGGCGTGCGCCGCCACCGACCCGCCGCCCGGGACCGGGGCGGCGGCGGCGACCGACGCGACGAAGCCGCCGAGCGAAATGCCGCCCTGCACGGCCTGCCGCACCTTGTGCTCGAGGACCATTTCGCGCGAGAAGCCGCGCAACTGCAGGTGCCGCGCGGCGGCGGCGAAGAGGGCGTCCTCGGGGATGAGCCCGACGAGTTCGCTCCACGTCACGCCGACGCCGTGCGCCGCCGCTTCCATCTTCACCATCTCGAAGGCGCGGTGGACGGGCGTCTGCTCGGTGTCCACGAGGTTCATCGAGACCTGTGCCTGGCCGTCCACCTCGAGCCCAAGCCCCTTCACGTGGCGGAGCCCGCCGCTCGAGCCACGCACGGCCTTGGCCACCTCCTTCGCGACCGGCACGTTGGCCTTGTCGCCGAGGTACACGTTGTAGGCCACGAGGAAGGGGCGCGCGCCGATGACGGTCGCGCCGGCGGTGGGGTGGATGCGATCGGGACCGAAGTCGGGAGCGCGGGCGGGGTCGCGCCCGAGCTGTTCGCGCAGTCCCTCGAACTCGCCGCGGCGGATGTCGGCGAGGTTGACGCGGTCCGGTCGGGTGGCGGCGCGCTCGTAGAGGTACACCGGGATGCCGAGTTCGCGCCCCACGCGCTCGCCGAGCATGCGCGCGAGGGCGATGCAGTCGGCCATGGTGGCGCCGTCGAGCGGGATGAAGGGGCAGACGTCGGTGGCGCCGAGGCGGGGGTGCTCGCCCTGGTGGCGCGTGAGGTCGATGCGCCGCGCGGCCTCGGCGATGCCGGCGAACGCCGCATCGGCGGCGCGGGCGGCCTCGGCGACGAAGGTGATCACCGTGCGGTGGTGGTCCTTGTCGCTCGAGACGTCGAGGACGTGGACGCTCGGCACGGCGGCGATGGCGTCACGGATGGCGGCGACGACTGCGGGATCGCGGCCTTCGGAGAAATTGGGGACGCACTCGACGAGCGGCATGATCGGTGAGGTGGCTGGGACGGATGGCCGGGGTCGCGCTGCGCCCTACGGGCGACGCAGGTGGTGCAGTCGGGGGGGGCGCGTCAGGATCGTTCCGGCGCGCCCGCCACCCGGACGCGTTCGAGCATCCACGGATGAAAGGCGGGATTGGCGGCGAGGATCGCGCCGCGCTCGACGCGCTTGGGGGCGCCGGCGAGGTCGGTGACGACGCCCCCGGCCTCGCGCACGAGCAGGATGCCGGCGGCGACGTCCCACGGGTTGAGCGTGAGCTCCCAGAAGGCCTCGAAGCGGCCGCAGGCGACGTCGGCGAGGTCGAGCGCGGCAGCGCCGGCGCGGCGGATGCCGCTGGAGGCCTCGAGCACGGGGCGCAGGGTGCGGAACCAGGCGTCGATCTCGTCGGCCTTCCGGAAGGGGGCGCCGGTGGCGAAGAGGGCGCGGTCGGGCTCGGTGACCGGGCTGACGCGGATCACCTCACCGTTGCGGCGGGCGCCGCCGCCGGCGGTGGCGGTGAAGAGCTCGCCGGAGGCCACGTTGAGGACGACGCCGGCGACCGGTTCGCCGTGGGCGAGGACGCCGATGCTGACGGCGTACCACGGGAAGCCGTGGAGGAAGTTCGTGGTGCCGTCGAGGGGGTCCACGACGAAGACGGGGCCGGGGGCGTCGATGGCACCGCCGGCGCCGCCCTCCTCGCCGATGAACACCGCGTCGGGGTGCCGTTCGTGCACGATGGCGGCGATGGCCTCCTCGGCGGCGTGGTCGGCGGCGCTGACGTAGTCGCTGGGCGACTTGCGGCGCACGTCGAGCGCCTCGGGGCGCGCGGCGAAGTCGCGGATGACGGTCGCGGCCTTCGCCGCCGCGGCGACGGCGGTGGCGAGCACGGCCCGGTGCGGGTCGCGGACGGGGGGCCTATCTTCCCCGGATGTCACGCGTCTTCAGCGGCATCCAGCCGTCCGGCGAGCTGCACATCGGCAACTACCTGGGTGCGGTGAAGAACTGGGCGGCGATCCAGCACCGGCACCCGTCGTTCTTCTGCGTGGTGGACTACCACGCGATCACCGTCGCGTACGACCCCGCGCAACTGCGGCAGCGCACCCGCGATCTCGCGCTGACGCTGTTCGCCGCGGGGCTCGACCCCGCCGTGTGCCACGTGTTCGTGCAGTCCACGGTGCCGGAACATACCGAGCTGCAGTGGATCTTCAACACGGTGACGCCACTCGGCGAGCTCGAGCGGCAGACGCAGTTCAAGGACAAGGCGCAGCGGCAGGAGCAGGTGATGGCCGGGCTGCTCAACTACCCGGTGCTGCAGGCGGCGGACATCCTGCTCTACCGGGCGGACGTGGTGCCGGTGGGCGAGGACCAGGTGCAGCACCTCGAGCTCTCGCGCGTGATCGCCCGCAACTGGAACGCGCGCTTCGGCGAGTACTTCCCCGAGCCGCAGCCACTGCTGACGCCGACACGGCGGATCGTCGGGCTGGACGGGCAGGCGAAGATGTCGAAGTCCATGCAGAACACCATCGGGCTGCTCGACGACGCCGAGACCACATGGGCCCGGCTGCGCCCGGCGGTGACCGACCCGCAGCGCGTGCGGAAGACCGATCCCGGCCGTCCGGAGGTCTGCAACGTGTTCGCGCTGCACGGCGCGTTCAGCGATGCGGCGACGCAGGCCGACGTCGCGACGCGGTGTCGCACGGCGGCGTGGGGCTGCATGGACTGCAAGAAGGTCCTGCACGAGGCGATGGAGCGCGAGCTGGTGCCGATCCGCACGCGGGCGCAGGCGCTGCGCGACGAGCCGCAGCGGCTCGACGACGCGCTGGCGGACGGCACGCGGTACGCGCGGGCGGCGGCGCGCGAGACGATCGCGCACGTGAAGGACGCCATGGGCCTCGCCCCGGCGGGTTGAGCGCCCGTGGACGTGGCCCTGCTCGGCTGGTGGAACGACGCGGTCGACCTGCTGCGGCTCGACCTCACGGCGAAGCTCGTGCTGGTCGTCCTGCTGGCGGGGGCGATCGGGCTCGAGCGGCAGCTGGCCGGCAAGCCCGCGGGGCTCCGGACGCAGATCCTGATCGGCATCGGGGCGACCCTGGTGACGGACCTCGCGCTCCGCGTCGGCGGGCCGCGCTCCATCCCGTCGCACATGATCCAGAATGTGATCACGGGGGTCGGGTTCCTCGGGGCCGGGACGATCCTCCGCGGCGAGGGGGGCATCGTGCAGGGGCTCACCTCGGCGGCGACGATCTGGGTAGTCGCGATGATCGGCATCGCGGTCGGGGCCGAGGCCACGCTGGAGGCCGTGGGCACGACGATCGTCGTGCTGCTGGTGCTGCAGGGCCTGGGGCGGTTCGAACACCGGCTCACGCGGGTGCGGCGCAACGTGCACGTCGCCCTGCGGGCGCGGCCGGGCAGCGCGTGGGACCCGTTCGAGGAGGTGCTCGGGCTCTACGGGATCCGCGTGCTCGAGCGCCGTACGTGGCCGCACCCGACCGATGTGGTCTTCGAGCTGCGAGTGACGGGACCGGCGGGGGTGCTGGGTATCGCCCGCGAGGCGCTCGCGGCGCGGGGCGACGTCCTCGACGTCTCGGTGGACTGACCGGTGCCCGTCCTGGTGGTGGACCTGCAGTCGAGTTCGCGGAACTGGGCGCTTCCGGCGAGCGGCGCGGACGCCATCCGCGCGCGAACGCCGGCCGGCTGGACGGTGCGCTTCGTCGCGTCGCCGACGGTGAGCGACGGGGATGGCGGCGCGCCGCCAGGCGCCGAGGTGCTCGGGCAGATCGCCGACGCCGAGGTGTACTTCGGCTTCGGCATCGGCGAGCCGCTCTTCCGCGCGGCGCCCCGGCTGCGCTGGGTGCAGAGCGCGGCGGCGGGCGTGGCCTCGCTGCTCCACCCGGCGATGCTCGCCAGCGACGTGGTGCTCACGAACGCGGCCGGTCTGATGGCCGAGCCGATCGGCGATCACGCCGTCGGGGGCATCCTGTCGCTGCTGCGCGGCTTCGACGTCGCGCAGGCGGCCTACCGGGACGGGCGGTGGGACAAGGGGCCGTTCGTCGAGGGGAACCTGCTGCGGGAGGCCTCGGAGTGCCGGGCGCTGATCGTCGGGGCGGGGGGCATCGGCTCGGCGATCGCGCGGCGACTGTCGGCCCACGGGATGCACGTGACGGGGCTGCGGCGGCGGGTCGAGGCGGGTCGTCCCGACGGGTTCGACGCCGTCGCCGGACTGGAGGCGCTCGACGCGCTGCTGCCGGGGACCGACGTGCTCGTCCTGGCGGCCGCGCACACGCCGGCGACGCGCGGGCTGCTCGACGTGTCGCGCCTGGCCGCGCTGCCCGCGCACGCGATCCTCGTGAACGTGGCGCGGGGGGCCCTGGTGGACGAAGCGGCGCTGGCGGCGGCCCTGCGCGCGGGCCGCCTGCGCGGGGCGGTGCTCGACGTCTTCTCGCAGGAGCCGCTGCCGGCGGGGCATCCCCTCTGGGGGCTGCCCAACGTCATCTTCACCCCGCACATCTCGGCCATCTCGCCCCGGCGCTTCTGGGATCGGCAGCTGGAGCTGTTCCTCGACAACTGGGACCGTTACCGTCGCGGCGAACCGTTGCGCAACACGGTGGACAAGCGGGCCGGTTACTGAGACGTTAGGGCAATGGAACGGATCATCAAGGCGGCGGTGGATCGCGGCGCGAGCGACCTGCACATCAAGGCGGGGGACGTCTTCCGGGCGCGCATCAACGGTCGCCTCGTACCGCTGACGAAGCAGGCGCTGACTCCCGAGCAGACGCGGGCGATCGCGCAGCGGCTGATCGCCAACGAGGAGGACCGCGCGCGCCTCGAGAAGATCACCGACTACGACTGCTCGTGGGGCGCACCGGGCATCGGTCGCTTCCGGGTGAACATCCTCCGGCAGCGGTCGAGCTTCATGATCGTCATGCGGGTGATTCCGTTCGAGGTGCCGTCGTTCGATCGCCTGGTGCTGCCGGCGGTGCTGCCGCAGGTCGCGGAGACGGAGCGCGGGATGGTGCTGGTGACCGGCACGACCGGTTCGGGGAAGTCGAGCACCATGGCCGCGATCGTCAACCACATCAACGCGCACCAGAACCGCCACATCGTCACGCTCGAGCACCCGATCGAGTTCCTCCACCGCGACCTGAAGTCGAGCGTGACGCAGCGCGAGATCGGGGTGGACACGCCGAGCTTCCGCGACGGGCTGCGGGCCGCGCTCCGGCAGGACCCGGACGTCATCCTGATCGGCGAGATGCGCGACGCCGAGACGATCGACACCGCGATGAAGGCGGCGGAGACCGGGCACCTGCTCGTCTCCACGCTGCACACGCCCGATGCGCAGAGCACGGTGCTGCGCATCCTGGCGATGTTCGCGCCGGAGGAGCAGGAGGTCGTGCGCGTGCGCCTGGCCGAGTCGCTGGCGGCGGTCGTGTCGCAGCGGCTCCTCCCGACGGCGGACGGGCAGGGCCGGGTCGCGGCGGTGGAAGTGATGATCGCGACGCCGGTGATCAAGGACATCATCCGCGAGGGGGCCCGGCTCGCCGAGATCCGCGACTTCATCGCCGACGGACGCGACCAGTACGGATCGCAGACGTTCGACCAGCACCTCGGCGATCTGGTCGCGAAGGGCGTCGTCCTGTTCGAGACGGCGCTCGCTGCGAGCACCCGGCCGGCGGACTTCGAATTGCAGCACCGCACGTTCCGCCGCGTGTCGGCGCGGGTGCCGGCGCCGCCGCCCGACGTCCCGCCGCCGACGACGCCGACGCCGCTCGACGCCGGCACGATCGACGGGCTGTCGCCGGACCCGTTCGGCCTCGGCGGCGGGGGCGCCTGATGCGGCGCCTCGAAGGGATCTTCCCCCCGGTGGCGACGCCGTTCGACGCGTCCGGCGCGGTGGCCTGCGACGCCTTCCGCGCCAACCTCCGCACGCTCATGGCGCGCGGGCTGCACGGCGTGGTGGTCGCCGGATCGAACGGCGAGGCCCCGCTCCTGGACGAGGCGGAACGCACCTGCCTCGTGCGGTGCGCCCGCGAGGTCGTGCCGGCGGACCGCTGGCTGATCGCCGGCATCGGCGGCGAGAGCACGCGCCAGACGATCGCGCGGGCGAAGGCCGCGGCCGAGCACGGTGCCGACGTGATGCTCGTCGCCTCGCCGCACTACTTCGGTCCGCAGATGACGCCGGCGGCGCTGCTGGCGCACTTCACGGCGGTCGCGGAAGAGAGCCCGAAGCCGATCGTGCTCTACAACATCCCGAAGTACGTGCACTTCGCCATTCCCGCCGACGTCGTCGCCGCCCTCGCGGGGCACCCGAACGTGGCGGGGGTGAAGGACTCGTCCGGTGACGAGGCGCAGCGGGCGGGGTACCTCGGCGCGCTCGCGGGACGCGGCGTGTTCCTCACGGGCGCGGCGCATCAGCTCGCCGACGCCATGGCCGAGGGCGCGGCGGGCGGCATCGTGGCGGTGTCGCAATTCGCCACGGCGCTTACGCTGCGGCTCTACGAGCGCGCGCGCGCCGGCGACGTCGAGGGAGCCCGCGCAGCCCAGGCCGAGCTCTCGCCGATCGCGCGCGAGATCGTCGGCGGGATGGCGGTGCCGGGCCTCAAGGTCGCGATGGACCTCACCGGGCTCGTGGGGGGGCCACCGCGGCCGCCGCTGCTCCCGCTCGACGATGCGGGGCGGGCTCGGGTGCGGGAGCTGCTCGCCCCTCTCGGGGTGCTGGTCGGCTGATCGCGCGGCGCCCCCGGCGCCGATCAGCGCTGCCGGGCGAGCCCAAGCCGGTGCAGGACGCCGTCGGGGTCCCCGGGGCGGCGCGGTACTGCTCGGTCGGTCCCACGATGAACGCGGTTACTCCGTCCACGCGGGCCTCGCCGTCAAGCGGCCGGGTCGCCGCCGTCCCGATCTGGGCCACCCCTCGCCAGCGACCGTCGGCCGGCGGCGAGCCGGTGCCGTCGCCGAAGCGCACGCGGATGACGACGAGACTCGTGGCGGCGGCGTCGGGCTCGAGCGTCGCCCGTGCCCCGGCCGCGATGCCGGTGGCCGTCGCAGCGGGGGCCAAAGGCACCGGCGACACGCACGTTCCGGATTGGCCCGGCACCCGGGCCCCGTACGCATAGAACAGCGTGTCGATCGTCCGGCCGGTCCGGTTGACGACCTGCACGAGGACGTCGCCCTCCCCGCGTCGGCGTCGCTCGAACCGAAGCTAGGCGGTTCGTCCAGCGCCCCGAAACCCGTGGAGGAGCGGCGCCGTACCCCCGGCATGGCGCTGCTGCTGCTCGTCGTGGCCTGCGTGGCCGGTCTCGCGATGATCCTCCTCGGCTTGCCGGGCACGTGGCTCATGATCGGGGCCGCGCTGACCTTCGACTGGTTCGTGCCCGGGGAGACCTTCGGGGTGTGGACGATGGGCGGGACGCTCGTGCTGGCCCTGATCGCCGAGGTGCTCGAGTTCACCGTGGCCAAGCGCTACACCGAGCGGACGGGCGGATCGGGGCGCGCCGGGTGGGGGGCGCTGCTCGGGGGACTGGGTGGCGCCTTCGCGGGGGTGCCGGTGCCGGTGATCGGATCGGTACTGGGCGCCTTCGCCGGGGCGTTCGTCGGGGCGTTCGTGATGGAGTGGACGGTGCGGCGCGACGACCCCGCCGGGCTGGTGCGCGTGGCCACCGGGGCGCTGGTCGGCCGGGCGGTGGCGACGGCGGCCAAGCTCGGGGCGGGCGTCGCCATTGCGGCGTGGCTGGTGATCGTGGCGGCGGGCGGCGGTTGAGAATCCCCCGTCGCGCCGTAGATTGCTCCCACGCCCCGCGGCCGTCCTCCCCGGGGCGTTTTTCGTGCCCGCCGGCCTCGCGCCGGCCCCGCCGCTTTCCGGCGCCCCCCCCGCGGGAGGCGCGCCGAGGTCCCGATGTTCGATTCGTCCGTCCGTACCCTCGTCGTCGTCGGCGCCCAGTGGGGTGACGAGGGCAAGGGGAAGCTCGTGGATGTGCTGGCCGAGCAGGCCGACTGGGTGGTGCGCTATCAGGGCGGCGCCAACGCCGGCCACACGGTGTACGTCGGGGAGCAGAAGACGGTGCTTCACCAGGTGCCCAGCGGCATCCTGCACCCGGGGGTGCGCTGCGCGATCGGCAACGGCGTCGTGCTCGACCCGGCCCAGCTCTTCGTGGAGATCGAGAAGCTCGTCGCGCAGGGCGTGGACGTGGTGGGCCGGCTCTACGTGAGTGATCGGGCGCATCTGGTGATGCCCTATCACAAGCAGGTGGACGGGGCGTCGAGCGCCTCGAAGGCGATCGGGACGACGGGTCGCGGCATCGGTCCCTGCTACGTGGACAAGGTCGCGCGCCGCGGGGTGCGCGTGCTCGACCTGCGCAACCCGGCGCGGCTGCGGACGCTGGTCGAGGCGGGCGTGGGTCACGCGAACGAGCAGCTGGTGGCGTCCGGCAGCGCGCTCCGCGCGTCGGTGGACGAGACGATGGCCTTCCTCTCGGACGTCGCGCCGCGGCTGCTGCCGCTGGCCGAGGACGTGGGGCTCGCGCTGTCGAACGCGGTGAAGGCGCGCGCGGCGCTGCTGCTCGAGGGGGCGCAGGGGTCGCTGCTGGACGTGGATCACGGGACGTATCCGTTCGTGACGTCGTCGAACACCACGGTCGGCGGTGCGGCGACCGGCGCGGGGGTCCCGCCGACGGCGCTGCACGCGGCGCTGGGGGTGGTGAAGGCGTACACCACGCGCGTCGGCAACGGACCGATGCCGACCGAGCTCGGCGACGCGCTCGGCGAGGAGATCCGTCGCATCGGCAACGAGTTCGGCGCGACGACGGGGCGCCCGCGACGCTGCGGGTGGTTCGACGGGGTGGTGGCGCGCTACGCGGCGCGCGTGAACGGGCTCACGGCGCTGGCGGTGACGAAGCTCGACGTGCTCGACACGCTCCCCGAGCTCAAGCTGTGCACCGGCTATCTGGTGGACGGGGAGCTGCTTCGCGAGTTCCCGGGCGACCTCGACCTGCTGGAGCGCGCGGTGCCCCAGTACGACGTCCTGCCGGGCTGGCGAAGGAGCACGGCGGACGCGCGGCGCTGGGACGACCTGCCGGGCGAGGCGAAGCGGTACCTGTACCGCCTCGAGGAGCTCTCGGGGACGCCGATCCGCTACGTGAGCGTCGGGACGCGGCGCGACCAGATCATCGACGTGAAGGCGTGACGGCCGTGGCGGGCGGCGCGCCGCCACCACCGGCGCCGCCGGTGGTGGTCGTGGGGGCCGGTCCGTGCGGCCTGGCCGTCGCGTGCGCGCTGGCGGACGCCGGGCTGCCGCATCTCGTGCTGGATGCGGGCTGCGTGGTGCAGGCGATCACGCAGTACCCGCTCTACGGCACGTTCTTCTCGACGGCGGAGAAGCTGGCGATCGGTGGAGTGCCGTTCGTGGTCGCGGAGGCGAAGCCGACGCGGCGCGACGCGCTGGCCTACTACCGCGGCGTGGTGCGGGCCCGGGGCCTGCACGTGCGGCAGTACGAGCGGGTGACGGGCGTCGAGCGGGCGGTCAGGGGTGGGTTCGTCGTGCACACCGAGACGGCGGAGGGGTCGCGGGAGACGGCGGCGCGCGGCGTGGTGGTCGCCACCGGGTACTTCGGCACGCCGAACCGGCTCGGCGTGGTCGGCGAGGACCTGCCGCACGTGACGCACCAGTACCGGGAGGGGCACGAGGCCTTCCAGCGCGAGGCGCTGGTGGTCGGGGGCGGCAATTCGGCCGTCGAGGCAGCGCTGGACCTCGCGCGGCACGGCGCCCGGGTGACGATGGTGCACGTGGGCGAGGGCTTCGACCGCAACATCAAGCCGTGGATCCGCCCCGACTTCGAGGCCCGGGTTCGCGAGGGGACGATCGCGATGCGGTGGAACACCCGCGTGACGGCTCTGCGGGCCGGCTGGGCGACGGTGACCGGCCCGGGCGGTGCGGAGGACCTGCGGGCGGAGCACGTGTACCTGATGACTGGCTACACGCCGTCGCCCGGGCTGCTGACGGGGCTCGGGGTGCCGGTGGATGCCGGAACGGGGGTGCCGGCGCACGATCCGGCGACGATGGAGACGCCGGTGACCGGCGTGTTCGTGGCGGGGGTGCTGGTGTCGGGCTTCGACGCGAACCGGATCTTCATCGAGAACGGGCGGGAACACGGGGCGCTGATCGCCGCGGCGCTGGCCGCGCGGTAGATTCCGCGCACCGCACGTTCCGCGTCCCCCGGTGCGCGTGGCGGACGACGTGCGACGCGCCTTCGACCCTCGCCATGTCCAGAACCGACGTCCTCGAGAAACTCGTGTCGCTGTCCAAGCGGCGCGGCTTCATCTTCCAATCCTCCGAGATCTACGGGGGCACGGGGAGCGTGTGGGACTACGGTCCGCTCGGCGTGGAGCTCAAGAAGAACCTCAAGGACCGCTGGTGGCACGCGATGGTGCGGAGCCGCGACGACGTCGAGGGGCTCGATGCGGCGATCCTGATGCATCCGCGCACGTGGGAGGCGTCGGGGCACGTCGCCGGCTTCACCGACCCGCTGGTGGACTGCAAGGCGTGCAAGGGGCGGTTCCGAGCCGACAAGCTCGAGGACGCGCGGTGCCCGCGGAAGCCGAGCCGGCAGCCGGGCCAGCACGCCGACTGCGAGCTGACCGAGCCGCGCAACTTCAACCTGATGTTCAAGACGTTCATGGGCCCGGTCGAGGAGTCGGCGGCCACGGTTTACCTGCGTCCGGAGACGGCGCAGGGGATCTTCGTGAATTTCCTGAACGTGCAGCAGGCCCGGCGTCAGAAGGTCCCGTTCGGGATCGCGCAGATCGGCAAGGCGTTCCGCAACGAGATCACGCCGGGGAACTTCATCTTCCGGACGCGCGAGTTCGAGCAGATGGAGATGCAGTTCTTCGTGGACCCGGGGCAGCCCGCGGGCGGCCGGACGGACATGGAGTGGTTCGAGTACTGGAAGGCGGCGCGCATGGAGTGGCACCTCGCGCTCGGCCTCGAGCGCGAGCGGCTGCACTTCCACCAGCACGGACCGCAGGAGTTGGCGCATTACGCGCGGGCGGCGTTCGACATCCAGTTCGACTTCGGCGGGACACTCGGATTCCAGGAGATCGAGGGGGTGCACCACCGCTCCGACTTCGACCTCTCGCGCCACCAGGAGTACAGCGGCAAGAAGCTCGAGTACGTCGATCAGGTGGCGAACCGCCGCTACGTACCGTTCGTGATCGAGACGTCGGTCGGCGCCGACCGCACGACCCTCGCGGTGCTCGCCAACGGGTACCGCGAGGAAGCGGTGCCGGGCGAGCCCGATGGGCGCACGGTGCTCGGGCTGATCCCGGCGCTCGCGCCGGTCAAGGCGGGAATCTTCCCGCTCACGAAGAAGGATGGGCAGCCGGAGATGGCGACACGGATCGCCGAGGCGCTGCGGCCGCTGTTCCCGGTGGAGTACGACGATTCGGGGTCCATCGGCAAGCGCTACCGGCGGCAGGACGAGATCGGGACGCCCTTCTGCGTGACGGTGGACGGCGAGAGCGCGGCGTCCGACTCGGTCACGGTGCGGCACCGCGACTCGCTGCAGCAGGAGCGGGTCGGGGTGGATGCGCTGGTCGGGTGGATCGCGGCGCGCGTCCGGTAGGGCGCGGCGCGCCCGCCGCACGGGGCGTGACGGCCGCGGCCCGCGGTCGTCCGCCACGGGGCGCCAGCCACGCCTCCCCATGCCGAATCACGCCGACCGACTGACCCCCGAGCGCCTGCGCCGCGCCGGCGAGGTCTTCACCGCGGCGGTCGCCCGCGCGTGGTGGATGGCGCACGCCGGCCATGCCCCCGGGGCGGCGCTGCAGGCGCTGCACGAGCGCCACGCAGCGGTGCTGGGCGAGGAGGCGCTGGCGGTCGCGCTCGAACTCTTCCGCGCCGACGACGGCGACGTCGCGCGGCGCCAGCGGGCCCGGGCGCTGCTCGAGTGGCAGGTCGAGTCGCGCGCGGCCCGGGCGGTGGCCGCGCTCGACGAACGGGAGATCGCGTGGAGCCGGACGGCCGTGGTCACACTGCCGTGGGGCGAGCGGCTGCCGTACGAGCAGGCACCGATCGCGATCGCCAACGCCGGGGACCGCGGGCGGCGGCTGGCGATCGACGAGGCCCGCGCAGCACTGGTGGCCCGCGAGCTCGCCCCGCTGCGCCGCGAGCGCTTTGCGCGCGAACGCGATGCGGTGGAGGGACTGGGGCTCGCGGGCGGGTACGTGGAGACCTTCGCCGAGGTCAGCGGCATCGACATCCGCGCGCTCGCCGCCGACGCGGCGGCCTTCCTGCGCGACACCGAGGCGCTCTGGCACGAGCTCTTCGCGGAGTTCGTGGTGCGCGGGGGCGGCATCGCGGCCGGCGAGGCGACGCGCGCCGACGCACTGTACCTGCTGCGCGGCCACGCCTTCGACGCCCACTTTCCCGCCGGGCATCTGGAACCGGAGATCCTGCGGCAGGTCCGCGAGATGGGGCTCGATCCCCTCGCCGGCGGGCGCATCCGCCTCGACACGGCGGACCGGCCGGGCAAGCGCGCGCGCGCGTTCTGCGCGCCGGTGCAGGTGCCGGACGAGGTGCACCTCGTGCTGCGGCCGCAGGGCGGGGCGGCCGACTGGCGCACCTTCCTCCACGAGCTGGGGCACGCGCTCCACTTCGCCCACATGACGCCGGGGACGCCGTTCGAGGACCGCTGGCTGGGTGACCACTCGATCACCGAGGGGCTGGCGATGCTCTTCGACCATCGGCTGCACGATCGCGGGTGGCTCGCCCGCTACGCCGGCTTGCCGCGGCGGGTCGTCGCCGCGTGGCGTCGGGCGGCGGCGTTCGAGGAGCTGCAGTTCCTGCGGCGCTACTGCGCGAAGCTCGCCTACGAGCTCGTGCTCTACGGCGGCGGCGCGTCGTGGGACGACTTGCCCGGTGCCTACGCCGACACGCTCGGGGCGGCGACGCGGTTTCGCTACCAGCCGGCCGACGCGCTGGTGGACGTGGACCCGCGCTTCTACGGCGCGCGTTACCTCCGGGCGTGGCAGTTGCAGGCCGCGCTGGGAACGACGCTGACCGAGCGGTTCGACGAGGACTGGTGGCGCAATCCTGCGAGCGGGCCGTGGCTCGCAGCCGAGGTGCTGGCCCACGGCCAGCGCGAGCCGGGGCACGACCTCGCGCAACGGGTGACGGGGCAGGCGCTGTCGTTCGCGCCGCTCGTGCGGGCGCTCGAGGCCATGGTCGCCTGACGTGCCGGACCGCCGCCGCCCCACGACGCCGCGCTCGCGGCTGATCGGCCCGGCCGCGCGGCCGGCGGCGGAGACGCCCGTGTCGCTCGCCGCAGTGCGGGAGATCGCGCACGCGTTCATCGCCGCCGAGCGCCCGGAGGACGTGCTGCAGTACGCGCTCGACCGCACCGGCCCGGTGCTCGGCGCGGCCTTCGCGTCGGTGTACCTCGTGGAGCCGGCCAGCGAGCTCATGCGGCTGGTCGCGTCGTGGCACTGGCCCGCGAAGTTCCGCCCGTGGCTGGGCGAGATGCGCGTGCGGGTCGGGCAGGGCCCGAGCGGCGAGGCGGTGAGTGACCGGCGCGCGATCGAGGTCCCCGACGTGCTCGCCGACGGGCGGTTGGCCGACTGGGTGGAGGTGGCGCGCGAGCTCGGCTTCCGCGGGCTGGTGGCGGTGCCGCTCGAGTCGGGGCAGCGGGTGCTCGGCGCCGCCGCGTTCTACTTCGCCGAGGCGGGGGCGCTGCCGCCCGAGCGGCGCGCCCTCGCGCGGCTCGTGGCCGACCAGATGGCGGCGGCGGTCGAGAAGGCGGGGATGATCGCCGAACTGCGGCGCGCCAACGCCGCGCTGCAGGAGGCGAACGCCGAGCTCGCGCGGCAGCACGAAGCGCTGAGCGAGGTCCGTCGGCTCGAGGAGGGCTTCCTGGCCAACATGTCGAACGAACTCCGGACGCCTCTCACCGCGGCGCTGCGCTACGTGACGATGCTGCAGGCCGAGGCGTCCGGGCCCCTGACGGCCGACCAGCGCGACGACCTCGCGAAGGTGCAGGAGTCCAGCGAGCGGCTGCTCGCCCTGATCGACGACCTGCTGCTGCTCACGGCGGACCGGCGGGACGCGCTGCCGCTCGCGCCGGTCGCCGCGGACCTGGCCGCCACCGTGCGCGAGGCGATCGCCGGCGTGGGCGGGCGGCGTCCGGCGGTGGCATTCGTGGAGGACCTGCCGCGCGTCGCCGTCCCCGCCACGACGGACCACCGCAAGGTGGCCAGGATCGTCGCTGCGCTGCTCGCCAATGCCTACGCGTTCACGACACAGGGCGAGGTGCGCGTGTCGCTCGAGCCGCGGGGCATGCGCGTGCGCATCGGGGTGCACGACACCGGCATCGGCATCCCTCGGGAAGACCTCGAGCGGGTCTTCGAGGACTTCCGGCAGCTCGACGGGGCGGCGGACCGGGGCGTCGGTGGCGCGGGGCTGGGACTCGCCCTGGCACGCCGGCTGGCGCGCCGGCTCGGCGGCGACGTGACCGTCCGCTCCGATGCCGGTGCAGGCTCTAGCTTTCTGGTGGACCTCCCCCTGGTGCCGCCAGCGGGGGCGCCTGCCGGTCCCGGCTGAGGCATCCGCCTGCCGGGCCCGGCGTCCCGACCAGCCGGAGCGATTCGTGCCACACCACCAGAGCCAGTCCACCCTCCAGCGGCGCCGCACGACGATGGCGCCCGCCGCCGTGCTCGACGCCGCGGAGGAGTTCTTCACGCGCCGCAACGCGGTTTACACGGCCTTCCTCGAGCGTCGCGGCGACGGGCATGCCGTCTTCCGGGGGCAGGGCGGGGAGGAGATCGCCGTCGGCGCGCAGGTCCGCGACGGCGCCACCGAGGTGACGGGCTCGAGCTACATGTTCGACGCCCAGGTCGCGCGCTTCCTCTCGACCCTCCCGGTCGCGCCGGCGCCCGCCGCGCCGGCCGAGGGGGGGGTGGCGACGCCTCAGGCGACGCCTCAGGCGACGCCGCAGGCGACGCCTCAGGCGGCGCCGTGACGCCGCCGCTGACGACGCGCCTTCGGGTGCGTCCGGATCCGGTGGTGGTAGGGGGCCCGGGCACCCCGGCCCTCGTCTTCCGCGTGCAGTCGCTCGACGGCTGGGACGCGGTGCGGGTCGAGGCGCCGGCGGTGACGTCGGTGCGCGAGGTGAAGGTCGCGGCGCTCGCGGCGCTCGAGCCGGGGGCGGAGCCCGACCAGTTCGTGGTCAAGCATCGGGGGCACGAGGTCACCGACGAGGCGCAGGCGGTGTCGGCGGTCGGTGTCCGCGACGGGTCGATCCTGTCGGTCGCGTTGCGCCGGCGGCGGCCGGTGCGCTGACGGGCGCCGGCCGATGCGCGTCGCGTTCGTGAGCCACGCCGACTGCGGCCGCCACGACACGGGCTGGGGCCATCCCGAGCACGTCGGGCGGTTGCGGGCGGTCATGCGGGCGGTGGGACGCGACCAGGCGCTGTTCGAGCGGCTCGAGCACGTCGAGGCGCGGCACGCGACGGCCGAGGACCTCGTCCTGGCGCACGCCCCGGCCTACGTCGCCCGCGTGCGGACGCTTGTGGAGGCGGGGGGGGGCCGGTTCGACGCCGACACGGTCGCGAGCGAGGGATCGTGGGACGCCGCGACGGCGGCCACCGGCGCGGTGCTCGACGCCGTGGATCGCGCGTTCGACGGGCGCAACCGGCGCGCATTCTGCGCGGTGCGGCCCCCGGGGCACCATGCGCTGCGGGCGTCGGCGATGGGGTTCTGCCTGTTCGGCGCCGTGGCGGTGGGGGCCTTCCACGCGCGGGCCCGCCACGGGGCCCGGCGCGTGCTCGTCTGCGATTGGGACGTGCACCACGGGAACGGCACGCAGGCGCTGGTGGAAGGGGAGCCGGACATCCGGTTCGTCTCGATGCACCAGTGGCCGTGGTACCCGGGGACGGGGGCCGCCGAGGACCGCGGGCCGCACGGGAGCGTGTGGAACGTGCCGCTGGCAGGCGGACTGGCGGCGGCGCGATACGTGGACGCGTGGCGGGGGGCGCTCGATGCGGCCACGGCGGGGTGGGTCCCGGACCTCGTGCTCCTGAGCGCGGGCTTCGACTCGCGGGCGCGGGACCCGCTGGGGGAGTTCACGCTGGAACTCGAGCATTTCGACGCGATGACGCGCGACCTCGTCGCGCGTGCCGAGGCGTGGTGCGGCGGGCGGCTCGTGTCGGCGATGGAGGGGGGCTACGACCCCGACCGGCTCGGCGAGGCGGTCGTTACGCATCTGGCCGCGCTCGGCTAACGTTTCGGGATGTTCTGCCCCGAGTGCGGCGCCTGGAACACGACCCGCGCGGCGACGTGCGCCCGCTGCGGCGTCGAGCTGCCCGCGATCCCCGACGCCCCGGCCGAGAAGCCGGACGAGGAGATCACGACGCTTCGCGTGGCGACGGGGAACCGCTACCGGATCGTCAAGCGGCTGGGCTCGGGCGGGATGGCGCACGTGTACTACGCCGAGCACGCGACGCTCGGGCGCGCGCTGATCGTGAAGGTGCTGCACCGGCACCTGGCGCGCGATGCCGAGATGCGCGAGCGCTTCTTCCGCGAGGCGGAGGCGGCGAGCCGGCTGAGCCACCCGCACATCGTCACGATCGAGGACTACGGCGAGGCGCCGGGCGACACCGTGTTCCTGGTGATGCCCTACTGCAGCGGCGGGTCGCTGGCCGCCAAGCTGATCGCGCAGCGCACGATCGACCCGGTGACGGTGGCGGCGACCTCGGCGCAACTGTGTCTGGCGCTCGACTACGCGCACCGGCACGGACTCGTCCACCGGGACATCAAGCCGGACAACGTGCTCTACGACGAAGACGGCAACGCGCGGCTGACCGACTTCGGCATCGCGACGGCGCGGTCGCACAGCCGGCTGACGGCAGGCGGGCGCGCGATGGGGACGCCGCACTACATGAGTCCCGAGCAGGCGATGGGGAAGCTGATCGACGGGCGGTCCGACCTCTACGGGATCGGCGTGATGCTCTACGAGTGCATCCTGGGCTTCCCGCCGTTCGACGGGGCCGATTCGTACTCGATCGGCTTCAAGCACGTCAACGAGGCGCCGGTGGCACCGGATGCGGTCGATTCCCGCGTGCCGGCGGCGCTCTCGCAGATCATCATGAAGTGCCTGGCGAAGCCGCCGGTGGAGCGGTGGCAGCGGGGCCAGGAGCTGGCCGACGCCCTGCTGCACTGGCTGGCCGCGGCGGCGCCGGGCACCGCGCCCCTGCGCCGGGCGCGCACGTCCCGCGCCTCGACCCCTCTCGGAGATCCCACGTGAAGCTGCACGCCGAAGTCCTGACGCTGAAGACGAAGCACCCTTTCATCATCGCCCGCGGCGGCGCCTCGGAGTACCGCACGGTGTTCGTGCGGCTCGTGGACGCCGACGGCACCGAGGGCTGGGGCGAGGCGGCGGCGACGCCGTACTACGGCGAGACGGCGGAGACGGTGCTGGCGGTGCTCGAACGCGTGCGGCCGATCCTGGAGGCCGCCGATCCGTGGCAGATCGACGTGACGGAGGCGGCGATCAACCGGAGCATCGGCCGGAACCCGGCGGCGAAGGTCGCGGTGTCGATGGCCCTGTGGGACCTCGTGGGGAAGCGCACGGGGCAGCCGCTGTGGAAGCTGTGGGGACTCGACCCGGCCGCGTCGCCGGCGAGCTCGTTCACGATCGCCATCCCGGCCACGCTCGACGACCTGCGCGCGCGCGTGCGCGAGGCCGTCGCGGCGGGATACCCGGTGCTCAAGGTGAAGCTCGGCAGCGACCGCGACGAGCAGATCATCCGCACCGTGCGCGAGACGGCGCCCGGGGCCCTGCTGCGCGTGGACGCCAACTGCGCGTGGACGCCGCGGCGGGCGCTGGCGATGATCCCGCTGCTGGCGGACCTCGGCGTCGAGTTCGTCGAGCAGCCGCTCGAGCCGTGGGACCTCGACGGACTGCGCTTCGTGCGCGAGCGGTCGGCGCTGCCGATCGTCGCCGACGAGTCGTGCCTGATGGCGAGCGACGTGCCGAAGCTCGCGGGGATCGTCGACGGCGTGAACCTCAAGCTGGCCAAGTGCGCGTCGCTCGGCGAGGCGCGAAAGCTCATCACCGTGGCGCGGGCGCACGGGATGCTGGTGATGGCGGGCTGCATGATCGAGTCGTCGCTGGCGATCACGGCAGCCGCGCACCTCGCCCCGCTGCTGGACTACGTGGACCTCGACGGCGCCGCGCTGCTCGCCGCCGATCCCTTCCGCGGGGCGACGATCACCAACGGCGTCGTCACGCTGCCGACCACCCCGGGGCTGGGCGTCACCCGGGCCTGAGCACGATGCCGCCGGAGCGCCTGGTGGACGTGGCGCTTCCGGCGCCCCTCTTCCGCCGGTACACCTACGCGGTGCCGGCCGGCCTCGACGCGCGGGTCGTGGCGGGCACGCGGGTCGTCGTGCCGCTCGGCGGGCGCCGCGTCGTGGGGATCGTCGTCGGCGACGCCGATCCGGCGCGCGAGCCGCCCAAGGGGCTGCGCGCGATCGCGGCGGCACCGGACGAGGCACCGGCCTTCGACGCCACCCTGCTGGCGCTCGGGGAGTGGATCGCCGACTACTACGCCGTGCCGCTCGGCCTCGTGCTGCGCGCGATGCTGCCGGCGGCGCTGGGCTCGGCGGACGCACCGGCCCCCGCCGCGCGCACCACGGCGGTGCTGGCGCTGGCGCGGCCACTGGAGACGCTGCTCGAGCGTGAGCGCGCCTTCGCGCGGTCGCCGAAGCAGCGCGGCGCGTACGAACTGCTCGAGTCACTGGGCGGGCGCGCCCCTGCTGCCCATCTGCGGGAGCAGTTGGGCGTGACGAAGGCGGTGCTCGACGGGCTGGTCGCGAAGGGGTTCGCCCGCTGGGAGCACGACGTGGCGATGCGCGATCCGTTCGCGTCGCGCCGGGTGCCGCCGGCGGCGCCGCACGTGCCGACCCCCGATCAGGCGGCGGCGATCGCGGCGCTGCGCGAGGCGCCGCCCGGGCACGCCGTGCTGGTGTACGGCATCACCGGCAGCGGGAAGACGCTGGTGTACCTCGAGTTCCTGCGCGAGGTCGTGGAGGGCCGCGGGCGGGGGGCGATCGTGCTGGTGCCGGAGATCGCGCTGACGCCGCAGACGGTGGACCGCTTCCGCGCGGTGTTCGGCGACCGGGTGGCCGTGCTCCACAGCGGCCTCTCGGACGGCGAGCGGCTCGATGCGTGGCGCGCGCTCGCCGCCGGCGAGCGGCGCATCGCCGTCGGGCCGCGCTCGGCGGTCTTCGCCCCGATCCGCGACCTCGGGGCGATCGTCGTGGACGAGGAGCACGAGCAGACGTACAAGCAGCACGAGACGCCGCGCTACCACGCGCGCGACGTGGCGGTGGTGCGCGCGCGGCTCGCCGGCGCGGTCTGCGTGCTCGGCAGCGCGACGCCGTCGCTCGAGAGCTGGGTCAACGCCGAACAGGGGAAGTACGCGCGGCTCTCCCTGCCGGCGCGCGCCGGGGCGGGGACGCTGCCGGCCGTCGAGGTGGTGGACCTGACGCGGGTGCCTCCGTCGCCCGACCCGCTGCGGCGCGTGCTGAGTCCGCCGCTCGAGGAGGCGCTGGCGGAGACCCTCGCGCGCGGCGACCAGGCGATCCTGCTGCTCAACCGGCGCGGTTTCGCGGCGTTCATCCAGTGCCCGTCGTGCGGCGACGTGGCGACCTGCCCGCAGTGCGCGATCTCGCTGACGCTGCACCGCGGCCCCGACCGGCTGCTGTGCCACTACTGCCAGCACGTCGAGCCGCCGCGCGCCGCGTGCGCGCGCTGCGGCGGCACGACGCTGGCACGGCGCGGCATCGGCACGCAGCAGCTCGAGCAGCTGCTCGCCGAGCGGTTCCCGCGGGCGCGGCTGGCGCGCATGGACGTGGACACCACGGCGGGGAAGTGGGCGCACGCGGAGATCCTCGACCGCGTGGCGCGGCGCGAGGTGGACCTGCTCTTCGGCACCCAGATGATCGCCAAGGGGCTCGACTTCCCCGACGTGACGCTGGTCGGGGTGGTGGACGCCGACACGGGGATCAACCTGCCGGACTTCCGGGCGTCCGAGCGGTGCTTTCAACTGCTGGCGCAGGTGGCGGGCCGGGCGGGGCGCGGCGCCAAGGGCGGTCGCGTGATCATCCAGACCCGCTCGCCCGGACACCATGCGGTGCGCTGCGCGGTGACGCACGATTACCACGCCTTCGTGACCGAGGAACTGGCCGGCCGCCGCTTTCCGGCATATCCGCCGGAAGTGCGGCTGGCGAATGTCGTGCTGAGCGCCCTCTCCGAGGCGGGGGCGCATGCCCTGGCCGAGGCGGCGGCGGCCTGGCTCCGCGACGCGGTCGGGCGGCTCGGTGATGCCGGGATGACGGTGCTCGGGCCCGCGCCGTGTCCCGTCGAGCGGATCCAGGCCCGCTGGCGCTGGCACGTGCTGGTCAAGAGCCGGGAGGCGGGGCCGCTGTCGCGCCTCGCGCGCGGGTTCGCGGCGCGGTTCCCCGTGCCGCCGCGCGACGGCGCGCGGGCGGTCTTCGACCGCGACCCGTCGTCGCTGCTGTAGCGGCGTCGGCCGACCGGGGCCGACCGGGGCCGACCGGGGCCGACCGGGGCCGACCGGGGCCGACCGGGGCCGACC
>JAJTHG010000052.1 GCA_021298835.1 Gemmatimonadota bacterium
CCCGCGACAGCAGGGGCGTTCCGCCGCTTCGTGCAGATGGGGTGGCACCGCGCATGGGAGGGGCTGCCGCTGACCTTCACCGTCATGACGACGGTGGCGGTGATCGTCGCCTCGCTCTTCGAGATCCTCCCGACCTTCCTGATCAAGTCGAACGTCCCGACGATCGCCGCGGTGCAGCCGTATTCGCCGCTCGAGTTGGCCGGCCGCGACGTGTACATCCGCGAGGGCTGCTTCAACTGCCACTCGCAGATGGTACGCCCCTTCCGATGGGAGACGGAACGCTACGGCGATTACAGCAAGCCGGGTGAGTCGGTGTACGACCATCCGTTCCTGTGGGGCTCGCGCCGCATCGGCCCCGACCTCGCACGCGTCGGCGGCAAGTACCCCGATCTCTGGCACGTGCGCCACATGATCAACCCGCGGGAGATCGTGCAGAAGTCCATCATGCCGGCATATCCGCGCATGGAGACCGCGCCGCTCGACTTCGACGGCATCCAGGCGCGCGTGGACGCGATGGCGATGCTCGGCGTGCCCTACGGCCCGGCGGTCAGGGACGGCCAGGCCGCCGCGATGGCGCGGGCGCAGGCGAAGGAGATCGCCGACGCGGTGGTGGCGCAGGGCGGACCGGCGGGCCTGGCGGAGAAGGAGATCATCGCCATGGTCGCCTACCTGCAGCGACTCGGCCGTGACGTCAAGGACGACGGCGTTGCCTCGCGGAAGTGGCTCGAGGCGCCGGTGACGGCCACCGCACCTCGGGTGCCGGCCGCGCCGGGCGCCACCCCGGCCGGCGGACACTGACCATGAAGTCGCAGATCATGTCCAACGCGGGCCTCTCGGCGTACGCCGAGTTCGCGCTCGTCCTCTTCGCGTTCGCCTTCGTCCTCATCCTCTGGCGCGTCTTCGCGCCGCGGTTCAAGGCGTCGTGGACCGCGCAGAGCCGCATGCCCCTCGACGACCACACCCCCGTGGAGCCGCGCGCGCGCGGCCAGGAGCGCTGATGTCCGCCAACGAGCATCCGCAGCAGGACGAACTCCTCGACCACAACTACGACGGGATCCAGGAGTACGACAACCCGCTGCCGCGGTGGTGGGTGTACCTCTTCTGGGCGACGATCGTCCTCGTGCCGGTGTACTACGTCATGCCCGGCACCATCGGCGCCGGCGGCACCAAGGAGCGCCTCTACGCCCTCGAGATGGAGGCGTACCGTCGGGCGCATCCGGAGCCGGCGACGCCGAGCGGGCCCGACGACGACGGGCTGCTGGCGATGGCGAAGGACCACGAGCGGCTCGAGGAGGGGAAGGAGACCTTCGTCGCCAATTGCGCCGCCTGCCACGGGCCTGCCGGCGGCGGCGTCATCGGCCCCAACCTCACCGACGACGCGTGGCTGCACGGCGGCCAGCCCACCGACATCCACCGCACCATCGCGGAGGGCGTGATCGCCAAGGGAATGCCCCCGTGGGCGAAGACGCTCAAGCCGGAGCAGTTGAACGACGTGGTGGCCTACGTGCTGTCGCTGCGCGGCACCAACCCGCCCAACGCCAAGGCCCCCGAGGGCACGCCGGCCACCCCGCCGGCCTCCCCGCCGGCCGCCGGGGGCACCGCCTCCGGCGGCGAGCCCCCGCGCCCCGCGGCCGGCGCCGCAGGCGGCACCACACCCGCCTCGGCGAGTTCCTCGTCGCTGCCCTGATGTCCGTCTCCGTCCCGCCCGTCTTCGCGCCCCGCCCGCCGGGGCGCGTCCTGCCGACGCTCAACGAGGATGGGTCGCGACGCTGGATCCGGCCCAAGTGGGCCAAGGGCGACTGGGGCGCGCGCCGGCGCGTGCTGGCGTGGGCCCTCATGCTCGTCTGGCTGGCGCTGCCGCACGTGCGCGTGAACGACCGCCCCTTCGTGCTCCTCGACTTCCCGACGCGGCACTTCACCATCTTCGGTGCCACCTTCCTCCCGACGGACACCATCCTGCTGATGCTGCTCCTGGTCAGCGGGCTGATCGGGATCTTCCTCCTCACGGCGCTCTTCGGACGCGCGTGGTGCGGATGGGCCTGCCCGCAGACCGTCTGGATGGAGTTTCTCTTCCGGCCGATCGAACGCCTGTGGGAAGGCGGGGAGCGCGGGTCGCTGCGCATGGACGCCGAGCCGGACCGATGGCACTGGCGCCGCTGGGCGAAGCACGCGACCTACGCCGTGATCGCCGTCTTCCTCGGCAACACGTTCCTGGCCTACTTCGTCGGCACGGACAAGGTCGTCCAGTGGATGCAGCTCTCACCGCTGGATCATCCGACGCCGTTCGTGATCATGGCCCTGTTCTCGGGCGGCGTGTTCTTCGACTTCGCCTACTTCCGCGAGCAGTTCTGCCTCGTCGCGTGCCCCTACGGCCGCTGGCAGTCGGCCCTGCTCGACCGGCAGTCCATGATCGTCGCCTACGACGCGCGGCGCGGCGAGCCGCGCGGCAAGGGGAAGGCGCGCGACGGCCTCGGCAGCTGCGTGGACTGCGGCCAGTGCGTCGCCGTCTGCCCGACGGGCATCGACATCCGCAATGGGCTGCAGATGGAATGCGTGCACTGCACGCAGTGCATGGACGCCTGCGACGCGGTGATGGACAAGGTCGGCCAGCCACGCGGCCTCGTCCGCTACGCGACGCGCGACGGACTCGACGGCAAGCCCCGCCGGGTGCTGCGCGCCCGCACGATCATCTATCCGGCGGCGTTCTCCCTCTTCTTCGGCGGCTTCCTCTACGCCCTCGGCACCAAGGCGACCGCCGACGTGACGTTCCTCGGTGCCGCGGGCGCGGCGCCGTACACCGTCGAGCCGTCGGGGAACGTCGTGAACCCGGTGCGCGTGAAGGTCGTCAACCGCGGTGCGACCGCCCGGCGGTTCCGCGTGACGATCACCGACGCCCCGGAGGCGACGCTCGTCGCGCCCACGCTCCCGCTGGCGGTCGAGGCCGGGAAGTCCGGGCTCGCCGGCCTGTTCGTGGTCCTGCCGCCCTCCGCGTTCACGAACGGGGTCCGCACCGTCACGTTCCGCGTGGACGACGGCGAGGGCTTCACCGACGAGGTCACCTACCGCCTGGCCGGCCCGCGGCGCGTCACGGCGGCCCCCACCCGAGGCACTCCCTGATGGATGCAGGCACCCGCTGGAAGGCCGGCGTCGTCGGCTCGCTCGCCGGCGTCGTCGGGCTGTACGTCGTGCTGATCCGTATCGCCGCCGATCCCGCGGCGCTGGCCCACGACGAGCGCTACTACCAGCATGCGATCAACCACGACGCCGAGCGGGCGATCGCGCAGCGCAACGCGCGGCTCGGCTGGCGGGTGGCGCTCGCGGCCACGCCGGTCGTGGCCCCCGGACCGGGGTCGTTCACCGCCACGGTCACCGACGCCGCCGGTGCACCGGTGACGGGGGCGACGGTGCGGCTGACGGCTTTCCACCTCGCGCACGCGAACGTCGTGACGACGGCGCAGGCGTCACCCGGGGCCGGCGGCTACGTCGCGAAGGTCGAGGCGCTCCGCCCCGGGCTGTGGGAGGTGGAGGTCGAGGTCTATCGCGGCACGGACCACCTGCGGACGACCGGGCGTGTGGACGTCGGCCGCACCGCGATGGCCGCGCTGCGCTAAGCGCGGGCCTCCGCCATGTCCGCCCTCGTCGCAGCCGTCTTCGTCGCGTCGCTCGTCGGCTCCGCGCATTGCGCGGCGATGTGCGGCGGGTTCGCGTGCCTCGCCAGCTCGGGGCACGCGGGGGCGCAGGCCGGCTGGCGGCAGGCGGGGGCCGCATCGGCGGCCTACCACGGCGGACGGCTGGCCTCGTACCTGCTGCTGGGGGCCGTGGCCGGCTGGCTCGGGGGGCTGGTCGAGCGGGCGGGCACACTGGCCGGCCTGCAGCGGACGGCGACGCTCGCGTCGAGCGTGCTCATCATCGCGTGGGGACTCGCGCTGCTCGCCGAGCAGCGCGGCCTGCGACTGCCGCGCCCGGCCCCGCTGGAACCGGCGCAGCGCTGGCTCGGCGCGCGGCTGCAGGGGCTTGCGCGCCGCCCACCGGTCGTGCGCGGCGCGGCGCTCGGGCTGCTGACCACCCTGCTGCCGTGCGGCTGGCTATACGCGTACGTCGTCGCGGCGGCGGGGACGGGGGCCCCGGTTCCGGCGATGCTCGTCATGGCGATCTTCTGGCTCGGGACCGTCCCGGCGCTGGTGGTGGTAGGGCTCGGCGCGCGCGCACTGGCCGGGCCGCTGCGCAGCCGGCTGCCGCAGCTCACGGCGATGGCCCTCGTCGCCGTCGGCGTCGTCTCGCTCGCGCGGCGCATGATGCCGCACGAGCACTGGCAGCCCGCCGTGACCTTCGCGCCCGGCGGCACGACGTCGCCTGCCGTCCCGCCTGCGACCGCGCATGTCCACCACCGCTGACCGGCCGGCTGCGCCCGCCGCGACCGTCGTCGCCTGCGCGCACTGCACGCTTCCGGTGCCTGCCGGCGGCGTGGTGGCGGGCGCGCCGCACCAGTTCTGCTGTGCCGGCTGCCGCACCGCGTTCGCGATGATCCGGGAGGCGGGACTCGAGGGTTACTACCGCCTGCCGCAGCGGCGCGAGCAGCCGGTCGAGGGGACGTCCAAGGGCTACGACGACTTCGACCACGAGAGCTTCCACGCGCTCTACGTGCGCCAGCGGCCGGACGGCCTGTGCGAGACGGAGCTCTACCTGTCGGGGGTCCACTGCGCGTCATGCGTCTGGCTGGTCGAGCGGGTGCCGGTGATCCTGCCGGGGGTGCGCCATGCGGAGCTCGACGTGCGCCGGTCGCTGGCGTGGCTCACGTGGGACCCGGCCGAGGTGCAGCTGAGCGCGATCGGCCGTGCGCTCGACCGGCTCGGGTATCCGCCGCATCCGTTCCGCGGCGCGAACCGCGAGCAGCTGCGGCGACAGGCGGAGCGGGCGATGCTCGTGGACGTGGGCGTGGCGTTCGCGCTGGCGATGAACGTGATGCTGCTCGCGCTCGCCACGTATGGCGGGTGGTTCAGCGGCATGGCGCGCGAGCACGAGCAGCTGTTCCGGTGGGTGTCGCTGGGGCTGACGCTGCCGGCGTTCCTCGGGCCGGGCCGCACCTTCCTGCGCGGTGCGTGGAGCTCGGTCCGGCTGCGCCGGCTGCACATGGACCTGCCGGTCGCGCTCGCGCTGACGGCCGGCATGGTGCGCGGCACCGTGAACACGGTGAGCGGGTCGGGGCCGATCTACTTCGACGGTGTGGCGACGCTGATCTTTCTGCTGCTCACGGGGCGCTGGCTGCAGGCGCGCAGCCAGCGCGCCGCGGCCGACGCGACCGAGCTGCAGGCCTCGCTGATGCCGAGCGAGGCGCGGCTCGTGGACGCCGACGGCGGGGTGCGTGAGGTCCCCACCGACAGCCTGCTTCCCGGCTCGCGGGTGCACGTGCGGGCGGGCGACGTGGTACCCGCCGACGGCGTCGTGGACGACGGACGTTCGGCGCTCGACCAATCGTTGCTCACCGGGGAGTCGCGCCCGGTCGCGGCGCGGACGGGGGACCGCGTCTTCGCCGGCACGACGAACGTGGATGCGCCGCTGGTCGTGCGGGTGACGGCGAGCGGCGAGGCGACGCGCGTTGGGGCGCTCATGCGCCAGCTCGAGGAGGCGGCCCGGCGCCGCGCGCCGGTGGTGGCCATGGCCGACTCCCTCGCCGGCTGGTTCACGGCGAGCGTGCTCGTGCTGGCCGTGATCACGTGGTGGTGCTGGCAGCCGCGCGACCCCGCGAACGCGCTCGACCACGCGATCGCCCTGCTGATCGTGACCTGCCCGTGCGCGCTCGCGCTGGCGACGCCCTTGGCGATCTCGGCGGCCGCCGGCAAGGCGGCGCGGGCGGGGATCCTCATCAAGGGCGGCGACGTCGTCGAGGCAATGGCGAAGCCGGGCCTCCTGGTGCTCGACAAGACGGGGACGCTCACCGAAGGCCGCGCCGGCCTCGTGCAGTGGCGGGGCGACGACGCCGTGCGGCCGCTCGTCCTGGCGGTCGAGGCGCAAGCGAACCACCCGCTCGCGGCGGCCTTCGCGCGGGCCTGGCCGCTGCTGCCCGTGCCGGCGGCGGACGACGTGCGGGTGACCTCCGGGGCCGGCGTGTGCGGGACGGTGGCGGGGCATCGCGTGTGCGTGGGGAAGCCGTCGTGGGTGGCGGAACGCGCGGTGGGCGTCCCCCCGGGTCCCGAACCCGGTCCCGATGGCTTGAGCCCCGTGTGGGTGGCGGTGGACGACATCGTGGTGGCCGAGGCGCGCTTCGGCGACCCGGTGCGGGCGGACGCGCGGGCCGCGCTCGACGAGCTGCGGGCCACCGGCTGGCGGCTGCGCGTGCTGTCGGGCGACGAACCGGCGGCGGTGGTGGCGACGGCGCGCGCGCTGGGCATCCCCGCCGCGGACGCGGAGGGCGGCGCCGACCCGGAGCGGAAGCTCGCCGTGGTCCGCGGTCTCGTGGCGCGGGGCGAACGGGTCGTGATGGTTGGCGACGGCGTGAACGACGCGGCGGCAATGGCGGCGGCACACGTGGGCGTGGCGGTGCACGGCGGGGCCGAGGCCTCGATGGCGGCCGCCGATGTCTATCTGGCGTCACCCGGCCTGCGCCCCCTCGTACGGCTCGTCGAAGGGACGCGTCGGGCGATGACGCTGCTGCGGAACAACATCATCCTGAGCGTCGTCTACAACGTCATGGGCGCGGGCATCGCGATGGCGGGGTACGTGGATCCGGCGATCGCGGCGGTGATGATGCCGCTGTCGAGCGTGATCGTGATCTGGACGTCATGGCGCGGGAAGACCTTCACGCCGGAGGGGGGCGCATGAGCATCATGTACGTGATCCTGCCGCTGTCGCTGGTGATGGCGTTGGTGGCGGTGATCGCCTTCCGGTGGGCGACGAGGAAGGGGCAGTTCGACGACCTCGAGACGCCGGCGTGGCGGGCGGTGCTCGACGACGACGCGGGACGGGAGCCGCCGAAGACCGGCTGAGGCGCGGGGAGTGGGGGCCGCCGTCGGCCGCGGGGGACGGACGGAGGAGGTCCCGGGGCGTCGTGCGTTGCGGCGGCGTGGCCTCCTCCCTCATGTTCTGCTGGCGCTGTTCCGTCGTCCCCCGACCCCGCCGATGACTCTCCCCACCCGCGAAGACGCCTGGCACCTCGTCACCGAGTTCACCCAGGGCGAATCGCTCCGCAAGCACATGCTGGCCGTCGAATGCGCGATGCGCGCCTACGCCGCGCACTTCGGCGAGGACGTCGAGCGGTGGGGCCTCGCGGGGCTGATCCACGACTTCGACTACGAGCGCTGGCCGAACACCGACCGTCACCCGGACGCCGAACATCCCGCGGCGGGGGTGCGGCACCTGCGGTCGCTGGGGTGGCCGGAGGACGTCTGCGAGGCGGTCCTCGGGCACGCGGCGTACACCGGCGTGCCGCGCACGACGCGAATGGCGCAGGCCCTCTTCGCCGTGGACGAGCTGACCGGGCTCGTCACGGCCACGGCCCTCGTGAAGCCCTCGCGGTCGGTGCGTGACGTCGAGGCGGCCTCGGTGCGCAAGAAGATGAAGGACAAGGCCTTCGCGCGGGGCGTCTCGCGGGAGGACGTCCTGCTGGGGGCGCAGGAACTGGGGGTGGAGCTCGACGACCACGTCGCGTTCGTGGTGGCGGCGATGCAGCGGGACGCCGAGGCGCTCGGCCTGGCCGGTCGCCAGCCGTAAAGGACAATGACGTCGTTCCGGGATCGCTCCTATCGGCCAATGACGATCGACTGTGCCGGCCTGCAGGCAAGTCGGCCGTGGGAGCTTGGCGGGGTCCCGAAGATCCCCTTGTCATCGTCCCGGTCGAGCTTGTCGTGCCGGTGCCGGACCTCCTCACGCCACGAGTCGAGCTGCTGGTAGCACCTGCTCCTGAAGCCAGCGTGCGACGTCCGATGAACTCCGGCCCAAGCAATTGCCGAGTCTCCGACGAACCCGGGGCGATTCACAGGGCTAGCAGGACTTCCCGCCATTGGCCTTCGTTTGCACCAGCGAGGCGCCTTGGAACAGACGGACGGTTCCGGGGGTCGCCGTGGAGAAGAACACTTCGGAAAAGGCGCTGCCCGCCGGGCGCCCCGGGACAGCGACGGCACCTTGGTCGGCGGTCTTGTACACGTCCCAGCGCAGTTGCAGCGCGAAACCGTTGACGTTCCGCACGCGGAACCGGTTGCCGCACATGTACGTGAGGGTGACCTGACCCGTCGCCGCCAACGCCACGTTGCTCGCGCCGTCGGCCTTGATGGCCAAATCGAACACCAGCGGAACGCGCCCGCCCACCGAGTACGGCAGGGAATGACGCATGGAATGACGCATATCCGCATTCGCCGTGGTCGCATACGAATCGACAATCACCATGTCGGTTGACGCGAACAGCGGAGTGACGGTCACGCGGTAGGTGCCCGCCGCAGGCGAGTCGACGCTGACGGTCGAGGTGGACGTCGTGTCGATCTCTCCCGTCTCGTCGTCATCCAGCCTGTCAACGTCGGCTGAGCTTCCCGGAATGCCGGTGATGGGCGCAGCGAGCGGGTTCGCCACGGCTCGGCGCCCTTGCGGGTCAGCAACATCAATGACGGCGTTTGACGCGATGACCACGAACTTATCCGGTCGTGCAGTGATCGCGTTGGTGGCCAGAACGAAGTGCCCAGGTCTCGCATGCGAAAACGGCGGCGCAAGCTTGACCCCGAGGATGACCGGCGCGGAATCACAAATGGCCTGACGCATCTTCGCCGTGTCGCGGACCTTCGTGTCGAACCGGAACGCG
>JAJTHG010000081.1 GCA_021298835.1 Gemmatimonadota bacterium
CCCGTACGCGATCTGGAAGCGCGGTTCGGCGCTGCTGTCGGCCGACAGCAGCAACAGCAGTCGGCCGTCCTGCGGCGCGGTCGCCCGCGCGGTCGGCAGGGTGACAGTGACGCGCGGCTGGGCGAGCGCGAGGGCCGGAACGGCCAGAAGGGCAAGGAAGGGTCGCATGGCGTGGGAAGAGTTCGCCCGATTGTGCGCCGCGGACCCGCAAAGGGCAACCGCGCTCAGCCCGGCGGCTTGGGCACCGCCACGCGCCGCCCACCACCACCGCTGCCACCGCTGCCACCGCTGCCACCGCTGCTGCCGCTGCTGCCGCTGCCACCGCTGCCACTCGAGCCGCCGGTGCTCGCGCGCGGCGCCGGCGACGGGCTCGGCGTGGCCGATCCCCCGCCCCCCGAACTCACGCCCGGCGTGTAGCCGCGGCGCCGGTCCACCACGCCGCCGCTCGGCTGCGGCCCGGTGTACACGGGTACCACCCCGCCACCGGGCACGAAGCCGCCGCCGATGGGGATACCACCCCAACCGCCGCCCCAACCGCCACCCCAACCGCCACCCCAGCCGCCGCCCCACCGGTTCCAGCCGTAGCCGAACCAGGGCGACCCGAAGCCGTTCCACGCGAAGGGATCCCATCCGCAGAGCCCCCAGCCCGTCAGGCACGGGTTCCCGAAGGCGAACGCGCCGGGATTCCCCACGCCGCCCCACGGGCCCCATCCGTTGCCCGCGCGCACGTTCGGTTCGCGGGGGTTCATCACCACCGTCCCCTGGTTCGCGAAACGGAAGACCTCGGGGTTGGCGAGAGCCACGAGGACGTCGGTCACCGTGCCGGGCACGCCACGTCGCTTGAGGTCGCGCAGCTGCGCGGCATCCAGGCGCACGCGGTGGCCCGCGCCGCGCGCATACACCCATGCGCGCACGACCGGCTCCTCGAGCGCCTCGGTGGCCTCGACGATGCCGTCGAACGACACGTCGGGCGACGCCATCTCGCGGGCGGCCAGGATGCCGCCGAGGCGGCCGGCGAGCGCCTGCCGCACCACCGCAGGGACCGGCCGCGCCGAGTCGTCGAGTGCCGTCCAGCGGACGAAGCGGGCCTCGCCGTCGGTCCGGAGGCGCCACGCGCGCACCTGCACGAACGCCAGCGGGCCAGCGAGGTCGAGCACTTCCGTCGCGCGCGCCGCGGTGCCGCCGTCGCACTCGAGCAGCTCCTCGACGAACACGCGCACGCCGTGCTCGGCGAAGCGCGCCGTGGACGTGCCGCGGCAGGCCCCGCGCGTCACCGGCTGCGGGCGACCGCCGAGGTCGAGCTGCCGTTCGTCCACGACCGAGTCGCCGCGCACCGCGAGCAGCCGCAGGAGCCCCGACGTCTCGCCGGGCACGACGCAGAGCGTGCGGCTCGGCGTGGGCAGGCGGGCCAGCAGGTCGTCGCTCGCGTCCTGCCAGCAGCCGAGCAGCGGCACGAGCCGCCCGTCCACCGGCGGCGACTGCGCCCCCGCGAGCGGGAGCGCCGCGAGCGGGAGCGCCGCGAGCGGGAGCGCAGTGAGGAGGAGCAGCGAAGGGAGGCGGAGCAACATCGTCGTCTCCTGACGGGTCAGGGAAGGCGCAGGCGGACGCCCGTCGTGAGCGTCGCGCCCGAGAGGTCGAGGGGGGCGAAGCCGCGGAAGTCGCGGCCGAGGCGGGCATTGCCGACCAGCGCGCGCACCTGCGTCGTCACGGCGAGGAAGGGATTCACCGACACGTCCACTCCGGCGCCGGCGAAGCCGAGCAGCCCCACGCCGCTCGACTCGTAGTCGTCGAAGAAGATCGCGTTGCCGTCGGCGAAGTCCACGAAGTCGCCGCGCTGGCGGATCCGGTACCAACTGGCCCCCCCGCCGGCGACGACGAACGGCACCACGGCCGAGGGGAGCCACGCGTGGCGCCCGATGCGCTCGCCGTCGGGCAGCAGGTTGAGCCGCACGCCGAGCGTGACCGGCAGCCGCTGCAGCTCGGTGCGCTGGCGGATGGGGGCGCGCCGATCGTTCTCGAGCTGTTCCTCGAAGCGCCGGTATTCGGAGTCGGCACCGCGCGCGAGCCAGTCCACGCTCAGCTGCCACTCCCACCGCTCGCTGACCGTTCGCGAGAGGTCCACGCCCCATGCCGCCCCGGCGAGCTTGCGCCGGTCGAGCGTCAGCTGGTCGGTGGTGAACGACCAGAAGTCGCTGCGGACCGCGGGGGCCTGCAGCCCCCCGCGCAGGGTGACGGCGACGGGCGGCATGCGGAACAGGTAGCCGTCGCCCGCCTGCGCCGGGGCGGGGCGTCCCGGAACGAGCGCGGCGAGCGCCACGACGCCCGCGATCATGCGGGCGGGGCGTGGGGAACGGCTGCGCGTGCGCGTCGCGTCCATGCGGTGGGTCGGGCCGGGCGGTGCCGGCCCGCGCAGCGCGGTGCTGGCGGGCCGTTGGCGGTGCTACCGCCGGGTGTGCATCCGGGTTCCACGGCGAGCCCTCAGTCGAGCCACCCCTTCCGGCGATACCACCACAACTGCAGTCCCGCGATCGTCACCATGGCCGCGAGCACCGACGGGTAGCCCAGCCGCGACTTGAGCTCCGGCATGTGCTCGAAGTTCATCCCGTACACGCTGGCCAGCAGCGTCAGCGGCAGGAAGACCGTGCTCATGACCGTCAGCACCCGGAGCCGCTGGTTGGCGCGCTCCTGCAGCGTGGCCGAGTAGAGGGCGCGCAGCCCCTCGAGCCGGCGCTCGATGCGCTTGAGGCCGAACTGGTAGCGCTCGAGCGTCCGCGTCACCTCGGCGACGTGCTCGCGGTCCACCGCGGTCCGGAACGCCTGCGACTCGAGCTGCGGCAGGAGCGAGACGGCGAGCAGGTGGTCCTCGCAGACGGTGCTCAGCAGGTCCACGCGGCGCATGAGGTCGGCGATGTCCTCGAGCTTGACCGCGTCCGGTCCCTCGTCGAGCTGCCGCGCCAGCGCGTCCACGTCGCTTCGCGACCGCACGTACAGCCGCAGGTCCTCGGCCGAGAACTCCTCGAGGATCTCGAGCACGAGGCCGGTCGAGCTGGTGCCGGCGGGCATCGCGTGCACGAGCATCTGCTCGAGCTGCTCGAGCCGCGGCATCGGCCGGCGGTGGTGCGTGACGATCACGCTCGGCAGCGCCACGACGTTGATGAACCGGTGCTCCTCGTCCGACAGTGCCGCCGGCACCGGGATGCGCAGCCATGCCGCGTCCCGCTCGGCGTGCGCGTCGGAGATGCGCGCCTCGAAGTCGGTCGCGAGCTCGACGAGACCCGGCGGCGTCCCGAGCGCCTCGAGCGTCTGCCGCAGGTCAACGGGCGACGGCGTCTGCACGTCCACCCACCGGACGGTGGCGTCGCCCACCCAGACGCGCGTCGGCGCCTCGTCGGGGAGCGGCACGAAGTCCATGCCGTTCGCGAGCTGCCAGCACCGTACGCCCGGCGGCCGGTCGCCGATCGCGTCGGTCGGCGTTGCCGCGGGCGGCACGGGGAGGATGGCGCTCGACACGCGTCGGGTCCGGCGGCGTCCGGGCATGCCGTGAAGTTACGTCCTCGCGCGACGGATCGGGGTTGCGCGTGATGCCTCGCCGCCCGAGTTTGGAGCATCGCGCGCCCGGGCCGGCGGCATCGTCGTGTCGGCGCGTCACGCTTCGCCTCCATCACGTGCCCCGCCGGACGCCCCCCAGCAGCATCTCGCTCGCGACCCTCCGGCGGTATCAGGCCGCGGACCATGACGCGTGGGCGTTCGGCGGCACCGCGATCGCCGCCTTCGGCTACACTGCGGTGGCGGTCCTCGCGTGGGCGACCGAGGTGCCCCGCGACCCGGCTCACGCGTGGCTGCTGACCGCCGCGGCCGCGGCCTGCTGGTTCGGCCTGCTCATGGTACGGACCGGCCGGTCGTTCGGCGGTGCCGCGATCGCCTGCGCCGCCCTGTGGCTCGAAGTGCACGCGTCGCTGGCGATGGCGCGCCAGTTCCCGTCGGCGGGACTCATCGCGGCGCCCGTGCTCGGCATCGCCGCTTCGCTTCTGTTCGGCTCCCGGGTGGCGCTGGGCTCGACGCTCCTGTCCGTTGCGATCACGACGCCGCTCTACCTCGTCTCCCCGGCCCTGCGCGAGACGGGCCTGCAGGGCGAGCAGGTGTTCTGGCTCGGGGTGCACGCGGCCGTCTCGCTTGCCGTCTGGGGGCTCATGCGGGTGAGTCTCCACGCCATGCACCGGCTCGTGCGCACGGTCGAGCAGCGCGAGCAGGACTTCGCGATGCTCGCGCAGCAGGCACCGGACGGCCTGCTGCGCATCTCGCACGACGGCATCGTGCGGGCGTCGAACCAGTCCGCCCGCGCGCTGCTGGGCCTGCGGCCCTCGGCCGTGGCCGGGGCGCCCTCCCTGCGGGACCTGCTCGTCCGCGCGAGGGTGGACGACGCGCCGGCCGCGGCCGAGCAGGCGAAGTGCCCGGACGGCCCCGCGAGCGACTCCAGCCCGCTCCGCTGGCGCCTCCCCGGGCCCGACGGCACGCGCACGCTCGAAGTCCTGCGGCGCACCATGCCGTCGGGTGACTGGCTGCTGAGCCTGCGCGACGTCACCGCCCAGCTCGAGGCCGTGCACGAGGAGCTCGAGGCGGCTGCGCGCCGCGCCCATGCCCAGCGGCTCGAGTCGCTCGGCCAGTTCGCCGGCGGCATCGCGCACGACTTCAACAACCTGCTCCACGCCTTCGGCGGCCTGCTGCAGCTGACCCGCGCCGAACGCGACCCCGGGGTCCGCGCGAAACTGCTGGGCGAACTCGAGGCCACGCAGGCGCGCGGCGCCGCGCTCACCCGCCAGCTGCTCGCCTTCGCGCGCCGCGACGACGTGCATCCCACGGTACTCGACCTGTCGGAGCTCGTGCAGCGGAGCCTGCAGCTGCTCGGCCGCGTCGCCGACGACGCGGTGACGTTGCGCGCCGAGGTGGGGCCGCCGGCCTGGGTGCGCGCCGACGCGACCCACCTCGAGCAGGTGCTCGTGAACCTCGTCGCCAATGCGCGCGACGCGATGCCCGACGGCGGCACGTGCACCGTGACCGTCACCGCGACGGACGACGCCGTCCGGCTGGTCGTGGAGGACACCGGTCAGGGCATGGACGAAGCCACCCGGGCGCGGGCGGTCGAGCCCTTCTTCACGACCAAACCGCGCGCCCGCGGTACGGGACTCGGGCTCGCCACGGTGCACGGCATCATCGAGCAGGCCGGCGGGTTGCTCACGATCGACTCGACCCCTGGCAAGGGGACGCGCGTCACCATCGAGCTGCCGGCCGCGCCGGCTCCGGCGGTCCAGCACGAACGGGCGCCGGAGGCCCCGCCTTCCGCGCTCGCGCCTCGCGCCCCGTTGCTCGTGGCCGACGACGACGACACCGTTCGGCACACCATCGCGCGCCTCCTGCGGCGCGCCGGTTTCACGGTGCACGCCGTCGCCGACGGCCGCGAGGCGCTCGCCGCCCTGGAGGAACGGCCGGGGCACTTCGGGCTGGTGCTCACCGACGTGATGATGCCGGGCATGGGCGGCAAGGTGCTCGCCGCGGAGATCCGCGCGCGCTGGCCGGACCTCCCCGTGCTCTTCATGACCGGCTACATCCAGCAGCGCTTCGACGACATCCCCGACTTCGAGCCGGCCCGCGACCTGATCACGAAGCCGTTCAGCGTGGACGCGCTCGTCGCGCGGGTCGCCGAACGGCTGCAGGACCGCGCCTCGGTCGGCTGAGGCCGGCGCCCGTCAGGGCTCGAACGTCCCGCGTCGCACGGGAATCCCGTCCCGCACGTGCCACGCCCCGCGCGCCATGACGTCGCGCGGCCGGCCTGCGGCGTCGAGCCGCACCAGGTCGGCGTCCATGCCGACTTCGAGGCGCCCCTTCGCCGGCAGCCGCAGCGTGTCGGCGACGTTCTCCGTGAACGCCGGCAGCACGTGCGCCAGCGGCCACCCACGGGCGAGCAGCGTCGCCAGAGTCTCTGCCAGCGCCCGCGACGTCCCCACGCCGTAACGCACGACGCGCCCCTCGGCGTCGAAGACCGGCAGGCAGCCGCCCCCGTCGGAGCTCACGGTCACGAGGTGCGGCGGGGCGTCGCTCTCGAGGTAGCGCACGAGCGCGTCGGCCGCCGACCACGCGTCCTCGCCGTCGGCCACCGGGAAGTCGGTGATGTCCACCGGCACGCCGTCGCGCGCCACGTCGAGCGCCTCGTCGAACAGCGCGCGGTGGCGGTTCACGTGCGTCGGCTGCCAGGTGCGCGCCGGCAGGTCGGTCTCGTGCCGCGCGCGCCGCACGAACTCGAGCCCGCGCGCCCCGTCACCCACGTGCAGGTGCACGAGCCCCGCCTTGCCCGTCATGAGCCCCGCGACGTGCGCGTCGGCGCCCAGCCGCACCAGTTCGTCGAACGTCGGCTGGCTCGAGCGATGGTCGGCGATCGCCACCTCGCCCACCCCGATGATGCGGTCCACGTGCACGAGGTCGCCGCGCACCGAGCCGGTGAGCGTCACCGGCGGCACGTGGTAGCCGCCCGTATGGCACCAGGCGGAGAGCCCCTGCGCCACGAGCCCGCGCGCGGTCGCCACGAGCTCGCCGGTCGTGCGCACGACGTCGTCGGTGCCCAGTACGCCGATCGCGGTCGTCACCCCGCCGAGCGTGTAGGCCGTCAGCGGCGGCGGTGGCACGCGACTGTCGTAGCCCGCCTCGCCGCCCCCCCCGGTCAGGTGCACGTGGCCGTCGATCAGTCCGGGGATCACACGGGCCCCTTCGGCATCCACCCGCTCGACGGCGAGCGCCGCGGGAAGCACCAGCCGTTCGTGCCCGATCCACGCGATCCGTTCGCCGGCCACCAGCACGTGACCGATGCCCAGCGGCTCGGGAGAGTAGAGGTCCGCGTTCTCCAGCAGCACGAGGGGGGACGCCATGTGGCCAATGTTAGCCGCGCCCCCGGGCGGCCGTTAGCTTTGGCGCATGCCCGCCCGTCCGCGCACCGAGGGCGCCGTCCGGGGTCACATCATCCCGATCGGCGGCAAGCTCTCGTCCCCGGCGATCCTCGATCGCTTCCTCGCCCTGAGCGGCGGCGGGGCCTCGCGCATCGCGATCATCCCGACCGCGTCGAGCGAGCCGGACATGGGCACCTACTGGGAGCGCGAGTTCACCCGCCGCGGCGCGGGCCACGCCAAGGCGCTCGGCTTCGAGCGCCGCAGCGACTGCGACGACCGCGACTGGCTCGAATGGCTCGCCGCCGCCGACGGCATCTTCCTGACGGGCGGCAACCAGCTCAAGCTGACCACGACGCTCGGCGGCACATCGGTGGCCAAGCTCATCCGCAGCCGCAACGCGCACGGCGTGCACGTCGCGGGCACGTCGGCCGGCGCCGCCTTCCTGAGCGAGCACATGATCGCCTACGGCGACGAGGGCTCCACCCCGCGCGCCGGCATGGTCACGATGTGCGCCGGCCTCGGGCTCACCAACCGCTTCATCTTCGACCAGCACTTCCGCCAGCGCGACCGCCTCGGCCGGCTGCTCACCGCCCTCGCCTACAACCCGTTCGCCATCGGCCTCGGCGTGGACGAGGACACCGCCGCCTTCATCGGCCCGGACGAGACGGTCGAGGTCGTCGGCAGCGGCGCCGTGACGGTGGTGGACTGCGCCGACGTCGAGTTCTCGTCCATCGCCGAGGCGACCCCGGGCGACGCCGTGACCTTCGTCGGCGTCCGGACCCACGTCCTCGGGCGCGGCGCGCGCTTCAACCTGCACACCCGGCGCGTGGACCCCGCGGTCGAAGCGCTCTTCCACGACTGACGCCCTCCCGGAGCCGAGATGCGGATCCTCGACCGGAACGTTTACGGCGGCCCCAGCCACTACGCGCACTTCCCGGTCATCCGGCTCGTGCTCGACCTGGGGCTTCTCGAGGGCTGGCCCACCGCGCGACTGGGCAAGGACTTCATCGATGGCCTCCTCGCCGCGCTCCCCGGGCTCTCCGAGCACGGCTGCTCCTACGGCGAGCCGGGCGGCTTCATCCGCCGCATGACCGAGGGCGAGGGCACCTGGCTCGGCCACGTGCTCGAGCACGTCGCGATCGAGCTGCAGAACGTCGCCGGGGTCGGCGTGACGTTCGGCAAGACGCGCGAGGCCTCGCGACCCGGCACGTACGACGTCGTCTTCGAGTACGAGAACGAGGAGGTCGGCCTCGAGGCCGCCGACGTCGCGATCGCCCTCGTGGACGCGCTCCTGCCGGCCGCGCTGCGCGACCCCGGCGCCGCGCCGTTCGACTGGGCCGAGCGCCGCGACGCGTTCATCCGCTTCGCGCAGCGGCGCGCGCTCGGTCCCTCGACGGCGAGTCTCGTCATGGCGGCCGAGGCGCGCGGCATCCCGTGGCTCCGGCTCAACGAGTTCTCGCTCATCCAGCTCGGCTGGGGCTGCCGGCAGCAGCGCATCCAGGCGACCATCACGGGCCGCACCTCGCACATCGCCGTCGAGCTCGCGAGCGACAAGGAAGAGACCAACCGCATCCTCTCGCGCCTCGGGCTCCCGGTCCCCAAACAGGCGCTCGTGCAGTCGGCGGACCGCGCCGTACGCGCGGCCGAGCGCATCGGCTACCCGGTGGTCACCAAGCCCTACGACGGCAACCACGGGCGCGGCGTCTCGATCGACCTCCGGACGCCCGACGAAGTCCGCGCCGGCTTCGCCCGCGCCGCCGAGCACGCCCGCAGCGTCATCGTCGAAAGCTGCATCACCGGCTTCGACCACCGGCTGCTCGTCGTCAACGGCGCGCTCGTGGCCGCCTCGCGCCGCGAGCCGGGCAAGGTGGTCGGCGACGGCATGCACACGGTCGCGCAGCTGGTGGCGATCGTGAACCAGGACCCGCGGCGCGGCATCGGGCACGAGAAGGTGCTCACGCAGCTCGAGCTCGACGAGCAGGCGCTGGGCATCCTCGCCAAGCGCGGCCTGACGCCCGCGAGCGTCCTTCCCGCCGGCGAGACGCTCCACCTGCGCCTCACCGCCAACCTCAGTACCGGCGGCACCGCGACCGACGTCACCGACGTCATCCATCCCGACAACGTCGAGATGGCCGTGCGCGCCATCCAGGCGATCGGCCTCGACGTGGGGGGCGTGGACTTCCTCACCCCCGACATCACGCGGAGCCACAAGGAGATCGGCGGCGCGATCTGCGAGGTGAACGCCGCGCCCGGCTTCCGCATGCACATGGCGCCGAGCGAGGGGCGCCCGCGCGACGTCGCCGGCGCGGTGATCGACATGCTCTTCCCGCCCGGCTCGCCCTCGACGATCCCGGTCGCGGCCGTCACCGGCACCAACGGCAAGACGACCACCGCGCGCATGCTCGCGCACATCCACAAGCTCGCCGGCCGGCGCGTCGGGCTGACGACCACCGACGGCGTGTACATCGACGGCCAGCGCACCGTCGAGGGCGACATGACCGGCCCCACCTCGGCGCGGATCGTGCTCGCCGATCCGATGGTCGAGGTCGCGGTGCTCGAGACCGCGCGCGGCGGTCTGCTGCGCGCCGGGCTTGCCATGCGCCACGTGGACGTCGCCGCGGTGCTCAACGTGCAGCCCGACCACCTCGGGCAGAAGGGCGTGGACACCCTCGAGCACCTCGCCGAGGTCAAGCGCACCGTGGTCGAGGTGGCGACCAACACCGCCGTGCTCAACGCCGACGACCCGCTCACCCTCCGGATGGCGGCCTACTCCGAGGCGAAGCACGTCTGCTACGTGACCCTCCACGCCGACCACGCGATCGTCCGCGAGCACGTCCGCGCCGGCGGCCGCGCCGTCGCGCTCGAGGCGGGCGTCAACGGACAGATGATCACCATCTACGACAAGGGGGCGCACATCCCCCTGCTGTGGACGCACCTCATCCCCGCCACGCTCGAAGGCAAGGCCACGTTCAACGTGCAGAACGCCATGTTCGCCGCCGCGATGGCGTTCGCGATGGGCGTCCGGCTCGAGGACATCCGCCACGGCCTGCGCACCTTCGACAGCACCTTCTTCCAGGCCCCGGGCCGCCTGAACGTCTTCGACGAGCATCCCTTCCGCGTGCTCTTCGACTACGGCCACAACGCGCACGCGGTGGACGCCCTCTGCACGCTCGCCACGCGGCTCGACGTCAAGGGACGCCGCCTGTGCGTCCTGAGCGCCCCCGGCGACCGGCGCGACGAGGACATCGTCGCCATCGGCGTCGCCGCCGCGCGCGCCGGGTTCGACCACTACATCTGCCGCCGGGACGACCCCGCCCGCGGCCGCGGCGAGGACGAGGTCCCGCGCATGCTCGCCGCGGCCCTCCAGGCGCACGGCGTCGAGGCGTCGCGCATCTCGGTGGTCGTGGACGAACAGCTCGCCATCCAGGCCGGCCTCGCGATGGCGGCGCCCGGCGACCTGCTGCTCGTCTTCGCCGACAACCTCGCCCGCGGCTGGAAGCAGATCGTGCACTTCAAGCCCGAGCGCACCGTCTCCGACGTCCCGCCCCCCAAGCCCAGCCGCGCCGTGCCGCGGCAGGACGTGCGCGACGTCGCCCCCGCCGACGACCCGGCACCGGCCGCCGCCGCCGCACCGCCCGCGCCGATCACGCCCCGCAGCGACACCGAGGACCTCGTGCTCGTCCGCGAGGCCCGCGGCGTCATCGTCGCCCGCGAGGAGAACGACTGACGTGGGTACCGCCGGCGTGCCCGGGCCGGCGGCGACGGACGCCATCCCCGAGTTTCCGTCGCCGCGCATCGCCGACTCGCGGCGGCTCATGGGACCGCATCTCCACGCCGCCGTCGAAGGCGCGGTGCTCGACGTCGTCCTCCCCGCCGACGCTGCGCAGGCCGCGGCGCTGCTCGACGCCTGGTGCGCCCGCGTGCGCGAGCTCTCGGCGCGACTCGGCTGGCCCGAGCCCGAGGTCGTCGTCCGGCGGCAGGCCCACGAGGCGAGCTGCTTCGCCAGCGCGCCGGCGGACCGGCTCATGGCTGCCACCGAACGCGGCGAGCTCGCGTGGACGTGGGCCGAGGCCGATGTCGGCGAGCGGGCCGAGTTCGATACCGTCGCCGCCGTGGCACGCGTCCGTGCGGTCGCCGAGCCCGAGGTCGCGGCGCGACGCCACCTTCCCGCCGTGCTGGCCGAGGCGGCCCGTCGCGGCCTGACGGTGACGTACGACGACGACTCGTGCGCCGTCGGCTCGGGCGACGGCGCACGCACGTACGCATGGGCCGACCTGCCTGCGCCGGCCGACCTCCCGTGGGCCGCGCTGCACGACGTCCCCGTCGCGCTCGTCACCGGCAGCAACGGCAAGACGACCACCGTCCGCCTGCTCGCGGCCATGTGGCGCGCTGCCGGCCGCGTGCCCGGCTGGTGCAGCACCACCGGCGTGCAGATCGGCGAGCACGTCATCACCGAGGGTGACTGGTCGGGACCCGCCGGCGCGCGCGCGGTGCTGCGCGACCCGCGCGTGCAGGCGGCGGTGCTCGAGACGGCGCGGGGCGGCATCCTGCGGCGCGGGCTCGCGACGCGCCGTGCCGACGTCGCCGTCATCACCAACCTGCAGGCCGACCACCTCGGCGAGTACGGCATCGCGACACTCGAAGCGCTGGGCGCGGTGAAGGCGGTGACGGCGCGGGCCCTCGTCCCCCGCGGCGCGCTGGTGCTCAACGCCGAGGACCCGGCGCTCGTGGCGCTCGCGCCGACGCTCGGCGCGCCGGTGGCGTGGTTCGCGCTCGACCCGGCGGCCGTCGCCGCGCCGCCGGCCGGCGTGACCGCGCGCGGTGCCTGCGTCGTGCGCGACAGCGTCGTCGAGTGGCGCGACGCCGAGGGCGGCGTCACCCCCCTCGCGCTGGTCGCCGACGTGCCGATCGCCTTCGGCGGCGCCGCGCCGCACATGGTGGCCAACGCGTGCGCGGCGGCGGCGGCGGCGATGGTCCTGGGGATCCCTGTCGCGGCCGTCCGCGCCGCGCTCCGCGCGTTCGGCGCGAACGCCGGCGACAACCCCGGCCGGCTGACGGTGCACCGGCTGCCCGGCGGCGTGACCGCCCTCGTGGACTACGCGCACAACCCCGCGGGCGTCGCCACGCTCGGGCCGGTGGTCGCGCGGCTCGGCGGCGCGCGCAAGCTGATCGTCCTCGGCCAGGCGGGCAACCGCGACGACGAGGCCGTGCGCGGCCTCGTGCGCGCCGCGTGGGCCACCGGCCCCTACGACCGCGTGATCATCAAGGACCTGCCGATGCACCGCAAGGGGCGCCGGCCGGGCGAGATGACGGCGCTGATCGCCGACGAGCTCGCGCGGCTCGGCGTTCCCGCGGCGGCGGTGCAGGTGTCGCCGAGCGAGCGCGCCGCGGTCGAGGCCGCGGTGGCGTGGGGCACCCCCGGCGACCTGCTGGTCCTGCCGCTCCATGCGCAGGCGACCGAGCTCTCGGCGTGGCTCGCCGGGCTCGCGGGTGCATCTTAGGGAACGTCCCCATCCGGCACCCGCCGGCACGACGGCGACGGCCCGATCATCCCCCACGGAGTGCCCATGCCGCGACCGCTCGTCCTGAAGGCGATCAACCTGCTCGTGCTCGTCGCGGTGATCGGGCTCAACGGCCTGGCGGCGACCGGCAGGATGAGCGGCGACTCGATCGGGTCGCTCGCCAACCGGTACCGCTCGCTCTTCCTCCCTGCGAACCGCGTCTTCGCCATCTGGAGCGTGATCTACCTCGGGCTCGTCGCGTGCGCGGCGTACCAGTGGCTGCCGACGGAGGGGGCGCGGCGCGCCGTCGAGCGGCTGGGATGGTGGTGGCTCGCAGCCGGCGTGCTCAACGTCGCGTGGATCACGCTCTTCAGCTTCCGCCGCTTCGGGCCGGCGCTGCTGGTGATGCTGGCCTTCCTCGCCGCGCTCGTCGTCACCGCCGAGCGCCTGCGCGCCGCCCCGTACGCCCCGGTCTGGCACGAGCGGCTGTTCGTGGTGTGGCCCTTCGACCTCTACCTCGCGTGGATCAGCGTCGCGGTCATCTCGAACACCTTCCAGTATGCGCACGTGACCGGCTTCGACGGCTTCGGGATCTCGGAGACCGCCTGGAGCGTCACCCTGATGGCGGTCGCGACGGGGCTCGGCGCGTTCATGGCGTGGTCGCGCGGGATGTGGCTCTTCCCCGTCGTGGTGGCGTGGGCCGTGTACGGGATCGGCACGCGGTACGCGGACCTCCCGCTCATCGCCGGCGCGGCGCGGACGTTCGCGGGCGTCGGCCTCGTGCTCGGCTCGGCGGGCTGGCTGCTGGGATTGCGGCGCGTGGCGGGCGCGCTGCCGTGACGCCCGACGGGCGGTCGCCGGTGCCGAGCCGGCGCTAGGTGCCGCCCGGCGCCGCCCGGCGCGCGGCGCGCGTCCACGCTGCGTACGCGGGCAGCCCGAGCAGCACGACGCAGAGCCCGAGCAGCGAGCGCGACGGCTGCTCGAGGATCGTGTTCCCCACGATGACCGCCGCCGCGAGGACGAACAGCGCGGGAGTCACCGGATACCCGGGAACGCGGAAGGGGCGCTCGGCCGCCGGGCGCGAGCGACGCAGGGCGATCACCGCCGCCGCCCCGAGCCCGTAGAAGATCCAGCCGATGAAGACCACGTACGTGAGCAACTGCTCGAACGTCCCGGTCGCGGCGAGAACGGCCGCCCACGCGCAGCTGGAGACGATCGCCACCGCCGGCGTGCCGAACCGCGGATGGATCTCGGAGAGCCGGCGGAAGAACACGCCGTCGCGCGCCATCGCGAAATACACGCGCGGCAACGCGGTCACGCCGGCGTGCGCGGCGCTGTACATGGCCAGCACGATCGCCAGCGTCACGGCGCTCCCCGCCCCGGCGCCGAGGACCGCGGTCACCGCGTCGCCGGCGACGCGTTCCGACGCCGCCATGCGGGCCGTCCCCAGCGCGGCGTGGTAGCCGGCGACCGACAGCAGGTAGAGCGCGATCAGGGTGACCGTCCCCGCGACGAGCGCGAAGGGGATCGTGCGCTGCGGATCCTTCGCGTCGCCGGCGAGAAAGGTGACGTACTGCCAGCCCTCGTACGCCCACAGGACGGCGATCACCGCGAGGCCGACGCCCGAGACGGTGACCGCCGGGCCCGCCGGGACGCCGGCAACCGGGGCGCCGGCAACCGGTGCCGTCGCGGCGGCCGACCCGCCACCGTCGCCGAGCAGGAGCAGGAGGCCGCTCATGACGAGGATCGCGAGCACCTTGAGCCACGTGGTGACGTTCTGCACCGCCGCGCTCTCCCGCGTGCCGCGCACGTTGATCGCCGCCATGACGACGATCAGTGCCACGGCGATCACCTGCCGCTGCGGGCCGGTCAGCGCCGCGAAGTGCGTGAGCTGGCCGGCTGCGGCGACGGCCAGCGTCGCGACCGTGCCCGAGCCGATCACGAAGAACAGCGTCCACCCGTAGAGGAACGCGGGGAAGGCCCCGAACGCCTCGCGGATGTACGCGTAGAGGCCGCCGGCCCTCGGGTTCATCCCGCCGAGTTCGGCGTACGAGAGCGCGCCCATGAGACTCAGGAGCCCGCCCACGCACCAGACGAGGACCGAGACGGGCACCGACTCGCCGCTCTGGCGCAGCACGGACGCGGGCACCAGGAAGATGCCGGAGCCGATGACGTTGCCGACGAGCATCAGCGTGAGGTCGCGGCGGCCGAGGGTGGGGCGCAGGTTGTCGGTCATGCGCGAACATAGCGCCGCGAGACGGGGGCGGCATCGTCCGCCTCGGGGCCTCCCGCGTTCCGCCCATGTCCTTCGCCTTCTCCTTGGCCATCGTCCGCCCGGCCGGCCGCACCTTCGCCGAGGGGAGCCGCCAGCTCGGCGACGGACGGCGAGCGGGTGACGGAGGCCGGGGTCCCGGCGACCGGTCCGGTCGAGATCGACCGCGACGTCGGCCCCACACTGCCCCTCGGCGCGGCCGGTGCGACTGGCCCGGCGGAGCGGCGGCGGGTATCCTGCCGATTCGTTCCCGTTCCCACCCACGCCCGCCCCGACGCCGATGACGCCCAAGGCCACCCCCGACTACCAGGACGCCGACCTCGTCCTGCGGCTCTACGAGATGCGCCGCGAACCCGTCATGCGCGAGTCGCGCCAGGCGCTCATCCGGGGGTGGAGCCCGACGACGCTCGAGGAATGCATGGCGGTGACGGTGCCGAGCCATCCGCTCAACGCGGCGTTCCGCCAGTGCACGAGCTACTGGGAGATGGCGTACGGGATGGCGAGGCACGGCATCGTCCACGCCGACTACCTGATGGAGAGCAACGGCGAAGGGCTGCTGCTGTACTCGCGCGCAGAACCCTGGCTGGCCGAGCTGCGGGAGAAGGCGGGTCCCTTCGCCTTCGCGAACGCCGAGTGGGTGGCGACGCAGTGCGAGCGCGGCCGGCTCGCGGCGGCGCGGTTCCGCGCGCGCCAGCAGGCGGCGATGGCGGCGAAGGGGGCGTAGCCAGCGCAGGGTGACGGGCGTCGAACGGACCGACGCGCGGTTGTGGCACCTCCGCCCCCGTGACATGTTGGCGCATCCTTCACCGGGACTCGCCCCATGCACGGCTTGATGATGGACGTGCCGCTCTCGATCCCCCTGATCGCGCGGCGTGCCCTCACCCTCTACGGTTCCCGCCCGATCGTGAGCCGGCGGCCCGACCGGTCGCTGCACCGCTCGACCTACCACGAGGTGCTCGGCCGGTCCGCCCGCCTCGCGCGCGCCCTCCGGCGGCTCGGCGTGAAGCCGGGCGACCGCGTCGCCACGCTCGCGTGGAACCATGCGCGGCACCTCGAGGCGTACTTCGCGATCCCGTCCATCGGCGCGGTGCTGCACACGCTGAACCTGCGCCTGCATCCCGACGACATCACCTACATCGCCACCCACGCCGAGGACCAGGTCGTCCTCGTGGACAAGGTGCTCTGGCCGCTCTGGGAACAGTGCACGGGGCGCGTCGCCGCGCGGCACGTCGTGGTCATGAGCGACGACGGCATCGTGCCGCCGGGCACGCTCGATTACGAGACGCTCGTCGCGGGCGAGGACGACGGCTTCGCGTGGGACGATCTCCCCGAGCAGACGGCCGCGGCGATGTGCTACACGTCGGGGACGACGGGACGGCCCAAGGGCGTCGTCTATTCGCACCGCTCGATGACGCTGCACGCCCTCGGCGCCGGCATGGTGCACGTCACCGGCCTGAGCGAGCGCGACACGGTGCTGCCCGTCGTCCCGATGTTCCATGTCAACGCGTGGGGGCTGCCCTACGCGTGCGGCATGTTCGGCGCGGCGCAGGTCTTCCCGGGCCCGCACCTGGACCCGGCCTCCCTGCTCGGGCTGCTGGCGGACGAGCGGGTGACGCTCACCGCAGGGGTGCCGACGATCTGGCTGGGGATCCTTCAGGCGCTCGACGCGGAGCCGGGCCGGTACGACCTCTCGCGCCTGCGCGCGATGCTCGTCGGCGGCTCGGCGGCTCCCTCGGCGATGATCCGGGGCTTCCGCCAGCGGCACGGGCTGCACGTGCTCCACCTCTGGGGGATGACGGAGACCTCGCCGATCGGGACGGCCGCCTTCCTGTCGCCCGCCCTGCTCGACGCCGACGAGACGACGCAGGACGCCTACCGCGCGAAGCAGGGCCGCGCCGCCCCGCTCGTGGAGATCCGCGGCCGCAGCGCGCAGGGGCTCATCCCGTGGGACGGGACGACGATGGGCGAGCTCGAGGTGCGCGGCGCGTGGGTGGCGCGGCAGTACTACGGCGCGGACGGTCCGGATGATCGCTTCACCGCTGACGGCTGGTTCCGGACCGGCGACATCGTGACGATCGACCATGAGGGCAACATGACGATCCAGGACCGCGCGAAGGACCTCGTGAAGTCCGGCGGCGAGTGGATCAGCTCGGTGGCGCTGGAGGGGGCGCTCATGGGGCATCCCGACGTGGCGGAGGCGGCGGTGGTGGCGGTGCCGCATGCGAAGTGGGACGAGCGCCCGCTGGCGGTGGTGGTGATGAAGCCCGGGCGGACGTTCGACGAGGCAGCGCTGCGCGGCTTGCTCGAGGGGATGTTCGCGAAGTGGTGGGTGCCCGATGCGATCCTGCCGGCGGACGCGATCCCGAAGACGAGCGCGGGGAAGTTCCTCAAGAGCGCGCTGCGCGAGCAGCACCGGGCGCACTACGGCGTGGCGGACGAGTCCGCACGCGGCGGGTGACGCAGAGGTCGTCGGCCCTCGGCGCGGCTCTCGTCGCGGCCTTCGGCACAGCCCTCGTCGCGGTCGCCGCCGTGATGCCGGCGGCGGCGCAGGCGACTTCCGGGTTCACCGTCGTCCAGGACGACTGGGAACTGGTGTGCGACAACACGCGCACGTGCCGCGCGGCGGGGTATCATCCGTTCGGCGGGACGTCGCGCGTCTCGGTGCTGCTCGTGCGCGCGGGCGGACCCCGGACGACGGTGACGGGACACGTGCGGCTCGGGGAGTCGGACGATGAAGCCGACACGGCGGCGGCGTGGCCGGCGCGCCTCGCCCTGCGCATCGGCGAGCGACACATCGGGACGATCACCTTGCGCGCGAACGGGGCGACCGACCTCCCCGGACCGCTCGTCTCGGCGCTCGTCGCGGCCCTTGCGCGGCGGGAGGGGGACGCCGCCGAGGTGACGTGGGTCTCGGCGGACGCGTCGCCGCGCCCGCCGTGGGGGCTGTCGTCACGCGGTGCGGTCGAGGTGCTGGCGGCGATGGATGCGCATCAGGGTCGGATCGGGACGCCGGGCGCACTCGTGGCCCCGGGGACGCGCGACGAAGGGCTGGTGCCGCCGGCGCGCCCCGCACCGATCCTGGTCGCGGCGCGCGTACCGATCACAACGACCGCCGACCGGGCACTGGGACGCCGCAAACCGGCGGCGATGCTGCGGGCGATGCGCGACGCGATGCGGCGACGCGGAGCGGACGTGGGGCAATGCGAGGACCTCGACGACCCGAACCAGCGTGACGTGGCGTGGGACGTCTGGCGGCTGTCGGCGACCCGCCTCGCGGTGACGACGCCCTGTTGGCTCGCGGCCTACAATTCGGGGTCGGGGCTGTGGGTGGTCACGGACCGGCCACCGTACCGCGCCACGTTCGTCACCAACGGTGCGACCGAGTGGAAGGGGCCCGAGGCGTGGAGCGAGCAGCGCGGCCGCGGCGTCGGCGACTGCCTGAGCCGCACGCAGTGGACGTGGGACGGCCGCCGCTTCGTGCTCGCCCGCGACGAGACCACGGGCCTGTGCCGTGAGGTCGCGGCCGGCGGCACGTGGTCGCTGCCGACGTGGGTCACGCGCGACGAACGATGAGCGGCAAAGCGAGATCCGGAAGGACGGGACCCAACCCATACACCAGCTGCCCGTCAGGGGGCGCGAGGCCTGCATGCTCTCGTTGACCGAGAAGAAGCTGTCGCCGGAGACCCGGAGCCGCCTCGCCGCGTCGGCAGCGTGGCACGGGTCGCTGACGCGGCTGCGGCTCGAGCTCGTGGCGAAGGCGACCGGCGTCTTCCTCGTGCTGCTGCTGATCGTCGGCGGCATCACGGTGCTCGGGTTCTGGCGGTTCGATGCGCTGCACGACCTC
>JAJTHG010000036.1 GCA_021298835.1 Gemmatimonadota bacterium
ACACCGAGATCCGGCATTGCGGGCAGGGGACCTTCCCCTGCCTCGACGTCGCGTCGGCGCAGGCGGGCATCACGCTCAACAACGTCACCGTGGCCCAGTCCGCCCACACCGGGGTCGAGATCGCGGGGACCTCGCGCCTCAACGCCGCGTCCACGGTGCTCAGCGTCAGCGACGCCGCCCAGCCCCCCATCGTCGCCCATCCCAACGTCGCCGGTGCGCTGCCGGCCGGGGGGACGTTCACCAACAATGCGCGGAACGTCGTCCAGCTCACGGGCGGGACGCTCTCCGTCTCGCAGACCTGGCCGAACCTCGGTATCCCCTACGCCATCAACGGCGACGTCTTCATTGAAGGGACGGGTGCCCCGGTGCTCACCCTCCCCGCCGGCACGTCGCTGCGCTTCGGTGCGAGCGTCTCGTTCTACGTCGGGGCGAGCGCCGGCACCGCGACCGGGGCGCTCGTGGCCCTCGGCACTTCGTCGAACCGGGTCGTCTTCACCGCCGACGCTACCACGCCTGCCGCCGGCCACTGGTTCGGGATCTTCTTCCGCACCAACGCCAGCACGGGCAGTTCGCTCGACTTCACCACCGTCGAGTTCGGCGGACGCTCCGGGTTCCCGAACATCGATTTCACTCGCGACATCGGCCAGACCGTACGGAACTCGATCATTCGATCGTCCGGCGGGTGCGGCATCCGGCGCAACGCCTTCACGGGCACCTGGGCGACCGACTTCACCGCGGCGGGGCTCGGCAACACGTTCTCCTCGAACACGGGGCTCAATCAGTGCGGCCCGTGATTCGCCGCCCCGGTGGCCGGACGTCCTGTCGGCGGCACCACGATAGCGGAGCGGAAAGCGATACGGTTACCTGATCGCGCCATCGTGGCGACCGGTTCGGAGAACGATCGCCGCGCGTCGCTCGGGTGCCGCTCCACCACGAGGAAGCCGCAGAGCGGTCGGCCCTTCTGCACGATGGGAGCGCGGGTGAGCCCAGGACGACCGTCGTCGATCGGCCATGGCGCCTGCGGCCTGATGACGCTCCGTGATGCTCGGTCCGTTGCGCAGGGTGCGCAAGCGCTCTCGATGGCGAGAGGGGTCAGCCCCCGTCTGCCGGCGTCCCGGGGCGGCGGATGACCCGGCCGGGCCGCGCTCCGGTCGGCGCGCCGTCGCGCCAGACCTCGCGCCCGTTCACCCACACGCGCGCGATGCCGGTTGATATGCGATGCGGGTCCTGCGTCGTCGCCTCGTCCGCGACGGTCGCGGGGTCGAACAACACCAGATCCGCGAAGCGCCCCGGGGCGATCGTCCCGCGCTGCGGGATCCCCACGTGCGCCGCGGCCAGGCTCGTCATCTTGCGGATCGCCTCCTCCAGCGGCAGCACCCGTCGCTCCCGCACGTAGCGCGCCAGCACCCGCGGGAAGGCGCCGTACCCGCGCGGATGCGCGCCGTCGAGCGCTCCGTCGGAGCATACGTTCGCATGCGGCCACGCCAGCAGCCGCGCAATGTCGCCCTCGTCCATGGACGTCGCGACGACGCTCTCGACGCGTCCCTCCGTCTTCCCCGTGCGCTCGCGCTCGGCGCGCATCCGCTGCGCGTCGCGAATGAGGGTCATGAGCGTGACGGCCGGCGGTTCCTTCCGCATCGCCGCGACCTCGGCGACGGTGCGTCCCGCATACGACGGCTCGGGGAGGTAGTCGCCCAGCAGCAGCCCCTCGGGCCGTGCGATGTCGCGCAGGACGTGCTCCGCTTCGCCCTGGTTCCCGAAGTCGCGCTTGGGGAACAGCACCGTCAGCGTGGACTGCCAGTACGGATACGGGTACACGTCGGCCGTGACGTCGATGCCCTCGGCGCGCGCGCGGTCGAGCACGCGCAGGAGCGAGTCGGCCTGCCCCCACAGCGGGATCATCGCGAGCTTCACGTGCCCGATCTGCACCGGCAGCTTCGCTTCGCGACCGATCGCCAGCACCTCGTCCACGGCGTCCCAGAACCAGCGGTCCTCGCTGCGGATGTGGCTGATGTAGCGCGTCCCTGCGGCGGCGGCGACCTTCGCGAGCGCGAGCACCTCGGCGCGGTCGGAGTAGATCCCGGGGTCGTATTCGAGACCCGTCGAAAGTCCAAGCGCGCCGGCGTCGAGCTCCTGCCGCAGCAGGCGGCCCATCGCCTCGACCTCGGCGGCGGTCGCGCGGCGGCGGAAGTCGCGGCCGAGGACCGAGTCGCGGATGGTGCCGTGACCGGCGTAGAAGGCCGCGTTGAGGACCGTCCCCGATCGCTCGAGGGCCGCGAGCGTCTTGGCCAGCGGCATCGGATGGCTGCCGTCCTGCCCGCCGACGACGGTCGTGATCCCCTGGCTGGCGGCGGCGCGTGCATCCGGGGATTCGCCGAGCCCCGAGGCGTGATGCGAATGCGTATCAATGAATCCGGGAGCGAGCACGAGCCCGCCGCCATCGACGATCGAGTCCCCCCGCGCCGGGGTGACGTCGGCGCCGACGGCGACGACCGTGTCGCCGATGAGACGGACCGCGCCTGGGGTCGCAGGCGCGCCGGTGCCGTCGATGACGCGGACGTTGACGATCGTGATCCCGGGCGGGCCGGCGGGGGCGCAGGCCGTCGCGGCCAGCGCGAGCACGAACACGGCGAGTCGGCGCGTGATCGTCCGTGCGGGACAAGCGCTGTCGTCGGACGTGGCGCGGCCGGATGGCGGCGTCTCGGGGCGGGCAGCGGCGCTCACACGACCGAAGCTAGCATCGGTGGCCCGGGCGTGAGCGAGGGGCCGTGGGTCGAGACCCGCCTCGCGGTTCCGCGCGCGCCGCTCCGGCCCGGGGACTTGACGCACCTCGTCCGCGCGAGAGACACGGAACCACGGATCGTGTACACGGACCCGCTGCAGGGTCTCGAACCCGGCGCGAGGTGGCGCGACGGCCCCGCATGGCGCGTGCGTCGCGACCGCGGTGCGTCTCGTTCCGCCCTCCCTCAGCCCCGGTGCGTCACCCGCGCATACGCCGCCGCGCCAATGACGAGGCACACGAGCGCGATGACGTCGGCGGTGACGACGCGGCCGATCTGGGGGTTGTACCCGCCGACCGACCAGGCCAGGTAGAGGAAAGACGCTACGCTGGCAAATCCGGCGACCAGCGCAGTGGGTTGCCAGGCAGACCGGAAGGCCGCGACCAGGCAAAACGCGCCGAGCAGGCCGAAGAGGACCGCGCGATGCCGCATGAGGATCGCCAGATTCGGCTCGTCGAACGGGACGCCGTAGAGGGCCGTCAGGCGCGTGGCGCCCAGCACACCCGCAAGCGGTAGCAGGTGGATGACGCCCACGACGACGAGCATGGCGGACACGAGGTGCTTCACGGGATGCTCCGTTCTCGGATGCGGGGGCTGAGGCGGTCTCCATATCTGGCCGAGCTGGACGGGCGGCCGCAAGTCCTGCGGCGACCTCCGATTGGCCCCCTGCGCCGAGGCCCGGACGACGTGCCCATCACCCACAGCACGCGACCCTGCGCGCCGGCGACGTCGCCCTCGCGGCATCGGCCGCGGTGCCGCACGGGTGCCGGAGATTGCCCGCGATTGGATCCTCCGGGCGGGTCGAAACGTTACATGCCCGACCACTGCGATGACGACTCGATGCTCTCTGGATTGACCGTACCTGACACGGCGACCTCCCGCCAGCCAACCCTTCACCACGCGTCACGACCGCAGCAGTCCGACGGGCGCGCACTGCGCACGACGGATCGCACCACTGGTGTCGGCACGCGTCGAACCGTACGCGGAACGGCGCGCGGTCTGCGCTTCGCCCCATGCCCGGCGCGCCGTCGTACGGGGGCCGCGACGTGACGCCCCCATCGCCCCCGGGGTCCGATGCGCGCACCACGGCGGTGGCTGGCTCGCATGCCGACGGAATTCTGCGATACTTGGCCGTGGCGGGGGTGGCGCTGCTCGCGCTGGTCATGGCGCTGGAGCCAGACGTGGGCTTCGCCGCACCTCCTGCGGCCCGGCTTGCATTCTGGAGCGCCGAGATCGGTGCCGGACTCTGCGTGCTGCAGTCGGTGCTGTACGTCCTCACTCGCGTGTTGGGAGCGAGTCGCGTTCCGACCTGGGCGCTGGTCGGAGTGTCGGGCCTGATCGGCGCTGCGCTGCTGACCCCGCTCTACTGGCTGATCGGTGAGGGGGTCATGCAGCAATGGTTGGGATATCCCGCTCTCCCCGATACGGACGCCCCCGACCGCGGAGGGGTCGCGATCGGCGGCATGCTCCTGCGCGAGTTCGGCGACATCGTCGGACCGGTCTCGGCATCGTGGGCGATGATCTGCCTGCCTCGACTGCACTGGCTCGTGCCCCCGCTATTGCAGCGATCCGCACCCGCCGTGGCATTCCCGCGGGCATCCGACATCGGCGCCGAAGCGGCCGGCACCGCTGCCACGGTCCCGGCGGTCGAGGGCTCGGGGCCCACGCCCATCGGCACCGCGATGTCGGTGACCCTGCTGCGCTCGGGCTGGCGTGAACGACTCCCCAGGGAAATCGGTCGCGACGTGATCGCCGTCGCCTCCGAGCTGCAGTACCTGCGGGTGTGGACCCCTCGCGGCTGCGCCTTGATCCTCGGTGCCCTTGCCGACGTCGAGGCCGAGGATGCGGGCGTCGGTTTGCGCGTGCACCGCTCGTGGTGGGTGGCTGCCAGGCATGTCGTCAGCGTCAGGCGAACCTCCAGTGGGGCAACATGCATGATGAGCGACGGTCGCCGCGTGCCGGTCAGCCGCCGCCGTCGCGCCGAGGTCCTCGCGCGCTTCGGCGACGGCGCCCGGTACATCGCGTCGGCGGCGTCAGAAGCCGTAGCGGATGCCAGCCTGAATCGAAAGCGGGTTGTAGGCGGGTGACCTGACGTTGCCACCGGCGTTCCCGGTCGCGTTGTCGGCCCGTACGGCGCCGACGCCCAGCCAGCGTGCATCGGTGATCAGGCGCCAGTGGCGGGTGAGCGCGTACTCGACTCCGCCGATCAGCTGCGGCGCCACCCGGCCGCTGGACGAGTAGGCGCGCGAGCTGCCGCCGGCACCCGCCCGGAGGTCGAGGTCGATCTCGAGGACGAAACCGACGCCGGCGCCCACGTAGGGCGTCCACTTGCTGCTCGAGGCGAAGCGACGAAGGCCGTTGATCAGGAGGATGTTCGACGCGTAGTCCCCCGTCCGCGTCAGCGTGGTCCCGCCGCGCTGGAGGGACGTGAGCGAATGGGTGCGGTAGTTCCACTCGATCTCCGCCGCCCAGCCATTGCCGAAGCGATAGCCGACGTCGCCACCGCCCCCCAGGCCGCGGCCGAATTCGGCGCGCAGGCCGGCTCCGGCACCCTGCGCGCCGGACTCGGTGAAGGTCGTGGCGCCAATGCGGCTGAACTGCCCGTACCCGGTGACGTAGAAGCCCTTGGAGTCCGCCTGGCCGTGGACGGCGGCGGGCAGCAGGCTCGTGAGCAGCAGGAAGACCGATCGGGTAATGCTACGCGTGAACATGTTCGAGACCTCAGGGTTCTGGGATGTGGCCGTCCAGCCATCTGGCGGCGGCGGGAGGATCTCGGGGCCCGGACACGAAGGCAAGCGCGATTGCACGAGCGGTCGGTCGCCTGAACCAGTGGCGCCGGAAGGACGTGCGGTGCGCGGCGTTCGTTGAACGAACGGTCGAACCAACGGCACGCGGCGTTGCGATCCTGCCGAACCGGTGTCCCGAAGTCGGACGGCCGTCGCGGTCAGGCGTCCCGGACGTCGATCGCCGGATTGCGCGCGACGAGCGCCGCGACGAAGCCGTCGCGGTCCTTCGGCGAGACGATCGCCACGTCGTACGTCCCGTGATCGAGTTCGAGCCGGCGCAGCGACAGCGCCGGTCCGGCGAGCAGGGTGCGCGACGCCCGGATGCGCCGGATGGACGCGATGGGGATCGTGGACCGGAATGGCCCGGATCGAATGGTGAGGTCGGGCCCGGTGATCGTGTAGTCCGTCGCGGCGAACAGCCATGTCACGAGGCCGATGACCGACGCCGCCACGGCGGCAACTATCCAGTTCTCGGCGGAGGGGCGTCGCGACGTCTCACGCAGGACCTGCCACGACAGCGCGCCGAGCGGCGCGAGCAGCACGACCACGAGCCACGCGTCCACTCGGGACTTGAAGGCGAGCGGGGGCACCTGATCCGGACGGTGCTGGCTCGATCAACGCGGCCCCGCCAACGGCGCTGTCGGCACCGTGTGGTCCACGCCGTACTGCGGGTGCCACCCCATCAGTCCCATTGCTCGTCCACCAGTTCGTCCGGCGGTGAGAACGGGTTCCACGACCTGCCGAAAAGGAGCCAGCCCGAGCGGACCCTGCCGTGCGCGTCGCGCACGGTGACACGAAAGGCGGCTTGGCGATTGCTCCTGAGGGCCCCGCCGGGTCCCTCGAACGCCGCCGCGCCGCGGAAGCTGACGAGATGCAGCCCCTTCCCGGTCGCCCAACTGTTGACCCGACGCCCCCAGTAAACCCGCCCCCACGCCAGCACGATGCCCGCGGCGGCCGCTATGCCGGCGAAGAACAGCACCTTCTTCATGACGACCATCGCATCACCCCGCGAATGCTAATTGCCGGTTCGTCCGGCGCATCACCCGTTGGCGCATCACCCGTTGGCGCATCACCCGTTGGCGCATCACCCGTTGGCGCATCACCCGTTGG
>JAJTHG010000021.1 GCA_021298835.1 Gemmatimonadota bacterium
CATGGCGAGGAGCGCGCGTTTGCGCGATGGCGCCCAGCGCGCCACCTGCGGAGCGACGAGCGCCACCACCGGTGCCAGCCGCTCGAAGGCGCGGATTTCCGCGGGACTCCACGCGCGGCGCCCCGGGGCGCCAAGGAGCGCTGCGACGTCGCGCTGCAGGTCGGCCAGCGCCCGCCAGCGCGAGCCGCCGGCGGCCAGTCGCTGCGTGACGCCATGGGCGGCGGCCACGAGCGCGCGCTCGTCGAAGGGGGCGTACGCCGGCGCGCCCGGCAGGGTGAGCGCGACGTCGGCGGCGGCGAACGCCGCCAGAGCCGCGGGCGGCGTGCGATGCGCCGGCCCCGTCGAGCGCCGCGCGGCCTCGCGCGCGGCGTCGGCGGCGATGCGCGCGTCCACCGGGCGGAAGCCGAGCCGCCAGTAGAACCAGAACGCGCCGCTGGCGATGGCGTCGGCGTTGTCCTCGCCGATCTGCACCGGGTTGACGACGAACCGCCGCACCCCGAAGCAGGTCGCGAAGGCGCGCAGCGCGCCGGCCCACAGCCACGCCGCCTCGCGGCCGCGGAAGGGCGGGAAGACGTGGATGCCGGTGTTGGCCTGCGCGCCGAGGGGGCTGACGCCGCCGTAGGCCACGGGGATGCCGCGGACGGTGGCGAGCCAGCCGTAGTTGGCCTCGAGCGAGAGGCGCCACGGCGGCGCGATGCCGATGATGGCGAGCGTGGTGTCGCGGCCGAGGGGGGCGAGCCAGACTTCGTCGGGATTCGCGTGCGTGATCGCGTGCACCTCGCGGGCGCGGGCGGCGAGGGCCGCGGTCGCGACGTCGAGCCAGTCCTGCGCCTCGCGGCCGCGCGCGCGGCGGATGCCGCGGAGCGGGGTGGCGATGTGCGCGGGGGCATCCGCGGGCGGCCGACGGGGGGCGATGGCACCGGTCGCGGGGCGCGGCGGCCGCCAGGGCGCGGTGAGCAGCGTGGCGCTCCAGCGCGAGCCGTGGAGCCGCCAGCGCACCGGGACCTCGAGCGCGTCCCACAGCGCCTCCCACGCGCGCGAGCGCCCGCTGGCCGCGACGGCGTGGGCGAGCCAGGCGAGATCGCCGGGCGCACGCCCCCCCTCGGCGAGCCGAAGCCATTCGCGGGTGCCGATGTCGCCGGAGTCGAACTCGTCTTCTTCGGCCCGCAGGACGAGGGCGCGGAGCAGGGGATCGAGCCGCGCGGGATCGCCGACGCGCGGCCAATCGATGTCGGCGTGCTCGGCGGCGTGGCGGCCGAGCCACGCGGCGACGGGCCATGCGAAACTCGTGCGGACCTCGCTGCCGGCGATGCCGGTGCCGTCGAGGGCGCGCCGCGCGCGGGCGGGCAGGGCGGCGACGCGCCGCGCAAAGCCGGCGAGCAGGGTGCGGGCGGCGGCGGCGTCGCCGGGGTCGCCGTAGGCGACGGCGGCGAGTGCGACGTCGTGTGCGAGCCCGAGCTCGGCGGCGGTGACGGGAAAGCGGGCGGGGCCGCGGGGCATCGTGGGACACGATGGGTCGGCGGAGGGATGGGGCGCGTCGGGTGTTTGCCCCGCGTCACGTGGGGGAAGGGCGCGATCTGGTACGGGTCGGGGAGATCCCCTCGCGGGGTGGGGGTGTGGTGCCGATACTCGTGGGGAGTGATGGGGTGTAGCTCAATCGGCAGAGCGCCGCACTGTTAATGCGGTGGTTGGAGGTTCGATTCCTCCCGCCCCAGTGAGAGAGAACCTCCGATAAGGCAAGCACTCGTCGGAGGTTTTTCATGTCCACCGCGGGGAACCACCCCGCGCCCACGCCGGTGCGGGCTACCCAAAGCCCCCCCTGCATCAGGCGCGGCTTTCGCGTGGGTGTGATGCGGCTGCTCGGTGGGGCATGCCCACGATTCGGAACCAGCGCTCGGCGCTGCGCGCGCAGTTGCTCGCCGAGGCCCTCGGGCAGCTACTGGCGGCCCCCGGGGACCTCGCGGCGCGGGCCGAGTTGCGTGATGCCCTGCTTGCCCATGCCCTCACGACGAAGCGGCCCCGGGCGTTGGCGGCGGCGTGGCTGCGGCACCACTTGGCCTCTCGGCACCCAACGCTCTACCGGGGGCTGTACCTGGAGCTTGTGGCGGCGCTGCCGAGCGGACCGGCGCGCGGCCAAACCCCTGAGCATAGCGGCACTCCAGGGACGGGTCGGGCCTCGATGTGGTTGCCCGAAACGCCGACGGCCCCCGATCCCTGAGGGACCGGGGGCCGCCGGGGCCGACCTTGCCGGGCCTTTCGCCTGCTGCGACCGCGCCGTGAGGAGATCGACGGCAACCGTCAAGAGGTTCACCACCGCCTTGAGGTCATTGCTGCGGCTGCTGCGGGCCGGGCTGACGCTGACGATGGGGGTGGGCGCGTTCTCCACGGGCGCCTGCTCCTTGGCGCGCCCGAGCCACCGGTAGAGGGTGGGCGGCGCCAGCTCGAAGTGCTTGGCGGCGGCGGCGGTCACCCCGTGCGTGCGGGCGAAGGTCACGGCCTGCTCGATCTTCTCCTTGGTGTACCGCTTCCCCTTGGCGGGCTGAGGGGCGGGGGTGCTCTGCTTGCGCTTCGGCATGTGCGGGTCTCCAGATAGCGGGTGATGACAGCCCGGGAGTCGGTCTGCCGACACAGCCTACTGGAGGTCCGCCGGGGAGTGACAAGCCGGGGGGGCCGGGGGCGCGTGTTGCCGCCTCCGGCCCCCCCGTTGGCCGGCGAACCAGGCCGAGCCGGCGAGCCATACGAGGCCGGGAAGTGGAAGAAGCAGCCGGCGCCGCTCGACTCCGCGGGATTGGGGGCGAAGCGGTGGATCGGCACGTTCGGCAACTGCTGCAGCTTCCGCAGGCGCGGGCCCCGGATCTCGGGATGCGCGAGGAAGGACCGGGCGCACGCCAGCCAGCGCTTCTTCCGCCGGCCCATATCGCGGCCATCGAGGACCTGCTGGACGTACCACCACACGGTGGCAATCCGGAAGAACGGGACCCCCAGCATGGGCAGGAACGCGCGGGGCACCACGAGCACGTTGTAACCGACGATCTCGCGCTCGAGGAGGACGAACTCGAGGAGCGGTTGCACGTGCTCGAGCACCGCGGAGATGCCGTACTCCGTGAGTTGGTCCGCGTCGTCCGCGAAGTGGATCTTCCGGAGCGCCTCGGCGGCGAGTTCGTCGGCCGGACCGGTGATGCGCGGGGGGGCGGCGTCGGGGCCGTGGAGGCGGTAGTGGCGCCAGCGGGCGATGAGGGCGCGGTTGGCGAGGGCGGGGGAGAGGGTCGGGGTCTTCGTGTACATGGGAGTGCTCCCGGTTGCGGTGGGAGACACTACCGGCCGTTATCGACCGCCGGGGCGCGAACGGAAGGACAATCAGAGTTCCGCTGCTGCGCGTCCCGGGTTGAGTCCGCGCCCGGCATTTGCGGACACGGCGCTCTCCGCCGTTCGACCCTCGAGGCCCTCGATCCCTCGCTCTGAGAATCAGCCGGAGTTGGAGTGCACAAGAAATCCGACCTGTGTTTCCGGAGCCTCGGAGCCCCAGGTCCTGGTAACGCGCAGAACCGAGTCTCAGGCTGCCATTCACCTTGCGCCATTCTGGCAAGGATCGCAGAGTACTGAGTCGAGCGCGACGCCGCGCAGGCGTAGACGGAGAAAATCTTTGGCCGCGCGGCGTTGAGATTCTCGGGGAGTGACGAGCCTTCACCGCATAACGCCGGCTGCGGCGTTTAGTGAAGTAGCCGCGACCGCATTACTGGGCGCCCTTGCGTGCCAGTATCGCTTGAGACCGAGAGGCGTCACGCGACAAGGCATGCAGGACGATGCACGTTAGGCCGAGTCGAGATGATGTGGTGCGCACCAACAGCCATCCCTTTTCCGAAGTACTTCTAATCATGCCACGTTCGGGGGACCACTTCGAACACTTCAGGCCGCACACGCGGCACAAGCACCTGATTCTCAAAGAGTACTTCTCAGCTTGGGGCCATAAGCTTGGACTCAGGAACGGCGCGGGAGACGTTATCCTATACGTGGACGCGTGTGCCGGACGCGGAGCGGACGACCTTGGCAACCAAGGGTCTCCTTTGATTGCCGCCGTGGCAGCAGGCGCCGCGGCGGCAAACATCTCGCAGCGTCGACAGCGGCCGTTCGGCATCCACGTGCTTGCCATTGAGTCGAATCGGTCGCACGCATCGCAACTGGCCGATGTATTGGCACCCTTTGGCTCGACGGTTCGGGTGTTGCCTGGTACACTCGAAGAACACCTTGGCAGCATTCTGAGCGAGTACGCGGATACACCAGCCCTGTTCTTCATCGACCCCTTTGGACTCGAGCCTCTCAAGGCGGAACTCATCAGGGCCGCACTAGACGGCGACCGACGAGAAGCATTGCTTCTCTTTGCCGATCAAGCTGCACTACGGCACTTTGGAGCCATCATTGCTGAAGACACGCGAGCAGAGCGCCGCTATCGATCGGCGACCACTGCCTTGCCGCTGTTCCCTGATCTGACACCGATCAATGCTGGTGCTCTTGCGCAAGCCGCCTCGCAAAGCCGAGCCCAATTGGAGATCACCCGAGAGAATGCTCTTCGAATCATGAACGCCGCCTTTGGCAATGAACATTGGCTGCCAAAGCTCGAGGCCGTTCCGAGTGCAGATCGGAGGGTGGCCTTCCTGCGCCTCTACACTGAGCGACTGATCGAGTGGGGAGCGCGGTATGTGCTCCCAATTCCCGTAGTCGATGCAACGGGCACACACGCGTACACTCTGATCCACGCTGCGAAATCTGCGAAGGGATACGCTGCCATGAAGGAGGCCGTGGCGTATGCCCTGAGGCACAGCCCACTGCCCGAAGCCGTCGTGCACCGCATGCGCTTCGCAGTGGCCAGCGACCTCGACTCTGTCGAGGCTTCCGTGCGGGATCGCTTTGCCGGCCAGACGGTTCGATGGGCGGAAGACGCCTCGAATCGAACTGCCGCGTGCGTCCGCAACTTTCTTCTGGAAGAAACTCCGGCATTCCCGTTCGAGTTTGACGAGCTGAAGGCACGGTTGAACGATCATCGTAACCGCGGCCGGGTCATCACATTCAGCCTTCCTGAGCGCTCTCCACATGTCGACTAAGATCGAGTGGACGGATGAGGTCTGGAACCCAATGACGGGCTGTACGAAGATCTCCGCTGGCTGCGACAACTGCTATGCGTTCACGATCGCCCAGCGCCGCACGCGAGACCTCTACCTCAGACAGTCGCCAGTCCGTGATTCGCCTGAAGCGCGAAGAGATCCGTTCGCGCCGCGCTTCTGGGAGAGCCGACTGGAACTCCCAATGACATGGAAGCGTCCGCGGCGAATTTTCGTCAACTCGATGAGTGACGTCTTCCACGCTCACTTCAGTCTTGAGCAGATTCAGATGGTCTTTGCCGTGATGAACGCTTGTCCACAGCACCAGTTTCAATTGCTAACAAAGCGGCCAGAACGAGCGGCGAGGTTAGCAGATGAACTCCCGTGGACCGACAACATCTGGCTCGGTACGTCGATTGAAAACATGGAGGTGGCACGACGGGCGGACGCCCTGCGAAGCGTTCCCGCCAACGTGCGCTTCATCTCCGCAGAGCCGCTACTCGGCGCGCTCGATCAGCTTAACGTCTCCGGCATCGACTGGGTGATCGGCGGCGGAGAAAGCGGAGAAGGATATCGGCCAGTCGACTTTCGCTGGGCTCGTGGTCTGCGGGACCTGTGCCGTAGGCACGGAGTGGCCTTCTTCTGGAAGCAGTGGGGAGGGAGAACGTCGAAGTCGGGGGGGAGAGTCCTAGACGGTCGAACATGGGACCAGTACCCTGACGAGCCGACTGAGTGGCAAGAACTCGACCCAAGAGTGCGTTGAAGCACTCGCAGCACATCGGGCTTGGGACGGCCGACACGTGCTGCTCCATGGAGGTCTCACGCGAAAATAAGGTACGGATTAGCACCGTCGTTGGCCAAGATGTCAATAGATCTCCTGACAAACGCGGTTGAATCGATCCAGGTAGGCGTCGAGGACTATTCGGCTGCCACAAGACCTAGACTCCTGTCCGCTGTAAGGAACATCCACGCGGGCATTCTCCTCCTCTTCAAAGAGGCGTTGCGCCGTCGCTCTCCGGCTGACTCGAATGAAGTGCTCGTCAAGTCGAGAGTGCAGCCGGAACAGGGGACCGCTGGCGAGGTGCGCTTCGTAGGCGTTGGACGCAAGACGGCCGATACTAGCGCGATTCGGAAGCGTTTCGAAGCTCTCGGCATCAAGACCGACTGGAAACGCGTCGAAAGGATTGCCGAGGTCAGGAACGATATCGAGCACTACTACCCTCATCTCACGCAGCCAACCATCCGAGAGCTAGTCGCGTCCGCGTTCTGGCTTGTCCGCGACTTCATGACCCGAGAACTGGCCACGGACCCTGCAACTGCGCTCGGCCAGCGTACGTGGTCGACTATGCTCGAGGTGGCCGACGTATGGCAGGAGGAGAGAACGGCGTGTGATGCCGCATTGGCGGCTGTGGCTTGGGAGTCCGATGCGCTTTCAAGAGGGGTGCGCTCCATGAAGTGTCTTTCATGCGGGGCGAGCCTGTTCAGACCGATCGATGCCACGGTCGATACGGAGGACCTAATGCTGAGGTGTACCGTATGTGCCACGGAACTCAGGACTGAGCAGTTCGCGCAGGCTGCCATCGCCGCCGCATTCGAGTGGGAGAGTTACGTGGCCATGAAGGATGGAGGCGACTCACCTTTCGGCGAATGTCCAGAGTGCGGGCTTGAAACGTACGTCTTCGAGGAGGACGGATGCGCATACTGCGGTGCGACCTTCGGGCATCCAGACTGTGCACGATGTGGCAAGCGAATTCCACTAAGTGAGGCAGGCTGCGCGCCACTGTGCTCCTACTGCCACTACGTAATGAGCAAGGATGACTAGCCCGCTGAACAGCCGAGGACACGGGCAACCTTCTAGACCGCGGACATAGATAACACTTGGGTTACGTGCCAGATAACTCCCGGATGATGCAATCCCGATAGTCGAGCGTCGCCAGCAAAGACTTTCCCAAAGTTGATCGACAAGACCCTATCGGCCTCCTCGTCGGGGCCGATGCGATACCCGCGGTGTCCTCGGTCCCGAATGCAGACAGTCGGCATTATCTGGGGACAACCCAGCGTCAAACGCGATGCGGCGATCGTTTCCGGGACCAGGCTCGGTGAACCGCCGTGAGGGTCCCCCCGCAGCTGACAGTTACCCCGATCCCGATACACCGGTCACTCGAACTGGATGCGTCGCACCTGCTGCGCGCGACGTGGTGAGCATCCGCGACGTCAACTGCTCCAAGGTCTCGACACCTGTTCCATTGAGTGCAATACGTCGACCACCGCCCTTCAGGGTCCACCACCCGTGTCGGCCGCCACCGCCATCCATACAACCAGCTGAACGTCAGTGCCTTCCGCTTCCGGCAGTGGCTCCGGGGCTCGGAAGGGCTGATACCCCCGTTCGGCGACCAGAGCGGCGATGGCGGCCGTCGTTCGCTCGCCATCCACCCCCTCCGGCGTGAAGACGCTCCGGAGTGCACGTTCGTCCCGGAAATCACGAGGAGCCTCCAGACACTCAATCAGGCGGACGTGCTCCTCCCGAGTCATTCCCGGTACCGGAAAGTCACGCACGTGACTCGCAGCGATGCGAAAGAGGGGCCTGACTGACGGAGAGAGGTTCGCCGGATCGGCTGCGCGGTTCCATTCGGCCACGATGTCGGCTCGGGCCTTCTCCCACGCCGTGTATGCTGCCGCCCGCATATCGTCGGATAGAACACGCCGCGTGTCCAGTTCGCAGGTGATCATTCGCAGGCACGTGAGCGCATCGCGCTCGATCGGCAGCTCGGGATTCGCCGGGACGAAGCGCAGCACAACGTGATCGCCCAGTCGCGCACAGAAGAAGTGCCCGGGCCGATCCCCGCGCGCCAGCCCGGAACCGGCCCCCCACGGAAGCGCGTCGAGCTCCGCCTGACGCTCCTGAAGCGCTTTGCGCAGTTCCTGTCGATACTCCTCGCCGGAATGCCCGTACGCGGCCTCGCCTGCGTTCTCGAAGATCCCCGCGTCACCGGCCCGCAGGCGACGGATCTCCTCCACGTCGTCCGCGAAGTTCCGATCCACAGCATCGACGCCCGGGAGGATCTCCGAGTCCAGACCGACGGTCGCAACCGCCTGAGCAAGCTTGCGCCGAATCCGATTCTCGAGCGCCAGCATGCCGTCGAGCTGCGCATCGGGGAACACGCACACGATGTGCACGTCCCGATGCGGACTGCCGATCCGATCAATGCGGCCATGCCGCTGCACCAGCCTCATGGGGTTCCACGGAAGGTCGTAGTTGAGGATGTTCGCGGCCTGCTGCAGATTGACCCCTTCGGACAGTACGTCCGTGGTTACGAGGATATCGTACTTGTCCGCCTCGTACCCGGCCGGCGCTTCTGATGACTGCGGCGCGAATCCGTACACCGCCGTCTTGCGGCCATCCTCGTCGCCGCTGACCAGTACGACGCGCCCTCGGTACGCCGCCAATCGCCGGTCCGTCGCCGTCCGGTCAACAAGCCATTCGAAGATCCACCGCGCCGTGTCCGCGAAGTAGGAGAAGACGATCACCTTCCGACGATTGCGCTCGTCGGTCTCGTTCGTCGCCCCCTCGCGCGCTCGGCCCAGAATAGCTGATAGATCGTCCGCAAGCAGTTGAAGCTTGGGATCGCGCGCCGGTGTCACGGTTCGTGCGCGGTCCCGAAGTTCCTCCAGAATGGCCCGATCCTTTCGCACGGCGGCCTTGAGCATCGTGATGTCGAACTGCCGCGCGTCGAGCTCGTCGGCCTCCGCGAGCACGTCATCCCACACGTCGTCCGCATCGTCTTCGGCCAGCGTGGCCAAGGCCCCGGTGGACAGCAGCCGGCCTCGGTCGAGCCCTTGGAGGAATCGGACGTGCGCCTGCACCATCTTGTCGAGGGTCTGCGCGAACGCGTATGCCGACGACTCGAAGCGCTTGAGGAGCCCGGACCGCAGGAGCCCGACGAGCGCCAGCTCACGCTCTTCAATAGCACCGTCGCGGCGATACTTGGATGGAAAGTACCGCGCCAGCGACAGCTCGGGGTCCGCATCATCGGCGGGGGCGAGAACCTGTTCGACCCGCGCGAAGAAGCCGGGGAGCACTGCCTCGAGGTCGTATGCGGACTGCGCGAGGAGCGGCTTGGGAAAGCGAATCGTGACCTCGACCCCGTCAGGCCCTTTCACCGTATCGTTGGGATACCACTTCTTCACGAAGTGCCGCGTGCGCCGCACGGTCGTGGCGTCGAGGATATCCCAAAGCACGTCGGGCTTGAGCGAGAACGGATCCGTCTTCGCCGCTAGGGCGAAGCGTTCCTTAAGGCTCCGAATCCCCGCCTCGGCGAACACCGCATCGTGCCGCACGAAGTATTGCAGCAGCGCGTAAAGATCCCAGAGCGAGTTGTTCACCGGCGTTGCCGTCATCAGCACCAGCTGCTTCGGCACTTTCCCCTGCAGGAGGCGGCGCATTGCAACTGCGTACGTGGTGTCGGGATTCCGCAGCGTGTGCGCCTCGTCCACTACGATCAGCGAGTACTCCGCCAGCTTCGACTGCAGGACCGCGTGGTTGCCGCCAAGCTGCACGTCCTGCACAAGCTGCTGATACGATACCACCTCAATCGGGAGCATGAAACGGTGGGTGAACCGCGCCCACGTTCCGTCGCGCAACGTCGCCGGGGCGACGAGCAGAGCCCGCTGGCGCCGCTCTTCGACCACCCGACGAATGATCTCGCCGCCCAGAAAGCTCTTGCCGAGCCCCACGCTGTCGGCGATGATGACCCCGTTGTAGCGTTCCAAGATACGCCCGGCGCGGTCGATCCCATCGCTTTGGAAGCGCGTCAGCGGAATCGTGCCCCCGGCAGGACGCTCCTCCTCGAGCTCGGGCCCGTACCGTTCGAGCAGCACGCGCAGATAGATCAGGTACGGCGGATACTCCCGGAACCGTGCCGCGTAGATCGACGCAAGGTCATACGGCTCGGCATCGGCCCACAGCTCGTCGAACCATTGTTCAACCCGCGACGCGACACTCGGCTGGTACTGGCCGAGGTTGAGCTCGTAGTTGTGGGCAAGCCCGGCGGCCGTGAAGTTTGATGAGCCGGCGAGCACGCCCTGGCTGCGGAAGATGTAGGCCTTCCCGTGCAGGAAACGGCGGGTGTAGCGGCGGACCTCGATGCGCCCGGAACGCAGGAAGTCGAGCAGCTGCTCGATCGCGGCGTCTGTCGTGGGCGCGAACAGCAGGCGGTCGCGGTCGTGGAGAAGGCCGCGTTCGGTACGGGCGAGCGCCTCCTTGAGCAGCTTGATCTGAAAGCGTTCTCCGCGCGGGTCGCCGAGCCGTCGGTCGGGCTGCGCCGGCGGCGGCACGGGCTCCGCGCCGAGCAGCAGTCGCACGCGACCGGCGCGTGATAGCGAGGCGGCGATCCGACCAAATCCTTCCGCGTTGAAGTAGCCGGTGACGATGTCCACGTCCACCGGCTGGACCAGGGTGGCCGCGAGGTGCTCGAGACGGGCTCGCAGTGCGGACTCCAGCGTATTGCCCTGCCGGTTGTCGATGAACTCCGGCGTCGGCGAATTGAGTCCGGGAAGCGGAGCCGTCACAGGACCTTCCGCCGCACTCGTGCGGAGACTCCGAAGTGCACTGCTCGCACGGCAGCCGAGTTTTGCGGCTTGCCGCGAGCAGGGGAAGTCATCAACACTGGCATCGGTGCGTAGGGCATGGCACCACTTCTATGCCGAGGGCAGTCGCCGGAAGTGCGAGAGCACCAAGTCGAGGCGCGCCGCGTAGTCCCATCCCTCGTGGAACGTCTCGAATACGTGGCAGAGCCCCCGCTCGCTCAGCCCGTACAGGCGGCCGACGACAGCGTCGAGCTCGGCGATCAAGGCGTCGCGCTCGTCGGCTTCCAGCGGGGCTGGTGCCACCCCGATGGCGGCGCCCCACTCCGCGAAGCGGTCGTCTTCCTGAACCCCAAGACGGCCCGAGAGGGCTACGGCGCGCTGCCAGAGGACGTTATCGCGGGTGGGTCGAGGAATCGGGAACGGGTTGAAGATGAAGTAGTTGAGACTGACCTCGACGAAACGCCTGGCATACCAATCGAGCGCGATGGACGACAGGACACCCAAGAGAAACGCCTGGTCCGCGATGTCACCGCGCGGCCAAAGCAGAAATGGGGCCTTGTTCGTAAGGACCACCTTCGGCGGGACAAGGGCCGCAATCACCGTTCTCTGGTTGGTGCGATTGGTGATGTCTCGAAACGCGATCCTCGGCTGCAGACACGGCAGCGTCCGATTCGCTTCACGCCACCGCGCCTCGAACTCCCCGAACGGGGAGTCCGGCCGATTTCCCGCCCGCAGTCGCCGCTCGTACAGCGCCTCCTGCACGACCGCCGGATCCGCCCACCCGTAGTAGGACTCGGGCCCGCGATCCGGTGTCCACAAGTCGAACGACTCCCCCTTGAACACCGGCCAGTGCCCGCGCGGGCGACGATCGGCATCTAGCACCATCAGGTCCGCATCGTTCGTCGCGTGCAGCTCAGCGAACGGCCGCGCCCGCCAGCTCTGGATCGAGTTGTAATCCAGTCGCGGCGCCTTGCGCAGCTGGAGGAACACCTCGGCATCGCCCGGAGTCGGCAGCAACGGTAGCGAGGACGCATCGTTCCACTTTGCGATGTCACGCCCGTGAAAGATGGGGCGCTCTGCAACGCGCTGCAGGCCCTGCTCGTAGCGACTGCGACTGGGATATGGTCCGTCGAGCAGGATGACGGCGCCAGCATCGGGCAACGTGACCCCACGCGCGATGCAAGCCAAGGCGATCGTGTAGCGGTACTCCGCCTCATCGAAAACCCATCCGCCGGAGTTGAGCAGCATCGTGAGATCCAGTAACTGCGCCTTCTCAAACAGTGCTTGCCGGAACTCCGTACTTCCCTTGGCCGCAAACGCCGAACGCGGCAGGACCACGCCGATGCGCCCGCCGTCCGCCGCCACCAGCGACCAGAACCGCCAGCAGAAGGCCTTGTAGAGATCGGGATCCCCCGTCCCCATCCCCGGATACTGTCCCGACGTCAGGACGCTCCGGAGCCGCTCCGCTTCCTCGCGCTCGGCCTCGAGAACGGGGATCAGGTCGGCGCGGGTCCGGCGCAGGGTGGCCACGCGCCGCCCCTGCTCATTTCGCGCGAGGCCGCGCAGCCCGGGGTCGTGGCGAGCCCAGAAGGCGAGCTCTTCCACCGTTGCTTCCTGCCACGGCGGGTTGCCGAGGATCACGTCGAACCCGGCACGCGGTCGGTCGAACACCTGCGGGAACGCCGTCGGGAAATGCAGTGGGCCCAGCCCCTTCAGCACCCGCTCTGCCTTCCGGAGCAGCGCATCGGTGAACAGATCCTCAGCCGCGACGCGCCCCGAAAGCTGGTGTGTGTCGAGCGCCGCCTGGATCTGCGGATCGAGCCGCGACGCGGCGAGGACCGTGAACAGCTGCTCCGTGGGGGCGATCGCAGCCCTAGCCTTTGCGTAGTACTGCCGGGCGTTCTTGACCTCTGCCGCCGTTGCCTCGGCCAATAGCGACAGTCGCTTGAGCGGCTCGCGCGCGGAAGCAATCAAGCTGTCTGCCGTGAAGGCGAATAGGTCGTCATACTCGCCTGCGAGCAGCTCGCGCGCCTCCTCGAACGTTGCGATCCCCACGAGCGAGTTGCCGCACCGGAGGGACCCGTCGAGGAAGCTCAACGGCAACCCCGGCACGAAGGTGTGGATCCACAGCGAGAGCCGCGCGAGTTCAACCGAAAGAGGATTCAGGTCCACGCCGTGGATGCAGCGCCGGGCGATCTGCCGCCGGAGCAACTGGGTGTCCTCGATCGGCTCGCCCCGCCAGTCGTCGCCCAGCGCCTTCAGTGCGCTCGCCCGAAGCCGCGCAAGCTCGTCCCGTACGCCGGGCAACGAACGGCGGGCGAGATACCCTGACAGGCCACGCTCGAGCCAGTCCACGGCCGCCACCAGGAAGTGGCCAGAGCCCATCGCGATGTCGGCAACGTGGAAGTCGAAGAAAGCTCTGGCCGCGTCATCCACGTCGTACTGGGCATCGAGACGTCGCAGGTGCTCGTCCAGCGCCGGTCCGAGCGACCGCTCGAGCAGGTGTTCGACGGCGAAGTCCTTCGTGTAGTACGCGCCAGTCGCCTTCCGCGCCCCGGACTTATCGTGCAGGTAAACCTCGCCGGCGGCAACCATGACCGAGTCGACTGCGCCGGCTCGACGCCGCCCGCGGCCGCGCATCGCCGAGGCCGGTACGTATGCCCCGTTGTTGTCGAGGGTGAGATCGTGCTCGGCGATGCTCAGCTCCTGCTCGAGCAGCCCTTCATAGATGGTCCCGAACTCCCGGACGCCGAGTGCTCGGAAGTCCACTGGCCCCGCGATGCCGTCTGCGGAATCATCTACCAGCAACGCACGCAGAGCCGGAGCGAACGCGTCATCGGGCAAATGCAGCGCGGAGAGCCGCTGCGCCGACGGCGCAGCGTCAGCTCCCTCTGCGAACAGCCCCCCGTTGTAGGCCGGGACGCGCCAGGAGGGATTGCCCTTATCCACCGCCTCCCAGAGAATGCGGACGGAGTCCCAGTAGGCGTGGGTACCACCGTAGGCGGTATCGTCTTCGTGCTCCGCAGCGAGTCGCTGCGCCAGCGTCTTGAGAGAGTGCTCCCTGTAGCGCGGACTGGTATGCCACGGCAGCAATTCCTTGTCCTCGGCATAGGCTACGAACAGAAGCCTGAAGAGCACGAGGAGCGACATTTCGAACGTGTCGGCCAGCCGCTCGCGAGACGGGTTGCGGAGCCGCTGCGCCTTCACGAGGGCGGCGCAAAGCTGCGGCATAACGTCTTCGTAAATCCGGTCCCGGAGCCGCGCGCCAAGATCGGCCGCGAAGCGCTTCGACGCCTCGAGAATCGCGCTGAAGGTTCCGCCCGCCGCCAGCGCGTCCGCCGAGGCAATCAGGGGGAGATAGCCGGCCGATTCCTGCGGGAGGAGCGCGAGATCGAGCTCGATAAACGTTTCGGTGCGGCCCCGCCGAGCGGTCCCCACGCCAGGCTGCACCGGGTAGACCCGTAGGACAGAGGCTGCCAGCACGACCACGTAGTCCAGACGCTCGCTGTCCGCCTTGGCCAGCGCGTAGCTCACCGGGGAGAGCAGGTCGTACTGCTCGCTGGCCCGCTCGATCTCGTCCGCCCGCTGGAGGAAGACGGCGACGGCGATTCGGGTGCCTTGGGCCCTCAGGACACTCGCTGGTCCTGGCAACGCTTCGATCGTGAAACCGAGGCGCTCGACGAGTTCTCGGCCACGCAGGTGCAGCAACGGAGAGCCTCGCTGACGCTGCCCCGGCCAATCCGGCCGATGGGGAATCCCGTGCTCGAGCTCGTGCAGGGCGAAGAGGCCGGCATTGCGGAGTCCTGCGATCGGCTGCTCCGCGAGGGAGCGAAGCTTCTGGCGAAGAAGCTCGTCGCCCGCGTGACGATCCGGCGCGTCGAGCACAGACCGGCAGAGCCGCTCGACCTGCGCCCGCTCGAGATCGGCGTGTTCAACGGGCTGGGTGCCGAATCTTGTCGCGATCGCCGCGCGATCCCCACCCCAGAGGACCACGACGACGACCGGCGTCGCCCGCCCACCCTGGCGAATGCGGTGCAGATCGCGGAGCAAGCCGGCCGTCGGCAGACCGGATGCGGAGAAGGTGACGACCTCAAGCGGTCCCGCCCCGTGGCCGAGGAACAAGTCGCCGGCGCGAACGTCAGCGGGGTACGCCCCCGAGAGGGTTCGGGGGTCTCGGTCTACCAGAAACATTGAAAGGACACTGGGCTCATTCTCGTCGACCGACTCAAGAACCACGTGAAATCACGGCCGCGCCAGCGTCGGCGTTGCGATAGTGTGGCAGTGAGCACCGATCTTGGCAAGCCGCGACAGTACCTACAGCCTATTCGGGATCTCGACCTACCTATCGGAGAGTTCGCCCAGCGTGTCGGTGGCAACGGCCTTCCGAAGCCCGCGCTCGTCGAAGCTGGGGTTGGGTGCATCGACAACGGCCCGATCTATACGACGCGGTACGATATCTGGACGGACCGGAGCTCTCGGTTGCCGCGCTTGCGAAGGGGGCTAAGCTCGCAAACGGCATGAAGGGCATCGCCCTCTCTGCCAGGCAGCTCGCTACGATTCGCGGGCTTGGGGCCCCGAAAGCACGTCCAACGTGGCTCTCGAGTTTCCAGCGGTACGGTTCGGAGCGATGCTCCCCTAATGAAAGAGCGCTGGTCCGTAAGGGCCATTTCACCCCCCGAGCTGACCTCCGCAGCCCTGCGGCTGGCAGAGGCGCCTGCGAAGAAGTCGCCTACATGCGCAATGATGTCCGGCGAGAATCGACACCATTCTCCGTCGTGCGCGTGTAGCAGAATGCACAGTCTCACTCGCCGAGTGACTCGCTTGACTCCCACGGAAGCGTGACTCGATTCTTGGCCAATTACAGGTAGCCAAACAGGTAGCCAACTCCACCGCACACCACGCAGATCTAATCGCTCTACGCCCGTCGCTTCCCCCTGAAGCGCCTCGGAGGGCTCCCTGTTAATGCGGTGGTTGGAGGTTCAATTCCTCCCGCCCCAGTGAGAGAGAACCTCCGATACGGCTGTCGCGTGTCGGAGGTTCTTCGCTCTCCCCCCCCGCGCACCCGCACTCGCGCTCCACCGTGCTGGCCTTCACCATCCAGCCGCGAAGGCCTTCACACACCCGCCTCAACGTGCCGGTATCCGGCATGGCGATCCAGCGGGCCATCGCTGCCGCACGCTTCCCGCACCTGAGCGCCGTGCGCTTGGCGTTCGCGGCAACGGTCACCGACCTCGCGCACAGCACGCTGCGGGCGATTCGTCACATGATCACCCACGAACGGCAGACGCAGCGCCGACGCGTGGGCCGAGGAGACGCGCAACCGGCGCGCTGCCTGCGGCGATCAGCAGCATCACCGCCAGCATCACCGGGTACACGCGATCCCGGACGCCGGCGCGGCGGTCGGTGATGACGAGGGCGAGGAGCAGCCCGGCGCCCACTGCGAGCCCCACGTACGATCCCCCCACGGGATCAAGGTGAAACAGGCGCATGGCCCACCGACCGAGCCCAGGGGGGAGGGCGACGAGGGCCGTGGCCGCCATGGCTCGGCTGTGAATGGCCGGGCGGCGAACATTGGCGACCGCGACTGCGAACGCAGCAGTGAAGACGAGCAACAGACCGGTGTCCATGACCACGCCGAATCAGCTCGGCCTGCACCATCAGCACCAGCAGCCAGCCAAGTGAGGCCACGCCGTGCGCCACGTGGGCAACGTCGAGCTGCGTCAGTCGGGTACCGAGGGTCGGCTGGAACCCCAACAGCGTGAGGAGCGTGATGCCGCCAATCCACCACATCGCCCGATCGTGCAGCGGGATCACGCCCGCGAACGAGGTCTCGGGGCGCGCCATCGTGCTCACGGCCGATCACCTGGTCCCATGGGGGGGCCGAGGGTCGTGAGTCCGAACTCGGCGTCGAGTGCCATCAGCTGGTCCATGGCGGGGAGCCCGCCCGGCGGTGTCATGGCATCCATCGCCTCGAAGAAGCGATCCAGACCGGCCGGCGTCGTGGTGATCAGGAGTCGGGCCTCGCGATCGGTGAAGTTCTGGTAGCGATGGGTCACTCCGCGGCGAAGGAAGACCGAGCCACCGGCCCGGACGGTGCGGCGATCTCCATCCAGTTCGAAGACCAGTTCGCCGTCGAGCACATAGAACCACTCGTCCTCACGGCTGTGCACGTGCAGCGGCGGTCCGGACATGGGTGGCGCCCCGAGATGAAAGCTGGCGAACTGCCCGCCGCTGTCGTCGCCGGCGACCAGCACGTGCGTGGTTTCCCCGACGATGTTGAGTGGGGCGGCCGATCGGGTCTCGCCGGCGGCGAGCACGACGGCGCCGGCGGGGTGGGCGGTGGACATGACGGCACCTCGGTGGTCAGGGTGAAGGAGCGATGACCGCCCCCGAACGGCGCGGGCGTCGAGCCGGCGTGAGCGGCGCCGACACCGGTCGGGCGGCGGCGAGAACGGCCTCCATGGTCGCCACCGCCGCATCCTCGGCCGCCTTGGCCGAGAGCTGGCCTCGATCCCGCAGCATCTGCCAGAACGGTGCGCTGTAGATGGCCACGCACTGCGCGATCAGCGCCGCCTGTTGCGCCCGCGTGAGTTGCGCGAGCCACGGGGCCAGCGCCTCCCGGAAGGCCTCGCGCCCTTCGGCCGATCCGGCCACGGGGTAGTTGGCGCGCGGCGCCGCGGCCAGCATGGCGCGAGTCAGGGCATTGTTGCGCTCGAACTGCGCGAAAAGGCCGCGCAGTTCCGGCACGATGGCGTCGGGGGTCCGCGGCCAGGTGGTGCCGGTGCGGTCGCGGAGCTGCCGCCACACGCCCTGCACCAGATCGGCCTGGGTCGGGAAGTGGCGGTACACCGTGCGGGCCGAGATGCCGGCCCGCTCGGCGACGATCTCATGCGAGAAGGGGGCCTCGGGCGCGTCACGCAGCAGCTCGAAGGCCGCCGCCAGGATGCGTTCGGCGGTCTCGGCGCGCAGGCGTGCGTGCGGGCGATCGGCGGCAAGCATGACAGTACACTGACATGGTGTCAGTTGACTGTCAAGGAGCGGCCCCGCCGACGGCCTCGGCACCAATCATCGCCCAAAACCGTACATGCCACTGGCCCGCGCCCCTGCCGGAACCCGCTCTCCTCTCCCACTCGTGCTCGAACTCCCGCGTGACTGTGTCCAGCGCATCCGCGACGGCGACCTCGAAGCTTTCGAGGCGCTCTTCCGCGCCATGCACCAGCCGCTTGTCGCCTTCGGTACCCGGTACGTCGGCGACGCCGCCCGCGCCGAGGAGCTCGTGCAGGACATCTTCTTCGCGCTCTGGCAGGGACGGGCCGAGTGGGTCGTCACCGGCAGCGTCACCGCCTATTTGTACTCCGCCGTTCGCAACCGCGCGCTCAACCTGCGCCGCCGCGACGCCGTCGAGCAGAGCTGGGCCGACGACGAGGCGCACGACAGCGTACGCGCCCTGCATCCCGCCCCGACGCGTCCGGACACGGCGCTCGAGACCCTCGAGGCCCGGTCCCGGCTCGAGGCCGCCATGGACGCCCTTCCCCCCCGCCTCGCACAGGTGATGCTCATGCGCTGGCATGGCGGGCTGAGCTACGCCGAAATCGCCGACACGCTCGGCATCTCGGTCAAGGGGGTGGAAAACCAGTTGGGGCGGGGCCTGAAGGCCCTGCGGGCGGCGCTCGGCGACGACTAGCCGGCAGGGGTTTGTGGGGTTCTGGCCGGGTCGCGTGTCTCATCCGCAACCCCACCCCACTCCATGTCAAAACAATCCGAGTTCGATCCGCTCCTGATAGACCGCTACCTCGCGGGCGACCTGTCGCCGGCCGAACGGGCCCGCGTCGATGCCTGGCTGCAGGCGCATCCCCGCGACGCACAGTTGCTGCGCGAGTTGCCGCGGACCTCGCTTGGTGCCGCGCATTCGGCGAGCACCGACGCAGCGTGGCAGGCACTCGCCGCCCGGCTGCAGGCGGCTGGCCAGGACGACCTCTCCGCCCGGCGCGCACGCATGGCCTCCGACGTGCGGCAGCGGACCGCGTCGCCGTGGCTGCGCCGTGTCACCCGCGTCGCCGCGGCCCTGCTCGTCGTCGTCGGCGGCGTGGCGACGTGGCGTGCGACCCGCGGCGGGTCGCTCACCGCCCCCCTCGGACGCGATGTCACCTCACAGCTCCCGGACGGCTCCCGCGTGACGCTCGCAGCCGGCAGTACGCTGCGCTGGGGCGCGGGCTTCGGCCGCGGCGCCCGTGACGTCGCGCTCGAGGGCGAGGGCTACTTCGACGTCGTGCACGACGACGCGCGTCCGTTCCGCGTGCGGACCCGCAACGCGGTCGCGCAGGACGTGGGCACGCGCTTCGTGGTGCGGGCGTGGCCCGAGCTCCCCGCAGTGGACGTGGCCGTCGAGGAAGGCGTGGTCGCGCTCATGGATACCCTGCGCCCGCGTATGGACAAGGCGACCCTTCTCAACGCGGGACAGCGCGGCCGGCTGCTCGACACCGGCGTGCAGGTCACCTCGGACGTCGAGTCCGCCCTGGCCTGGATGCGCGGCGAACTGCTGTTCGACGAGACGCCGCTGGCCGAGGCGCTGCCCGCGATCGGGCGACGCTTCGACGTGACGCTCACTGCCGATCCGGCGCTCGCGAATCGGCGTCTGACGGCGCGCTTCGCGGCGCAGTCGCTGGACGACGTGCTCGGTGCGCTGCGGCTGGCGCTTGGCGTGCGGGTCGAGACCACTGGAAAGACCGTCTTCATCGCGCCGGAGGCCCCGTGACCACGCCCATGATCCTGCGGAGCTTCCTCCTCGCGTTCGGCGCGGCGTCGCTGCTCGGCGCGCAGCCGAGCCCCGCGCCGGACGCCGGCGCGCTGCCGACTGGCTACCGCCGTCTGGCCGACGTGACGGACCTGCGCGGTCCGCTCTCCGCGCCCGTCACGCTCGACCTCGCGCAGGTGCCCCTGAAGGACGCCCTGCGGCAGGTCGCGCTGCAGGCCGGCCTGTCGTACGCGGCCGACCCGGCGCAGCCCGGCATGGAGTCGCCGCGCTCGCTCAAGGTGAGCGGCGCCCCCGCGCACCGGGCGATCACCCTCCTGCTCGACGGCACGCCATTCCAGCCGCTGGTGGGCCCGCGCGGGCAACTGGCGCTGCAGTACCGGGGGACCGGTCGTGAGGCGCGGCCGTCCACACCGGCGAAGCGCGTGCGCATCAGCGGCTACGTGCGGAGTGCGGCCTCGGGCGAAATCCTGCGCCGGGCCCGGGTCTCCGCGGACGACGAGGCCGTGCGCGTCGAGTCGAACGACGACGGCTTCTACTCGCTGCTGCTCGCGGAGGGCACGCACCGGCTGGTCGTCCGCGCGCTCGGGTACGTGCCCTTCGACACGGTTCTCACGCTCACCGAGGACCTCACCCGCACCGTGCAGCTGCGGCGGCGCGAGGTGCAGCTGGCGACGGTCTCCGTGCAGGCGAGCCGCTCGGGAGACGATCGCCCGGACCTCGATCCGCGGACGCCGGACATGAGCGTCGTGCGACTGGACCTCCCGGCCGTCCGGCTGCTGCCGCCGGTCCTGGGCGAGGCCGACCCGATTCGCAGTCTCACCCTCCTGCCCGGCGTCTCGCTGTCGAGCGATGCCTCGACCGCCTTCAGCGTCCGCGGTGGTGCCGCCGACCAGAACCTCTTCCTGCTCGACGAAGCCACGGTGTACAACCCGAACCACATCCTCGGCTTCCTGAGCACGTTCAACGCCGACGCGATCGACGACGTGACGCTGTACAAGGGCGCCATTCCGGCCCGCTTCGGCGGGCGCCTCTCGTCGGTGGTGGACGTGCGCCAGCGCGAAGGCAACGTGAACAAGTTCACGGGCTCGGCCTCGCTCGGGCTGCTCGCCGGCCGCGGGCTGGTGGAAGGACCGCTGCCGAAGAAGGTCGGCTCCTTCATGATCGCCGCGCGCCGGTCGTGGGCCGACCTCTTCACCGGCCTCTCGAGCGATCCGACCATCCGGGCGACCACGGCGTACTTCTACGACGTCAACGCCAAGACGAACGTGCGCCTCGGCTCGTCCGGTGCGCTGATGCTCTCGGGGTATCTCGGGCGCGACCGCTTCGCCGGGATCGGCGACCTCGGCGCCGGCTGGGGCAACCGGGCGCTGACGCTCCGCTGGAACCAGGCGCTGCGCAGCAACCTGTTCTCGAAGGTGACCGCCGCGTGGGGCGACTACGACTACCGCCTCGACATCCTCACCGGCACGAGCGACAGCATCCGGTGGAACTCGCGCATCGGCAGTCTGAACGTGCGGGTGGACGAGACCTGGTATCTCTCGCCGACCAACACCGTGGAGTTCGGGGCCGAGCTCACGAGCCAGCGCATCAACCCCGGTGACCTCCTGCCGGTAGGGGCGAACAACGCGTACAACCCGCGCCGGATCGAGCGGCGCAACACCCTGATGCCGGCGGCGTGGATCGGCCAGGAGCTGGGGATCGGGTCGCGAGTGTCGGTGCGCTACGGGCTGCGGGTGGCGGGCTTCGAGCGGCGCGGTCCGGCGACGGTGTACTCGTACGTCAACGACGCGCCGGTGGTCTATTCGGAGGCCCTCGGGCGCTACGAGCCCGGCGTCGTGCGCGACAGCACGCGGTTCGGCAGCAGCGCGCGTCTCGCCACGCGCACGGCGCTCGAGCCCCGCGTCTCGGGCCGCGTCATGCTCACCGAGACGTCGAGTCTGAAGGCCAGCTACGCGCGGACCCAGCAGTTCCTGCTGCTCGTGTCGAACACCAACTCGATCAGCCCGCTCGACGTGTGGGAGCCGGCCGGTCAGTGGATCAAGCCGCTGCTGGCCGACCAGTACGCGGTGGGCTACAGCGCGACGCGCGGCGGCGTCGAACTGTCGGTCGAGGGCTTCTACCGGCAGGCGCGCAACGTCGTGGACTTCATTGACGGGGCGGACGTGCTGCTCAACCCGCGCATCGAGACGCAGATGGTGCAGGGTCAGGGGCGCGCATACGGGCTCGAGCTGCTGGCTCGGCGGTCGCAGGGTACGGTGACGGGCTGGATCAGCTACACGCTCGGAAGGTCCGAGCAGCGGTTCACCCGGGGCGGCAACCGCGGCGGCGGCATCAACGGTGGCAACTGGTACCCGACGCCGTTCGACAAGACGCACAACCTGAACGTCGTCGCCCTCCGCTCGCTCGGCCCGAAGTCGAAGTGGACCCTCGGCAGCACGTTCACCCTGGCCACCGGCCTGCCGGCGACGTTCCCGACTTCGCGCTACCAGGTGGACGGGCTGCTCGCGACGGAATACGGCGCGCGCAACGCCGGACGCCTCCCCCTGTACCATCGCCTCGACCTCTCCGCCACGCGGAAGACCAGGCGCGGCGAGTGGCAGTTCGGTCTGCTCAACGCGTACAACCGCTTCAATGCGCAGGCGCTGCGGTTCCGCCAGCGCGAGGGTCAGCCCCTCGTCACCGAAGCGGTCCAGACGGCGATCTTCGGCATCGTGCCCAGCGTCGCCTACACCTTCAACTTCTGAGAGCTCCATGCCGAATCGCGGCGTGCTGCCGTTGCTGCTCCTGTCGTCCCTCGTCCTCGCGGGCTGCGAGCGGGTCGTGAACGTGAGCGGCCTCGACTACCAACCGCGCCTCGTGGTCGAGGCGCGGCTCGAACGGGAACGGACGGCCTCATCGGCCGATCAGGTGATCCGCCTCAGTGTCACGCAGGACGTCTTCGCCACAGTGTCGCAGTCCGCGGCGCGCGGCGCGACGGTGCGCGTGCTGGATGACGCCAATCAGGCCACGGTGTTCGTCGAGTCGTCGCAGGAACCCGGCACCTACCGGGCCGCGGCGATGGCCCTGCCGGCGGGCCGCCCGGTGACGCTCGAGATCGTCTGGGGAGGCGATACCTACCGTTCCACCGAGGTGATGCAACCCGGCGTGGCGATGGACTCGCTGTTCTTCAAGTCGGAATTCGACGAGGTGGACACCGGGCAGAACTGGCGCGCCACGATCGCGGTGCAGGATCCCGCGGCCCAGCGGAACTTCTACGTCTGGGACCAGTGGATCGACGGGCGGCGACTGGTGTCGCCCGACAGCGAGGAAGTCACGCGCATCGTGCTGTCGGACGACCAGTTCAACGGCGCAAAGGTGCGCCAGTTCCAGCCGTACTCCGATTGGCTCGTCCGGCCCGGCCAGCACGTGCGCGTGCGGCAGCTGTCCATCTCCGAGCAGGGATATCGGTACTTCGTGGCGCTGTCGGCGCAGACCAACAACACCGGGACGCCGTTCGGCGTGCCGGTCAGCAGCGTCCGCGGGAACGTGGCGAACATCACGAACCCGTCGAAACGCGCGGTCGGCTACTTCATTGCCGGCGAGTACTCGGAGCTGGAGCGACGGGTGCCGTAGGCGCGGGGAAGTTCGCGAAGCACGAACGGACGGCCGGGGCTCCACCCTTCATGGAGCTCCGGCCGTCCGTTGCAGGGCGGCAAGACGGCCGCCGGCCCTACCCGCCGCAGCCGAACGTGTACCCCTTCTCCTGCGCGCGCCCGAGCGCGACGATCCCCGTCGCCATCAGGTGAGCGTTCAGCACGAGGTGCGTCGCGAGATCCTGCCGCACCGCTTCGACCGCCTGCTCGTCGGCCGTCGCCCCCGCGATCGCCGAGGCGAGCCCGGTCATCGTCCCGTTGCAGACGGCGAAGTGCGCCCCGAAGTCGGTGAGCTCCTTCCACTGGATGCCCTGCGTCAGCGCGTCGCCCCCGGGGGTGCGCAGGAACGGGTTGAACGTGAACGGCTTCCCCGTGGACGGGTCGGGCTTCGTCTGCTGGCCGAAGAGCGGGTACTTGCCCCACACGTAGTCGTCGAAGCCGAAGATCGTCGCTCCCGACCGCAGGATGAGCACCGCGCCGAGCTGGTTCGGCTTGAGCCCGTAGCCGGATTCGTTCGAGCGGAACCAGTTGCCGCAGTAGCGCCCGGCGTTCAGGACGCCCGACAGCGTGAAGGCGTCGAACACCATCCGGTGCCCGCGCGGCAGGGCGTCGAGCCAGGCGTCCTCGGCATGCACGAGCGGCGTGGTCGGCGCGGTCGGCGCGGTCGGCGCTGCGGCCTGGCTGCCCTTGGGCGCGCGGCGCGGGGGCTGCGCGCCGATCGAGGCCAGCGCGCCGGCGCCGACGGAAGTCCCGCCGACGAACGTGGCGAGGCGGGCGAGGAAGCCGCGGCGCGTGCCGGGCGTGGACGACGAATCCATGCGAGACTCCAGGTCGGGGTGCGGTCGGCGGCGGTCAGCGAACGAGTCCGTCCTGCGCCCCGCCGAACATGAGATCCTGTACGTTCTTCGACGCCAGGAAGTTTTGCGGGAACCGCAGCGGAACGGCGCTGGCCTCGTCGAGCGCCGCCGCCGCGTCGTCGGGGAGCTCCCACTCCAGCGCCGCGAGGTTCTCGCGGAACTGCGCCAGCGACCGTGCCCCGACGATCGGGAACAGGTCGGCCCCCTGGCGCCGCACCCAGTTGAGCGCCACCTGCGCCGGGGGCTTCCCCAGCCGCGCCGAGACGGCATCCACCGCCCGCGCGATCGCGAGGGTCCGCTCGTTCACCTGCAGCGACGTCTGCGGGTTCATCCGCTTCGGCTCCGCCGCCCGCGCGGCATCGGTGTACTTGCCCGTCAGCAGCCCGCGCCCGAGCGGCGACCACGGTGTCACGGGAAGCCCCAGGTGCCGCGCCATCGGCAGCAGCTCGTGCTCGACCTCGCGGGTCACCAGCGAATACTCCACCTGCAGCGCCGTGAACGGTGTCCACCCGGCCCACTCGGCCATCGTGTGCATCCGGCTCGCGACCCACGCGGGGGCGTCGCTGATCCCGACGTGCAGCACCTTCCCCAACCGCACCTGATCGTCGAGCGCGCGCACGACGTCCTCGAGCGGCGTCACCCCGTCCCACGCGTGGATCCACAGCAGGTCCACGTGCGACGTGCCGAGCCGGCGGAGCGATCCCTCGAGCGACCGGACGAGGTTCTTCCGGTGGTTGCCGGCGAAGTTGAGGTCGCCCTTGCGGTCGACCAGCGTGTACTTGGTCGCGACGACGAAGTGGTCGCGGTCGGCGGCGATGCACTCGCCGACGAGGCGCTCCGAGGTGCCCTCGGTGTAGCGGTTCGCGGTGTCCACGAAGTTGCCGCCGGCCCCGGCGTAGGCGTCGAAGATGCGGCGGGACTCGGCGGCGTCGGCGCCGGTGCCCCACTCGGTGCCGAAGGTCATCGTGCCGAGGCAGAGCTCGGAGACCCGCAGTCCCGAGCGGCCCAGCAGGTGGTGGCGAAGCGTACGCATGCGCGTAAGGTATGGGGATGCGCCTCGCCCTCCACCTTGCCGCCGCCGCCCTCGCCGGCGGCGCCGCCGCCACGGCCCCCCTTGCCGCCCAGCCCGCACGCGACCTCGCACGCGCCGTCCGCACCTGGCACGAGCCGCGTCAGGCGCAGATCGTCCGCGAGCTGGCCGGCCTGCTGGCGATCCCCAACCTCGCCAGCGACTCGGTGAACATCCGGCGCAACGCCGATACCCTCGTGGCGATGCTCACGCGCCGCGGCTTCGCGGCCCGGCGGCTCGAGAACGGCCCGCACCCGCCGGCGGTCTTCGGCGAGCGCCGCACCCCGGGGGCCGCGCGCACGGTCGTCTTCTACATGCACTACGACGGCCAGCCGGTGACGCCGGCGCAGTGGACGACGCCGCCGTGGCAGCCGGTGCTGCGCACGCGCACGCTCGAGGCGGGCGGGCAGCCGATGCCCATTCCCGCCACCGGCCGCGTGGACGGCGAGGCGCGGCTCTACGCCCGCTCGGCCTCCGACGACAAGTCGCCGATCATCGCCCTGCTGGCGGCGCTCGACGCGCTGGACGCACTCGGACGCCGGCCGAGCGTGAACCTCAAGGTCTTCCTCGACGGCGAGGAGGAAGCCGGCTCGGAACACGTGCGCCCGCTGCTCGAGCGGCATCGCGACCTGTTCGCCGCGGACGCGTGGCTCTTCGGCGACGGCCCGGTGCACCAGAGCCGCGCGCCGCAGCTGGTCTTCGGGGTGCGCGGCGTGATCGGGGCCGAGCTCACCGTGTACGGGCCGCTCCGCGCGCTGCACAGCGGCCACTACGGCAACTGGGCGCCGAACCCCGCGATGCGGCTGGCGACGCTGCTCGCCGCGATGCGCTCGGACGACGGCGAGATCCGCATTCCCGGCTTCATGGACGACGTACGGCCGATCACCGCCGCCGAACGCGCCGCGGTGGCCCGGGTGCCGGACGTGGATGCGGCACTGCGGCGCGAACTCGGGCTGGCTGCCACGGAGGCGAACGACGCGCCGAGCCCGCTGCGCATCATGCTGCCGTCGCTCGACGTGCGAGGGCTCCGCAGCGGCGGCACCGGTGCCGAGGCGGCGAACGCGATCCCCACCGAGGCGACGGCCTCGCTGAGCTTCCGGCTCGTCCCCGACCAGTCGCCGGCACGGGTGCGGACGCTCGTCGAGGACTTCCTGCGGTCGCAGGGGTGGCACCTGGTGCCGCCGGGCGGTGCGACGCTCGCCGAACGGCTCGCGCACCCGAAGCTCGCGACGCTCGCGTGGGGCGACGGCTACCCCGCGCTCCGCACGTCGCTCGATGCGCCGGTCTCGCGCGCGCTCGCGGCGGTGGCCACCGAGGCGCTCGGGCAGCCGCCGGTGCTCATGCCGACCCTCGGCGGGTCGCTGCCGATGCACGACTTCGCCGACGTGCTGCGGGTGCCGCTGATCGTGGTGCCGATCGTGAACCACGACAACCGCCAGCACGCCGCCGACGAGAACCTGCGGCTGCAGAACCTGTGGGACGGGATCGAGCTCTATGCCGCGATCGTCGCGCGGCTCGGCGCGGCGTGGCCGGCGACGCCGCTGCCCTGAGCCCCCCGGGGCGTCAGCAGGGGATGCGGGCGCAGCGGGAGTTGGGGCGGCAGATGGAATCCTGCGAGACGGTGCGGTTGCGGAAGGTCACGGGGTCCGTGATGAAGATCCAGCGGTTGGGGGCCCCCTCCGTGCCTTCCTCCGTCACGGTGACGCCCGACATCACGCCGACGAGGCGGCCGAGGCCCACGGACGCCTGTTCGTCCACCAGCGCGATGCGGCCGTAGGCGCCCTGCGTCTCGGTGATCGCGCGGATGGTGTCGGTGACGGTGAACGGGAAGTCGATGCACCAGACGCCCCAGAACCGCCATCGGGGGATCGTGCGCGAGCCGGTGCGGAGCACGCGCGTCTCGGTGTTGACGGCGGTGCGCAGCGGCGTCCACTGCAGGGTGTAGCCGTTGCGGGTGCGCTGGTCGAACCACAGCCGCACGGGCAGGGAGTCCGCGAGCCACGGCGGCGTGACCCCCGGCGCCGCGTCCGCGAAGACGGCGGAGTCGGGTTCGGCGCAGGGGGCGGCGCCGGCCGCGCAGACCCGGTTGATGGCGATCCGCAACTCCGCGAGGTGCGCCTGCACGGCGGCCGCGCGCGCCCGCTGGCGCGCCGTCAGCACCGACGGCAGGGCGACGCCGGCCAGGATGCCGACCAGCGCCAGGACGATGATCAGCTCGACGAGCGTCCATCCGGACCGGCGGCTCAGCGGCATGGTTGGCTCACGACGGACACGGCGTCTCCCACGAATTCCTCGATGCGCTCCGACGAACGATACGTCAGGATCGTGCTCCCGTCACGGGCGACGAGCTCGTACTCGTCGTCGGGCCGCTTGACGTAGCCGATGCCGAGCAGCGGATCGCCCGCGACGGCGAGCGTGGCCGGCAGGTCGCCGTGGGTGCGGGCGAACTTGTCCACCAGCCGCGCCTGTGCGGCGAGGCGCAGCCGGAGTTCGGCGAGGCGCTGCTCGCGGCAGCGCAGGGGATCGACGATCGGGGGCTGCAGCCGGTCCCACGCGATGACCCACGTCACGGCGCACAGCACCACGAGCACGGCGGCGATCGCCAGCTTGGCGAGGTTCCGGGATGCCGGCGGCAGGGGCTTCGGGGCGTTCCGTTCGTCCTCGGCCCGCAGGACCTCGAACTCCGCGACGAGGTCATCGACAACCTGCTGCGACGAGGACGTGCGGCGCGGCGTCACCGCGATGTTCCGCGGCGGCGTCGGGCGCTTCCTCGGGGCATTGGCCATTTAGACCGCGCTCGTCAGCCCGCCTGTTTCGCGGCCCGGAGGTAGCTCTTGAGCAGCAGCGTCCGCGCGTCTTCGCGCGTCGCCGCCGGCGTGAGAAGGTCGAGCAGCCGCTCGGCACCGGCCGCGTCGCCGGTGCGGAGCCGCGCGACCACGCCCCCGTGCCGCAGCGCGGCCGGATCCACCCAGGCGCGCCCCGCCCGCTGCTCGCGCTCGAGCAGCGCGGAGGCCCGCGCCGCGGTGGCGAAGTCGAGCGTCCCGAGGCCGTGCAGGAAATCCACGGCGGCGCGCGGGGCGTCCGGCGCGCGCGTCCGGTCGAGGTACGTGCGCACGCGCCCGAACCACGCCTCGTCCACCACGCCCGACGAGGCACCGTGCAGCGAGCCGTCCACGAAGGACAGCGTGTTCGCCCACAGCCGCCAGTCGGCCGGTGGGCGGCCCGCGGCGAGGATGGTCTCGAACTGCTGTGCCTCCCACGCCGAGGTGGGTACGGCGGTGAAGGCGGAACCGCCGAGCGAGTCCACCGGGCGGCCGGCGAGCAGGGCGCGCACCCGCTCGGCGTAGGCGCCCTTCATGAGGCGCGGCATCTCGGCCGGCGCCTGCTGCACCCCGGGCAGGCCGCGGCGCGTGTCGGAGAGCAGCGAGATGACGTCGAAGCGGTCGGACGCGGTGCCGATGAACCCGGCGGCCCGCGTGCGCAGGAAGCGCGCCTTCTCGGCCCCGAGGTCCACGACCGGGTAGTAGTCCGAGTTGACCGTCCGCCAGGTGTCGAGCAACGGGGCGAGGACGGCCCGGTCGGCGATGCGGGTCGCCTCGAAGGCCTGCGGCGTGAGCGGGTAGTTGCGCGCGAGGTCCTCGCGGATCCCCGGGGCGCCGACGATCGACCAGTCGGGATTCGAGAGCGGCCGCATCGAGGCGATGATCAGCAGGTCGGCCCCCGACGCCGCGTGCACGACGTAGTACGGGAAGTTGCGGTGCACGGCGGCGAGCACCGAGAGCACGAGCAGGTCGCTCGTCTCGTACGCCTGGAGCCACTGTCCGAGCACGCCGTCGGGGGCCATCGAGGCCCGCACCCGCCGGTAGAACTCGTCGGTGAAGAGGCCGGCGACGCCGCTGACCCACGGGTTCGAGGGCTCGGAGAGGATCAGGTCGTACTTCTCGCGCGAGGCGGCGAAGACCGACTTGGCGTCGTCGATGACGAACGCGTGGCGCGGATCCTCGAAGACGCGCCGGTTGGCGGGATGGAAGATGCGCGAGCCGTCCACCATGCGCGGCTCGATCTCGATCGTCGTGACCTTGGCGACGGTGGGCGAGCCGAGCAGCACGTGGCCGGAGATGCCGGAGCCCTGCCCGATGTTCGCCACCGACTTCGCCTCGGGGCGGTAGGCCAGCGTCAGCAGCGGCAGCAGCGTCTGCGCGGCCTGGTCGCCGGAGACGCCGGTGACGGGGGCGGTGCCGGTGAAGGGCTGGAGCCACGACTCGTTGAGCGAGGCGTCGGGCTTGCCGTTGGTGAGCAGCGAGCGGCTCAGGCCGCGCGTGTTGCGCAGCCCGCCCACCGAGGCGGTGCGGCCGTCGGTGTAGTAGATCGTCGTCCAGCCGTCGCCGGCGCTCCGCAGCTGGCCGTGGCGGAAGACGCCGCTGGTGAGCAGCAGCGTGTCGAAGCGCACGGTCGTGGCGACGAGCGCGAGGCCGGCCAGCGCCACGCCGCCCGCGACGGCGAGGGTGCGCGGCGCGCGCGCCGTGCCGGCCACGCCGGCGAGCAGCAGGAGGCCGAAGGCGATGTCCACGCCGGCCCCCGCGACCTGCAGCCACTTGAGCCCCAGCAGCGGCATCAGCACCAGGCCGGCGGCCGCCGCGCCGAGGATCGAGCCGAGCGTGTTGACGGCGTACACCGAGCCGATCGCACGCTCGCCGGCACCGTTGGCCAGCAGGACGCGCGTGATGAGCGGCAGCGTGATGCCGGCGCAGAACGTCGCCGGCAGCATGACCGCGAGCGAGAAGACGTACTTGGCCGTCGTGAAGAAGCGCCAGCCCTGCTCGGTGGCGGTGATCCCCTGCAGGAGCGCCGACTGCCACGCGAACGACTGCAGGTACAGCGGCATCGTCGCCATGGCGAGGAGCCCCATGACCACCTGCACGACGCCGAGCGTGCGCACGGGGTCCTCGAAGCGGTCGGCCCGCGTGCGGACCCAGAAGGCGCCGAGGGCGAGCCCGAGGATGAAGGCCGAGAGCATGAGCTCGAACGAGTGCGTGGCGCTCCCGAGCACGAGCGAGAGCATGCGGATCCACGCGATCTCGTAGATGAACGAGGCGGCGGCGGTGCCGAAGGCGACGGCGAGGAGCGTGCGCGAGAGCGCGGTGGGCGCCCCGGCCCCCGTCGGCGCCTCGGCCGCCGCCGCGGGGGCTCCCGCCTCGCCCGCCTCCCCGTCCTGCATGCGGCGCACGCGCAGCGCCACGATGACGATGCCGGCGACGAGCAGGTTCAGCATCGCCGCCGCGAGCAGCGTGCCGGGCAGCCCTGCCTCGTCGATCAGGTAGAACCCGGCGAGCAGCACCCCGCCCGCGGCACCCAGCGAGTTGGCGAAGTAGAGCAGCGACAGCACCCGGCCCGCGCGGGCGTCGCCCTGCGCGCGCACGAGGCGCAGCACCCCCGCGCTCATGAGCGGAAACGTGGTGCCGAGCAGGATGGACTGCGGCAGGATCAGCAGCGCGGCGATCGCCCACTTGACGATGTCCACCGCCACCAGCGAGCCGAGCGAGGGAAAGACGTGGTCGTACGCCCAGCCGGTGACGGCGCCGTAGGTGTCGTGGAAGACGAGCCCGATGACGCCGCAGGCGAGCTCGATCGCGGCGTACCAGAAGAGCGGCTGCTTGACCGTCTCCGACCGGCGGCCGACGAGCGTCGCGCCGAGCGACATGCCGCCCAGGAAGATCACCAACACGATGATCTGCGCGTACGCGCTGTGGCCGACGAAGAGCCCGAGGTAGCGGCTCCAGATCGACTCGTAGATCAGGCCGGCAGCGCCGGAGAGGATGAAGACGGCGTACAGCAGCAGCGCCATGGGGTGGCTTCGGAGGCTGAGGCGGAGAAGGCAGGGACGTCCGGGGAGAAGGACGACCGAAAGGGGGCGGGGTTGCACGTGCCGCTGCGAGCCGCCTGCGGCCGACCGCGACTCCCCCAATCTGGCACCGGCGCGCGACAAGCCGTCACGCGGGAGGCCGCGCGTCGAAACAGGCGCGGCGCGCTAGTACCACGTGGTTCAAAGCAAGCACTCACTTGCGGCAGAAATCGTGCAAGCATATACTTGCATGCACATGGCCACCACAGCACCCGACACCGGCACCCACGCTCCCCCCCTCCGCGAGCGGATCGCGGAGGCAGCGGCCAAGGTGTACGGCGAGTTCGGATTCCGCGGCGCGACGACGCGGCGCATCGCCGAAGAGGCGGGCGTCAACGAGGTCACGCTCTTCCGCACCTTCGGCTCGAAGGCGGCGCTGATCGTCGAGGTGCTCGAGCGGCAGGTCGGCGCGGGCCTTCGCGTCGAGCTCCCCGAGACCCCGCGCCACCCCGGTCGCGAGCTGCTGCACTGGGCCCGCAGCTACCACGGCCATGTCCGCGAGCGCCGCGGGCTCATCATGCAGTCCATGGGCGAGATCGGGGAGCATCCCGAGGTCCTCTCGCCCATGTGCAAGGCGCGCGACCGCGAGTTCGTCGTGCTCTGCGCCTACCTCGATCGCCTCCGCGATGCCGGGCACGCCACGCGCCCCTACGACACGGTCACCGTCGCCGCGATGCTGAGCGGCACGCTCTTCTCCGATGCCGTCGGCCGCGAGCTCTTCCCCGGCACGTATCCCGCCGATCCGGCGCAGGCGGTGGTCGCCTACGTCGAGCTCACGCTGCGCGCGCTCGGCGTGGCGGACCCCGTGCCGTCGGCCGAGCACGCCGGCGCGCCCTGTTCGGCGACACCGTCCTCCATCGGGCCGTCCTGATGCGTCTCGTCCACGCCGTCCGTCGTCCCGCGACCGCCCTCGCGACGGTCGCGACCGTCTGGTGCGCTCCCCTCTCGGCGCAGGGGCCCGTCGCCCCGGCCGCCTCGGCCTCGCGCGCCCTCACGCTCGACGAGGCGCTCGCCCTCGCGACGCGCACCTCCGAGGCCCTCGCGATCGCGCAGAGCGCCGTGCGGCGCGCCGACGGGCAGTACCTCTCCGCCCGCTCGCAGCTGCTGCCGCAGGTCAACGGCACCGTCAGCTACCAGCGCCAGCTGCAGAACCAGTTCGCGGCGATCGCCGCGGCGGCCGCGCGCAACTCGAGCGGCTCGGGGAGCGGAACGGGCACCGGAACGGGTACCGGAACGGGTACCGGAACGGGCGGCTCCGGCGACGGGACGGCGGCGTTCACGCGCGTCTTCGCCTCGCCGAACAACGTCGTGCTGGGCGTCACGGCCCAGCAGACCGTCTTCGCCGCCGGTCGCGTCACCGCCGGCACGGCGGCGGCCGCCGCCGGCCGCCGTGCGGCGACGCTGGGCCTCACGACCACAGCCGCCCAGGTGCAGTACGACGTCGCGCAGGCCTACTTCGACGCCGCCGTCGCCGACCAACTGCTGGCGATCGCCGATTCCTCGCTCGGCCAGGCCGAGCGTGCGCTGCGGCAGACGACCCTCGCGCGCCAGGTGGGGACCTCGGCCGAGTTCGACCTGCTCCGGGCCCGCGTCGCGCGCGACAACCTGCGGCCGCAGGTGTACGGGGCGCTCACGCAGCGCGACGCCGCCTTCGCGCGGCTCAAGGCGCTGCTCAACTTCCCGCTCGACGCGCCGTTGACCCTCGCCACGCCGGTCACGGAACCCGATACCGCGACGATCGCGCGCGCCGTCGCCGCCGATCTCGCGGCGCTGCGGGCGCAGGCGGCGGCGGTGACGACCGTCCCCGTGGGCGACACCGCGGCCGCGTCGCGGCTCGCGGTGCGGCAGGCGGGCGAGAACGTCATCGCGCAGCGGTACCTGCTCTCGGCGGCGCGCGCGGCGCGCTATCCGGCGATCCAGATCAGCACGAACTACCAGCGCTTCGCCTATCCCGACGACGCCGGCCGCGGCTGGACGGACTACTTCCCCAACTGGACCGTCGCGGCGGGGCTCTCGGTGCCGATCTTCACGGGCCGGCGCATCACCGGCGACGTCGAGGTGGCCCGGGCGAATCTCGTGGACGCCGAGCAGCGCTTCCAGCAGGTGCGCGAGGGGGCGTCCATCGAGGCGCGGCAGGCGGTCAACGAGCTCAGGCAGGCGCAGGCCTCGTACCTCTCGTCGCTCGGCACCGACGAACAGGCGGCGCGCGCCTACCGGATCGCCGAGGTGCGCTACGCCGAGGGCGTCTCGACGCAGCTCGAGCTGATCGAGACGCGCAACCAACTGGCCCAGGCGCGCGCGAACCGCGTCACGGCGGCGCGGACGCTGGCACTGGCGCAGCTCCGGCTGCGGCTGCTCAAGGACCTGCCGCTCGGCGCGGGCGGCGGGATGCCCGCCGCCGCCGGGGCGGCCGGGACGATGCCGCTCGCCCCCGCCGGCGGGGCCGGCGCGGGCGCCGGCGCGGGCGGGCGGCCGGCCGGCGGCGCGGCCACCGGCCCGGTGGCGAACCTGCAGGGCTCGAACTGACACCGAGGCATACCGATCGTGACGCACACCATGCCGCGGCCGCGCGCCGCGTTGATCTTCCTCAGTCTCGGCGCCTTCGCGCTCGCCGGCTGCAACCGCAACGGTGAGGCCGCCGAGGCGAACACGGCGGCCGTGACGGTCGGCCGCGAGGTCGTGGCGATCGTCGCCAACGACACGATCGAGAGCGGACCGGGCATCCAGGGGACGCTCGCGCCCGAGCGCGAGGCGAAGCTGCGTGCGCAGGTGCCGGGTCCGGTGCTCGCCGTGCACGTGCTTCAGGGGGCGCGCGTGTCGGCGGGAACGGTCCTCGGCCAGCTCGACGACCGTGCCCTGCGCGATGCGTTCCTGGGCGCGAAGAGCGGCCTGACGACGGGCCAGATCGCTGCCGACAACGCGGCGCGCGACCTCGACCGCACGAAGCGGCTCGTCACCGAGGGGGCGCTGAGCGAGCAGGCGCTCGAGAACGCGACGCGGGCCCAGCTGCAGGCGCAGGCGCAGCTGGCCGACGCCCGGGCGCGCTTCCAGTCGGCACAGGACAACCTCGACCGTGCGCGCATCACGGCCCCCTTCACCGGCGTCGTCAGCGAGCGCAGCATCTCCGCCGGCGACGTGGTGACGATGGGCGCGGCGCTCTTCACGGTGGTGGACCCGAGCACGATGCGGCTCGAGGCCGCGGTGCCGGCCGAGCAGCTCGGCGACATCCGGATCGGCGCGCCGGCGTACTTCACGGTCTCGGGCTACGGCGACAAGGTGTTCACCGGGCGAGTGACCGCGGTGAACCCCACCGCCGACCCGGTGACGCGCCAGGTGCGCATCTACGTGACGATCCCGAACCGCGGGGCGCAGCCGCTCGTCGGCGGGCTCTTCGCGGAAGGCCGGGTGGCGAGCACGGCGCGGCCGGCGCTGGTCGTGCCCGAGACGGCGGTGGACCGCCGAGGGGTGTCGCCGTTCGTCCTGCGCCTGAAGGGCGGCCGGACCGAGCAGGTAGCGGTGGAGCTTGGCCTGCACGACAAGGCGCGCGAGCGCTTCGAGGTCCGCCACGGCCTCGCCGCGGGCGACACGCTGCTGGTGGGCGCGGCGCGCGGGATCTCGGCCGGCACGCCGGTCGTCGTGAGCAGCCCGAGCGACAAGCCGTCCCGCTGACCCGCGTCCCGCCCCTCCACCGGCTCCTCCCGTGTTCATCTCCGACTTCTCCATCAAGCGACCGCTGATCACCGTCGTGTCGATGATCGCCCTCGTGGCGTTCGGCATCGCGGCGCTGGCCAACCTGCAGACCGACGAATTCCCGGTGGTCGCGCCGCCGATCATCGCGACGACGATCGTCTATCCCGGCGCCTCTCCCGACCAGGTGGAGCGCGAGATCCTCGAGCCGCTCGAGGAGGCGATTCAGGGGATCGAGGGGGTCGAGCGGGTGACGGGCGAGGCGCGGGACGGCTTCGCGACGATCATCACGCAGTTCGTCTTCGAGAAGGACCTGGGCACGGCGCAGCAGGACATCCGCGACGCGATCTCGCTGAAGCGAGCCGACCTGCCGCCGGAGATGAAGGAGCCGGTGCTCAAGCGCTTCTCCGATACCGACCGGCCGGTGATGTCGCTGACGCTGGCGTCGGAGGCGCTCGACCAGGCGGCGCTCACGCGGCTGGCCGACCCCGGCATCACGCGCGAGCTGCGCGCCCTCGGCGGCGTGGCCGACGTCACGGTGAACGGCGCGGTCAAGCGCGAGCTCACCGTCGAACTCAAGCCGCAGGCGCTGCTCGCGAACGGGATCGGCACCGCGCAGGTGGTGGCGGCGCTGCAGCAGCAGAACCTCGCCGCGCCGGCCGGCCGCATCAACGGCGTGCTCGACGAGCGGCAGATCCGCCTGCAGGGCCGGCTCGACGAGCCGGGCGACTTCATGCAGCTGGTGGTCGCCACCCGCAACGGCGTGCCGATCCGCCTCGGGCAGCTGGCGGAGGTGAAGGACGGCGTCGAGGAGGCGCGGACGATCGCGCTCTACAACGGCAAGCCGGCGGTGGGGATCGACGTCAAGAAGGCGACGGAGGCGTCCACGACCGCGGTGAGCGACCGGCTTCGCGCCAAGGTCGAGGAGATCCGCCGGACGCTGCCGGCCGGCGTGAAGCTCGATATCGTCAAGGACGCCGGCAACCGCGTGAACGCGAGCGTCTCGAACGTGCAGTGGACGCTGATCGAGGGCGCCGTGCTGACGGTGCTGGTGGTGTTCCTGTTCCTCAACTCGTGGCGGTCCACCGTCATCACCGGGCTCGCGCTGCCGGTCTCGGTGCTGGCCAGCTTCATCGCGGTGTGGTGGTTCGGCTTCACGCTCAACACGATGTCGCTGCTCGGCCTGTCGCTGGCGATCGGCATCCTGATCGACGACGCGATCGTGGTGCGCGAGAACATCGTGCGGCACGTCGAGATGGGGAAGGACCACTACACGGCCGCCAAGGAGGGGACCGACGAGATCGGCCTCGCGGTGGCGGCGACGACGTCGTCAATCATCGCGGTGTTCGTGCCGATCGCGTTCCTCTACGGCATCGCCGGGCAGTGGTTCAAGCCGTTCGCCCTGACGATCGCCTGCTCGGTGGCGGTGTCGCTGTTCGTCTCGTTCTCGCTCGACCCGATGCTCTCGGCCTACTGGCCCGACCCGCACCTCGCGGAGCACGAGAAGGGTTGGATCACCCGCACGCTCGACCGCTTCAACGCCTGGTTCAACGCGCAGGCCCAGCGCTACAAGCGGGTGGTGGGCTGGGCGCTCGACCACCGCGTCGCGATGGTCGCGCTGGCGTTCGGCTCGTTCGTGCTCGCGCTGGCGCTGCCGGCATTCGGGCTGGTGGGCGGCGGCTTCGTCCCCGAGGACGACCGCTCGGAGATGAACGTCGTCGTCGAGACGCCGCCGGGCTCGAACCTCGACTACACCCGCCTGAAGGCCGAGGAGGCCGCGCGGCTCGCGCGCGCCCGGCCCGAGGTGCGCTACACCTACACGACCATCGGCGGCGCCTCGGGCGACGTGACGACCGCCGGCATCTACGTGAAGCTCGTGCCCAAGGGCGAGCGGACGCTCTCCGTCAAGCTGCTCGCCAACCGCCTCCGCGACGAGGTCAAGGCGATCGGTGGCGCCGACGTCTCGGTGTTCGCCTCCGACTTCGGCGGCGGGCGCAAGCAGATCCAGCTCGAACTGCGCGGCTCCGACGCCGCCGAGCTGAGCGCCTTCGCCGAGCTGGTCAAGGCGGAGGTGAAGCAGGTGCCGGGCGCGGTGGACGTGGGGCTCTCCACGAAGGGCCAGAAGCCCGAGCTCACCGTCGCGCTCAACCGCGGCCTCGCCGGCTCGCTCGGCGTCACCGTGGGCGCGATCGCCAACACCCTCTTCCCGGCCTTCGCCGGCGTCAAGGCGGGCACGTGGGTGGACCCCTCGGGCGAGGTGCGCGAGGTCCGCGTGCGGCTCGCCCCCGAGGCCCGTACGCGGACGACCGACCTCGAGCAGCTGCCGCTGCTCATCGGGCCCCCGGGCGCGCCGCCGACGACGATCCCCCTCGGGCAGATCGCCCGCGTCGAGCCCTCGCTCGGGCCGGCGATCATCAGCCACCTCGACCGCAACAAGGTCGTGGTCGTGCAGGCCAACGCCACGCGCCCGCTCACCGAGGTGAGCGGCGCCATCCAGGCGCGCCTCGCCACGCTGCAGAAACCCGCCAGCGTCGTCGTCTCGCAGGGCGGCGAGGTCAAGGACCAGCGCGAGATCTTCACCAAGATCCTCACCGCGCTCGCGGTGGCCGTCCTGCTGATGTACCTGATCCTCGTGATGCAGTTCGGGTCGTTCCTCGACCCGGTCGCGATCCTCATCTCGCTGCCGCTGTCGCTGATCGGCGTGATGATCGCCCTCGCGATCACCGGACAGACGCTCAACATCATGTCCATGATCGGCGTGATCCTCCTCTCCGGGATCGTGGCCAAGAACGCGATCCTGCTGATCGACTTCGCCAAGTGGGCGCGCGAGCAGCAGGGGATGCCGCTCCGCGAGGCGCTCATCGAGGCCGGCGCGATCCGGTTGCGGCCGATCCTCATGACGACCTTCGCGCTCATCGCCGGCATGATCCCGGTGGCGCTCGGGCGCGGCGAGGGGGCGCAGTTCCGCGCGCCGCTCGGCATCGCGGTGATCGGCGGGACGATCACCTCGACGGTCCTCACGCTCGTCGTGATCCCGACCTTCTACGAGATCTTCGACGAGTGGCGCACGCGGCTCGCCCGACTGGTGGGGCTGACGGTCACCCAGCAGACGGCCGAACACCGCGTGCCGGCCGCGGCGGTGGTGGCCGGCGACTGAGTCGCCGGCTCCTCACCCCTCCCGCGCCGTGCGCCGCAGCACCTGCCAGGCCCGCTCCACGTGCGCGCGCTGCGTGCCGATGTTTCCGACCGCCAGCCGCAGCACCGTCCGCCCGTCGAGCACCGTCGTCCCCAGGAACACCGCCCCGGTCGCCGACGCCCGCTCGGCGAGGCGCGCGTTGGCGGCGTCCGCCGCGGCGTCGGGCATCCCCGCCGGCTGGTAGCGCACCACCGCGAGCGACAGCGGGACCGGGGCCATCACGCGCCAGTCCGGGTCGGCGCGCACGAGGTCGGCGAAGTGCCGGGCGAGGGCCACATGGTGGCGGATGCGCGCCGCGAGCCCGTCGGCCCCGTAGGCGCGCAGCGTCATCCAGAGCTTGAGCGCGCGGAAGCGGCGGCCGAGCTGGAAGCCGTAGTCCATCAGGTTCACCGCGTCGCCGTCGTCGGTCCGGAGGTACGCCGGCACCAGCGAGAACGCGGCGCGGAGCACCTCGGGCCGGCGCACGTAGAACGCCGAGCAGTCCATCGGGACGAAGAGCCACTTGTGCGGGTTGACCACGAACGAGTCGGCCAGGTCCACGCCGTCGAGCAGACCACGCCACTCGGGGACCACCGCGGCCGCCGCGCCGTACGCGCCGTCCACGTGCAGCCACGCTCCGGCGGCGCGGGCGATCTCGGCGATCTCGGGCACCGGGTCGATCGCCGTCGTCGCGGTCGTGCCGACCGTCGCCACCACCGCGAGCGGCCGGCGGCCGGCCCGGCGGTCGGCCGCGATCGCGGCCTCGAGCGCGTCGGGTCGCATGCGGTACTGTCCGTCCACCGGCACCTTCACCAGGTGGTCGTGGCCGAGGCCGAGGGTGATCACCGCCTTGTCGATGCTCGTGTGCGCGTGCGCCGAGGCATAGACGCGCAGCGGCGGCAGGTCGGTGCGCCCCGCCATGCCGCGGGCGCGGATCGCGAGGTCGGGCTGCGCCTCGCGCGCCGCGGCGAGCGCGTGGACCGCCGCGGTGCTCGCGGTGTCGAGGATCTCGCCGAACCACCCGTGGCCCAGCCCAAGCAGTTGGCGCAGCCAGTCGAGCGAGAGCTGCTCGAGTTCCACCGCCGCCGGCGCGGCGCGCCAGAGCATGCCGTTCACATTGAGCGCCGCCGCGAGGAACTCGCCGAGCACCCCGGGCATCGCACCGGAATTGGCGAACCAGTTGAAGAACGCCGGGTGGTTCCAGTGCGTGAGGCCGGGCACGATGATGCGCTCGACGTCGTCGAGGATCGAGTCGAGCGATTCCGCGGCCCCGGGCGGGGCGGCCGGCAGCGCGCGCCGCACGTCGCCCGGCTGCACGGCGGACTTCACGGGCCACTGCCCGGGCGACTCCAGGTACCGGGTGACGAACGCCGAGACGCGCGTGAGCGCGGCGGCGAACGCGGCGCTCGGCAGGTCGCCGGGCGCGTCGCCCGCCAAGGGGCCGAGCGGTGTCGGGTCGTCGTCGGGCGCCGCGGCGGCGGCGCCTTCGCGCTCCGGCGCGGCGCGCCGCGCGGTGGTCGCTCGCGCGGGGGTCGCTCGCGCGGGGGTCACTCGCGCGGGGGTCGCTCGCGCGGGGGCGCTGCGCGTCGCCGGGGGGATCCAGATGCGCCCCTCGATCCGCGCATCGCCCTCGGCGGCCGCGATCGCCCGCAGCGCCGCCGCGTGCCGGTCCATCGCGAGCGCGGCGATGGCGGCGTCGAAGGCGTCCTCGCTGGCGGCGGCCCGCTCGAGCAGCCCGGGATCGAGGCCCGCGACGCGGGTCGCGAGGTACGCCCGGCGGTGGTCGGCGTTCGACTTGACCACCGCACCGGTGAGCGCGCGCGGCCAGATCTCGAGCACCGCAGGGGCGTCCGGCGTGACGGGGTCGAAGGGCCAGACGGCGAAGCCGGCCGCGCGCAGCGCGCGCAGCATGGGCATGCCGCGCACCGTCGCGGTGCCCACCGCCCCCGCGCCGCCGATCTGGAACGACGACTTGGGCCGGATGCCCTGCACCGGTGGCATGTCGAGGTCGGTCCCGCGCCAGTGGCGCTCGGCGTCGGCCGGGCCGGGCCGCTTCTCGCGGCGCCCCCAGAAGGGGGGCTCCTCCGACCGCAGCCACGCCTCGCCCCGCTCCGCGGCGTACCGCCACACCGCCGGGCCGTCGTCGGCCCCGAGCGTGCGGGCGAACCACGCGGGGAAGCCGAAGGCGAAGTCGAGGCCGACGCGCAGGCCCGGGGTGCGTCGCGCCTCCGCCACGAGCCACGCCGTCACGTCGTCGCGCGTGCGACCGCCCTCGAGGCGCACGAGGCGGCCGCGCGCGGCCTCGGCGATCCAGATGCGCCGGCGCTGCTCGGCGGGCTCGCGCGCGCCGCTCCAGTCAATAGCGAGGCAGCGCAGCGTCACGCGACCTCGCCGATGGGAGTCTCGTCGGTCTCCGCGGCCGCCGGCACGGGGGCGGGACGCCGGGCCAGCGTGACCGCCGCCACGCCGCCGATGATCACCGCGCTGGCGGCGATGGTGCGCGAGGAGAGCGGTTCGTCGAGCAGCCACCAGCCGAGGAACAGGGCGACGGCGGGGTTCACGTACGCGTAGGTCGCGGCCTTGGCCGGCGTGACGACCCGGAGCAGCCACACGTAGGCGGAGAAGCCGACGAGCGAGCCGAAGGTCACGAGGTAGCCCCAGGCGAGCCACGAGCGGAGCGTGACGGCCGACAGGTCGAGCGCCCCCCATTCGCCACGCACGATCGCCACGGCGGAGAGCGCCGCCCCCGCCACCCACATCTGCAGGGCGGTGCGCATCGCGGGGGTGGTGCGGCCGCGCGCGTACCGGGTGAGCAGCGAGCCGCCGCCCCAGCTCATCGAGCCGGCCACGACGAGCAGCTCGGCGCCGAAGACCGTCGCGTCGTGCGTGCCGCCCCATGCGTCGGGGCCGATGAGCCAGGCCACCCCGAGGAAGCCCACGACGAGGCCCGCGAGCTCGAGCCGCGCGGGCCGCACCCCCTGCGGTCGCGCCCAGTCGAAGAGCGTCATCCACACCGGCGTCAGCGCGACCACGAGTGCGATGCGTCCCGACGCCGTGTACTGCGAGGCCCACGTGACGGTGCCGTTGCCGACGGAGAGCATGAGCAGGCCGGTGAGGAGCCCGGTGCGCAGGTCCTGGCGGTCGGGGCGCGGCGCGCGCGCCCGGAGCGCCCAGGCGGTCATGAGCGCCGCGGAGGCGAAGAAGCGCGTGCCCGCCATGACGTAGGGCGGCATGCTCTCGAGCGCGACGCGGATGCCGAGGTACGTGGACCCCCAGACGACGTACACCGCGAGGAAGGCGGCGACGATGCGGGCGGTCGCGGGGGCGGCGTCGCTCACCGCCAGCGGAACAGCCGGAGCGCCAGCCCGAACGTCACCACCAGCCAGGCGAGGATGATCCCCAGGTGCGGCGCCAGCTCGACCAGCCCGCTCCCCTGCAGCAGGTTCCCGCGGAGCGCGTCCACGGTCGCCGTCAGCGGCAGCAGACTGATGAACGGTTGCAGCGCGTCGGGGAAGTTCTTCGACGAGAAGAAGACCCCGCTGAAGATCCATTGCGGCAGCATGACGAGGTTCGCGAGGCCGCTCGCTCCCTCGACCGTCGTCGCCCGCGACGCCACGAGCAGCCCGAGCCCGCTGAAGGCGAGCGCCCCGAGCAGCGTCACCAGCGCGAACACCCCGACGGATCCCCGCACGGGGACGTTGAAGGCCAGCGCGCCGAACCCCACGATCACGACCACCTCGGCCGCGAGGAACCCGAGTCGGGAGAGCAGGTAGCTCGCGAGGTACTCGGCGCGCGACATCGGCGTCGCCGCCAGCCGCTTGAGCAGCTTGCGGTTGCGCGCGGTCACCACCGAGAACGCGATCCCCCAGATGCCGCTCGACATGAGGTTCATGCCGAGCAGGCCGGGGATGAAGAAGTCGATGTAGCGGGAGCCGCGCTCGCGCACGGTGCGCTCGACGACCGGCACCGGGTCGGGGCGCCCCGCGGCGCGCTGGAGGGCGTCGTTCACCAGGAAGCGCGCCGCGCGGCCGTCGGGGCGCTCGGGGTCGAACTCGTAGCGGAGGGTGCCGCCGGCGTCGCGGTCGGCGACCAGCGCCACCTGCCCGGTGCGAAGCCGCATGAGGGCGGTGCTGTCGTCGAGCACGTCCACCACCAGCCCGCCGCCGCGCTCGAGCACCCGCTCCAGCGAGTCGGATGCCGCGTCGCGCACCAGCGCCACGCGCAGCTGCTCCGGCGGCCGGGACCGGAACGCGATCCCCAGCCCCGCCGCCAGCAGCAGCGGGAAGACGAACGACCAGAACATCGCCTCCGGCTCGCGCACGAACTCCTTGATGCGCACGAGCGTGAGCTGCACGATGCTCAGCGCGGGGAACGGCTTGGCCACTATGCCTCCCGCAGCGCGCGGCCGGTGAGCGAGACGAACACGTCCTCGAGCGTCGGCGCGTGCGTGCGCAGGTCGGCCAGCCGCGCGCCCCGCTGCGCGAGCAGCCCCAGCAAGGCCGGCACCGTCTCGTGGACCGCCGTGCACTGCAACTCGGTGCCGTCGTCCCGCGTCCCCGCCACCACCCGCACCCCGGGCAGCGCCTCGAGCAGGGCCGACGGCACCTCGGCCCCGTCGGCCAGCACGAAGCGGATCACGTGCTCGGCGCCGATCGACCCCACCAGGGCCCGCGGTGTCCCCTCGGCGATCACCCTGCCGTGATCGACGATCGCGATGCGGTCGCAGAGCCGCTCGGCTTCGTCCATGTAGTGCGTCGTGAGCACGACGGTGCCGCCCGCGCGCTTGTACGCCTCGATCAGGTCCCACAGCTGGCGACGCGACTGCGGGTCGAGCCCGGTCGTGGGCTCGTCGAGGAAGAGCACCTTGGGATCGCCCACCAGCGCGCAGGCGATCGCGAGCCGCTGCTTCTGCCCGCCGGAGAGGGTGCCGACGCGCGCGTCGCGCTTCTCCTCGAGCCCCACCAGCGGGATCACGTCGTTGACCATGCGCGGCGCGTGGTAGAACGACGCGAACAGGCGCAGGGTCTCGTACACCGTCAGCTTCTCGGCGAGCTGCGTCTCCTGCAGGGCGAGGCCGATGCGCTGCCGCAGCCAGCCGGCGTCGGTGCGCCACGCGCGCCCGAGCAGCCGGACCTCGCCCTCGTCGGCGGTGGCCAGCCCTTCGCAGATCTCGAGGGTGGTCGTCTTGCCGGCACCGTTCGGCCCGAGAAGGCCGAAGCACTCGCCGGCCCGTACCGCGAGCGAGAGGCCGGCTACGGCGGTGACGTCGCCGTACCGCTTGACGAGGCCGGTCACCTCGAGGGCGGGGGGAAGGACGTCGGCCGCGGGGATCACGCGGCGGAAGATAGCGCCGTTCGCCGGGCTCAGGCCGCGGCCGCGACGCCCCCGGCGAGCTGCTCGCGCGCCCAGCCGATGGCCGCGAGGTACCGCGCCGCGAGCGGTGCCTCCGCCATCCCCTCGGCCGCCGCCCGCACGAGCACGCCGTCCCAGCGTTCGCCCTCCCAGCTCTCCACCAGTCCGAGCATCATCCCGTAGAAGTCGGCCCGATGCTCGATCGCGTCGCGCACGTCGGGGGCGAGCGGCACGTGGTGCCGGAGGTCCGTCGGGCGGATCCCCAGGAGGGTCGGCAGCAGCGACAGGAAGCCGGTTGCGAACAGCGGACCGGCGGCCTTGGGGACGCCGGCCTCCTCGGCGAGCAGTTCGCAGAACCGGCCGCGCACCAGCGCCCGGTGGGCGAGTTCGCCGCGCACCCCGCGATCGCCGAGCGACCGCAGCACCAGCGTCGCCAGCCGCTTGTGGATCGCCTCGCGCCCGAGCAGCCGGATCGCGTGGCCGATCGAGTACACCTCGCGCCCGCCGACCGCGGCGTTGTTGACGAGCTTGAGCAGGTCGTACGACAGGGCGAGGTCCCGCTTGAAGCCGTCCTCGAGCACGGTGTCGTGCACCTTGGGGTCGCGCAGCGCCCCGAGGAGACCGAGCGCGTTGGCGTCGTTGATGCGCGAGCCCTGAGCGTCCTCGCGCCGGGGTGCGGCCGCCAGCGCGACCCACTGCACCATCGCGGCGCCCACGCGCATCCAGTCGGCGAGCGGCGACCCGGGCGGCGCGTTGCGGACGCAGATCGGCAGGCCGACGGCGCGGGCCGCCGTCAGCCGCGGGGCCGCGCGATCGGGTGAGGCGCCGAGGACGTCCACGATGACGAGCGAGGCGCATTCGGCGAGCGCCGGGGACACCGCGATCCCGGCGGGGACCTCGAGGGCGATGCCGTACCCGGCGGCGGCGAGTGCGCGGGCGGCGCCGGCCACCAGCCGGGCCATGCCGTCGGTGACACCGTCCACGACGAGCATCACCGACGCCGGGTCGAGGAGCCGCAGTTGGGGGTCCGCCAGCTGCGCGCGCGCGATGCGCAGCAGGCCCGGCTGACGACCCGTCACGCGGGGCAGTCCCTCGCGCAGCAGCGCGTCGAGCACGGCCGACAGCGTGGCGGCCGCCGGATCGGCACCGTCGGTCAATTCCAGCGGCAAGCGCGTGCGGTACGCCACGGCGTACGCGCGCACCCGCTCCTGCCGGTCGAAGCAGGGCTGCAGGGCGATGAACGTGCTCATGCTGGCTGGAGTATCGGCCGGTCCGGTCCCCCCCTGCACGAAACCGGCGATTCCGCGGCGCGTACGGCTCACCGTGCCTTCCTCATGCGTCGTCCTTGCCGCCGGCCTGCTCGTCGGGGCGTCCGCCCCCCTCGCCGCCCTCCAGGTCCAGGCCCCACCCCCGCCGCCCGCCGACACGGCCCGGCCGCGGCCCGATTCGGGGCCCCCGCGGCGCCCGCCCCGGTCACGCATCCCCCTCACGCCCGAACTCGAGGCGTCCGCCTTCACCACGCCGGGGGCGAAGGCCCTGCTCCTGCTGGCGCGCGACGCCCGCATGCGGCAGGACTCGAGCATCGTCGCGTACGACGCGATGGCCTACAATCGCCTGAGCGCGGGGCTGGGGATGCGCTCGATCGGGCGCGAGCGGCTCGCCTTGCGCAGCGAGACGGCCATGCGCGTCCGCTGGCAGCGGGGGGGCGGCGCCACGATCGACTACACCGGCGCCCGCGCGGCCGTGCCGATGGCCGCGGTGTGGACCAGTTCCCAGCCCGACATGGAGCTCGACCTGCCGACGCTCCCGTACTACCCGGGACGCGACGCGCTCTGGTTCGGTGGCCCGGTCGCGTTCGCCGAGGTGAACCCGGACGAGGTGATCCACCCGCTCGCCATCGGCGCCGAGGCCTACTATCGCTACGCCCTCGGTGATTCGCTGCGGCTCGACATCGGCGGCGGGCGCCGCATCCTGCTGCGCGAGCTGCGCATCAGCGCCCGGGTGCCCGACTGGCGCCGCATCGTGGGGACGTTCTGGTTCGACGTCGCCAGCGGCATCCTGGTGCGCGCGGCCTACCGGCTGTCAACCGAGATCAACATCATCGCCGCCGCGAAGGAGGAGGACGAGGCGGCCATGGACGACGTGCCGCTGTGGGTGCGGCCGTTTCTCTCGCCGTTGCGCGCCACGCTCGAAGGGGTGACGATCGAGTACGGGCTCTTCAACGGCGTCTGGATGCCGCGGACGCAGTCGCTGACGGGCCTGCTGCAGGTGAACGTGATGCGCCTCCCGGTGACGTTCGAGGAGCGCTACAAGTACGCCAGCATCAACGTGAAGGACCCGACGCTCGAGCCGCTCGACACCGCAGCCGTGCGACGCGGGGCGTCGGACGCGCTTGTCAGCGTGAGAGTCGGCGCAATTGGACCGGCGGACGCCGACGAAGCGGGTGACGCCGCCGGTGTCGCTGACGACACGCCACCGGTGCGGTCGCCGCTGGCCACGGGACTCGAGGGCCTCCCGGCCGACTCGCTCCGGGCCCGCCTGGCGCTGGTGGGGTCGCCCGACTCGCTGGAGCGGGCCGCCCGCGAGGCGCGCACCCGCGGCGACACGCTGCTCGCCCGCCGGCTCCGCCGGCAGCATGCCGACGTGCGGCGCGACTCGGCAACGATCGACCGGAAGCTCCAGTGCGTGACCACCGGCTCGTACACCACGTACAGTGCGCTCTACGGCGACCGCGTGCCGGTGCGCCTGCGGACGCCGTGCGACCGGGCTCTGCTCGCGCGATCCCCCGACCTGCCGCCGAGTCTCTTCTCCCCGGGCGAAGCGCTCTTCGGCGTGGCCGAGCGCGAGGAGTTGCTGGCGGAACTGAGTTTCGGGCTGCAGGCGGGTTTCGCGCCGCGACGGCCCGTGCTGGAGTTCTCGCTCGCCGAGGGCGCGCTGCGCTACAACCGGGTGGAAGGGCTCTCGACCGGGATCGGCGTGTCGCAGGAGCTGGGGGGGGGCTGGCGCTGGCGGGGCGACGCGCGATTCGGCCTCGCCGACCGTCAGCCGCTGGCCAGCGTGTCCGTCCAGCGCATGACCGGGCGTCGCAGCGTGACGGCGCGCCTCTACCGCGAGACGGCGGTCGCCACCGACTACGGCCAGCCGCTGTCGTTCGGCGCGTCGTTCGTCGCGCTCCTGCAGGGATTGGACGACGGCATGTACTACCGCGCGGCGGGGGCGGACCTCACGTGGCGCACCGAGCCCGCGGGCGCCACGTCGGCGCGGTTGTTCGTCGAGCGGCATGCAGATGCCCCGGTGGCGACGCGGTGGACGGTCTTCGGCGGTTCGAACGACCGGACCTTCACCGGCAACGTCGCGGCGCGGCGCGGGTCGTGGGTGGGGACCGACCTGCGCGACCGGCGGACCTTCGGGGTCGATCCCGACGACTGGCGGCTCTTCACCGACCTGCGGCTCGAGGGCGCGGTCGGCACGAGCGCCTTCGCCCGGCTGCTCGCGGAGGGGACGGTCACGCGCACGATCGTCGGGCAGCTGTCGGGCGCAATCACGGGTGCGGCCGGCACCACCGCGGGGACTCCCCCTCCGCAGCGGCAGTTCTTCATCGGCGGGCTGTCCACCGTTCGCGGGCAGTTCGTCTCGCCGACCGCGCCGGGCTTCGCGGGGACGGCGTTCTGGTTCGCGCGGAACGAGCTGGCGTGGGGACGTTCCGCGGCGCGCCTCAGCGCGTTCTACGACGTCGGCTGGGCGGGAGACCGGGTGGCGATCGGCGTCCCCGGGGCGCGCCCCGTGCGGGGGGCCGGACTCGGCGTCACGTTCCTGGATGGCCTGATGCGGGTGGACGTCGTGCGCGGCCTCGCGCCGACGCGCCAGACCCGAGTGGTCGCGAGCGTGGACGTCCGGTTCTGACCCTGCCCCGGGGGGGCTGGCGAACCCCCGACGGCGGGCCGACGTTCCGGGCACATGACCCCGGCCCCCACCCTCGCGGTCGCGATCCCGACGTTTCGCCGCGAGCAGGTCCTGCTGGACACGCTCCGGAGCGTGTTCGCGACCTGCCCGGCGGCGGCCGAGGTGCTGGTCGTGGACCAGTCCCCGGAGCACGAGCCGCACGTCGCCGCGCAGCTCGCGGCGTGGGTGCGCGACGGCTGCATCCGGCTCGCGACGCAGCCGCCGGGCTTGCCGGCGGCGCGCAACCGCGCCCTGCGCGACTGCACGAGCGACATCGTGGTCTTCCTCGACGACGACGTCACGGTCGCGCCCGGCCTGGTCGAGGCGTACCGCGCCGCGTTCGCCTTCGCGGACGTCGCCGCCGTCGGCGGGCGGGTGCGCGCGGCGCACAGCATGCCGTTCCCCTCGCGGCGCGACTGGCCGCTGATCCGCGACTACCACTACCTCGACGTCGGCGCGCAGGTGCCGCTCGAGCACGTGGCCTCGGTGCGCGGCTGCAACCATGCCGTCCGGCGCGTGGCGGCCATGGCGATCGGCGGGTACGACGAGACCTACGGCTGGCTGCGCGAGGAGACGGACTTCGTCCTGCGGCTGCTGTGGGCAGGGTACCGGGTCACGTTCGAGCCCGCCGCTGACGTCCTGCACCACGAGGCGCCGTCGGGCGGCACGCGCAGCGCGGAGGACTCGGTCGCCGACCGCATGGAGGGCGTGATGTACTTCGCGTGGCGCCACCTGTGGCCGCACGGGGAGTTCTGGAAGGACGTCACGTACCGGCAGGCGCGCGAATGGGGGCCGCGGCTGCTGGTGCGGCACGCGCGGCAGAGCCGGCTCCGCCTGTTGGGCGGGTTGATCGTGGCGGTGTGGCGCGGCTGGCGGCTCGCGCGGCGGCGGGTGGACCGGTGCCCCGCGGACGTCGAGCACCGGCTCTGGGGCTCGGTGCGGTCGGTGCGCTGAGGCCCGGGGGCAGGGCCCGTCAGGGCAGCAACCGGCCCCGCGCCACCAGCACCGCCGTTCCCCCGACGCGCACCGCGCGCACCGCCCCGTCGCGCTTGTCGGCCTCGATCTCGATCCGGCTGGGGCGTCCCAGCTCCAGCCCCTGCGCGATCACCCAGCGGAACTCGCCGTCGCGGGCGGCCTCCCGCGCCGCGAGGTAGCCAGCCAGCGCTGCCGCCGCCG
>JAJTHG010000022.1 GCA_021298835.1 Gemmatimonadota bacterium
GCTGGGCTGGGGACGTCCGACGTTGCACCCGCTACCGCTTCTTCGCCAGCATCGTGCCCCGGCACGTCGCCGCGCCGCACCGGCAGGGAAAGCGGCGCTTGGCCGCCGGCGTGTGCCGGGTCTCGAGGGTCATCTGGTAGTCGTAGGTGAGTTCCTCGCCGGCGGCGATGTCGCGCACGGTCTCGATCCAGAGCCGCCGGTCCTCGATGACGACGTCGCAGGTGGGATCGCACGAATGGTTGAGCCAGCGCGCCTCGTTGCCGTCCACACCGGCATCCACCACGATGTCGTCGTCGATGGCGAACAGGAACGTGTGCGGGGCCTCGGCGTCGGCGTCCGGGTAGAGGGCGTCGGCCTGCGCCGGCGTGAGGCGGCGACCGGCGTACTCGATGAGCCGGGTGCCGGCAGGGATGGCGGCCAGTGCGAAAGCCCCGCGCCCATGGATGGGCGACGGACCGAGCGCGAAGGGGAGGCGGCCGGGCACCATGGCGGGGGAACCTACGTTCTTCCCGCATGAACCTCCACGACATCCCCGTCACCACCATCGACGGTCGCCAGACGACGATGGGCGAGTTCAAGGGCCGGACCCTGCTCGTCGTCAACGTCGCCTCGCAGTGCGGCTTCACGCCGCAGTACCGGGGCCTCGAGCACCTCTGGCGCGAGCTCCGCGACCGGGGGCTCACCGTGATCGGCTTTCCGTGCGACCAGTTCGGCCACCAGGAACCCGGCACCGAGGCCGAGATCGCCCAGTTCTGCGAACGCCGCTACGACGTGACGTTCCCGATGATGGCGAAGATCGAGGTCAACGGGGACGGAGCGCATGCGCTGTATCAGCTGCTCAAGCGGGAGAAGCCCGGCCTGCTCGGCACCGAGGCCATCAAGTGGAACTTCACCAAGTTCCTCGTCGGCCCCGACGGCACGGTCGAGAAGCGCTACGCCCCCAACGAGACCCCCGAGGAGATCGGCCGCGAACTCGCCAAGCGGCTGGGGACCTGACATACTGGGGGATGCCGCACCCGCTCCCCTTCGTCCGACCGGCCCGCGCCTTCGCGGCTTCGGCGTTCGCGCTGGCCGCGTCCCTCGGGCCCGCCGCCGCCCAGCCGGCCACGTTCGCGGCCCCCAGCATCCCGCGCGCCGAGTATGCCGCCCGCCGCGCCGCCGTCCTGAGCCGCGTGGACAGCGGCGTCGTGCTCGTCGCCGGAGCGCGGGATCCGGTGGTCCACTGGCCGCCCTTCTACCAGTTGCCGGCGTTCCGCTATCTCACCGGCTACCTCCTGCCGGACGCGACGCTCGTCCTCGTCAAGCGCGGTGGCGCCTCGCGCGCCGTGCTCTTCGTGCCCCCGACCAACCTGCGGACGGCGCTCTACGACGGGCGCGTCACCGACCCGCCGACGCTCGCGCGCGAGACGGGGCTCGAAGTGCGCTACGTGCAGCAGCTCGAGCCGCTGCTCGACACGCTCGCCGCCGCCCCCCTGCCGTGGCTGCCGGTCACCGACGCGCAGGCCAACGAGTTCACGTCGCGCGACTCGCTCACGTTCCTGCGGACGCTCGTGCGCCGGCGGCAGGCGCAGCACCCTGCGCTCGTCGTGCGCGACGGCACCCCGCTTGTGGACTGGCACCGCGCGAGGAAGTCGCCGGCCGAGGAAGCCGTCCTGCGCCGCGCGGTCGCGGTGAGCGACTCCGGCCACGTCGCCGCCATGAAGGCGATCCGGCCCGGTCTCACCGAGTACCAGGTGCAGGCCGAGATGGAATACGCCTTCCGCCGTCTCGGCGGCGACCGGCCGGGCTACGCCAGCATCGTCGGCACCGGCAGCAACAGCACCCTGCTCCACTACGACGCCGGCGAGCGCGTGCTCAAGGCGGGCGAAGTGATCCTGATGGACGTCGCCGTGCAGCTCGAAGGCTACTCGGCGGACGTCACACGCACCGTGCCGGTGACCGGGCGCTATTCCCCGGAGCAGCGTGCCGTGTACGAGGTCGTGCTCGCGTCGCAGAAGGCCTTCGAGCGGCAGGTGCGCCCGGGGACGCCGAGCGCAGTCCCCAACGACTCCGCGCGGCGCGTGCTGATCGCCGGGATGCAGCGGCTCAAGCTCATCGAGGCCGCCGACGCGACGTTCGACGCCCCGGAGGGGCTCTGCCCCGTGCGGCCCTGGATCCGCAAGGAGGGCGAGCCGTGTCCGCAGTGGTACCTGTTCTCCTATCACGGGTACAGCCACGGGATCGGGCTCGACGTGCACGACCCGGCGCAGTTCAGCGACCGTCCGGCCCGGACCTACGAGGAGGGCGACGTCTTCACGATCGAGCCCGGGCTCTACGTGCGACGCGACGCGCTCGCGACCCTCCCGGACACGCCGCGCAACCGCGCCTTTGTCGCGTTCGCCCGGGCCGCGGTCGCGCGGTACGCCGACACCGGGGTGCGGATCGAGGACGACTACCGCGTCACGCCGACCGGCCTCGAGCGGCTGTCGCAGGCGCCGCGGGAGGTCCGGGAGATCGAGGCGCTCATGCGGCGGACGCAGCCGTAGGGCGGCGGGGGTACCGCGCCCTCAGCGCACCAGCCGCCCGAGGGACACGAAGACGGCGTTCCCGAACCGCCGGTGCCGCGTGTTGCCGCCGGTGCCGAGCGTCGGAGTCGTCTGCTCGAGCACGAAGTGGTTGAGCCCCGCCCGGAGCCGCACGTCGCGGCGCACGTCCCAGCCGACCCAGAACTCGCTCGCGAGCGTCCCCCGGTCGCGATTCCCGCCGCCGAACCGGTTCCACTGCTGCGGATTCGCCGTGACGCGCTGCCCGACCGGCGCGCCGAGCAGCCGCAGGGTCCCCACCTGCGATGTCCCCCACGACCATCCGAAGACATCGAGGTTGGCCCCGAGCGCCACGCGGTCCGTCGCCTGCAGGGCCAGGTGCACGCCGACGTTCATGGCGCTGTGCCACCCGACCGGGACGATCAGCGAGTCAACGCGACCGTCCCGGATCAGGGCCGGATCGGCCGTCGCGAGCGATTGGCTCCCCCCGATCCACGACGACCACCGGGCCCCCGCCCCCACCCGCACACGGCCACCGGCGGCGACCGGCCACAGGCGGCTGAGCCCGATCGCCGTGAGGGCCGAGGTGCCGTCGGTCCCCGCCCCCACGTCCCAGCGCAGGACGGACGCGGTGCCCGTCTGGGCCGGCACGATCCCCGGCAAGAGCGCCATCGTGACGAATCCCGTCCACATCGTGACCGACCGCCGCATGCCGTATCGCCGCATCGCCTCACCCGGATCGAGGAACTGCCCACCCCCTGCCGCTGACGTACCGGCCGGTTCCCTGCGAGATTACCACCGTGCCGATCACCGTGCATCCCTTCGCCTACGAAGTCGGGCCCCTGCAGCTCACCGGTTTCGGGCTCGCCGTCCTGCTCGCCTTCGTCGTGGCGCAGCACATCTGCGTCAAGGCGCTCGAGGAGCGCGGCGACCCCCACAACGCGTCCGTCATCCCGGACGCGGTGCTGGCCGCCGTGCTGGGGACCCTCGTCGGCGCCAAGCTCTACTACGTGATCCTCACCGGCGACCCCTCGGCCTTCCTCTCCCGCGGGGGGTTCGTGTTCTGGGGCGGCTTCATCGGTGCGGTCATCGCGTGCTGGATCGTCATCCGTCGCAAGGGCGGCGACTTCGTGAAGATCTCCGACGTCGCCGGCATCGCGATCGCGGGGGGCTACGCCGTGGGCCGCACCGGCTGCTGGGCCGTCGGGGACGACTACGGCCGGCCGTGGAGCGGGCCGCTGGCGGTGCGATTCCCGGAGGGCGCACCGCCGAGCACGGCCGAGAGCATGGCGCGCAACTTCGGCGTGCGCTTCCCGGCCGACGTGCCGCCGACCGAGGTGATCGCCGTGCATCCCACGCAGCTGTACGAGACGGCGATGGGGCTCGCGATGTTCCTGATCCTGTGGCGGCTGCGCGGGCACCGCCACGCCCCGGGCTGGCTCTTCGGCGCCTACTGCGTGCTCGCCGGTGCCGAGCGCTTCGTCGTGGAGTTCTTCCGCGCGAAGGACGACCGCGTCGCCGCGGGGCTCACCGTGGCCCAATTGATCGCCCTGACGATCGCGGCCGGGGGCGCTGCGTGGATGCTGGCGAAGCGGCGACCCGCCCAGCCGGACGTCGCCGCCGCCTGACCTGCGCCGCACCGGTGGGGCCCCCCGGCGCGCCGATCGAGCGGTCCCGCGCGGATTACCCGCGCGCCGCGCGGACTACCCGCGCGCCGCGCGCGCCCGGGCGAGCTCCTCCTCGAGGTTCCGCACCCGCTCCTGCAACACCGTCGCCTTCGCGGTCAGCTCGGCTACCTTCCCTTCGAGGTCGCTGTGGACGTGATCGGTCCCGTCGCGCAGCCCCCCGCCGGCGGCGGCCGCCAGCGCACGACGCGCTGCCAGGGTGCGCCAGATCGCGTAGCCCAGCGCCGCCGCGAGGAGCGCCTGCGCGAGCATCGTCTCCACGGTCGGGAAGATCCCGAGTGCCTCCACCTGCGGCCAGCCGCGCAGCGACGTGATCGGGAGCGCGTTGCCCTCCTGCAGCTCGCGCACCCCCTTGCCCGCGAAAACGAACGCCATCGCGTAGAGCAACGCGCTGGTGACCTGGAAGAAGGGCCGCATCGGCAGCGTCATGCCGAAGCGATGGAAGCCGAGGTAGATGCCCACGAGGGCGACGAAGCCCACGGTGATCCCCGCCGCGATCGGCGCGGGGGCCACCTCGGGCGCCGAAAAGAGCGCCTGGAAGAAGAGCGCCGTCTCCGCGCCCTCGCGGTAGACCGCGAGGAACCCGACCACCGCGAGCGCCGTGCCGCCCCCCTTCGCGATGGCGTCGTTCACCTTGCCGCGGATGAACTGGTTCCAGCGCGCGGCGTCCGCCTTGGAGACGAGCCAGTAGCTCACCGAGAAGAGCACGACGACGGCGAGCAGCATCGTCACCCCCTCGACGATCTCGCGCGAGGCGGGGAGCGAGCGGAAGACCGTCATGAGGGCCACCGCTGTCGCGGCGCTGGCGCCGAGCGCCCACGCCACGCCGTGCCAGACCCGCCGCACCTGCGCGGCGTGGCCCGTCTTGCGGAGGAACGCGATCACCGCGCCGATGACGAGGATCGCCTCGAAACCCTCGCGCAGGATGATCAGGAACGCCTGCAGGAAAGGCGTCCACCAGCCGGTGGCCGGCGCGGACAGCTCGATCATGCGCGGCATCCCCGCCTGCACGGCGTCGCGCGCGAGCGTCGCGGCCGCGAGATCCCCGGCCTTGACCGCCCCCTTGAACTCGGCGAAGCGCGACTCCATCGCGGTGACCGCCCCCGGGTCAACCGCGCGGGCGGCCGTCTCGAGCGGCTCGAAGGCGATGTACGCGTCGAACGCCCGGTCGCCCGCCTCGGCGACGCGTCCCGCCTTCGCGGCGGCGAGCGCCTCGTCGAGCAGCGCGATGACCTGTCGTGCGGCGGCCGAGGGATCGCGACCGTCGGCGACCTTCGTCTGGGGAACGACGAGCGACGGCAGCGTGCGGACGTGCGCGATGATCGCCTGCGCGTCGTCCGACGGGAGATCGCGTCCGCCCGGCGCCTCGGCCAGCGCGAGCGCGATCTGCCGGTCGCTGCGCTCGAGCTGCCACGCGGTGTTCGCGAGCTCGGGCGGCAAGCCGGCCGACGCGAACGCGCCGGCCTCGCCCAGCGCGCACTGATCGCACCGCGTGCGCAGCAGCGCCTCGCCTCGCGCCGCCACGGGGCGGCCGCGCAGGGTGTTCACGTACGAGATGACGTCCCAGCGCTCGTCGGCCGTCAGCACCGACGCCCAGCCGGCCATCGGGGTCCCGTTGATGCCGACGGCCACGACGCGGAACATGAGGCCGGGCGAGACGTCGGAGACGACGTCATGCTCGCCGATCGCGGGCGGAGCGGGGTCCATCCCCTTGGCCGCCGGCCCGTCGCCGGCGCCGGTCAGGCCGTGACACGACGCGCAGTTCCGCTCGTACAGCGCCCGGCCGGCAGCGAGGTCCACTCGGCGCGTCGGCAGGTCGAGCTGGGCATCACTGCCGAGAGCGGCGCGGAAGCGCTCATGCAGGGCGTCAACCTCCGCGGGCCCGCGCCGCGCCGTCACGGCGACCAGCATCGTGTCCAGCAGCGCCCGCAGCTCCGCCGACCGGGGACCCGAGACCCGCGTGGCGACCTCCTTGGCGTCCTTGAGGAAGCTCTGGGCCTCCTCGAGCTCGACCGGCGCGATCAGCTTCCCTCGCGGGTCAACGGCCTTGGAGTACTCGTCGGCCGCGACAGCGACGATCGCGCCAAGTCGCTTCGCGGCATTGTCCTGGGCGTAAAGCGCCGGGACGGCGAACGCGGCGGCGGAGAGGAAGTTGAGAATCGTTCTCATAGGACTCTCATGTAGTGTAGCCCCCATGGCGCAGGACGCCAGTCCAAGCCGAACGCTCCTGTCGGTGTTGTCTCCGCCGAGCACCGAGCGGCGTGCCGATCAGGGGGGCCGGTGTCCGCGGTCGGGGGGGGGCGCGGGGTCCTAGCCCCCGCCGCTTCCGCTCGTTGGAGCGTCGCCCGGCCCCCCGCGCTCCAGAACGACGACGGCGCCTGCCACCCCCTCGGCGTGGGTCAGGGTGACGTGCACTGTGGTCACCCCCAGCGCGACCGCCCGATGTGCGGCCCGGCCGTGCAGGTGCAGGGTCGGCGCCCCGTCGAATCCTCGGATGACCTCCATTTCCCGCCAGCCGATGTGCCGCGCGTCCGGCGAGCCGGAGAGCGCCTTGAAGCAGGCCTCCTTGGCCGCGAAACGCGCCGCATAGGGAACCGCTGGATCGGCGTGGCCGTCGCAGTAGGCGCGCTCCCCCGGCGTCCAGACGCGCGCCGCCGCGCGAGCGCCGAACCGGGCGAGCATCGCCCGGATGCGCGGGATGTCCACGAGGTCCATGCCGAGGCCGACGATCACGGCGTGCGTCTCGCGAGCACCCGTCGCCAGAGCGCTCCTTCGGCGCCACGCGAGTCGGCGAGCGCGGGGAGCGCCGCGACCCACGCCGCGTCCGCCGCCTCCCACGCCGCGGTGACCGCGGCGCACCAGTGGCGCCACTCGCGCAGCTTCGCCGCCCCCGGTGATCCGCTCCACGCCTCGGCCGCGAACCCCACGCGGTCGAGCGCGACGAGCAGCGGTGCCTCGAGCTCCTCGAGCTCGACGACGAGGGCGCGCCGGTCGCCGGCGTCGCGCTCATCGGGCCAGCGCCGGCGACCGAGTTCGGCGCGTCCCGCAGCGAACGCCTCGCGCAGGGGGACCGGCGACAGCGCGCGCACGCGGGCGGCGGCGCTCGGCGCGTCGTGCATCGCTCGGCGCGCGGCGAGCAGCGGCCCGAAGAAGACGTCGTGGTCCGATCCGGCCTCGCCCCGCACGGAGGCGAAGGCGCGCAGGCCGCGCGTGAACTCCGGGAGGCGGGCCCCGCGCTCGCAGATCTCGTCCGCCACGTGCGACGCGCGCGGGAGTCCCTCGACGCGCAGCGCCGCGCCGTCCCGGCCCGCGAGCGTGAGCACGAGGCCGTCGGAGTCGGCGCCATCGAGCCCGTCGTAGGTGATCGCCACCTCGCCGCCCGCGAGCGTCAGGCGCACGTAGCGGTCGGTGCAGGTGAACTCCGCAGCGGCGTCGAGCGTCGCCCCGCCCGTCACGCCGATGACGCGCACCGGGGCGGGCCTCGCGTCGCTGGTCACGGGTCCTCCGCCTGCCACGGCGCGTCCCCGGCGAACTCGCGGTCGCTCGTCGCCGGGACGACCCCGGTGCGCTGGTGGAAGCGGGCCGCGAACTGCGCCAACCGCTCGGTGGTGAAGCCGAGGCGCGGGAGCCCGAGGACGGCGATCGCCGCCTCGATCGCGGTCGGCTCGCCCTCGACCTCGACGAGGACGTCCATGCGGGGATACTCCTCGAAGCGCACCGTGGCCTCGCCCAGCTGGTACTGGGCGATGGTGCGGTCGATCTCGCGCGTCACGGCGTAGCCGAGCAGCTCGAGCATGCGTCCGAGCGCGTCCGGGTCGCCGACCTGGCTGGTGAGTTCGTCGCGGATCTTGTAGCCGTCCTCGAGCCGCGTCGGGCCCTTCCAGTCGAGCGCGGCGCGCACGGTGGTCGCGGTGCGGTAGGTGCGCAGGCGCAGCACCACGTCCACCGCCAGCAGCCGACGGTCGGCGGTGTCGTACCGGCGATCCTCGAGCCGCCCCTCGAACACGAGGCGACCGCCCGCCGCCTCGACGGCGTGCCGGCACCGCCATACGTCGTCAACGACGCTCTTGAGCTCGACCTCGCGCAGCAACGCCGGCGGTCCTCAGCAGGTGAGGATGCACTCGACGACGCGCGTCACGTCGGCGAGATCGTCGAGCACCACGTGCGGGTCGTGCGCCGCCAGCGCCGCGGGACCGTAGCGGCCGGTGGCGACCGCGACCGCCCGCGCCCCCTGGGCGTGGGCGCAGCCGATGTCGAGCGGCGTGTCGCCGATGATCACGAGCGTGTCGCGCGGGACGGGGCGGCCCAGCGACGCCTCCGCGCGTTCGCGCGCGATGCGCGGCAGCTCCGGCCGGTGCTCGTGGTCCGAGCCGTAGGCGGCCACGCGGAAGCGGGTCGCGTCGATCCCGGCGGCCCCGAGCTTCACCCGCGCCCCCTCGACGATGTTGCCCGTCAGGAGCCCCAGCACCACGTCGTCGCGTCCGTCGAGCGCGTCGAGGACGGCGGGCACCCCCGCCAGCGCCCGGATCGGCGAGGCAGCGGCCTCGGCGCGCAGCTCGTCGAGGTAGCGCGCGAAGACGCGCGGCATCCCGGCCGCGATCGCTGCCTCGTCGTGTCCGTCCCCGAGCATGAGCTCGCGCACGATCTGGCGGTCGGTCTTGCCGTCGTAGGCGTAGCCATCCGGACCGACGCCGCCGAACACCTCGCGGAGCGCGCGCTCCATCGCCCGGCGGCCGGCCCCGCCGCTGGCCAGCAGCGTGCCGTCGATGTCGAACAGCGCGATCCGCATCAGCGCGCGCCCGTCACAACCGCACCAGCACGAGGCCCAGCATCGTTCCCGTCGCGCCCAGCAGTTGCCACGCGGTCGGGGCTTCGTGCAGCAGCAGCGCCCCCACCGCGAGCGCCACCACCGGCTGCAGGTTCGAGTACATCGCCGTCCGCGTCGGCCCGAGGACGCGCAGCCCGCGGTACCACGCGAGGTAGCCGAGCGCGATCGCCAGCACGCCGGCATAGCCCACGGCCCCCCACGCGCTCGCCGGGATCGCCCCCCAGGTCACGCGACCGAGTTCCGGGAGGCCCACGAGCAGGAGCGGGACGGCACCCCCGAGCATCGTGACCGCCGAGAGCGTCACCGGCGCCACCGTCTCGGTGTAGGGGCGCAGCATCGTCGTGTAGCCCACCCAGCACCACACGGCCACGAAGGCCATCAGGTCGCCCGACAGGGATCCGCCCGGTGCCCCGCCCGCCGCGCCGCCGAGGATGACCAGCGCGAGCCCGGCGATGGAGACGGCGATCCCCGCCACGCCGCGCGGCGTCAGCACGTCGGTCCCGCGGACGCGCCCGACGAGCGCGAGCATCGCCGGCGTCGAGGAGATGACGATCGCCACGTTGGCCGAGCGCGTGTGGGCGACGGCCTCGACGAAGAGCACCTGGTAGATGCCGTTCCCGAGCAGGCCGAGCGCGAGGAGCGTCCGCCACTGGCTGCTCGTCGGCCGCGGTTCGCGCAGCGCGCGCGCGGCGGCGAAGAGGAGCGCGGTGGCGAGCCCCACCCGTACCGCGTTGAAGGCGAGCGGACCGAACTCGGACGCGCCGTGCTTGACCACCGCGAAGTTCCCGCCCCAGATGCAGGCGAGCACGAGCAGGGCGACGTCGGTGGCGGAGAAGGCGGGCCGCGGTACCCCGGCGGGGTGCGGGCCCGCCGCCCCGGAGGCGTCGGCCGCGACGGCCGGCGATGCGGTCGGCATGCGGGGAAGCTAGTCGGTCGGGTATCTTCCGGGGATGCACGTGTCCTTCGCCCTCTTCGCCGACGCCGCCAACCTCTCGCAGGAGGGGAAGCTCAACGTCCTCGGGGTCTTCGACGCCCTGCACGTCGCCCAGTTCCCGGCGGTGCACCCGCGCGCGACGCTGGTGGTGCGGCTGAAGGGCACGCGAGCCGACATCGGCAGCCACGAGGTGGCGATGCGCTGGGTCAACCCGGCGGGGCGCGAGCTGTGGAACTCGGTGGGGACGATCGAACTCGGCGCCCTCCCCGACGGCGTCGCGGAGGCCGACCTGCCGCTCATCGCCGCGCTCGACCTCCCGGCCGACGGTCCGGGGGAGTACACGATGGAGATCGACGTGGACCGCACCGCGGCGGCGCGCGTCCCCCTGATGATCCACGGGGCGGCGCCGCTGCCGGGCCTTCAGGCACCGGGGCCGGGCGGCCTGGTCCACTGACGCGGCGGTTCGGTGGTCGCCTCCGAGGCGGCCCGCGTTGCGCAGTCGGCGCACAGGACCACCCCGCGGATCGAGCACAGCAGGCAGATGAACGTCCCGCACTCGCGACACGGATACCCTTCCGACGCCCGTCCGTCGCGGCGGCAGGCGCGGCAGCTCATGCGGTCCGAGTCGGGAATGGCGACCATGCGGAGAAGCTATCGCCGGGCGCCTAGCGCCGCGCGTCCGGCAGCCCGAAGCCCTTGATCTTCTTGATGAGCGTGGCGCGCGAGATGCCGAGCTCCCGGGCCGCGTGCGTACGGTTGCTGCCGTGGGCGCGCAGCGTGCGCTCGATGTGCGCGCGCTCGACGTCCTCGAGCGTCCGGGGGACATGGTGCTCGACGCCGGCCCCCGAGGCGGAGCGCACCTCCGTGGGGAGCAGGTCCACCTCGAGTCGCACCTGGCCGCGGCCCATGATCATCGCCCGCTCGAGCACGTTGCGCATCTCGCGGATGTTGCCCGGCCAGGCATAGCGCAGGAGCCGGTCGAGCGCCGCCTCGGACAGGGACTGCGGCGCGTCGGGCAGCGAGCGGCCGAGGTCGGCGAGCAGGTGGGCGATGAGCTCGACGACGTCCTCGCGCGCCCGCGCCCGGACGGGGGGCAGGTGCACCGGCATCACGCTCAGCCGGTAGTAGAGATCCTCGCGGAAGCGGCCGGCGGTGACCTCGGCGACGAGGTCCTTCCCCGACGCGGCGACGAGGCGGACGTTCGGCGCGGCTTCCTGCGTCCCGCCGAGCCGCCGGAATCCCTTGCCCTCGAGCACACGCAGCAGCTTCGGCTGCAGCTGCGGCCCGAGGTCGCCGACCTCGTCGAGGAAGAGCGAGCCCCCCTCCGCGACCTCGAACAGCCCCGCCTTGGCGTCACGGCCGTCGCCGAACGCGCCCCGCTCCCAGCCGAAGAGCTCGCCTTCGAGGGTCAGTTCCGTGAGGGCGGCGCAGTTGACGTCCACGAAGGGACGCTTGGCGCGCGGGCTCGCCGCGTGCACGTAGGACGCGACCACGCCCTTGCCGGTGCCGCTCTCGCCCAGGATCAGCGCAGTGGTGCGGTCGCTGGCCGACAGCAGGGCGATCTGGTCGGCGAGCTCGCGCATCGCGGGGGAGGTGCCGAGGAGGAACCCCTGCGCCCGCGCCCGCTTGTCACCCAGCGCCCGGGCGAACTGCCGCAACTGGACCTTTTCGAGCGCGCGCTCCACGGTGACGCCAAGGTGCCCGAGGTCCACCGGCTTCGTGAGGAAGTTCTCCGCCCCCGCCTGCATCGCCTGCACCGCGAGGGGGACGTCGCCGTACGCCGTGATCATGATGATCACCGCGTCGTCGCCCCGGATCCGCTCGAGGACGTCGAACCCGGTCATGTCCGGCAGCCGCAGGTCGAGCAGGACGACGTCGGGGCGGAGCTGCCGGGAGGCGTCGAGCCCCTCGCGTCCGGTGTGCGCCCGGTGCACGCGATGCCCGCCCGTCTTCTCGAAGAACGCGCCGAAGGCGGTGGTGATGCTCTCTTCGTCGTCGATGATGAGGATCGTGGCCATCAACTCAGGTCCGCACGCAATCGCCCGGCGAGCGACGCGAGGTCGAACGGTTTGTCCAACCACGGCCGGGCGGCCGCGGCGGGCGACCGGGCCGCCGACGCCTCGGCGGGGCCGGTGAACGCGACCCGGGCCGCCGCCCTGGGCGCGGTGGCGAGCAACCGGTCGTAGAGCGGCCCGGCACCGCCGGGCAGCCCGTGGTCGAGCAGGATCACGTCCCAGTCGCGGGACTGCGCGGCGCGCACCACGTCCTCGGGCTCCGCGAGGGTCAGCACCGCATCGCCGGCCTCGGCGAGCGCGCGCGCGGCGAGGCGGCGCGCGTCGGCGTCGGCGTCGGCGACGAGCACCCGCAACGACGGCGCGTCGCGCGCGGGCACCGCGGCATCGGGCACCGGCGGGTCGAGCCGCGGCAGAACGACGTGGAAGATGGTGCCGAGCCCCGGGGTGCTTTCCACCGTGATGCGGCCGCCGTGCTCGCGTACGATCCCGTCAACCAGCGAGAGCCCGAGCCCCGTGCCCTTGCCGACCGGCTTGGTGGTGAAGAAGGGATGGAAGATCCGCGGCAGCACGTCCCTCGGGATGCCCGGCCCGCTGTCCCCCACGCGGATCGCGATCGCGTCGCCCTCGGAGGCGGCGCGCACGGTGATGCGGCGCGGCCCGTCGTGCGACTCGAGCGCGTGCTCGGCGTTGACGAGGAGGTTGAGCACCACCTGCTGGAGCTGCCCGTCGTCCGCCCACGTCGCGGGGAGCGACGCGGGCACCTCGACCTCGCACTCGATGCCGAGCACCCGCTGCGGGTAGCGCCGCAACGCGACCGTGTCGCGGATGACGGCGGCCAGGTCGGTGACGACGCGCTGCGGCCGGTTCTGGCGCGCGAAGGTGAGGAGGTTGCCGACGATCCGCGCGGCGCGCCGTGCCTCGCTCTGGATGACGCCGGCGATGTCCTGGGCATCGGTGTCGAGGCCCGGCGCCGCGACCAGCAGCTGCGCGTGCCCGATCACCCCCGTGAGCGGGTTGTTGAGCTCGTGCGCCACGCCGCTGACCAGCTCGCCGATCGCCGCCAGACGCTCCTGCAGCTGCAGCTGCTCGTGCAACCGGCGCTCGTCGGTGACGTCCCGGGCGATGCAGAGCACGCCCGTCACGCGGCCATCGTCCTCGAGAGGTGTCGTGAGCAGCGACGCGCTCCGCAGGTCCCCGCGGCCGCCGCGGTACCGGAACTCGGCCCGCCGGACCTCGCCCTGCAGGGTTTCCCGGAGCATCCGCCAGAGCGCGTCGCGGTCGGTTGACGGGTCGATCAGCGTGGTGAACGGCCGCCCGAGCATGTCGTCGCGCGAGAGGCCAAGCGTCCGCTCGAAGACGCGATTGACGCTCGTGAGCACCCCGGCCTCGTCGAGCGTGAAGATCGCGTCGCCGGCCGCCTCGACGAGCCGGCTGTAGCGGGCCTCCGAGCGCGACAGCGCCTGCTCCCGCCGGCGCTCGTCGGTGATGTCGCGGGCGATGCCCAGCACGCCGCGGACGCGCCCGTCCTCGCGGATCGGCGTGCTGACGACCGAGAGCAGCCGCACCTCGCCGTCCTCGCGCTGCATGGTCGCCTCGAACCGCACCGCCTCGCCGGCGACCGCGCGCCGGAAGAGGTCCGCCACCGTCGCCGCTTCGTCCGTCGCGAGGTACCGATCGACCGACTGCCCGAGCAGCGTCGAGGCCGGGACCCCGGCCAGGTCCGAGGCGGCGCTGTTGGCCGACGTGATGTGCCCCCGGCGGTCCAGTGTGTAGATGGCGTCCTTCGCGTGCTCGACGAGGTTGCGGTAGCGCGACTCCGACGTCGCGATCGCGTCGCGGGCGCGGCGCTCGTCGGTCACGTCGCGCAGCGACGCCACCAGCTCGCCGACGCGGCCGTCCGGCTCGAGCAGCGGGGCGGCGTGCACGGATACCGTGCGCACCTCGCCGTCGGCCCGGCGCATCAGGGTCTCGAACCGCTGGGGCCGGCCCTCGAACGCCGCCGCCTCGGCCCGGGAGGCGACCGCGCGCTGTTCGGGCACCACCAGCTCCTCCACCGTGCGGCCGAGCAGCCCGTCGCCGAACAGCTCGCGGGCCGCCCGGTTGGCGAAGGTCACGCGGCGCGACGCCGACGTCACCATGATCGCGTCGCTCGTCGTCTCGACGACCGAACGGTGCCGCTGCTCCAGGGCGCGCACGTCGGTGACGTCGTCGAAGGTCGCGACGACCCCGCCGCCCGGGTGAGGCGAGACGAGCAGGTCGAAGAACCGTCCGCGCGCGGTGGCGGCGACGATCCCCCGCGTGACCGCCCCCGACTGGAGGGCCTCGGCGACCGGCGCGGGGAGCGGTGTCCCGTCGTCCGGGTCGCCCTGCAGCACGGCGCCGAAGGCGCGCCCGAGCAGGGTCTGCGTCACCCCGCCCGCCAGTGCCAGCGCCCGCGCGTTGAAGCGCACGACGTGGCCGCGTTCGTCGAGCACCACCACGCCGCAGGGCACGGCATCGAAGACGACCTTCCACTCGAGCGTCGCCGCCCGTGCCTCCTCGAAGAGCCGGGCGTTGAAGACCGCCACCGCACACTGGTCGGCGAGGCGCTGCAGCGTCCGCACGTCGTCGTCGGAGAAGGGCGCCTCCCGGTCGTTGGCGGTGATCACGCCGATCACGCCGCGCGCCGTGAGGAGCGGCACCATCACCGCCCGACGGATGCTCGCCGCCCGCTGCGTCGGCCGGAACAGGTCGCCGTCCTCGGCGTCCGTCACCGTCACCGGCACGCCGTCGCGCACCACGCGCCCCTCGGCCGTCCCCTCGCGGGGGATGAGGCGGCCGGTGAGTACGGTCGAGGTCCCCACGCCGGAGACGACGTGCACGTACCGGTCGTCGAGCAGCCCCAGCCACGCGCCATTGCTCCGCAGCAGCGCCATCGCGTGGCGCAGGATCAGCCGCTGCACCTCGCCGGGACGGAGCGACTCCGACACCGCCGCGGCGGCAGCCGCGAGGGCCTCGCTCTGCCGACGCTCGCGTTCGCTCTCGGCGTAGAGTCGCGCGTTGCGTATCGCCGCGCCGGCGTGCAAGGCGAGCGCCTCGAGCACGTCCCGCGCCCACGCGGGCGGCTCGGAGGCCAGCCACACCGCGACGAGCACCCCTTCCAGCCGCTGGCCCGCGAGCATCGGCACCGCGAACGCGGTCGACTGGACGAACATGGCGTCGTCGAGGTCGTCGAGCACGAGCGAGGCCGGCGACCCGGCGACCGCGCCACGCGGGCGCCCGGCGCGCGCCACGTCGGCCACGACCCCGGCCGCCAGCGCGACGGGGGCCCGCGGCAGGACCTGCCCGCGCACCGACCGCCAGCGCGTGGACACCGCCCCGGTTTCCAGCTCGACGTCGAGCACCGAGACCACGTCGGCCCCGACCATGCGCTCGACCTGGGCACCGAGCTCCGCCGCCACCTCCGGTTCGCCCAACGACCGCGAGAGCCGGCGCACCGCCTCCTGCACCTCACGCAGCCGCAGGGCGACTGCCTCGGCGAGTTCCGCACGCTGCGTCGCCGCCGACACATCCCGCTCGAGGCGCCCGACCACCGCCCGAATGGCCTCGCCCTCGGGCCCCGAAAGCGACGCCAGCACGTCGTGCACGGCCACGCTTGGCACGGGCACGGGCGTGCGACGCGTCGGGGGAGGAGACTCTGACATGATGGGCACGGGCCCAGAATGTATCGTTTCGCTACAGCAACGCCACGCGATGTCGGGCGCGTCCTCCCGGCATCAGCAAACGTGCGGCCAGCGGGACGACGACAGCCCGAACGGGCGCCGATCCGATCAGTTCACCGTCGGCTTCAGCGTCACGCAGCGGGCGAGTCTCGACCGAAACCACCGCGCCGCGGAAGAATTCGGACGAAGGATCGCCGCCGATACCGCCGGTCCCGGCGCGCCAGAAGGTCCGGATGGCGTCCCGAACCGTCCGCCAATCATAGAGGCAGACGTCCAGCTGGCCGTCGTCCGGCAGGATATCGGGACCGAAAGTGATCCGCCCGTTCTCGACCCCGGGCAGGTTCGCGATCATCACGGCGGTGACCTCGCGTTCGATCGTCCGGTCGTCAACGCAAATCCGCACCGCGAACCGCTCGAGCCGGCGGATGGCCTGAATGCCGGTGAACGCGTAGGCGGCCGTCCCGAACCGTCGCTTGGCCTCGGCGGACGTCTCGGCGATCATGGCGACGTCGGGGCCGATGCCGACGGCGAGCGCGAAATGCCGGCCCGAATCCAGCTGTCCCAGGTCGATGGCCCGCTCGACGCCGCCAAGTACGGCGGCGACGGCGTGTTCCACGCGCAACGGGATGCCGAGGGCGCGCACCACCTGGTTGCCGGTGCCGCCGGCGAGCAGCCCGATGGGCATCCCCTGCCCGGCCAGGGCGCCGACGACCTCCATCGCCGTGCCGTCGCCGCCGAGCGTCAGCACCACGTCGGCGTGCGGCGCGCAGGCGCGTGCCAGCTCGGCGGCGTGACCGGCGCGTTCGGTCATCACCATGTCGCACGTCGCCCCCGTGCGGAGCACCGCCCGCCGGGCCCGCTCCGCCAGCGCCGCGCCCCGCCGCGAGGCAGGGTTCACCACGAGCAGCACGCGCGGCACGGGTCAGAACCGCCAGGCGGCGGTGATGTCGAGGCCGATCTGCTGCGGCGTCAGGACGAAGCCGCGCACGTTCGCGACGCCGCAGAGCAGCGACTGGGTCGGCGGTTCGATGCCGCCCGACAGCGTCACGCCGCCCGCGACGCGGTACTCGAGCCGCACGCCGAACTGGTTCCAGAGCCCCGCATTGGCCTGCTGCTGCACCAGCGGACACAGGCCCGCGTCCCCGCTCAGGAACAGGCGGTCGGAGAGCTGCACGCCACCGCCGATCCGCGTCAGCGAGAGGATCTGCGAGGCGGGATCGATCGGCGCGCCCCCGGCCTGCTGGAGCCCCCGGTCGAGCCCCGCCGTCTGGATCTGCACGTAATCGAGGTACCCCAGCGACGCGATCCGGTCGGCGAGAACGGAGGAGAGCGAGGCGAGCAGCACGTTGGCCGCGGTGTTCACCGCTCCCGCGCTCTGGGTCGGATCGCCGACGCCGAAGGCCGGGGCACCGGTGATGAGGTACGAGATGAGGTCCGACTGCGACAGCTGCGCGTTGTCCGCGCTCTCGAACGCGAGCGACGGCTGGCGCAGGGTGCCGCCGATGCGCACGCGGATCTTGCGGTCCTGCTGCGCGAGGGTGCTGTTGAACTTGCGCACCGTGTGCACGGCGGCGATGTCGAGCCCGGGGTCGAAGTTCGGATCGATCGGCGAGAAGCTGATCTTTCCCTGCTCCACGTCGAAGGTCCGCTGCACCACGTTGCCGACGTTGAGCCGGTACGTGCCGCGGTTGACCAGCAGCGTCCCATCGAACGACAGCAGCGCCTGCGACGAGTCGCCGCCGGCGCGTGCGACCGGCCGCCGCGCGACGCTCACCGACCCGCCGAGGTTGATGTTCGCCTCGGCCGACCGGAGCCAGACGTCCGATCCCATGGCGATCGAGACGTCCTTCACGCGGATGTTGTTCACGAGGGCGCTCGGACGCGACGGCAGCAGGCGCTCGCGCGCGAAGAGCGACGTGTCCACGACGCGCAGGAAGTCGGGATCCGACGCGTCCACCAGCTGCTTCGACTGCCCGACGTCGGGAATGACGAGGGTGCCGCGCGTGACCTCCATCGCCCCCGCGAGCGTCGCCCCCGACGACGGGCCCGTGAGGCGCAGCGTGCCGGTCAGGTCGAGGTCGGCCAGCCGCGGCCGCGCCACGGCATTGAAGCGATCGAGCGACAGTCGCAGGTCGAAGACGGGGTCGGTGAGTCGCGCGAAGGCAATCGTGCCACCACCCTCGAGGCGGCCGATGCGGTCCGTGCGCAAGTCGCGGCGCGACGACCGCGCGACCGATCTTGCCTCGAGGCGGTCGATGTGCAGGGAGTCGCCGGTGAAGCGCAGGGCCACCACCGCGTCGCGGAAGGCCACCTGGCCGAGGCCGGGCAGCTCGCCCGCGCCCCCGGAGAGGTCGAGGCGGCCGGTCACGCGCGGTGCCTCCCACGAGCCTCCCAGGGCCAGCGCCACGTCGAGCCGGCCGCGCAGCCGCCGCACCGCGCCGGTGAACGCCTCGAGTGCCGCGGCATCCACGCCGTCGGCCGTCAGACGTCCCTCGAGGCGCCCTGCCGTGTCGCGCCACGCGTGACCCGCCGTCAGGGCCAGGTCCACCGGCAGCGCCACCGAGCCGGTCACCAGCGTCGAGGGACCATCGAGCAGCCGGAGGTCGGCGGTCGCCCGTCGGTCGCGGTATCCGCCCGCCGCCTCGAGTCGCACCGGTCGCCCGGACGAGGGCACCACGTTCGCGACCGCCCCCCGCCAGGTCATCACGGGCGCGAGGCGCGACCCGCGCACCGTCCAATCGAGGTCGAGCGTGCCGGTCGGCGCGAGCGTCGAGCCGACCACGCGCGCCAGCGTCGCCAGCGGCACCCCGGCGACCCGCGCGAAGCCGTCGATCGCGCCGGAGTCGGCGAAGGCCCCGCCCCCGACCACGCGCGCGCCGTCCGGGCCTTGGAGGACGAGGGAGTCGAGCGCGACCCGCCCGCCGACCTGCAGCACGTGGGCGGTGTCGGCGATGCTCCACGCCTCGTCGCCGACGACCAGCGTGCCGCGGTCGAGGCGCACACGCGTGGTGTCGCCGGCCGTGCGCACGCTGCCGCTGGCGCTGAGCGCCGGTCCGGTGCTGGCCTCGGCGCCCACGGTGACGTCGACCACGCCGTCGGGGCGCGTGTGCGCCTCGGCCGTCGCCAATACGAACTCCAAGCCGCCGGCGCGCACGGTGTCGGCGCGCAGCGTGAGGTCGAGCGCGGGGCTCCCCGTGAGGTCGCGCACGCGGACCTCCGTCTCGAGTCGCCGGCTCGACACCCCGTTGCGGACCAGCTGGTCGCCGCCGAGCGTCATCCGCACGTCGAGCGCCTGCGGGTTTCCCGCGAGCACCGCCTGCGCGCTGAGGCTGCCGGCGATCGAGTCGCCCGCCACGTCCCCCGAGGCGAGGTAGGCCCGGAGCCCGCCGAGCGAATCCACGGTGACGGCCACCGCCAGGCTGTCGCGGCGCGTCGGCCCGAGGCCAAGCCCTCCCTGCGCGGTCAGCGTCGCCGCCGACGTCTCGATGCGGAGCGAATCGACCTGGAGCAGCGAATCGCCCAGCGTCACCCGGGCCGACGCCCCGTAGAGGCGGACGCCGTCCACCGCGCCGCGCCCCACGTCGATCGTGACCGAGCCCTCGAGGGTGGGCAGGAGGGTGTCACCGTGGATCGCGCCGCTGACGCGGCCCGTCAGGCGCGTGGCCGGCAGTGCCTCGCGACCCAGCAGGCGCCGCGCGTCCAGCGAGTCGAACGTCCACGTGCCGTCGAAGCCGATGCGCGGGTCGAGCGAGTCACCGTAGAGGTCTGCCACGCCGCGGAACGCGAGGGCCCCTTCGGGCGCGGTGAACGCGGCGCTGACGCCGAGCGAGTCGCTCGTGCCGGTGATCGCGATGGGGCCCGACATCGGGACCCGCACCGGGATGGACGGGTACGAGCGCGACAGCATCGCGAACGCCATCGGCTGGGCGACGAGCGACACGTCGAACCGCGTGGCCTCGTCGCCGACGGACATCCGGCCGCGACCCGACAGGCGCGTGGTCGGGCCGTCGCCGTCGACGTGCTCGAGGTCCGCGTCGCGGAAGCGCACGTCGTACCAGAGCGAGTCAAGCTTCAGGCGGCCACGCACGATGCCGCGGAGGTCGGGGAACGCCGGATTCACGTACCGGATCGTGCGCAGGTCCACCTGCACGGCGTCGAGCGTGAACCCGCGGAAGACCGCCTCGGCCGGCTGCTCGATGTCCAGCGTCCCGCGCCCGCGCACCCGCGAGACGGCACCGGCTACATGCCGGTCGCGGTACGCAAGGGCCATCTCGTCAACGACGAAGCGGTTCACCGGCCCGCCACGCCCCCGCACCCGCCCCTCGAGCGTCCCCTGGAAGTCGTACGGAAACGGTCCCCCGCGGAACGTACGAAGCAGGTCGAAGTCCACCGGCCGCGCGGCGAGGTCGACGTCGCGCACCTGCAGGATCGAACCGCCCACCCCGAAGGTCATCCGCCCGCTGATGCGCGACCGGGTCGAGCGGACGTCGAGGTCGGTCAACTCGTAGAGCATCACCTTGAGGTCGGTCGGGTCGTTGTGGATCCACACGTCCGTGCGGCCGCAGCCGGTGCGCGGCAGCGTGGCGTAGATCCACCCGTAGTCGGACAGGCAGGCCGAGTCCCCGCGGATGCGCACGTCCCACCGCTGCGGCTTGCCGCCACCCCACCACACCCGGCCGCGGGCCGACCCCCGCGACGCCGCCAGAGCCAACTCGGGGAGGTCAACCCACACGGTGTCGTCGTGCTTGCGCACGAGCCCGCGCGCACCGGCGACGAAGAACGCGGGCTCGGTCTCCACGACGCGCGCCGCCGCCACCTCGAAGGCCTGCCCCACCGAGTCGGGGTGGGCGAGCCGTGCGTTCGACAGGGCCAGCTCGGCGTTCGCCCAGCGAGAGAGCTTCTCCCACCCCTCGGGCCCGTCGCGCCGGAGCTCGTGCACCTCGCGCGCCTTCCGCAGCAGCGAATCGCGGATCGCCGCCGTGACACCGGCGGGGGGCTTCCACGGCTGCACGAGGAGCAGCGACCCGTCGTGGACGGCGAGGGTGTCGATCATCACCCAGTCGCCGAAGCCGCGCGTCGGCGAGACCGGCGTCGCCGGACGCGAGGGCGGGAAGATCTTCTTCCAGTTCCACGTGCCGTTGCGGAACTCCTTCAGCCGGAGGCGGGGCCGCACCACGTCCACCGACCGCAGGAAGACCCGGCGGTCGATCAGGTCGCGCACGTCGTACGTCACGCGCACGGGCCCGGTGGCGACGAAGAGGGAGTCGTCGGCGCCCCGGATCTCGACCGAGTCCACCTGCAGGTCGCCGAGCAGCGACCCCGACAGGCGGCCCAGATGGAGAGAGCCGCGCACCGTCCCCCGCACCTGTGCGAGCACCAGCTGCCGCACGCGCTCGAGGCCCCACGAGGTGTTCGTCACCGCCCACACGGCCAGCGCCGCCACGAGCACCACCCCCGCGAACGCGGCGGCGGCGACGGCGAGGACGAGCGAGCGGCGGCGCATGCGGCTAGAAGATCTGGCCGATCGAGATCGACGGCGTGATTCGCCGCCAGACCGACGTCGGGCGCAGGGGCTGGTAGGTCGCCGGGCAGGCCGCGCGCGGCCGCACCCCGGGACTCACGCACAACAGCGTACCGCCGCCCGGGGTGAGCGGCGTGTCGAAGTAGGCCGGCCCGGCGATCGGGCGGTAGTCGTTGTAGCCGAGGTCCACGCGGATCGAGCCGAACGCGGTCACGACGCGCAACCCGAGGCCCGGCGTCCACCGGAGCGACTCGAGCGTCAGCCGCACCGAGTCGCGATCGCGCGTCCACACCTGCCCGCCATCGACGAACGCCGCCAGCTGCGCGAGCCCGCCGAGGCCGGGGGCGCGCACCCGGTACTCGAGGTTCACCACGACCATGGACGTCCCGCCGACCGGCACCGGCACCTCGCGCGCCTGCCCCGGGATCGCGGCTCCCGCCGTCGTGTCGTACGACAGGATCCGGTACGACTTCGGCCCCAGTTCGTTGGGGCGGTAGCCGCGCACCGTGGTCGGCCCGCCGGCGAAGAGCCGCTCCTGCACGGGCACGAACCGCTGCGCGTCGCTCCGGAGCGCGCTGAGGTCGAACAGCCCGCCGCCGCGCACCCGGGCGGTGAGGATCCCGTCGGCCCCAAGGCGCGTGAAGGTCGAGACCTCGCCGATGAAGCGGTTGAAGCGGAACGACGGGTCCGCCCCCACCAGCGGCGAGACGTGACGCGCCTCGAGGCGCAGCGTGCCCCCGCGCGCGGGATACACCGGGTCGTCCTGGCGCGAGAACTCGGTACTCGCGGTGATCGCGGCGAAGCGGCGCTGCTCGCTGGCGATGTCGCGATCGGCCTCGTTGCACAGCGTGAACACCACGCAGAAGAGCGCGGGGGAGGCCACGGTGCGGCCGAGTTCCAGCGTGTACGCCAGCGACACCGGATGGCGCCCGAGCCGCACCCCGTTGAGCGCGGCATTGAAGCCGATCGGCGTCACGCGGCGGTAGGCGTTGTACTCGGAGCGCTGCTCGCTGTAGATCGTCAGTTCCGGCAGCGCCGTGAAGCCGAAGAGCTGCGGCTGCCGCAGCGTCGCCCCGAGGTAGTAGTTGAGCGTGTCGCCGTACTGGTCCTCGTAGGCGTCGGGGGCGCAGAGCGCCCGCGCGCGCGTCGGGAAGCGGGCGGGGGCGCCGCGGCCCACGCGCGACAGACGGCCCGACAGGTCGAGGCGGCGGGCGCCCCCGAGGAAGTTGTAGTGCGTCAGCGCCCCCTGCGCCCGGAAGCAGTCGATCGTCCCCCAACCGCCGCCCACGCGCGCGGCGCGCATCGGCTGCTCCGCCACCCGCACCCGGATCCCCACCAGCGAGTCGGTGCCCGCCGAGTCGAGGTCCACCTGCACCGTCCGGAAGGCCTCCGTCTGGTAGGCACGGCGCTGCCCCTCGACGAGCGCCTGCTCGCGATAGACCTCGCCCGGCCTTATCCCCAGCAGGCCACGAACCGCGTCCGGTGACACTTGCGGCGCACGCCCCGGCGCCGGCTCGATCGTGACCGACACGGTGCCGATGCGCGCCAGCGCGCCCGGCACCACCCGCAGGCGCGCCTGCGCCGTTCGAGTCGCGCGGTCGGTGCTGAACGAGCGGAACACGTCGGCGCGCGGGTAGCCCGCGCTGCGCAACCGCCGCAGCAGCGTGTCGCGAGAGGCCGAGATCGCCAGCTCGTCGAACCGACCGCCCGCCCTCGCCGGCAGGTCGCGCAGGAACGACGCCGAGTCGGCCACCCCGCCGAGTCCCTCGACGGTGAAGCGCGTGAGGATCGTCGGTGCCCCCTCGCGCACGCGGAAGACCACGACCACCGCCCGCGGCCCGCGCGGCTCGACGACCGGCTCGACGGACGCGTCGGCGAAGCCGCGCACGCGGTACGCGTACAGCACGCGCAGGGCGTCGAGGCGCATCGTCGGCTCGTCCAGACAGTGCCGCGTCACGAGGCGCCCCAGCAGCGGCACCGCCGCCCAGCGGGACATCCGCGTCGTGGCGACGCGCGAACCGAGGTCGGCGCTGGAGAACGCCCGGTTGCCCTCGAAGCGCAGCCCCCGCACCTCGGGCGCCGTCGGATCGTCGCACGGGTCGTCCTGCGCGCGCGCCGCCGACGGGACGGTACCCGCGAGCGCGGCGGCGAAGGTCAGGGCGGCGAAGCGAGCGACGGGCAAGGATCCGGGGATAATGCGGGTCGTACCCGCCAGCATCGGGGGCCGGTCCCGGGGGGAGTCGAGTCCTCCGCACGCGCCCGACACCGTTCGGTGTTTTGACGCCCTTCGCGCGCGCGCGTAACATCGATGCGGCGCCGGGGACTGTCAACGCCCAAGTCTCTGCGCCGCTTGAACTTCCGCCCGTTTCCCCACGAGGCCGCGTGACCGAGTTCCGCCGCTACCAGCAGGAGGCCCTGCGCACCCGCAACCCGGCGCTCGATCCGGCCGGCCGCCTGCTCGACCCGGCGTGCGGCCTCGCCGAGGAAGCCGGCGAGGTGCTCGCGCTCGTCCGCCGGCATGTCCTGGTCGGGCGACCCCTCGATCGCGACCGCCTGGCGGAGGAACTCGGCGACCTGCTGTGGTGCCTCGCGGCCACCGCCGACGCGGCCGGTCTCTCGCTCGACGCGATCGCGGACGGCAACCTCGCCAAGCTCGCCGCGCGCCACCCGCAGGGCTTCAGTCCGTAGTCGCCACCAGCACGGCGCGGTCGCTGCGGCGCAGCAGCGCCGAGCTCGTGCTGCCCACGAACAGCCGTTCGATCGGCTTGAGCCCGTGCCGGCCGAGCGCCACGAGCGGCGCGTCCGCCCGCGCCGCCACGTCGAGCACCTCCGCGATCGCCTGACCGGCCCGCTGGGTCCATTCCACGTGACGATCGGCCGGCGCCGCGATCGCGCGCACCTGCTCGGCGAAGAGCCCCGGGATCACCCGCTCCTGCACCGCGAGCCACGCCGGCGGCGCCGCTTCGAGCCGCGGCGAGACATGCACGAGCGTGAGGGTCCCGCCCGGCTTGAGCAGCGTCAGCGCCAACCGCGCCGCCGCAGTGGACGCGGGGCTGAAGTCGCTCGCCACGACGATCCGCGAGCAGGGCACGGCGAACGCGTGGGGCACCGCCAACAGCGGCTTCGTGAGCAGCCGCAGCGTGCGCACCGCCGTCTCCGACCCGAACAGGCGATCGAGCAGCGCATGCTGCCCGAGTCCCATCACGACGCACCGCGCATGGAGCGCGTGCGCGCGCTCGGCGATGATCGCCGGGGCGACGCCCGCCGACGCCTCGGCGGTCCACCCGCCCTCCGCGAGGGCCGAGGCCCCCGCGACCTCGCGCACGTTGGCGTCGAGGGCCGGCCGCGCCCGCGCAAGCTGCTCGCGCTCGGCCTCGGCGAGGACGCCGGCAAGGTCGGACTCGACCGCGAACGACACCATCGGCTCGACGACCGTGAGGGCGTGGACCGGCGCGCCGAGCCACCCGCCCAGCGAGGCTGCCGACAGCAGCGCCGGCTCGGCGTGCGCGCCGACCCGCACCGCCGCGAGCACCGGCGCCGTGAGCCGGGTGCGGTCGTGCGCCTCGACGCCCATCGAGTGCGGGAAGTCCGTGGGTTCGGGAGTCGGCAGCATGGGGCTCAGGCGGGGGGCGGAGCGGCCCCGCCGCTCCGCCGCGAGAGGAGCATGGCCCGGGCGACCCGGGGGGCCGCGTCGGCGGTCGCCGCTGTGCCGTCGGCGCCGACGCGGGCGACGAGGCCGGGCTCGCGCGTGAAGGGCGGACCGCCGACCAGCACGAGCACGTCGGGATTGCGCGAGGCGCGGCGCAGGTGCGCGATGTCGTGCGCGAGGCGCGGCAGCCGCGTCGCGCAGCCCACCGAGAAGCCGACGACGTCCACGTGCTGCTCGTGCACCGCGTCGAGCAGCCCGACGCGATCGAGAGGTGGGCCGACCAGCACGTCCCAGCCGTCGCGGGCGAAGAAGTCCGCCACCAGGAACAGGCCGAGCGTGTGCTGTTCCCCAGCCGGACAGGCGAGGAGCGCGCGCCCGGCGCGGTGCTGGCCGGGCGCCGGCGAGAGCCACACCGGCTCGAGCAGGTGCAGCACGCGATGCAGGCGGCCGAGCGCGTCGGTCACCTGCAGGAAGTCGCATGCGTCGTCGTCCCAGAGCTCGCCGAGCCGCGCCGCGGCCGGGGCGAAGAGGTCGAGGTAGAGCCGCTCGATCGGCGTCCCCGCCGCCAGCCACGCGCGCACCGCGCCCTCGGCGACGTCGTCGTCGGTGGACGTCAGGGTGCGGACGAACCGGTCCACATCCTGCGCCGACAGGCGCGTCACGGACGCGGTGCGGGACGGCGGTGTCACCGGCAGGTCGCTCGACGAAGTCGCCATGCGCAGTCGGAAAGGGAGGACGACGCGAACGCGGAATGTCCCCGCCCGGTGGAGCGGCGTCAACCCGTCCGGACGACGCCGGGGCGCGTCCCGCGGCCTCAGGGGTTGCAGCGCGGGCAGCGCGCCGGATCGGCGGCGCCCTCGCGCGGGACCCGCCGCTCGTGTCCGCAGCCGTCGCACGCGAACAGGTCGGCGGCGGGCAGCGCCGTCTCCTCCCCGCACGCAGCGCACCGGAGGCCCGGCTGCGCGCGGCCGTGCCAGCCCGGTCGGCCACAGGCGGGACACGTCGCCGCGAGGCGGCGGGCGAGCGCCTCGGCGGCGGCCCGGATCACCGCGAGCCGCGTCGGGTTCGCGTGCGCACGAAGGTCGTTGGCGACGACCGCCGCCCCCGCGGCCGCCAGGGCCGCAGCCACGTGCCGCGCGAGGTCGTGGGGCTCGCGCACGAGCATGGCGCGCGGGGGCGCGGCGACGGACGGCTCGGCGCCATCCCGGACGACGAGCGCGTGCCCCGGGAAGCCGGCCGCGGAGGCTGCGGCCTCCGCCTCGGGCCACGTGCGCACGACCCGCGAGACCGCGCGCGCCTCGAGCGCGAGGTGCTCGACGACGACCTCGAACGTCCCCGCGCGATCGCGCAGAAGCACCAGCTCGAGGTCGGCCGTGGCGAAGGGCGCCTGCGGGTGCGGGCCAAACGCCCCTTCGCTCGCGATCGCGAACGCGGCTCCGGGCATCGCGGCCAGGCCGGCGATCGCCTTCGCCCGGGCGGCCTCGCGCATCGTGCCTGCGCGCGCAACGGTGCCGGTGAAGGTGCCGAAGCGGTCGGTGTCCACCGCGTCGGTCGCGACGACCGCGAGGCCGAGCGACGCGAGCGCCGGGGCGATCACCTCGGCCTTTCCGTGCCGCGTCGCCAGCACGGCGACGCGGCCCGCGAGGACGATGCCGCTCAGTCGTCCTTCTGGCCGAAGACGGCCAGATTCGACGAATGCCCCGGGTTCACCTTCTTCTCCGGGTGGATCCAGTGCACCGCCTGATTCACTGCCGTCGCCGCCTCGGCGAAGCCGGTGGCGATGAGCTTGAGCTTTCCCGGGTACATGGTGACGTCGCCCGCCGCATAGAGGCCGGGGACCCCGGTCTCCATCTGCGAGTTCACGTGGATCTCGTCGTTGACGATCGTGAGCCCCCACGTGCCGATCGCCCCCATGTCGGAGACGAAGCCGAGCATCGGGAGCACCGCGTCGCAGTCCACGCGCACGGGGGCTTTCGTCTTCGTATGGACGAGCGTGACGCCGCGGAGGATGCCGTCCACGTCGTGCACCTCGGCGAGCTCGTGCCACGTGTGGATCGTCACGCGCCCCGACGCCGCGTGGGCGTTGACGCTGTCCACCGTGGCACCGTGCGCGCGGAAACGGTCGGTACGGTGGGCCAGCGTCACGTGCGCCGCCTTGCCCGCGAGCTGATCGGCCCAGTCGAAGGCCGTGTCGCCACCGCCGATGATGAGCACCCGCCTGCCGTGGTACTTCGCCGGGTCGAGGACGACGTCGTCGATGCCGCGCCCGTACCACGGCTCGGCCGCCCGCTGCGGCAGCCGGCGCGGCGAGAAGGCCCCGATGCCCGCGGCGATGACGATCGCGCGGGTCGGGTAGGCGCCGGCCGTCGTGGTGAGCACGTAGTGGTCGTCCCGCCGCTCGAGGCCGGTGACCGTCTGCCCGAGGTGTCGCGGCTGCCCCCACCGGCGGGCCTGCGCGTCGAGACTGCGCACGAGGTCCTTCGCGAGCACCTCGGGATGGCCGGCGACGTCGAAGATGAGCTTCTCGGGATAGAGCGCCATCAACTGGCCGCCGACCTGCGGGAGGGCGTCCACGAGCTGGGCGGACACGCCTCGCATGCCCGCGTAGAACGAGGCGAACAGTCCCGTCGGGCCGGCGCCGATGATCGTGATGTCGGTGATGGGGTCGGACATGCCGGAAAGCTAGCCGCCCGGGCAACGGGCCGGCGTCGGCCGGGGTTAGCTTTCCCCCATGACGATGAAGATCTACACGAAGACGGGCGACGAGGGCGACACCGGCCTCTTCGGCGGCGGACGCGTCGGCAAGGACGACCCCCGGGTCGAGGCCTATGGTGCCGTTGACGAGCTCAACGCCTCGCTCGGCATGGCGCGCGCCGTCGAGCTGATGCCGCGCATCGACGAAGTGCTCGTGCCGGTGCAGCGCGACCTCTTCGCGATCGGGGCCCTGCTCGCCACCCCCGACCACGACCGGATGGCCGAGCAGCTCGCCAAGGCGCGCATCGACGAGTCGCGCATCGAGGAGCTCGAGCGGGCGATCGACGCCGGCGAGGCGGAGCTCGAGCCGCTGCGGGCGTTCATCCTGCCGGGCGGCACCCCGAAGGCGGCGGCACTGCACGTCGCCCGCACCGTCTGTCGCCGCGCGGAGCGGCGCGTGGTCACGCTCCGGCGCGAGGTGGCGATTCCGCAGCTGGTGGTGATGTATCTGAACCGGCTGTCGGACCTGCTGTTCGTGCTGTCGCGCGTCGCCAACCGCCGCGCGGGCGCGGGTGAAGTCACCTGGTAGGCCGGTGACGCGCGACGTCGTCGGCGACGTGGTCGGCGACGTGGTCGGCGACGTGGTCGGCGACGTCGTCGGCGACGTGGTCGGCGACGTGGTCGTCGGCGCGGGACTGCGGCACGAGCTCGGCCGTCGGGCCGCCGCTGCGGTGCCCTCGGCGCACCGATGGGCAGTCTGCATCGACGCGGCAGTCGAGCGGCACCACGGCGCCGCGTTCCGCGAGGCGATGCGCCACGCCGGTTCGGCGGCCGGGCGCCCCGAGCCCACGTGGCACGTGGTGCCCTCCGGCGAGCACCACAAGACGCGCGAGACCTGGGGGCGCCTGACCGACGCGCTCCTCGAATCCGGCCACGGGCGCGACAGCGCGATCTGCGCGATCGGCGGCGGCGTCACCGGCGACCTCGCCGGTTTCGTCGCCGCCACGTACCTGCGTGGCATCCCCGTCGTGCAGGTCCCCACGACGCTGCTGGCGATGGTGGACGCCTCTGTTGGCGGCAAGACCGGCGTGGATGTCCCTGCCGGCAAGAACCTCGTGGGTGCCTTCCACCCGGCCGCACTCGTCCTCGCCGACCCCGAGGTGCTGGGCACGCTGCCGCGCGAGGAGCGCCGCGCGGGCTTCGCCGAGATGCTCAAGCACGGCGCAGTGGCCGATGCGGCGCACTTCCATGCCCTGGTCGAGGTCGCCCCGCGCCTCGCGGCCGACGACACCCCCGAGGCGACGGTCGCGGAGACGCTCGCGGGTACCATTGCCGCGTCGGTGCGCATCAAGTCGGCGATCGTCGCCGCCGACCCCGCCGAACGGGGCCGGCGCGCGATCCTCAATTTCGGCCACACCGTGGCGCACGCGATCGAGCACGCGACGCGCTATGCCGTGCGCCACGGGGAGGCGGTGGCGATCGGCATGGTGCTCGAGGCGCGCGTCGGCGAGGCGCTCGGCGTCACGGCCCCCGGGACGGCCGGCGTGCTCGAGCGGGCCGTGCGCTCCGCCGGACTCCCGACCGCGGTGCCACCGCCCCTCGGGCCGGACGCGATCCTCGCCGCGATGCGGCACGACAAGAAGGGGCGCGTCGGCATCATCCGCTGTGCCCTCCCCGCGGAGATCGGCCGGATGGCCCGGGATGGCGATGCGTGGACGATTCCCGTCCCTGAGGCCGAGTGGCGGGTGGCCCTGGGCGGCTGACGCCGAGGAGATCGTCGGGTCGGCTACGATGATCTTCGGCACCGGTTCGGGTCCGCGAGCCGCGAATATAGGGCGCAGACCCTAAAGTCCAAATGTCGCCGGAACCCCGCAACTCGTTGCGGCGCATGGCGGTGGCAAACCCGACGCAGCCACTCGGGACGCCGCATAGAGAAAATCAATCTTGACGGCAGATTCGGCCAATCCTAGCGTGGCGCTCCCCGACGTCGGGCCCGCACGACGGTCCGCCGGCCGGCGATCACGTTGGTTCACCGTCACGCAGGAGCGCGCATGGGGCAGATGGCCGAGAGCAGGAGCCGTTATTTCCGGGCAGCGCCCGCATCCGCGTTCGACCAGTACCTGCAGGACATCCAGAAGCTCCCGCTCATCGCGGACCCGGCGGAGGAGAAGCGCCTCGCCCGGCTCGCGCAGAACGGCGACGAGGCGGCGGCGGAGCGGCTCGTGACGGCGAACCTCAGGTTCGTCATCTCCTACGTGAAGAAGTACCAGGGCCACGGCCTCGATCTCTCGGAGTTGGTGGCGATCGGCAACGAGGGACTGCTCAAGGCGGTGCGGAAGTTCGACCCCGACCAGGGTGTGAAGTTCATCAGCTACGCCGTGTGGTGGGTCCGACAGGCGGTCCTCAAGGCCCTTGCCGAGCAGACGCGGTCGGTCCGCATCCCGCTCAACCAGAACTCGGCCCTCATCCGGCTCTCGCGCGCCGAGGCGATGCTGTCGCAGACGCTGCGCCGCGACGCGACGGACGAGGAGCTGGCCAGGATGCTCGACGACACGGCGGACAACGTCCGGGCCGCGCGCAAGATGAGCACCACGGAGGTCTCGCTCGATGCCCCCGTGGACCGCAGCGACCGCGAGGCCAGCACGCTCGGCGAGCGCTTCGCCGCCGGCGATGGCACCGACATCGAGGACGTCACCGACTTCAACCTGATGAAGGAAGTGATGGAGCGGACGTTCCGCACCTACCTGTCGCCACGCGAGCGGAAGATCCTCGGCCTGTACTACGGCCTCGAGGCGGGTGCCGAGGCGATGACACTCGAGCGCATCGGCGAGCTCATGGGCGTCACCCGCGAGCGCATCCGCCAGATCCGCGAGCGCGCCTTCGAGAAGCTGCGTACGTCCCCGGACGGCCGGGCACTCGCCGCGTTCTGGGCGAGCAACTGACGGGCGATCCGCCCGCACCCCCGCGCCGCATGCTGGTCGTGGACGACGAACCCACGATCCGTGCGGCGCTGACGCGCTACTTCAGCCGCCAGGGCTTCGACGTCGTGGCCGTGCCCGACGGGCATCAGGCCCTGGCCCACCTTCTCGGCGACGGTCCGGCACCGGACGTCGTCGTCTGCGACTTCCGCATGCCCGAGTGCTCCGGGGCGGATGTGTACGCCCGGGTAGAGGGCGCGCGCCCCGAACTGGCGGACCGCTTCGTCTTCTCGTCGGGGGACGTCACCGCCGACGACAACCGGGCGTTCCTCGGGCGCGTGCGCTGCCCGATGCTGCAGAAGCCGTTCGAGCTCGCGCAGCTGCGCGAGGTGGTGGACCGGATCGCGCCGCCGGGCTAGCGTTCGCCCATGTCCCCACCGGCCGAGCGACTGCCGCTGTTCCCGCTGGCGGTCGTGCTGCTGCCCGGGACGGCGCTCCCGCTGCACATCTTCGAGCCGCGCTATCGTCGGATGGTGGCCGACGCACTCGCCGGCTCCCGCGAGTTCGGGCTCCTCTACCTGCCCCCCGGCTGGCGCGACGACGAGGTGCCGGGCGGCTGGCCGCTGACGGTGGCCCGAATCGAGGAACACGAGCCGCTGCCCGATGGCCGGAGCAACATCCTCGTGCGCGGCATGCGCCGCGTCGCCCTGTCCGCGTTCGTGGCGGACGACGCGCCGTATCGCGTCGGCACGGTGACCGACGCGCCGGACCTGCCGGGCAGCGGTGAGTCGCTCGAGCCCCTCGCGGCGCAGGCGCGACAGCTGTTCGCGCGCGTCGCCGCGGCAGCCCGCGCGGTGGCCGACGACCCCGACCCGGCACCGCCGCTTCCGGCGGACGCGGCGCTGCTCGCCTACGCCATCGCCGCCGCCGTGGACCTCGATCCCGAGGCGCGGCACCGCCTGCTCGCCACGCGCGACCCGGGAGAGCGGCTCGCGCTGGTACTCGGGCTGCTCACCCCCGTCGCGGCCGACCTCGAGCGTCGCGCCGCGGTGCACGCGCGGTCGCGCACCAACGGGCACGGCCCGCACTGAGCGGCGATGCGGCTGGTCGTCGCGGAGCTCGAGGACGTCATCGCGAGCACGGCGCACGTCCGCGCGGACGCGCTCGCCGTCGCGTGCGCCGCGCTCGGCCTGCCGCCGCCACCCGACCGGGTGCAGGGGGCGGGGCTCGGCGTGGACGACGCGGCGGCGATCGTCGCGCGTGCGGTCGCCCCCGACGACGCGACGCTTCCGACGCTGCTGGCCCTCGCCGCCGAGCGCGAGGCCGCCAGCCGCCTCGCCCGGGAATCCCGCCTGCGCCCCGGCGCGCTGGCCTTCGTGGCGGCCTGCGCCGCCGAGGGGCGCTTCGGCATCGTGACGCGCGCACGACGGGCCGTCGCGGAATCGCTGGTGGCGGCCGCGGGACTCGAGGAGGGGCTCGCCTTCCTCTGGTGCGCCGACGACCGCGCGCGGGACGGCGCGCCGGCGGTCGCGCGCGCGATCGCGGCGCAACGGCCGTTCGGCCCCCGACGCGCCGCCGTCCTCGCCGATCGCGCCGACTGGCTCGCCACCGGTGCTGCCGCCGGCGCGCGCACCGTCGCCATCCCGGCGGCGCCGCCGGACGTGACGCCGGACGCGACGTGGCTCAACTTTCAGGACCGCGTGCCGTCCGACCTCGACGGCCCCGGCTGAATCCCCGAACCGGCCATCCCGGATGGAGTTCCTCCCCGTCGCGCGTCCTGAACCGGCCGCCGACGCCGCCCTGCACGGGCGCGCCGCGTGGTTCGATCGCCGCGCGCGCGCCCGCACGATCATCGAGGGGGCGCAAGCCGCCGCCATGCTCACCGGGCTCGTCACGAACGACGTGCTCGCCCTGATCCCCGGCACCGGGCAATACGCCGCCGCGCCGACGCCGAAGGGGAAGATCCTCTCGGACCTGCGGATCCTCTGCGTCGGCGAGGGGCGGCTGCTGGTGGACGTGCCGGCGCGGGCCGCCGCAGCATGGACGGCGATGATCGCGAAGTTCCTGCCGCCACGCCTGGCGAAACACCGCAACGCAACCGACGAGCTGGCGTGCGCGGGCGTGTACGGACCCGAGGCGGCGGAGGCCGCGGCGACCGCTGCGGGAGTCGATGCCGCGACGCTGCGCGCGCTGGCGCCGTATGCGCATCGTCCGTTCGGCGAGGGGGGCGCCTTCCAGGTGGTGATGCGATCGGTTGACCTCGGCACGGGCGTGGAGGGCTTCGACCTCTTCGCCCCGCCGGACGTGCTCGCGGGCGCGCGGGCGGCCGCCTCGGCGTGGCCCGACGGCGACGACGCCACCTGGCACGTCGCGCGCGTGGAGGCCGGTCGGCCCGAATGGGGCCTCGACATGGACGAGGGCACGATCCCGCAGGAGGCGAACTTCGACGACCTTCGCGCGATCTCGTACACGAAGGGCTGCTACACCGGGCAGGAGACGATCGCGCGCGTGCACTTCCGCGGCCATGTGAACCGGCACCTCCGGGGCGTGTCCTCCGCGACCGCGGTCCCGCCGGGCGCGCGGCTGTTCGACGGTGACCGCGAGGTCGGCGACGTGCGCTCGAGCGTGGTCTCGCCGCGTCGCGGGGCGATCGCGCTCGCGATGGTGCGTCGCGAGGTACCGGTGGGGACGACGGTCGCCTGGCGCGTCGCGGAGACGGCCGGGGCGGAAGCGGCCGGGGACGCGGTCATCACCGCCCTCCCCGCCGTGGGATGACCGAGCGCGGGCGCTGCCCGCCCCCGGAAAAGACGAAGGGCGCCGCGACCCCGGTGGGTCGCGGCGCCCCGTTGCCCCGAAGGGCAGGCCTTACTGCTTCTTCGCGGCGTCCGGGGCGGGCGCAGCGGCCGGCGCGGCGGCCGGCGCAGCAGCGGAATCCGTCTTCGGGGCCGTCGAATCCACCGCGGGCGCGGCGGCCGGGGCCGGAGCGGCGGCGCTGTCGGCGGCGGGAGCCTGCTCCTTGGACGAGCAAGCGGCGAGCACGAGCACGGAGGCAACGAGGGCCAGGCGCTTCATAGAACTACTCCTGAGGGGTTGGGGTGGGTGCCTGGTCCAAGAGCGCGCATTCGGCGTCCGGAAGGCATCGTCTATAAATGGCCAGCGGCCGCGCGTGTGTCAAGGGTCACAAGCCGATCAAGTGCAGCCCTGCCAACGGTTTCCGCCTCCTGGGGTCGCCACCCTACGGGGGGGCTCTGCGGAAACGAAAACGCGCTGATGGGGGTTGTGCCCACTGGCCCCCGGGGCACCGTGTGTCCCCATTCTCCCGCCCCACCGGAGTTCCCCCGCGTGTCGTCCCTGCCGACCACTCTTGGCGCCCTGCGCCGTTCTCCCTTCGGCCAGCGCGGCCGCCGCACCGTCAAGGACGAGCTGCGCGCGAACCTCCTCGCGCGCCTGAAGGACGGGGGCCCGCTCTTCCCCGGCGTGCTCGGCTACGAGGACACGGTCATGCCGCAGATCGCGAACGCGATCCTCTCGCGGCACAACTTCATCCTGCTCGGACTCCGCGGCCAGGCGAAGTCCCGCATCCTTCGTGCGCTCGTCACGCTGCTCGACGAGGCGACGCCGACGCTCGCCGGCAGCGAGGTGAACGACGATCCCTTCGCGCCGATCTCCAAGTACGGGCGCACCCTCGTCGCCGACGCCGGGGACGACGCCCCGATCGCGTGGCTCGACCGGTCGCAGCGCTACGTCGAGAAGCTCGCGACGCCGGACGTCACGATCGCCGACATCATCGGCGACGTGGACCCGATCAAGGCCGCGCGTGGCGGGCACCTGCTCTCCGACGAGCTGACGATCCACTTCGGCATGCTGCCGCGCGCGAACCGCGGCATCTTCGCCCTCAACGAGCTGCCCGACCTGTCGGGCAAGGTGCAGGTCGGGCTGTTCAACATCATGCAGGAGGGCGACGTCCAGATCAAAGGCTATCCGGTCCGCCTCCCGCTCGACGTCCTGCTGTGCTTCACCGCGAACCCCGAGGACTACACGGCGCGCGGCAAGATCATCACGCCGCTCAAGGACCGCATCGGGAGCGAGATCGTCACGCACTACCCCGAGTCGGTCGCGCTCGGCGCCTCGATCACGCGCCAGGAGGCGTGGACGCGCCGCGACGGCCTGCCGGTGCGTGTGCCGGAGGCGCTCGCCGAGCTCGTCGAGCGCATCGCCTTCGAGGCGCGGACCGACAAGCGCATCGACCGGCGCTCGGGCGTCTCGCAGCGTATGCCGATCACGGTCATGGAGAACGTCGTCTCGAACGCCGAACGGCGCGCCGTGCTGCTCGGGGAGGCCGAGGCCGTCCCGCGCGTGAGCGACGTCTATGGGGCGCTCCCCGCGATCACCGGCAAGCTCGAGCTCGAATACGAGGGAGAGCTCGTCGGCGCGTCGGCGATCGCGCGCGAGCTGATCCGCCGCGCGGCCGACGCCACGCTGCGCGAGCGCGCGCCGGACGCCTCGGCCGAGGAGATCGTCATGTGGTTCGACGCGGGGGGGGCGCTGCAGGTCGGGGACGACGCGTCGTCGGGCGCGGTGCTCGAGGGCTTCCGCGGCGTGCCCGGGCTGGTCGAGCTCGTCGAGGCCGAGGGCCTGGCCGCACCGGGCGACGCCGCGGCGGCCGTGGGCGCGTGCGAGCTGGTGCTCGAGGCGCTCGTCGCGCGGCGGAAGATCTCGCGCAGCGACCTCGGCACCTACGGGCGCGCGGCCCCCGAGCGCCGGCGACGCCCGAACGACGACTTCATGGGCGGGCTCTCCGCGTGAGTCCGGCGAAGCGGCCACGGGCGCGGAGGCGCGCCGCAGCGCGCCCGCTCCTGGTGCGCGAAGCGGGACCGCTCGACCTCGACGAGGTCGTGCCGCTCCGGCTCGCCCTGCTGCGCGACGAGACGGCGACCCCGGGGCGGCGCCTGCTGCATCCCGACGCCGAGCGCCGGGCCCGGGTGATCTTCGCGAAGCAGCTGCGGTCGCCGCGCGAGGTGACGCTGCTCGCCGAGTCCGACGGTGCCGTCATCGGGATCCTCCGGGTGGTGGCGGCGCCGCCGAGTCCGTTGCACGCGGAGTTCCGGCACGCGTACCTCACGTCCGCCTACGTCGTGCCGACGGCCCGGCGGCGCGGCGTCCTGCGCGCGCTCGTGGCGCACGCGCTCGCCTGGTGCGAGGCGCACGGCGTGGCGGAGGTCCGGCTCCATTCCGCCGTCGGCAACGCGGCCGCGGCCCGGGCGTGGGACGCGCTCGGGTTCGGGGTCGCAGAGGAGCTGCGGCGGCGGGTGCTCGGCCTGCGATGACGGACCGCGCGCGGACGGCCCGCCCGCCCGGCATCCGGATCCGTCTCGCGTGGTTCGCGCTCGCGGTCTCCCTGCCGATCGTGACGCTGCTGATCCTCGGCGTCGTCCGCGACAACCGCGCGTCGCGCCTCGACGCGGAGCGGCGGCTCGCAGCGCTGGCCGAGCGCGTCGCAGGGCGCCTGTCCCAGCGCCTCGACGACTTCGAGCACCTCTTGGCCGGTGCCACGCGCGTTGTCGAGCCGCGACCGGAGGCCGCCGCCCGCAACACCGCGCTGCTCGCCGCCATCGCGAGTCGGCTGTCCTTGTCCCGCGGTGCCACGCTGATCGCCACCGACCGGACGGGTCGGCTCGTCGGCTGGTCCCGACTCGATGCCCCCGTGCCGGACGTCACGCTGGCTGACCGGCCGCACTTCGTGGCGACGATGTCGGGCGCGCGACGCGTGATCGGCAGCCCGGTTCGACTGCGGAACGACACCACCGTCTGGGGGCTCACGATCGCGGAGCCGATCCCCGGACCGGACGGACGGCCGGCCGGGATGCTCGGGGTCACGCTCCGGTTATCCATGCTCGGCTCGGAGCTCGACCTTCCGGACCTCCCGGCGGGCGCCGTCGTCCAGTTGCAGGACAGCACCACCATCATCGCGCGCAGCGCGGACGCAGCCATCTGGGTGGGACGGCGCGCGCCGCGGACGAACGTCGTCGGGGGGAGCACCGACAGCCCGGAGGCCGCCCCGGTCCGCTGGGGCGACGATGTACTCCGCTACACGGCGCGACGCCCCGTTCCGAACGCCCCGGACTGGCACGTGGACATCGGGCTGCCGGTCGCACTGGTGGACGCGCCCCTCGAGCGCGACCTCCAGACGGCGTGGATCTTCGGCCTGCTGGCCCTCAGCATCGCCTACGCCCTGGGCCGCTGGATGAGCGGCCGGATCGTCACGCCCCTTCGCGCGCTGGCGTCGGACGCCGAGCGGCTCGCCGGGGGAGGGCCGGCGACGCGACCGGCGCCGCCGCCCGCCGGCGCCGTGGCCGAAGTGACGACCCTCGCGACCGCCCTCGACACCATGGCGCTCCGCGAGGCGGAACGGACGGCGGCGCTGCGCCAGGCCGAGACGAACGCACGCGTGCTCTTCGAGCAGAGCCCGGTGCCGATGCTGGTCATCACCGGCGACACGCTGCTGATCGCCGACGTCAACGCCGCAGCCGCCACCCTGCTCGGCTGGGAAGGCAAGTCGCTCGTAGGCCGGACGGTCGAATCGCTGCGCCCCGCCGAGGACCTCCCCCGGTGGCGCGCGATGGTCGCCTCGCTCGGCGACGGGGTCACGCACCTCGGGCAGTGGCGCTACCTGACGCGAGACGAGCGCACGCTCGACGTCGAGCTCGTCACGGCGCGCACGTTGCTCGACGGGAAGACGGCGTACCTGACGGTCGTCACCGACGTCACGGAGCGGCTCGCCGCCGAGCGCGCGCTGGCCGACGGGCAGGAGGAGCTGCGCCAGGCGCAGAAGATGGAGGCGCTCGGCCGCTTCGCCGGGGGAATCGCGCACGACTTCAACAACCTGCTCACGGCCATCCTCGGCCAGATCGAGGTGACGCTCGACGACCTGGAGGCCGACTCGCCGGTGCGGCAGGACCTCGAGCCGGTGCGACGGTCCGCGGAACGGATGGCGGGACTCACGAAGCAGATCCTCGCCTTCGGGCGCCGGCAGGTGGTGAAGCCGGTCACGCTCGACCTGCGCACCGTGATCCAGGAGTTCGAGCCGACGATGAGCCGCCTGCTCCCGTCGGGCGTGGACCTCGCCATCACCTGCGGGGACGCGCCGGCGTGGCTCGTCGCCGATCGCGCGCAGGTCGAGCAGGTGCTGCTCAACCTCGCCGTGAACGCGCGCGACGCGATGCCGCAGGGTGGAACGATCGCGATCAGCGTGGACCGCGACGCGATCGGCCCGACCGAGGCGCTGCAGGCCGGCCGGCGTGACGGCCCCGCGGTGCGGCTGAGCGTGCGCGACACCGGCCTCGGGATCGAGCCGTCGCTGCAGCCGCGGATCTTCGAGCCGTTCTTCACGACCAAGGCGCCCGGCAAGGGAACCGGGCTCGGGCTCGCCACGGTCTATGCGATCATGCAACAGGCAGGTGGGGTCATCCGCGTGGACAGCGCCCCGGGCCAGGGGACGCGCTTCGACGTCCTGTGGCCCGCCGCACCGGAGGCCGAGGACGACGGGCGACAGACGAGCGGCCCGAGGCCCGCGCTGTCCGCCGTGCCGCCGCGCGAGACCGTGCTCATCGTGGACGACGAGGAGGGCATCCGGCGGCTCGTGAGCACGGCGTTGGCGCGTCTGGGGTACCGGGTGCTGTCCGCCGCCGACGGAGTGGAGGCGGCCGAGGTGGCGGCCGCGCACCGGGGGCCGATCCACCTGGTGGTCACGGACTGCGTGATGCCGCGGATGGGCGGCCGCGAACTGGCCGCGGCGCTGCGCGAGCTGCGACCGGCGACGAGGGTGCTGTTCGTGTCGGGCCACACCGACGACACCACACTGCTGGCCGCGATCGCGGCGGAGCAGGCGGCCTTCCTGCCGAAGCCGTTCACACCGGGCACGCTGACGGCGCGCGTGCGGGAGCTCCTCGATGCCTGACATCGGGCGCCGGGCTGCCGCCCTCGGTCGCATCGTCATCGTCGGGCACGGTCTGACCGACTCGGGCGCGATGCTCGGTGCCGGCGCATGGGCCGTGCACCGGCGTGCACCGGCGTGCACCGGCGTGCACCGGCGCGCACCGGCGCGCACCGGCGCGGGACGGCAGCGGAGGACTCGACGGAGACGCGCTGGCGGCGGGTCATGCGCCGGTTGCAGGCGACGGCCCGGGTCCACGGGCTCCCGGTCGCACTCCGCGAGCGGCCCCCGAGTCGGGGAGCGACGCGGTCGCGGAAGCCGAGGCGGCCGGTACGGCGATGGTGCCGTCACGCGAGATAGGGCGGCACGGGACGGAGTGGTACGTTGCGGGAGACCCGATCCATTTCGACGATCGGGGAGCGGGGCGGTACGCGGCGGGACTGGTGGCGGACGTCGCCGGGCTGCGGCGGGCCGTGACGGGGCAGTAGGGCAAGGTCAACGGCGCGCGCCGGGCCACGCACTGCGTGGCGTCCGACGCGGGCCGGGCGGCCGATTCCGGAGTCACGATGCGCTTCCACACCTACAAGAAGTTCGATCCGGCGATGGCCGACGAGATCGACCTGCAGCAGCTGCTCGAGCAGCTCGCGGATTTCCTGCTGCAGTCGGGCTTCGCGGGGCACTCGCCCTGGGGCGACCACGAAGGGGAAGGCGACCGGTCGTTCGACGCGCTCAAGGAGGCGATCCTCAACGCGCTGATCGAGGGCAACCAGTTCACGCCCGAGATGCTCGAGGCGCTGCGCGGCGACGGGGACGACGGGGCGCAGCAGAAGCTGGCGCAGCTGCTCGACGACCTCGTCCAGCGGCTGCTCGAGGGGGGCTACATCAAGGCCGACGCGCCGCCGCAGGTGCCGGCGGGGTACGAGAGCGTGACCGGCAAGGGCGGTGTGGCCCAGGCCGCGGCGCGCGACGTCCAGTTCAACCTCACCGAGAAGGGCATCGACTTCCTCGGCTACAAGGCGCTCCGCGGGCTCCTCGGCTCCTTCGGCAAGTCGAGCGCGGGCTCGCACGACACGCCGTACCTCGCCACCGGCATCGAGGCCGACGCGTGGGCCAAGCCGTACGAGTTCGGCGACGTGCTCAACGTGGACGTCGTCGAGACGCTCAAGAACGCGCTGGCGCGCACCGGATCGCTCGACGTGCCGATGGACATCGACTACGGCGATCTCATGGTGCGGCAGGCCGAGTACCGCTCGAGCTGCGCGACGGTGCTGATGCTCGACTGCTCGCACTCGATGATCCTCTACGGGGAGGACCGCTTCACACCGGCGAAGAAGGTGGCGCTGGCGCTGACGCACCTGATCCGCACGCAATTCCCGGGCGACACGATCCGCGTGGTGCTGTTCCATGACTCGGCCGAGGAGATCCCGCTCGCCACTCTGGCCGGAGCGCAGGTGGGGCCGTATCACACCAACACGTGCGAGGGGCTCAAGCTCGCGCGGCGGATCCTCATGGCACAGAAGAAGGACATGCGCCAGGTCATCATGATCACCGACGGCAAGCCCTCGGCGCTGACGCTGCCGGACGGGCGGATCTACAAGAACTCGATGGGACTCGATGCCGGCGTGCTCGGCGAGACGCTGCGCGAGGTCGCCAACTGCCGGCGGAGCGGGATCCAGATCAACACCTTCATGCTCGCGCGGGACCGGGCGCTGGTGGAGTTCGTCAAGCAGGTGTCGATTATCGCGCGAGGGAAGGCGTACTTCACCAACACGATGTCACTCGGGCAGTTCGTGCTGATGGACTTCCTGCGGCGGAAGACCAAGACGGTCTCCTGACGCCGGCGGCGCCGGCCCGGGCTCAGCGCCTCGCCCGCAGGAGCGCGACGAAGGACGGATCGGTGGCCAGGCCCCGGAACTCCGGCGCCGCCGCGATCAGCACCACCCCCGCCTCGAGCGGATTCCCGAAGGTCGCCCCCGTCGCGATCGCCTCCGCGAGGTCGCGCAGGGCGGTCGGGGGGTCGCCGAGGGCCGCGGCGACGCGGGCGCGCAGCAGCAGGGCATCGGCGCGCTGGAGTCCGGTCGCCGACGCGGGCACGAGGACCGCCAGGGACGCGCGCGCGGCGTCCCGGCGCCCCGCCGCGACCTCGAGGAGGGCGAGGCCCGCACCGGCTCGCGCGTCGTCGGGCTTCGCCTGCCGGAGCGCCAGCCACGTGCGCCGCGCGCCGCCCGTGTCGTGCGCCGCCATCTGCAGGCGCGCCCACGCCGCGAGAGCGCCCGGCGCGGCATCGCGTCCGGCAACGCCGAGGCGTTCCAGCGCGACGGTCGCGGCCGCAGCGGCGTCGGTGGCGTGGCCGTGGTGCCGGAGCAGTTCGACGACGCTCGCGGCCGCGTGGACGAGCCGCGGCTCCGGGCGGGTCGAGGCGCGGTCGAGCAACCGCCCGTGGGCGGCCAGCGCGGCACCGGGCTTCCCGGCGGCGGCGTAGGCCATCGCCTGCATCGCGTCGAGCTCCGGGTCGTCGGGGAACTGCGCGAGCGCCTGACGCGCCGTCGTGATCGCCTCGTCGTGGCGGCGGCCGAGGTGCAGCGCCGCGATCTTCCAGCGCCAGTACCCCGGCCGGATGAGGTTCACGCCGCGGAAGGCGTCGCTTCGCTCGAGGAAGCGCAACGCGCTGTCCGGGCGGTTCGCCCACACGGCGGCCATGGCGGCGATCACCGCGATGTCGCTCCCCGGCAGCAGGCGGATGCCCTCGCGCGCCGCCGCGTACGTGGCTTCGGCGTCGCCGGCGACCTGCGCGCGCAGGAAATCCACCATCACGAGCTCGCTCGGGATCGCGTTCGCGCGGCGCACCTCCACGCGCGAAAGCAGCGCCCGCGCGGTGTCGAGGGCCGCCGGCACGCGGTCCATGATGCCGACGTCGGCGTGCGCGTAGGCGTTGAGCACCAGCGGCACCACGTATGCGGAGTCGAGCGACTCCGCCGCGCGGTAGCGGCGGAAGGCGTCCGCCGTGTCGCCGCGGGCGAACGCGGCGACGGCCGAGTAGACCTCGAGGAACGACTCGTAGCTCGGTGGATCGCCCATCCCCTCGCTCCACGCGCGGTCACCGTTGACGATCGGCGCCATGGTGCCCATCGCGCGGCGGCGCAGCGCCTCGACGAGCGCCGGCTTGTCGGAGGCCGGACCGCTGATGCTCGCGAGGGAGAGCTGGCGGCCGTTGGCGACGTCGAGTAGCTGCGCCTCGACGTGGATCTGATCCCCTTCCCGGTAGTAACGGCCGCTGACGACGAGGCCGGCACCGGTCTCGCCGGCGATCTCGACGTCGCGCCCGCGCACGCGCACCGCGCCGGTCGAGTCCACGATGATGGACGCGATCTTCGCCGTGCGCGCATCCACGACCTCGACCGTCCCCGTGCGCGCGATGCCGCGGGTGAGCCAGTCGGCCGCCATGTCGCCGAGTACGTCGAGGGCGGGGTCCCCCGTCTGATTGCTGAATGGGACGACGACCACCCGCCGCGCATCGGCGACGGCCGTCGGGCGGAGGAGAATGCCCTTGACCACGCCGCGCGTCCGGGCCGGCAGCAGTTGCCACAGGCCCCCGAGCGCCACCACCGCGACCAACGCTCCGATGCCGAGCCGGCGTCCCCGCCCCGCGGCGGGCGTGCCCCACCTGGTCGGCGTGCCTGCGGAGGCCGGCGCCGTCTCCGGGGCGGAGGCGGTCCGGTGCGGGGCGGTCGCGCCCGCACCGATGGCATCGAGGGCCTTCAGGAGGTCGTCGGCCATCTGCGGCCGGTCGCCGGGCCGCTTGGCCAGGCACTGCATCACGACGTCGGTCAGTTCGCGGGGCAACGCGGGGCGGCGCTCCGCGAGGTCGGGGGGCGCCTCGAGCACCTGCGCGCGCATGATCTCCGTCGAGGTGCCCGCATTGAACGGGGGCTGGCCATTGAGCATCTCGAAGAGCACCGCGCCGCACGCGTAGAGGTCCACGCGATGGTCCGCCGCCGGGTCGGCGACGGCCTGCTCGGGCGCCATGTACGCGGGGGTGCCGAGCACGATCCCCGCGCTGGTGTGCTGCGGCGACGACCGCCCCCCCGTGGACGCCCCGACGGCCTTGGCGATGCCGAAGTCCGTGACGAGCGCGCCGTCGTCCGACAGAAGGACGTTCTCCGGCTTGAGGTCGCGGTGTACGATGCCGTTGCGGTGCGCATGGGCAACCGCCCGCAGCACGTCGCGGATGACGGAGATGGCTTCCGGCACCGGCAGCGGCCCCGCGGCCTGCCCCAGCCGCTCGCGGAGCGACCGCCCCTTCACGAACGGCATCGTGTAGTACGGGATGCCGTCCACCTCCCCGGCGGTGAGCAGCGGGACGACGTGCGGATGGCTCAGCTGTGCCGCGAAGCCGATCTCGCGACGGAAGCGGTCGGCGTCTATGGTGCCGGCGAGGTCGGGCTCGAGCACCTTGATGACGACGCGCCGGCCGAGCGCCTTTTCCTCGGCGACGAAGACGCGCGCCATGCCCCCGCCCCCGAGCTCGCGCTCGATCGTGAAGGCACTGCCGAGCGCCGCCGCCAACTGGTCGCGCAGGGAGGCGGTCATCGCGACCGGCGCGCGGGAGAGGACGGCGGGACGGGCATGAAGCCCGTAATGTCGCGGCAGCGGGCGTCGCGCCGCCAGCGGCGCCGGTTACGTTTGCAGCATGATCGGGTTGGCATCGGCCTTGGGGATCGGCGCGCTCTTCGGGCTCAAGCACGCGACCGACGCCGACCACGTGGTGGCCGTGACGGCGATCGTGGCGCGCGAGCGGTCGGTCGCACGGGCGGCCCGGGTCGGGGTGCTGTGGGGGATCGGGCACTCGCTGACGGTCTTCCTGCTCGGCGGGACGATCATCGCGTTCCGGCTGGTGGTGCCCCCGCGGGTGGGGTTGGGGCTCGAGTTCGGGGTGGCGATCATGCTGGTCCTGCTGGGCGTCGCGAACCTGCGGCCCGGTGGCGGGCACCGGCACGGCCAGCCGGGAGCCGCCGACGCCGAGGGGCTGGCCGAACTGGCGGCAGTGCCGGCCTCGCGGGCGGGCCTCCGGCCGCTCCTCGTGGGCGTGGTGCACGGGCTTGCCGGCTCGGCGGCGGTGGCGATCCTCGTGCTGACGACGATCGCGGAGACGGCATGGGCGCTGGCGTACCTGCTGGTCTTCGGCCTCGGGACCGTGCTCGGGATGCTGGGGGTGACCGTGCTCGTCGCGGTACCGGCGATGCTGGCGGCCAACCGCATGGCACGGCTGCACGGCGGGATCCGCATGGCCGCCGGGGCGCTGAGCGTCGTCTTCGGCGTGCTGCTGGCGCGCGAGCTGATCGTCGAGGGCGGGCTCTTCTCGGCGGCGCCCGCGTGGGATCCGCGCTGAGCGGGCGGATGGGCTCACGACCGTCGCGACGCGCGTCGGTGCCGACCGGCGAGGCGGCGGCGCGGCGCTTCGGCGCGAAGCTCCGGGCCTGGTACCGTCGGCACGCCCGCGACCTCCCGTGGCGGCGGACCCGGGACGCGTACCGCATCCTCGTCTCGGAGCTGATGCTCCAGCAGACGCAGGTCTCGCGGGTGATCGACTACTGGCACGCCTTCCTCGGGCGCTTCCCGACCCTGCACCACGTGGCCGAGGCGCACGAGCACGAGGTGCTGGCGGAGTGGTCGGGCCTCGGGTACTACGCGCGGGCGCGGAACCTCCACCGGCTCGCGCGGCACGTGGTGCGGGAACGGGATGGCGCGCTGCCGTCCACCCCGGCCGAACTGCGCGCGCTGCCGGGGATCGGCGCGTACACGGCGGGGGCGGTCGCGTCGTTCGCGTTCGAGCGCCGGGCGGCGCTGGTGGACACCAACGTGGCGCGGGTCCTCGGGCGCGTCTTCGCCCCCGACCTCGACCCGAAGCGCCCGCGCGACCTCAAGCGCCTGTGGACGATCGCCGAGGCGATCGTCCCCCGCACGGGCAAGGCGGCCTGGGTGCAGAACCAGGCGCTGATGGAACTCGGCGCGCTGGTCTGCACCGCGCGCGTCAGGCGGTGCGGCGCGTGCCCGGTGCGCGCGTCGTGCCGGACGTACGCCCGGACGGCCGGCACCGCGCCGTCCGGACGGGCGGCTCAGCGCCGCAGCGAGTCCTTGGAGCCGAAGCGCGGGAAGCGCTCGTTGATCCGCGGCTCGTAGGGGCGCTCGTCGTATCCGGTGTAGATCTGCCGGGGCCGCGCGATCTTCTGCTCCTTGTCGAGCAGCATCTCCTCCCACTGGGCCAGCCACCCCGCCGTCCGGGCCACGGCGAAGAGCACCGTGAAGAAGTCCGTGGGGAAGGCCATCGAGCGGTAGATCAGCCCGGTGTAGAAGTCCACGTTCGGGTAGAGCTTCCGCTTGATGAAGTACTCGTCCTCGAGCGCCGTGCGCTCGAGCTCGAGCGCGATCTCGAGGTCCTTGTCCATTCCGACCTGCGCGAAGACCTCGTCGGCGAGCTTCTTCACGATCTTCGCCCGGGGGTCGTACGACTTGTACACCCGGTGCCCGAAGCCCATGAGCTTCTTCTCGCCCTTGCCGCTCTTCACCTCCTCGACGAACGCCTTCACGTTCTTCGGGTGGCCGATCTCCTTGATCATGTAGAGCACGGCCTCGTTCGCGCCGCCGTGCAGGGGGCCGAAGAGCGCGGCGATGCCGGCCGCGACCGCGGTGAACGGATCGACGTGCGACGAGCCGACCGCGCGCACCGCGTTCGTCGAGCAGTTCTGCTCGTGGTCCGCGTGGAGGATGAACAGCACCTCGAGGGCGCGCGTGAAGACCGGGTTCGGCTCGTACCGGGGCTCCGACATGCGCGCGATCATCGAGAGGAAGTTCTCGGTGTAGGTGAGCGCGTTGTCGGGGTAGATGATCGGCAACCCCTTCACGTGGCGATAGGCGAACGCCGCCATCGTGGGGAGCTTCGCGATCAGCCGGATCCAGGAGATGTTGCGCTGCTCCTCGTCGTGCACGTGGTGCGCGTCCGGGTAGAACGCCGAGAGCGCCGCGACCGACGAGCAGAGCATGGACATCGGGTGCGCGTCGTACCGGAAGCCCTCGAGGAACTTCCGGATGTTCTCGTGGACGTACGTGTGGTACGTCACGTGGTACACGAGCTCATCGTACTGCGCCTGCGTCGGCAGCTCGCCGTGGCGCAGCAGGTAGGCCACCTCGAGGAAGGTGCTCTTCTCCGCCAGCTGCTCGATGGGATAGCCCCGGTAGCGGAGGATCCCCTTGTCGCCGTCGATGAAGGTGATCGCACTGCGGCACGACGCGGTGTTCAGGAACGCCGGGTCGTAGCTGCGCAGCCCCGGATCGTCGGCGCCGGCCTTGATCTGCAGGAGGTCGTTGGCGCGGATCGTCCCGTCGGTGATCGGGAGCTGGTACTGGGTGCCGGTGCGCGAGTCGCGGACGTCGAGCGTGCCGGTGCCGGTCGAGGCGGGGGTCGTCATCGGGGTGGCCGGTGGGCGGAAGGAGGTCTGGCCAGAAAGTATCGACCGGGCCACCCGAACGAGTGGGGCGCCTCGACTGCCTACTAGAAAAGCAGTTGACAAGACAGCGACCCCATGCCAAGCTACGGGAAATCTCGTACACCATGCCGAAAGACATCTACTTCCCACCGCGAGAGCTCGACGTCATGGCCAGTCTCTGGCGACGCCAGTCGGCCACCGTCGCCGAGGTCCGCGAGGACCTTGGCAGCAGACTGGCCTACACCACCGTGCTCTCGGTGCTGCAGACGCTGACCGACAAGGGCTACGTGCGGCACGAAGCCGAGGGGCGCGCCTACCGCTACTTCCCCACCGTCGGCCCGGAGCGGGCCGGGCAGAGCGCCCTGTCGCGCATCCGCGACGCGGTGTTCCAGGGCAGCGCCGCGCGCCTCTTCGCCTCGTTCGTCGCCGACGAGGGGCTGTCGCGGCAGGAACTCGAGCGCATGCGCCGACTCCTCGACGAGCGCCTTGCCGCCAAGGAGCCGCCCCGATGATCGCCTGGTGGATGACCCAGTCGCTGGTGATCGGCGCGTGGTTGGCTGCCGGCGCGGCGCTGCTGGACCTGGCCCTGCGCCACCTTGGTCGGCCGATGCGGCTCGCATGGTTCGGCGGCCTGCTCGCGCTCGGCGGGTTCACGGCGTGGACGATCGGGCGGCCCTCGCATGTTCCTTCGGGGGCCGCGGAACCGACGCTCGTGGGATCCGGCGTCGTCGCCACCGACGACGCGCCGGCGGCGGCGGCGTGGCCGACGCTGGTCGCCTTGCCGCAGGACGCGGTTCGTGCGCTCGGCGCCGCCGTCATGCGCCACGAGGCCGTCCGCGCGGCCGAGCCGTGGCTGGGCGCCGGATGGCTCGGCACGTCGGCGTTGGCCGCGCTGGCACTGTTCGGTCTGCACGCGCGGCTGGCGCGCCGGCGGCGTCGTTGGGCGCACGCCGGCGACGTTGATGGGGTCGCGGTTCGAGTGGCCGAGGACGAGGGGCCGTTCGTTCTCGGCGTCGCGCCGCCGGAGATCGTGCTGCCCGCGTGGACGGCGTCGCTCCCCGCCGAGGGACGGGCCCTGATCGTGGCGCACGAGCGCGAACACGTGCGTGGCGGCGATCCCTGGATGCTCGCGGTGGCGAACGCCGCCGTCGTCGCCCTCCCCTGGCACCCGGTCGCATGGTGGATGCAGGCCCGGCTTCGCCTAGCCGTGGAGCTCGACTGCGACCGCCGGTGTCTCGCGGCCGGCACCGACGCCGGCACCTACGGTCGCCTGCTGATCGCGGCGGCAGACCTTGTGCAGTCGCGCCTCCCGTGGCGCGCCGTCGCGCCGGCCTTCGCCACGCGACGCTCTCACCTCGAACGGAGATTGCTTGCCATGACCCACGTCACCCGTCGGCCCGGTCGCACCGTCGCCCTCACCGCCTCCATCGCCGCGCTGGTTGCGACCGTCGCCGCGTGCGAGTCCACCGCGCCGACGGCGGCGCAGGTCGCCGCAGCAGACGCTTCGACCATGAAGGCGACGCTGGTGCCGGGGGTCGCCGACTCCAACGTGACCTACGTCGTCAACGGCCGAGTCGTGAGCGCCGACGAGGCCAGGCGGGTGCTGGCGGAGGACATCGAGACGATCACCGTCGCCAAGCGATCCGACGGGACGCGGGCGAGGATCGAGATCACGGACGGCCCCCGGGCCGCGGCGTGGACGAAGGCGATGGTGCCGGACGCGAGCAGCAGCGACACGACCGCGCTGGGACGGGCGCTGATCGTCATTGACGGCGTGGTGCAGACGAGCCCGGCGGCGATGAACGCCCTCTCGCCGGCGCGCATTGCGAGCGTCGTGATCCTCAAGGGGCAGGCGGCGCGGCAGCTCTACGACGTCGCGACGCATCCCGATGCCGCCAACGGCGTCGTGCGGATCACGACCAAACCGCAGCCGTAGTCAGGTTGCGCAGCGCTCGGGCGCCCGTCAGCGGCGCCCGTCAGCGGCGCCCGTCAGCGGCGCCCGTCAGCGGCGCCCGTCAGCGGCGCCCGAGCGCCACCACGCGTTCGAAGTGCGCGGGACTCACCAACTGCACCGACAGCCGGCTGCCCGTGCGCGTGACTTCCATCCCCGTCAGCGCCGCGTCGGCCTTGAGCGCCTCGAGCGGAATCACCTGCGCGAACGCCTCGACCGCGCGGATGTCCACCTGCATCCAGATCGGTGCCTCGCGGGTGGCCTTGGGGTCGAAGTACTCGCTGGTCCGGTCGAATTGCGACGGATCGGGGTACGCCGCGCGGGCCACCTCGGCGATGCCCGCGACGCCGCTCGGGGCGGCGTTCGAGTGATAGAACAGCACCCGGTCGCCGACGCGCATGCCGTCGCGCATGTAGTTGCGCGCCTGGTAGTTGCGGACGCCCTCCCACCCGGTGGTGCGTGCGGGGGCCCGGAGGAGGTCGGCGAACGAGAAGACGTCGGGCTCGGACTTCATGAGCCAGTGCAGGACGTCGCCGGGTCGGCGCTCGCCGGGCACCGGGGCGACGACCCGGGGGGATGCGGGGGTGGGCTTCCCCTGGCGGGCGGGGCGGCGCGCGGGCATGCGGTAAACTAGCCACCCGCCCGCTCGCGGGCCCTCCGATCGCCGTGGATGGCGCGGCCCTTGCAGCGTTCCACCGGTCCCCGTTCCGCGTGCCACGCTTCCCGGTCCCCCCATTCGCTCGACGCCCGGCTTCGATGCTCGGCGCGGCCGTGGTGTGCGCGATCGGCTGGAGCTGTGCGGACCGCAGCACCGGCACCCTGCCGCTCGCGGCCGTTGACCCGATTCGGATCGTGGCCGTCGTCGGCGGCGACACGTTGCCGTTCCCGCAGGGGACGCTCCGCGTCCGGTTGCGGCTGGGGAGCGGCGTCGTCGCCGCGGACACCGCGTTCCCCGTCGGCACGTCCACGCCACCGCCCCGACTCACGCTGTCGCTCCCGACGGCGTCGCCGACGACCGAGGTAACCGTTGACGTCACGCTCACCAACTCCGGCGGCACGGAGCTGCTGCGGGCGGACGGGGTGGTGGTGACGGCGCGGCTGGACCCGCCCCTCCAGCCGCCCACTCCCGTCGCGGTTCCGCTCCGGTACGTGGGCCCCGGCGCCACCACCGCGACTTCCCTGCAAATCCGGGCCTCGGCGACGTCGGGGTTCCCTGGCGACACGATCACGGTCACGGCCGACGTCCTCGACGCGGCGGGCGCGGTGATCCCCGGCGTGCCGCTGGTCTACCGGTCCGGCACTCCAGCCCTCGTCGCGGTCGCGAACCCTGCCGCGGGACGTGCGGAATTGCGGGACGGCCGCGGCACCGCCGTGGTGCAGGTGCGCACCTATGCCACGCTCCTCGATTCGGTCGCTCTGCGGGTCCAGCCACTGCCGGGGTTTCTTCAGGTCATCGGCACCGAGGACGACTCGGGGACCGTGGGGGCCGTGCTCCCGTCACCGATCCGGCTTCGCGTGCTCGGGAGCGACGGCCAGGTCATCAGCGGGATGGGGATCCGCCTGACGCTGCCGACGGGCGCGATCTCCGCGGACACTCTGATCCTGACCGACACGGCGGGTGAGGCCCGCGCGTCCGTTCGCCTGCCGACGCGGGCGGGACAGTACGCCGTCACGGCGCGCGTGGATCGCGGCAGCGGCCTCGCCATCGTCCGGTTGACCGCGCGGCCCGCGGCCCCCGATTCGCTGCTGGTCGCTGGCACCATCCCGGCCTCGCTCGTCGCCGGGACCACGCTGCCTGCCCTCGAGGTTCGCGCGCTCGACCGCTTCGGCAACGAGACGCCGGCCTTCGTGGACTCGGTGGACGTGCGCCTGCTCCGCGCCGACACGGCCGTGGGCCCCGTGCGCCGCATCCCGACGGTCGCGGGACGGGCGACCATCGAGGACCTCGTCGCCACGGCCGCCGGGCCAGCGTGGCGCGTGGCGGCGGCGAGCGGCACCTTGCGGGCGGGGCGCTCGACCCCGTTCGAAGTACGCGCGGCTCCTGCCGCGACGCTGGCCTTGCTCGACACCCCGGCCCCGACGCTCGTCGCGGGAGTGACGATCGCCCCGCTGCGCGTGGCGGTGCTCGATGCCTTCGGCAACCGGGCGACGGACTTCACGGGCGCGCTCGCGGCGACCCTCGCAGCCGGCCCCGACGGCGCGACGCTCGGGGGGACGACCAGCGCGACCGCCGTGCGTGGCGAGGCGCGCTTCGACGCGCTGAGACTCACGCGCGCCGGCGGCCCCTACGTCCTGCGGTTCTCGAGCGGGGCCTTGCCGGCCGCCGACGCACCGGCGATCACGGTGTCCCCCGCCGCCCCGTCGGCGTTGCGCGTGGTCACCGACGCCCCGGCGTCGAGCGTGGCGGGGACGCCGATCGGTCCGATCCTCGTCGGGGCCGTTGACGAGTTCGGCAACGGCGTCCCCGCGTTCGCGACACCGGTGACCGCAGCGCTGCAGGCGAACCCCGGGAGCGCGACACTCGGCGGCACCACGAACGCGACGCCGGCAGGGGGAACGGCCGCGTTCGGGACGCTCTCCCTCGAGCGAGCGGCGAGTGGCTACGTCGTGCGATTCACGGCCGCGGGGCTGCAGGCGGCGTTGACGCGCGCCTTCGACGTCACCCCCGCCGCGGCGGCTGCGCTATCGCTGGATCAGGCGCCGCCGACGAGCATCGAAGCGGGAGCCCCCGTCGGGCCTATCGTCGTGTCGGTGCGCGACGCCTTCGGCAACCTCGTCGCATCGGCGACCGGCCCGATCGGCGTGGCCTTCGGCGCGAATCCCGGCGGCGCGCCCCTCGGCGGCCCGACGTCCTCCACGGTGACCAACGGCACGGCGTCCTTCACCGGACCGATCGTCGAGCGCACCGGCACGGGCTACACGCTGCAGGTCGCCTTCGGCGCCCTCACGGTCACCACGGCCGCGTTCGACGTGACGCCGGCCGCCGCCGCGTCGTTGGCGATCACCGGCGGGCCACCGGCGTCGGTCGCGGCCGGTGTCACTCTTGGCAACGTGGTCGTCGAGGCGCGAGACCGGTTCGGGAATCTCGCGACAGGGTTCTCGGGCGGCGTGTCGGTGACGCTCGACGCGAACCCGGGTGCAACGGCGATCGTCGGTACGACGACGCGCTCGGCGGTCGGCGGGGTGGCGACGTTCGGCGACCTCCAGCTGACCGCCGCCGCCGCGGGCTACACGCTGCGATTCGATGCCACGCCAGCCGGTACCATCCCGGGCGTCGTCAGCAGCGCGGTAACGGTGCTGCCCGCTGCGCCGACGGCGCTGGTCGTGACCACCAGTCCGGCGGCGACGACCACGGCCGGGAGCAACCTCGCGCCGGTCGTCGTCGGGGCACGCGATGCCTTCGGCAACGCGGTGCCGACCTTCACCGGCCCCGTCACGGCGACGCTCGCGACCAACCCGCAGGGCGCGGTGCTCGGCGGGACGACCACCGCGACGCCCGCAGGCAGCAGTGCCACCTTCGCGGCCCTGCAGGTCACCACCGTCGGCACCGGCTACGCGATCACCTTCGCCACGCCCGGGCTGAGCGGCGTGACGACCTCGGCGTTCGCGGTGCAGCCGGCCGCAGCCGCGCGCCTCGACATCACGAGCACGCCGACCGGCGCCGTCGCGGGGGCACCGCTCACGCCGTTCGCGGTGACCGCCCGCGACGCGTTCGGCAACGTGGCGACCGGCTTCACCGGGACGGTCACGGTGGCGCTCGGCGCGAACCCGGCGGGCGGCGCGCTCTCGGGCACCATAAGCGCGGTGGCCGCGGCCGGCGTGGCGACCCTGAGCGACGTGCGCCTGGCTCGCGCGGGCACGGGCTACACGGTGATCACGAGCGCGACGGGGCTCGTGCCGGACACCACGCCCGCCTTCGCGGTGGCACCGGCGGCGGCGGCAGCGCTGGCATTCCGGACCGCACCGCCGGCATCGGTGACGGCCGGGGCCGCCTTCGGCGCCACGGTCGAAGTGCGCGATGACTTCGGGAACGTGGCGACGGCGTTCACCGGAGCGGTCGGGCTGGCCCTCGAGGCGAATGGTGCGGGGGCGACGCTCGGCGGGACGGTGTCGGTGAACGCGGTGGCCGGGGTGGCGACCTACACGGCGCTGCAGGTGACGCGTGCGACGACGGGGCTGGTCGCGAGGGCCAGCGCGGCCGGACTCACCGCCGGCAATTCGTCGGCCTTCGCGGTGACGCCGGCGGCCGCGACCGCGCTCGCCGTCACGACCGGTCCTCCCCCGGTGGTCGGGGCAGGTGCGGCGTTCGGGCCGGTGGTCGTCGAGGCGCGCGATGCGTTTGCGAACGTCGTCCCGGGCTACGCGACGGGGGTGACGGTGTCGCTGGTGCCGAACACCACGCTGCTCGGCGGCACGCTCACCCAGGTGCCTGCGAGCGGCGTCGCGAGCTTCCCGGCACTGGTGGTCAACGCCGCTGGCACGTTCGCGCTGCAATTCACGAGCGGCGCGCTCACCGCGGCGACGACGAGCGCCTTCGCGGTGGGCGGGATCGTGACCAACCGCTGGACCAACGCCGCCGGCGGCAACTGGGTGACGGACGCGAACTGGAGCGCCGGTCGTGCACCGCTGGCGACCGACAGCGTCGTCATTGATCAGGCCGGCACCTACACGGTCACCCTGGACGCGCCCTTCACCGGCGCGTGGATCACGATCGGCGGGACGACGGGAACCCAGACCCTGGCACTCGCGGCGACGCGAACGCTGACGGCGACCGCTCCGATCACCGTGCGCTCGGGCGGCGTCCTGCAGGCGACGTCGGCGACGCTGTCCGCGAGCGGAGGTGGGCGGCTCGACGTCCTCGCGGGGGGAGTGGTGCGACTCACCGGAGCGACGGCGAGCCTTCAGGTGTCGAACGGAGGAACCGTCGAGACGCGGGGGGCGAGCAGCATCAGTGGCGCCCTCACCAATGCCGCCGGTGCGACGCTGCTGGTCGGCGGCAACGCCGCTCAGGGGAATGCCACGCTGTCGGTGCCGACCTTCACCAACCAGGGGACGATCGACCTGACGCAGGTCGATGCGGGCGGCGTCCAGACGGCGACCCTCGCGTCCACCGGAACGGTGACGAACGCCGGAACGATCCGTGCGCTGCCGGGGACGGGAACGGGGAGTCGCACGATCGCGGCGACGCTCGTGAACAACGGTACGGTGACCGTCTCGCAGCCGCTGTCGCTGGCCTCGGCCGGGGCGCAGCACGTCAACGGGACCGCCGGCACCATCGGCGTGAGCGAGGCCGACCTCACCATCGAGCAATCGGGGGCGTCACCGACGTTCACCAACCAGGGCGGGATCACCGTGGGTGCGACGCGCACGCTCTTTGTGGGCGGCGGGACGCTCGTGCAGGCCGTCGGCGGGACCATCACCGGGGCCGGGGCCCTCGTCGCCGGGACCGGAACCACGCTCCAACTGGCCGCCGGGTCGGCCGCGCCGCAGGTCTCGAACGTCACGCTGACGAGTGCGACCCTCGGCGGCCTCGGCACGTGGACCCAAGCGGCGGGCCAGACGCTGGTCCTCAACGGCGCCACCGTCGCCGGTACGCTCGCGACGACCGGGGCCGTGCAGGTGCGCGGTGCGGTCTCGGTCACGGGGAGTCTCACCACCACCGCCGCGACCGGGGTGTCGGTCGTCGGCGGAACAACGGCGGCAGCCCTGTCGGTGACCGGCTCCCTGATCGTCGCGGGGACGCTGACGCTGACCAGCGACGGCGCGGCGGCGCCGGATGCGTCCGTCACCACCACGGGCGGACTCACGATCGCCGCCGGCGGCTCGCTCTCGGTGCTCGTCGGCACGAACGGCGGAGCCCGTACCATCAACGGTGCGGTGTCGAACGCGGGAACCATCGCGCTCACCTCGGCCAACCTCAACCTCCCCGGCATCGGCGCCGCGATCACGAACGCGGGAACGATCACCATCCCGGCCGGACGGACGCTCACCACCTCGGCGGCGACGTTCAACGCCAATGCGGGCGGTGCCATCGCGGGGGCCGGCACCTTCGCACACAGCACGGGCGGGTTCGTCATCGGTGCCGGCGGTGCGGCACCGGCGACCGATACGGTCAGCTTCACCGGCGCCACGATCTCCGGCGGCGGATTCGGCGCGACCGCGTCGCAGGTGGTTCGCCTGACCGCCACGAGCGTGACCGCTCCCTTCACCGTCGGCCCGGTGGTCGAGGTCCGCGGGGCGACGGCGTTCGGGAACACGGTGACGACGACCGAGACGTCGCTCCTCCGCATCGCGGGCGACGGGACACTCGCGCAGCCCAACGCCGCGGTCACGATGTCGAGCGGATTCACCAACAACGGCGTGGTGGAGCTCACGCACCTCGCGGGTGCCGCCGCCACGGCGTCACTCACGGTGACCGGCGGCACCTTCACGAACGCCGTCGGCGGGACGTTGCGGAACCTCGTGGGCGTCGCGGGCGGTACCCGGACGGTCACCGCCACGCTTTCGAACGCGGGTCGCATCGAGTTCTCCCCCGGTGCGGCCTCGCCGCTCGCCGTGGTCGGCGCGTTCACCAACATGGCCTCGGGAACCGTCGCGGTGGTCGTGCGCGGTGCAATCGCAGGCACGGGCCATGACGTGCTGCAGGTCGAAGGGGCGGCGACGCTCGGCGGGACCCTCACCGCCACGCTCGGCGGCGGCTACGTGCCGGCGGGGGGTGCTGTGCACGACGTGCTCACCGCCACCAGCACGACCGGCGCCTTCGCCACGGTCACCCTGCCGGCCGCCTTCCAGTCGGTCACCTACCCCGGCACCGTGGTGCGCCTGACCGGCCTGTTCGCCGCGGGCCTCAACAGCTTCACGAACGCCGCCGGCGGCGCGTGGAGTGTCCCGACCAACTGGAGTCTGGGCCGCGTCCCTGTGGCCGGCGACAGCGTCGTCATCGCCGGTGCCGGGACGTACGCCGTGACGCTCGACGTGGCCTACACCGGGACGTCCATCACCGTCGGCGGCGGTACCGGCAGCCCCACGCTCACCCTCGGCGCGCCGGCGCTGACGCTCGCCTCGGCGCTCCGACTGCGCAGCGGCGGCACCGTGGCGGCCAACGGCGCCAGCATCAGCGGCGTCGGCGCGGCCATCATCGACGACGGCGCGACGCTCTCGCTCGCCAACTCGACGATCGCGCTCCCCGTCGCCAACGCCGGCCTGCTGCTCGCCCCCGCCGGCGCGGCGGCCTCGACCGCGTCGCTCACCGGCGGCCTCACCACCACCGCCACTTCGGTCGTCCGCACCGTCGGCAACACCGCGGCCGCCGTGACGCTCGCCGTCACCGGCGCCGTCACCAACAACGGGCTCCTCGAGCTCGATGCCCAGGGTGCCGGCACCGCCGGTGCCGCGAACACGGTCTCCATCCCCGGCGGGCTCGTCAACGCGGCCGGCGCGACCATCCGCACCACCGCCACGCTCAGCGGCGCCGCGCGCACCCTCGCCACTGCGCTGTCGAACCAGGGAACCGTGACGCTGCTCGGGCCGCTCGCGCTGCCGGCCAACTCGGCAACCCACACCAACAGCGGAACGATCGCGCTCGGCACCGCCGAACTGCGCGTGACGCTGGGGGGCACCGGCGCGGCCTTCACGAACGACGGCGCGATCACCGCCGACACCGCTGGTCGGCTGGTCGCGACCGGCACCGGCACCTGGACCCAGGGAGCCGGCGGCACGTTCACGGGTGGGACGCTCGCTGCCGCAGCCGGCGCGACGCTCGCCCTCGACGCCGCCGCCGCTCCCGACACGCTGCGCGCCGAGGATGCGACGGTCTCGCTGGCGGCCGGCGTGACGACGGGCGGCGCGACGATGGTCGTGAGCCGAGGCACGGTGAACGGGGCGGGACAGGTCACGGTGCAGGCCGGACGGACCCTGACCCTCTCGGCGGCGACGATCGGTGCCGCGCTCGTGAATGCGGGGACGATCGTCGTGCGACATCCCGGCACAAGCACCTTGTCTGGTGCGGTCACGACGACGGTCACGTCGGTCATCCGGACGCTCTCCGGGACCGCAGCGGGCGAGTCTGCGATCCTCGCGATCACCGGCGACCTCGACAACGCCGGCCTCATCGAGCTCGACAGCGAGGCCGCCGGGACCGAGGTCGGCCAAGCGAGCGAATTGTCCATCGCGGGGCTCCTCACCAACCAGGCCGGAGCGACCCTGCGCGCGACCGGCAACGGCACGGTGGCGCACCGGATCACGGGATCGGTGGTCAATGCCGGGACGCTCGACCTCAGCCCGGGGCGCCCCGCACCGCTCCTGATCGACGGATCGTTCACCAACACCGGAACGCTGGTGCTCGACGCCGTGTCGGGCACGCAACATGACGCCCTCGGGGTGACGGGCATCGCGACGCTCGGCGGCACGCTCACGATCAACGGGCTGGCCGGCTACGTCGGCGACGCCGCCGACCAGCTCGAGGTGCTGAACGCAGGCAGCGTGGTCGGGACGTTCGCGACCCTCGCGCTGCCCGCGGGCCTCCTGAGCGCGACCTACACCGGTACCACGGTCACGATCAGCGGGACATAGCGCCCGCGGCCGCGCTACGCCGAGAGGCCCTTCCGCGCGGCGAGGCCCATGAGCTCGGCGAAGCGATCCACCTCGTCGCGCGTGGTGTAGATCGAGGGGGTGACCCGCAACCCCTCGAAGTCGGGGTGCTTGATGAGCACGGTGAAGATGCGGTGCCGGCCCCACAGCCACTCGCGCAGCTTGCCCGTATCGAGGCCTTCGACCTGCACGAGCGCGATGGCCCCCGACCGGTCGTCGTCGATCGGCGTGTGCAGCTTCACGCGGGCACTCTGCTGGCGGAGGGGGGTCGCCCAGCGCTGGGTGAGCCACCGCAGCCGGCGCCACTTGCGCTCGGCCCCGATGCTCCGGTGGAACGCGAGTGCCAACCCGATCGCGTTGTGGTTCGCCGCCGGATGCGTCCCGATCTCCTCGTACTTGCGGATGTTCGCATCCTGCGACTTGTCGGCGCCCATGAGGGGCCAGAGCCCGGGGATCCGCTCGCGCCGGACGTACAGGAACCCGGTCCCGATCGGGGCGTGCAGCCACTTGTGGAGCGACGTGCCGTAGTAGTCGCAGCCCAGCGAGTCGCGCGTGAAGGGGAAGTGCGCGTACGCGTGGGCCCCGTCAACGAAGACGGGGATTCCCTTCTCGCGGCCGAGCCGGACGATCTCCGCCACCGGGAAGATCTGCCCGGTGAGAAAGGAGATGTGCATGACCTCGATCGCCTTCGTGCGCGGGGTGATCGCCTCGCGGTACCGGCGGACGATCTCGGCGTCGCTCGCGTTCACCGGGGCCGTGATCCGCTTCAGCACGATGCCGTCGCGTCGCTCGCGCTGCTCCCACGTCGTAAGCATGCGCGGGTAGTTCTGCGTCGTGACGATGATCTCGTCGCCCTTCGCGAGGTCGAGCCCGAGGATCATCGTCTCGTTCGCTTCGCTCGCGTTCCGGACGATCGCCAGCTCCTCCGGGTCGCAGCCGAAGTCGAGCGCGAGCTCCCGGCGAATGACCTCGATGCGGGGTTCGAGCACCCCCCACATGTGCTCGACCGGGATCTCGTTCGAGAAGCGGAGGTCGCGGATCATCGCCTCGAGCACGTGGCTCGGGGCGGGACTGACGCCGCCGTTGTTCAGGTTCGTCACCGTCCGGTCGGCGTCGAAGGCGCGCTGGACCTGCCCCCAGTAGTCCTCGTCGTCGGCGAGGGCGGCGGCGCTCCGGGTGCCGGCCACCGTCTCGGCGGCCAGCAACCGCCGTACGGCCGTGGCATTGAGCGCCGGGGCCGCGACGGCGGCGCCGGCGAGGCGGGTCATGAACGTGCGGCGGGAGGGCATGTCGGGCACCTGGGCGCGTGGGGACCCCGCGAATGTCCGGGATGGACGGAGGTTCGTAAAGGGGGGCGTGCACACCGGAAGGACTGCCAACCGGTCCCGAGGATGGCGAGACTTCACGGACCATGATCGTCCTCGACGCCTTCTCCGCCATCCTTGCGGTCCTCCAGCAGGCCTTCTTCGGCGCTGCCGCGATCGCCGCGGTCGCCGCCGGCCTCGACTGGGGGGTTCGCACGCGACGCATCCCGCCCTTCAGCCCCTTGGCCCGCTGGGTGCGCGGTTCCGTCTCGCCGCTCTTCGCGCCCATGGAGCGGCGCATCGTGCGCGCTGGCGGGCTGCCGACGTCCGCGCCATGGTGGACACTCGCCGCCGTCGTGATCGGTGGGATCGTCCTGCTGTCGCTGCTCGGCTTCCTGCGCGAGCAGCTCGCGATGGCGCTGGTGCTCGGGTCGCAGGGGGCGGGCGGGCTGCTGCGCCTCGCCGCCTCGCTGACCTTCGGGTTCCTGAACATCGCCCTGCTGTGGCGCGTGATCTCGTCGTGGGTGCAGGCGTCGCCGTGGTCGCCGTGGGTGCGCTGGTCGTATGCCGCCACCGAGTGGATGCTCGCCCCGATCCGCAGCATCCTGCCGTCCATGGGGATGATCGACCTCAGCCCGCTCGTCGCCTACTTCCTGCTCGGACTGGTCCGCAGCTTCGTACTGCGCTTCTAGCGGGCGACCCGCACCCTAGCGCCGGATGACCGGGCCTTCGACGCGCGCCTGCAGATTGTGGTTGACGCGAACGCCGACCTGCCCGGCACTCGGCAGACCCGCGGCGGCGATGGCCGTCACCGGCTGGTCGCCGACGAAGAAGCGAATGGTGTCCGGCGTGACCTGCACGGCGAGCGGCCAGGTGGCCGTCCCGGCCGCGTCGAGCTTCGCCACGGCAGGGGACGCCGTCCACGGCACCACATCGCGCGTGGAGGATCCCTCGCGAACCTTGACGAGGAACAACCCGTCGCCTCGGACGAGGAAGTAGAGATATCGCTGCGCGGGCCCTTCGAGGTCGCTCCCGCCGAGGAAGATCCCGGAGGCCTCGAAGTGCTTGTACGGCGCCAGCTGCCGCATGGTGGCCTCGATGCGGTAGGTCCCGCTCGCCGTATCGGCCACCCGCCACGCGATGAAGGCCGGGCCGGTGACGACCCGTGCGCCGGATCCGTCGGGGGTCCACGAGACGTCGGCGACGCTCGACGAATCGTCGGCTCGGCCCCGCCAGTCGGCGGGAAGGCCGGTCCCGACGACCTTGACGTCGGCGTCGTCGGAACCACGGGAACAGGCAGCCAGCGGGATCGCCGCGAGGGCGAGGGCGAGGAGCGTGCGCATGGGAAGAGTCTAGCTCGCTTGCGCGAGCGCCCGCGAGTGGGGCTGGGATTCGCGGCCGCCGCGGTGAACGAGATCCCCTTGGCCGACGCCCGGGGTCCGGCGCGTGGCGAAGTGCAGCAGGAAAGCGACCTCGAGCGTCAGGAGGGGCACGGCCCACCCCGCCCACGCCATGATGATCCCCCGGGACTGCTCGTCGGCGATGCCCAGGCGCTGCAGGGCGATGTGCCCGAGACGGACCCAGATGAAGCTCAGGGTCGTGACGTAGCTTCGGAGCATCCAGCGCGCGTGCGGGATGAAGCGCCGCTGCGCGAGGTGCCAGACGGCCATGCCCGTCGTGCCCAGCCACGCGAACGCGAGCCCGACCCCTCCCGCCTGCACGATGGGGCCGCCGTTCGCCTTGAGCGCCAGCGCCAGACCGGCGACCGCCGAGACGAAAAGCCCGACGATATACGAGACACCGACTACGCGGTGCAGCCGACGCGCGTTGCGCCGCAGGTACGGCACGAACTGGAGCGGGCCGGTGAGGAAGGCCACGAGCCCGCCTGCGATGTGGACCTGGAGCCAGTTGCGCTGATCCCAGAAGTGGCGCGTGTAGGACTCGGGGGTGACCACGAGGAAGTGCGGCAGGTCACCCTTGAGATACCGAGCCATCTGCACGTACGACACCACGACGCCGATGATCGTGAGCCAGCGAACCGCCTGACGCTGCGTTGCGCTCAGGGCGTATCCTCCGGCGGATCGCGCACGCCAGGGCGTCGGATCGGTGAACGGCACGGCGACGTTGTTCCGCATCAGCCGTGCCTGCCGTGATCGGGGCCGTCGTCACACGGCTGCGCCGTGCAATTGCGCCGATCAACCGGAAAAGGATCGGTGGGGGGACACTGCCTGAGCAATGAGTGTCACGCCAGTGGCATCTGCCCGCCCGGCTTGACCTGCTGCGGTGCGCGACCGTTGCGCAGCCGCGACGCCACGATCAGCGCAATGGCGTACGCGAGCATCGCGGCGACCCAGTCCCACCATAGCGCATAGGACATCACGCCACTCGCGTATCGCGTCACCCAGATGGTGGTCCCCATGGCCACCGATGGCGGCACCGCGAGCAGCCATGTCGGTGCGGCCCCGGCCACCGTCCAGATGGCGATGACCAGGGCCGGTCCGACCAGCCACAGCACGTCGAGCAGGCGCACGCGACCGAGCCGCCGGGAGACCCACTCCGGGACGAGCAGCCGCCAGCTGCGGCGGACCGACGGCTCGATCGCACCGCGAGCCACGAGGGTCGTCCCGGCGCGCCGCAGGCGGGCCTCCACGGACACCCCGTGCATCTCCCGGTACATGATGGCCTCCACGGTATCGCCCCGTCGCGGGACGGCGGGCAGCTGCGTCTCGGCGTACGCCGGCACGAGTCCCCATTCGGCGGCGCGCTGCGCGGGCCGGCCACGCGCCATGCCGCGCTCCACCGTCACCACCCCGACCACCGCACGCGCCCGGCCGTACACGCCGCTCGTCAGGAAGCCGTCGGGAGCGTCATGCAGCACGACACCGCGCACCTGCAGCCGGAACGCCGACGCCTCCAGCGCCCGCGCCACGCGGGCGGTGTCGAGTGTCCATTCGAACGGCTCGTTCGCCAGCCGTGTCTCGAGCAGGCGAAACCCGAGCGCGATGGTATCGTCGGCGACCGGGCGGCGGCGCACCATGAGCTCGACGGTCGCGATCCGCGGGGGCCAGCGCAGCGCGAGCGAGTCCAGCATCAAGTGGCCCGCCCACGGCAACACGCCGAGCGCCACGAGCCGCCGCGCGGTCGCGGGCTGGGGCCACCACCACCGCCCGCTATACGCGGCAGCCCCCAGCCATGTCCCCGTCGCGTTCGTGAGGACGTCGAGGATCGACGTATCGCGGCCCGGCACCGCGTAGTGCTGCGCCACCTCGATGCCGGACGACCCGACGAACCCGATCGCCAGCGCCGCCACCGGATGCCAGCCGGACAATGCGAGCGCGACTCCCAACGGCACGAACAGCACGACGTTGTCCACGCCGTCCTGCAGCCATCGTCCGCAGGTGATGCACCACAGCGGCTGGCTCGCGTCTCCCCACTGAGGGGTCAGCGTGACCGCGGCGATCAACGCCGCGCTCAGGAGTCCCACCGTGCGGGCGACCCGTGCCCGCGCCCGGCTCACCGGAGCGCGAGCGGCGATGCGCCCGCTCACGCCGGTCCCGCCTCTGCCACGGCCCGGTCCACCGCGCGAGCGATCTCGCCCTCGACCCAGCGACGCCATCCCCAGGGCGTGAACGTGTGATCCGGCCCGGTCGCCACGGCGAGGTGCAGCCCGCCGGCGGCCGCGAGGTCGCGAGCCGCGCGTCGTGCGTACAGCCGCAGGTAGTCGAGGCCCGGCTCACGGCTTCCGAAGACCAGCGTCACCCGCGTCCCGCGGGCGACGATGGCCCGCAGGTCTCCTTCGAGGTCGCCGCGGCGGGCGCGCCGGGGATCCTGCGTCCCCCGCACCCGATCCATCCACGCGGACGCGACGTCACGCGTGCGGCGCGCGAAGACCTGCGCGACGTAGGCGACGTTCACCTTGCCCGTGAGCAGCCGCTGCCACGCGTCCCGTTCGGCCACCCGCGAGGTGTAGTGGGTGTACTCCCCGAACGTCATCCATTCGTTCGCGTCCAGCGGATCGCTCTCGCGCCAGTACCACGTGATCGGGTTCACGCACACGATCGCCGCCACCGGCGCGCCCGCGCGCGCGGCGTGGAATGCCGCGTGCGCCCCGGAGCACAACCCGACCAGCACGACGCGCTCCACGCCCCGCGCGCGCATCCAGGCCACGGCCGTGTCCACGTCGCGCGGGATCGTCGGCCCGTACGGATGATTGACGCGGGCGGCCGCATCGGCCGCGCTGTCCCCGATGCCGGCGAAGTCGAGCCGCAGCGAGGGCACCCCCCGCGCGGCCAGTGCCCGAGCGCTCTCCACCCAGAGGCGGTGCGGCCCTTCATGGCTGAGGACGCCGCTGTTGAGGAACAGCGCCCCCGTCCCCGAACGCAGCGCGGCCGGGGGCTCGGCCCAGACGCCGACGAGTCCGTCGGCGGGCCCCATCCGCACGACCTGCTCGGCAGCGACATCGCCGGCCCGGATGCCGCGCACCTCGGCGCGGGGCCCCGGCGTCGGCTCGGTGCCCAGTGCCATCGCACCGTCGGTGGTCGAGACCGGCACGCCGTACCAGTCCTGCGCCGCCCGGATCACGGCGGCAGGCACCACCCGCACCTCCGGCGTCTCGTGGGCGAGCTTGTATCCCGAGGCCTCGACGCGGGCGACCCTGGCGCCGGCGCGTTCGAGCGCGGCGATCGCGTGACCATCGTCGGGCGGATCGTCGCGCGGGACGACCAGCGCATCACCGCCGGCGGGGATCTGTGCGGCCTCGATCTGCAGGCCCTGCAGCGCCTCCACGGCACCCCGGCCGATGCGAAGCCCACCGCCCTGCTGCATCCCCTCGGGAACGGGCGTCTCGGCATCGTCGTCCGGCCCGAGCGTCGCGCGGCTCAGTCCGCCGAAGGCCCGCAACTCGCGCAGCCACGCCTTCCCTGTGCCGACCGGTGCCCACGCCAGCAGGCGCGTCGCCCCCGAGCGCCGCCAGGCCGTGGCGGCAACCAGTCCGGCGAGGCGGACGCCCCCGATGTCCACGCCCGCAGCACCGCGACGCATCGCTTCGGCCACGGCGGCCTCGAAGGAGGCCTGCCACACGCCGACGACGCCGTCGTCGAGCCAGCTCCCTGACGAGTCCCCCGCCCCCGGAGGATCGAAGCGCAGGACGCAGACGCCCCGCGACGCGAGGGCGAGCGCCACCTGCTGCACGGCCGGACGCCCGAACGCCCCGTCCACGCCGATCCCGTGCGACAGGACAAGCGCCCGTGGCTGCCGCAGTACGCCGAGGGCCGGCGCATGCCACCAGGCCGCCACCGGGCCGCCAACGACATCGAGCCAGAGCGGATCTGCCGTCCCGCTCACGATGACGCCGCGGTCACGATGACGCCGCGCTCACGATGACGCCGCGGTCACGATGACGCCGCGGTCACGATGACGCCGCGGTCACGGTGAGCGTGCCGCGCGCACCGAGCGACCGCACCGTGACGAGCCCACCGGCTCCGGCCGCTGCCCGCTCCCCGCTCCGGCGCAGACGCACCCGTCGGCGCTCCCCGGGCGCGAGGTCGAACCATGCGTCGTCGGCCGTGCAGCCATCGGCCTCGACGACGATCCCCCGCTCGAGGACCGACGCCGACAGGGTGACCACGAGCCCCTGAGCGTCCGCCTGAGCGTCCGCCTGAGCGTCCGCCTGAGCGTCCGCCTGAGCGTCCGCCTCCGCCTCGGCCGTCAACGCCGGCACCTCGCGCGAGGTCGCCGCGGGCGGCGGCGAGATCCAGTGCCACGCGTCGGCCATCCGTTCGCCGGACCGGTCGAGCAGCCGCACCTGCACGGCATCGTGCCCGGCCGGCCCGAAGCGATACGACCACGTGAGGTCCCGAAATCCGCCGAGCACGACTTCCGCGCCGACGCTCTGCGCCCCGCGGGGGGCGACGACCAGGTCGGTCGCCCCGACCTCCACCACGCGGTCGTGCCGCACGCGCCGCACCTCGAGCGTGGTTGACAGGGCAGTCGGCGCGTCGTTGACGACATGCACGAGCAGCCCGTTCAGCCCTTCGTCGGTCACGAACACCGCGACCGGCTGGAGCGCCCGGCGCACGTGCCACCACGCCGGCTTCACCCGCCCGGCGGCATCGATGAGCCCCCAGCCGTCGCCCGGCATCATGTCGCGCAGCCACCAGAGCACGGCCCCCGTGGCGCCGCCGGGCCGCCGCATCTCCGCGAGCGCCGCCGCCACGACCTCGCCCGAGACGCTGCGTGACAGCGCGAGGTAGCGCTCGGGATCATCAGTGCGCAGGCGCTGGGCATGCACGCCGTAGCGCTGCTCGAGGTAGTGGTCCCGCACGTCCCCGAAGTCCCAGGCCACCGCGTTGTCGCGCGGCATCCCGGCGCGCCATCCGGAGTCGTGACGGAATGCCGCCGGATGGGCGACGGACTCGAGCAGTGTCCGCTCGTCCGGCACGTGCGAGAAGGCCAGGCACTCGGCCGCGAACCGGACGCCACTCCGGCGGATGTCATCCACCCCGCGCCGATACGCCCCGACGCCGAAGTAGTGGGACACCGGCGCGTCGGCGCGGAACGGGAGATCGGCGCCACCCCCCGGCACGTAGGGCACCCATGGCAGCCCCGGGGCTGCCGCGGCCAGCACCCGCGGCACGACGTCGAGCAGGAAGGGCGACTGCCACGTCTCGGGGGGCATCCCCAGCATCGCGGGCTGCTGGCCCACCTCCGAGCCGCCACCCGCCACGACGACGCAGGCATGGGCCGCCCAGCGACGGGCCTGCACGGCGATCTCGTGCGACAGGCCCTCGGCGAAGGCAGCGTCGGCGAAAGGATAATCCATGCTCGCCAGCGCGATGTCGTGCCACACCATCACGCCTGCGCGGTCGAAGGCCTCGAGCGTGGCGGCGTCAACGTACGGAAAGCACCCGGTGACCCGCACGAGGTTGAGACCGCCCGCGACCACCTGCTCGACGGCCGACGCACGCGCGGCCGCGTCGTCGGTGGCGCGCCGCGGATCGAAGACCGTCCAGCACGCCCCGCGCGCGAAGACCCGCACGCCGTTGATCGTCAGGACGCCGGCGTCGGCGTCCCAGGCCACCGCTCGGAAGCCAGCCGGGGCGAGCGGGATGCGGGTCGTGGTGCCGTCGGCGTTCGTGCACTCCACCGCGGCGTCGTGCAGCACGGGCGTGCCATGGGTGTGGGGCCACCACAGGGCGAGTCCGGGAAGCTCCCCCTGCCCTGAAAGGCCGACGTCGTCACCCGTACCCTGAAGCGTGAGCGAAACGCGGTGCCCGCCGACCACGAGGGTGGCTGCGGTTGGCCCGGACATCCCGCGGACCGACGCGGCGAATCGCACGGCGCTCACGCCGTCGCCGGTGACGGTCGTCTGCAGGTGGACGTCGCGCAGGTGGCCTCCCGCGAGCCGTCGCACGGGGCGCCACGGGCCCACCACCGGCGGCCCCGACCACCACCCCGGCATGCGGCCCGCCAACGGGGTGCGATGCCAGCGGACGGCGTTGTCCTCGACCAGCCGCGTGCGCCAGCGGGCGCGCGGTCGGGCGGGGATGGCGGCCCGCCCCAGCGCGCGGCAGCACAGGAGCACCTCGGTGTCGCCGCCGTCCGGGCGCGGATCGAGCGGCACCGCGAACGGCACGAAGGCGTTCGCGGACCGCGCGCCGGCCACGCCGTTGACGAACACCTCGGCGATCGTCGCGACCCCTTCGAAGACCAGCCAGCCGGTGGCGTCGGCCGCGGGGACGGCAGTCCGGAACCACCAGTCGCGCTGCTCGATCTCGTCGCGCGGCATGGACGCGGCGGCATGCGTCTCGGACGCCACGCCGGGCACCGGCACGGACTCCCACGCTGCGTCGGGTGGAGGCGCGGCGCGGCCGGGATCGGCGGCGCAGCACTGCCACGGGCCGGTCTCGTGCCACGCGCCGCCGGCGAATCCGGCGACCGGCGGGGCGCCGCTCGTCACGCGCGTTCGAGCGTCGGCAGCAACGCCGCCAGTGCGTCGCGGCAGCGCGTCCACTCGCGCGCGAGCGTCGCCAAGGACGCCGAGGCATCCATCGGCCGTCGCCGGTGCGTCGCCCGAGCGAGCGCCATCTGCAGCGACTTGCATGTCTCGGTGATCGTCCGCGCCGAGCCGAGCGCGCCTTCGAGGCCGTCGAGGCCGTCGAGCCCGCGGTCGGCGTGCCAGGCGAGGTGATCGGCGACCATCAACCAGCAGGCCCCCGCCTGCCGCACGGTGACGAATGCGTACTGGTGGAAGCGCTCCATGCTCTCGGACATCAGCCACGCCTGATGACCATCGAAGGCGGCGGCGTAGGCGGCGAAGGGGTTCGCCTTCGGCATGCGCCGGACGTGCTTCGCGAGCAGGTGCCGCGCGCGCCGCGCCTGCTCGGACCCGCTCACGCGCTCGACGCCGCCCAGCTTGACGATCTCGGCGTAGGGCGCCATGACCGGCGGGACCTGCTGGTCGGCTCGCCGCATGAGTGCCCCGTCGTAATCGTCGCCCTCCAGCCGGTACGATCCGGCGCCGTGGAAGTACCAGAGCTGGCGCGAGGGCCGGTCGATCCGCCACGCGCCGATGGTGCTCTTCGTCCGCCCTTCGCGATAGGTCGTGCCGGCGGTGTCGGGGAGCCAGAAGGAGTCGGCCTCGACGAGGACGACGCGGCCGAGGGCGCACTGCTCCTCGACGTGGACCTCGAGCGGCTTCCAGAGTGCCAGCTCCTGCACCTCGATCCCGTAGAGGGTGCGGAGGTCCTCGTGCGGCGGCTTGAAGAAGGTGAATTGGTCGCCTTCCCAGTCCATGCCGAGCGCATAGAAGAACGACGCGACCGGATCGAGCTCGGCCCAGTGGAGGAGCTCGATCCAGACGTCGGCGTAGCAGTTCGTCTCCGGCCAGAGCCGCGCACCGGCGTGCAGCGGATGCGACGGCGAGTGGACGACGGGTCCGGCGGCGACGGCTTCGCTCATGCGCGCCCCGTCACCAGCCAAGGCGTCGGCGCACGTCGGTCGGCCAGGCGTCGAGCGCAGTGCCGTGCGCCGCGTAGAGGGCGAGCACGATGCGCTCCTTGCCGAAGCCGACGCAGGCCGAGTGGCAGGGGCTGCCGTCCGGCATGCGGATGTCGAACGACTCGCCGAAGTGGGTCTCGTGGTAGTTCACCGAGCCGATGGCGGTGCGCCGGGCCGGGTCGGAGACCGTGGCCGTGAGCTCGTGCTTGAGCACCTGCTCCCGCTGCGTTGCCGCGAGCATGCGGCCGCCGCGACCGAAGAACGGGTCGTTGGCGACCTCGACCTGCACGTCGAGTCCCAGCGACCGCAGGACCGCGGGGGCGGCGTCGAGCCAGTGGGCGCGGAAGGCGGCCACCTGCTCGGCGGTCCCGAGGCGCACGAGCTCGCGCACGCGGAAGTAGCGCACGCGCACCGGGTCGTCGGACGGCTCCTGCCGGTAGGCGTGGCTGTGGAAGGCGAAGTAGTGGCCGTCCGGGGACGCGGTGCCGGTGAGCGTCGGGTAGAGCGGGTAGCAGGCTGCCGGCACGAGCGCGAGGTCGGTGAGCCCGAACTTGTCGCCCCAGTCCTCGTCGCGCTCGAGCCGCGCGAGGATCTCGGCGTGATCGCGCTCGCTGCCGGTGAAGACGCTGACGGTGCCGAGGAGGTGGGGGAAGCTCTTGAGGTAGCCGCACCGCACGAGGTCGGCGCGGGACATCACCGGCGGGAACCACGCGTCGCGGGTCCGCTCGGTCGCCAGCACGCCGTCGAGGGCGTGGTCCAGCCCGCGCAGGACGCGCTCGAAGTCCGCGCTCCATCCGCCGATGCCCCGGGCCGCCGACGGCGTCAGGACGCCGGCGGCGACGAGCGCATCGCGGAAGGCCCCGTGGGCCGGCAGCGTCGTCTCAAGCGCCGACATCGGAGGCGTCGTCCTTCTGCACGAGGAGGATGGAGGAGCTGTTGCCGAGGATGCGGTCGTTGTTGACCATCAGCGCGGCCCCGAGCGCGTCGCGGTAGTGGCGCGCGAGCGTGTAGGGCGAATCGTTGCGGTAGCCGTTGATCCCGCAGATCATGAGCGCGCGGTGCACGATGTCAACGACGAGCGTCGAGCCCGAGATCTTGAGGCTGTTCATGCGCAGCGCGAACGCCATGCCCGACAGCACCTCGTCGTCGTGCATCGCTTCTTCGTAGCGCCGGACGCCGTCATGCACGGTGCTGCGGAAGGTGGCGAGCACCGAGACCAGCTCGGCGAGGCGCGCGGCGCCCGGCGGGACGGTGCCGGGCTTCTTGCGGGCCTCGGCGCGGATGTAGGCGCGCGCGCGGCCGACGGCGTCGGTCGCGAGGCCGAGCCAGAGCGAGGTCCACAGCGTGTGGGCCGTCGGAAGCATCGTGCGGCTGGAGACTTCCGCGTACGGCTGGGGGATGACCGCGGCCGCGTCGCCCTCGGCCTCGAGGGTGAAGCCGAGCGAACAGGTCCCGCGGAAGCCGAGCGTGTCCCACGTGGAGATCGGCGTGAGCCGCGCGTTCGCCCGGTCCACGAGGACGATCACCTGATCGCTGTTCGAGGCGTCGGGAGCGCGCCGCGCGGTGACCATGATGTCGTCGGACTCGAGGGCGTACGAGATGACCGGCGCCTGCTTGACGAGGCGGAAGCGGTCGCCGGTGCGCTCGACCGCGCACAGCGACGTGCGGACATCGCCGCCGACGCCGACCTCGGTCGTGGCGCTCGCCATCAACCGCTGCTCGCGGACGAGTCGGCGCATGTACTCGACGATCGCCGGGGTCTCGCGCCCGTGGCGCACGAGGCACGCGACCTGGATCTGGTGCATCGCGAACACCATCGCGCTGTTCGCGCAGGCCTGCCCGAGCGCCTCGCACATCGCGGCGACGTCACCCAGCGAGAGCCCCATGCCCCCCAACTCGACCGGCACCAGCGCGGACAGCAAGCCGGCCTCGCGGCAGGCATCGATCGACTCGCGCGGGAAGCGGGCCTCCTCGTCAACCGACTTCGCGGCGGGGCCGGCGATCTCCCGCGCGATCCGGAGCGCGGCCTGGACCGAAGGGAGGTCCGCCCGGCGCGCCCGGGAGGTGGAGGGCTCGAGCACGGAGGTCATCGGCGGTCCCTGGGTGGCGGGTACGGCGGGAGGTTCAGGCGGCGGCGGACGTCAGTTCGCCGACGGCGGCGCGGAGGTTCGCGATGGTCTGGAACGTCGCGCGCTTGAGCAATCGGTCGGGGAACTCGACGTTGAACGCCTCCTCGAGCGCGAGCATGAGGTTCACGCTCGCGTGTGACGAGAGGCCGGCCTGATAGAGGTCGTCGGCGTCACCCAAGGTCTCGACGGGGACGGCGAGGCGACCGAATTGCTGGAGGGCGGTGCGGATAGGGTCGGTCATGGTGGCTAGTGTGTCCGCCGTGCGGTTATGCCAGATTCATACCGTAGGGCCGGCCTGTCGAGGAGCCGGCCTGGCTCGTACCCCGGGCACGGCGTGTGCAGTGTCGCGGAGAGACCGCCTGTTGCGGCGGTGCCACATCACACCCGTTCGATCTACACCGTGAGCCAAATACCCCGCGCGTTCACCGCAGCAGCGTTGGTCTCGCGCCTCGCGATCGGCGCTACCGGCCTGCTGGTCGGCCTCGTCCCGATCGTCGGCGGTGCGCAGGGACCGCGCAGCCTCCTGACACCCGCGCTGCGGGCGAACGCCACGCGCGCCGAACTCGAGGCGCTGCTGGCGGCGCCCGGGGCATCGCCGCTCGTGTCCGCGGCCGAACGCAGGGGCCTGTCTCGCATCCTCACGCGCACCCGCCAGCGCCTCGCGGTGGGAGACTTCGTGCCGGGCGACCGGGTGGTGGTCCGCATCACGGGCGAGCAGGTCCGAAGCGATACGGCCCAGGTGCAGCAGGACGGGACGGTACGTCTTGCGGGATTCCCGGCAATCCCGCTCACCGGGGTGCTGCGGCCGGAGATCTCGCGACACCTGACGACGGAACTGACCCGCTACGTCCGGAACATCACCGTGGAGGCGACGAGCGTGGTGCGCATCGGCGCGTTCGGCTCGGTGGCACGCCCCGGCTTCTACGTCTTCTCTTCGGATGCGTCCATCACCGACGTGCTCGTCGGCGCCGGGGGCGCCAGCCCCGATGCCAATTCGAACGACGTGACGGTCACCCGCGGCGGACAGGAGTTCCACGACCGCATCACGATGACCGCGGCGCTGAGCCAGTCCCTGTCACTGACGGCCCTCGAGCTGACGAGCGGCGACGTGCTGATGATCGGCCGGCTGGGGCAGCCGATCGACCGGAGCTTCTACATCCAGCTGGCGGGCCTTGGGGTGTCGCTGGTGACCGCATTGGTCCTCATCCGCACGGTTCCCTAGGGGAGCCGGGCGGCGCGATCAGCGCACTTCGACGAGCGCCGTCGCCACCAACCCGCCGCTCGCCACCAGCACCTCGCTCTGGCCCAGGGCCACCGCGCGCACCACGCCCGGCCGCAGCAGCTGCACGACGGCGGGATTCCCCACCCCCCACACGACCGACGCCTCCCCGATCTCCCGGTCCCCACGGCCGAGCGCCGTCACGCGCAACCGGGCGGAGTCGCCGACGGCCAGTCGCAGCGTATCGGGTGCCACCCGCAACTGCAGCACGGCTCGGGGCGCGTCAACGACCCGCAGCGGACGCTCGATGTCGCACCCCGAGCCGAACGGCAGGAGCAGCAGCCAGCCACCAAGGATTCTCCGCATGGTCAGTCGAGGAACGTGAGGGTGAGGCGCGCGCGGGGAGCCGCCGAGACGGCGCGGTTTCGCCGGATATTCGCCTCGATCGGTACCTCGACCGGCGTCTGCAGGCGCCGCGACGAGGCGGTCACCAGTCGAAAGGCCCCCCAGGCGGCGGTCGCGATTCCCCCGACGTAGCCGACCGCGACGGCGTAGCGGACGGCCGACTCCGGCGGGCTTCCTGCGATGGCCTGCGCGACGACGGACGAGGCCAGCACCGCAGCACCGGCTCCCCCGGCAACGAGCCAGACCGATCGCTGCCGTTGCCGCCCCTCCGCCTGGAAATCACGAACGAGAACCGTGTCCGCCTCGGGCAGCGGCCGGCGCGCAGTGGTATCCCGTCCCTCGACCGCCAGCAGCACCGGTCGCCGCACGCGCGACAGCTCCCCGCCGCTGCCGACCTCGGCCAGGAGTTCGTACCGGCCGGAGCGCGGAACCTCGCCGTCGACCAGACCGGACCACGTCGGGCGGTCGGTGGTGAGGCCCGCCCACAGGACCGCGTCGCGACCATCCGGGCCGACGAGGAGCAGGCGCATCGGCAGGGGGCGCGAGATGGAGGGAACGAGCGTGAACCCCATGCCGCCCGGGGCGCCGACGACGACGGAGGTGGTGTCCACCAGGACGGTGCGCAGGCGCTCCGAATCCTGCGAGCGGACCGTCGCGCCCCACAGCATCGTGACCGCCCCGATCGCGGCGAGCGCCCGTCGGCTCGTCCCGAAGTCTGCCGTCATGGTGCCACCGCCACGGCGCCGGTCGTCACGATCGGCAGCGCGAGACCGACCGCCGCCGCCTGCAGCACGTACACCCCGGGGGCGCTGAGCCGGAGGTCCGCGAACGTGGCGACGCCGTTGACCAGCGACGTGATCGCCGTGCCGTTGAGGAGTCCGGTCGGCGGTCCCGCTGCGATGGTCACCTGAACGGCTCCGGTCACGGCGGCGGGGTTGCCTCGCGCGTCGAGCAGGGCGACCCGAAGTGCCGGAACCAGCGGGGAATTCGCCGAACCGGCCGTCGGGGCCTGCGTGACCCGGACGACGGCAGGTGGCCCGGGGAGGACGACGATGTCGGCCGACAAGGCCCCGACGGTTCGCGGCGACGTCGCGACGAGCTGGAGCGTCCGCGGACGCCCGAAGTCGAGCGCCGGGAACGTCGCGATGCCCGCGACGGCCTGCACGATCGTGGCGCCACGCAGGGTGTCACCAACGAGCACCGTTGCCGGGGCCAGCGACACGGCCGCTTGCGAGTTCGCGTTGACCGACCCGTCGGCGCGGATCACGGCCACCTGCACCGGCGTCGCCGGCGCCACGCCGGCCTGTACGCTCGCGGGTGTGCTCACGAAGACGAGGCGGTCCAGCCCGCTCGGGGCGGTCTCCTCGGTGGCCTGGCACCCCAGCAGGGAGGTCGCCAGGACGGTCGTCAGGATCAGGCGATGATGCATGGTCCGCACGACAGACGCGGGGGGCGTGCCACGGGCCGCGAGCCGGGGTGTCACTGGCCGAGCGCGTCGGCGGTGGTCGGCATGGAGACCTCGAACCAGAACGCCGTCCCCAGTCCGGGCGTACTCTCGACCTGCAGGGCGCTGCCCATGAATCCGAGGAGACGGTGGCACATCGCCAGGCCGAGCCCGGCGGCCGAGAAGCCGCTCCCCGAACGCTCGCCGAAGGGCCGGAACGGCTGCCGCAACATCCGAAGATCGGTCTCCTGGATCCCCCGCCCGGTGTCGCGCACCGTGCACCGGATATCGCGCGGCGATACGGCCTGGATCTCGATGGACACCCCGCCCTGCTCGGTGAACTTCACGGCATTGCTCATCAGGTTGAGCAGCACGCGCTCCAGCGCCACCGGATGCCCGAAGCGCGCGCCGGGGTACTCATCCGGCGTGGCGAGCGTGAGCCCCTTCTCCTCGGCGGCGGGCCGGACCAGATCGTGGACGCGCCGCACGACCTCGCCGAGGTCGAACGGAACCGGTGCCGGCTCGAGAAGGCGGCTCCCCCCTCGAGCGAACTCGACGACGTCGTTGACCACGCCGCTCAGGGCGAAGGTCGCCGAGTAGATGAGCGCCAGCTGCCTCGCCTGCTGAGGGGTCACGGGCCCGGCGCCTCCGGACCGGAGGTGATCGCTCAGGAACATCACCGAGCCCAGGGGCGAGCGCAGGTCGTGCGCCAGCTCGACAACCAGCTGCAGCGCGTCGCCGCCGCCAAGGCGCCGGCCGAACTGCTGCGAAGCATCGCGCTGTGCGGCCGCGCGAAGCCGGCTGATCGCGCGCGCCACGTCGGCCGTCTGCGCGATCGTCACCTCGGGCGACTGGTCCGCGACGCGGAACCACGCGTCCTCGAGGTGGTCGAGGACGCCCCACGCCAGCATGCCCATCGGCAACTCGGACGGCTCGACGGTGGTGCCCTCGAGGGTCCGGATCACGAAGGAACGCGCCGCCATGGCCAAGGCGACCGCCTGCCGCTGGTCGATGCCGGGGTAGCCGTCTTCCGGCCATCGCGCGGCGAGGACGTCGACGGCCCGGAGGAGCCACCGCGCCAACTCGGTCGGGTCGGCGGCATCGTGCACTGACTCAACGCCGGGCATCGTCATCCGTTGTCATCGCCTTCGCGGAGACCGTCGCGCGTCATGCCGTGCTTCTCCATCAGGCGGTACAGGGTCGTCCGGTCAACGCCGGCGAGCCGGGCGGCCCGCGACATGTTGGCGCCGGCCCTGCTGACCAGGCGCGACAGGTAGTCCCGCTCGAAACGGGCGACGAGCGCGTCCTTCGCCGAGTGAAAGTCCATCGCGAAGAGGTCGGCCGAGCGTTCGGCGGCCGGTGCGGGCGCCTGCGCGGTCGCGCCGCCGGGAATGTCGCCGGGCTCCACCGCCTGCCCCGGATCGAGCAGCACCACGGCATGCTCGAGCACGTTCTGGAGTTCGCGGACATTGCCCTTCCACGGGCGGCCGCGGAGTTCGTCCAGCGTCCGCTCGGTCAGCGTCGGCACCGCCGCACCCGGCCGGTGCCTCGCCCAGTACTCGGCGAAGAAGTGGGTGGCCAGTCCGGCGATGTCCTCGGGCCGCTCCCGCAGCGGCGGCAGGTGGATCGGCACGACCCGCAGCCGGTAGAACAGGTCCGCCCGCAGCAGGCCCTGCGCCACCGCGGCCTCGGGGTCCCGGTTCGTCGCCGAGATGAAGCGCACGTCGATGATGGTGTCTGCCTGTTCGCTGCCGACTCGCCGGATCACGCCGTCCTGGATCACGCGGAGCAGCTTCGCCTGAATCGAGAGCGGCGCCTCCCCGAGCTCGTCGAGGAGGAAGGTCCCGCCGTTCGCCGTCTCGAGGAGCCCCGGCTTGTCGCGGTCGGCCCCCGTGAACGCCCCTTTGCGATGGCCGAACAACTCGGACTCGAGCAGCGGCTCCGGTAGCGCCGCGCAATTCACCGGGACGAAGGGACGGCTCGCGCGTCGGCTGTTCCGGTGGATGAACTGCGCGATGCGCTCCTTGCCGGTGCCGCTTTCGCCGGTGATCATCACCGAGGCGTCCGTCATCGCGACCCGCCGCGCCAACTCGAGGGCGCGCTGGTAGGCCGGGGAGTTGCCCAGCAGGTCCGGGGCGCCTGCCCCCGACGGCTTGGGCATCGTCTGCGTCTTCCGTGCGACGGCCGTGGCATGCGCCGCACGGCCGATCAGGATCTGCAGGTGCTGGGCGTTGAAGGGCTTGGGCAGATAGTCCCACGCCCCCAAGCGGATCGCCTCGAGACTCGATTCGAGGGTGGGGTTCCCCGTCATCATGACGAACAGGACCTCGGGCGAGTGCTTGAGCGCGACCTCGAGCAGTTGCAGCCCGGTCAGCCGGTTCAGGTACAGATCGCAGAGCACGACGTCCCAGCGCCGGCTCTGGAGCAGGCGCTGCGCCTCTTCCGCCTGCCCAACGGCCGTCACCGAGTAGCCGGACTGCTCGAGCACGCTGGCGCAACCCTCGCGTAGCACCCGGTCATCATCCACCACGAGGATCCGGATGGACGACGGGGGCGCCGGCAGGACGCCATCGGTTGGGAAGACCTGCGTGGGGACGGATGCGGCCACGGACGACGCTCGGTGCCTTGGGGGGGGCCTGTGGGGCGGAAGCTACAGAAGAGGCGAGTGAGGTCAAGGCGCAACAAGTGGCGCGCACGCAACAGCCAGCGAAGGACTTGCTCACTGGCACGAAGCAGTTTCGTGCTGCGCTAGATTCGGACAAACCAGCCAGACGGACCCCCGCGACCGAATGACGATTCCCGAACTGCAGGACGGCCGGCTTCGCACCGGTCGCCGACCGCCGCGAGACCCCGAGCTCGAGGGCGAAGGACCGAGGATTGGCCACACCGTTCGTCGCTGGCGGGACACGGCGCTCCGGATCAAGTGGGTCCTCGTCGCGGTCGTGGCCGCCGGCGTTGTGGCGGGGGTCGGGGCCACGCGGATTGTCGAGCCCGAATATCTGGTTCGCTCGACCGTCTATCTCGGGGCTCGCCGTGACGCGCAGGCTCAGGGCGGACCGATTCGCGAGGGGGAATTCGTCCAGCGCGAGGGTTGGGTGGACGTGCTGCGGAGCAATCGTGTCCTCGAACCGGTCGTGGAGCGGCTGCGGTTGTGGCGCTGGACCAAGGACTCCACCGGCAGCGCCGTCTTCGGTACCATGGTTCCGCAGACGGGAGCGCGGGGGGGAACGTTCACCCTGCGCATCATCGGCGGCGGGACCCGCTACGAGGTATTGCGGGGCCTTCAGCGGGAGAAGCTGGGCGAGGGGACGCTGCCCGACTCCGTCGGCCGTTGGATCGGGCTCGACTGGCAGGTGCCAGCGGGGGCGTTGTCGGATGGGGACTACGGTTTCGGGTTCCTTCCCCCTCGCGAGGCGGCCGGCCTGCTCAATGAGCGCCTGATCACCACCTTGTCGCCCGGTGACCAGATCCTCACCCTGTCGCTCCGCGACGAGGATGCCTTCCGCGGGGCGTCGGTGGTGAACCAGGTGGTGGACGAGTTCCTCGTGGTGGCGCAGGACCTCCAGCGGACGCAGGCCTCGGAATACCAGACGGCGCTCCGTGAGCAGCTGACCCTGGCGGAGCAGCGGCTGCGCGATGCCGAGCAGGCCCTGCAGACGTTTCGGTCCTCCACCATCACGCAGCCGGGCGAAGCCAACGCCGGTGCCACCGACCCCCTCGTCCGGGACTACTTCGACAAGCGCCTGTCGCTCGAAAACCTGCGGCGCGATCGCGAGTCGCTCGAGCAGTTGCTGGCGTCGTCGAGCGGGCTGTCGGTCGAGCGCCTGCTCGCGATCCCGTCGGTCTCCTCGCAGACGACCGGTCCCCTGCGGGACGCCCTGCAGGAACTCGGCGCGAAGGAAGTCCAGCTGCGGGCGGCCCGGCAGCAGTATTCCGACGAGTACGCCACCGTGCGCGACCTCGCGGCGCAGGTGAACTCGCTGCGTCGGGAGACGATCCCGCGGCTGGCGCGCCTCAAGCTCGACGAGATGCGGCTCACCGAGCGTGACCTCGACCGGACCGTCGGGTCGTTCAGCGGCGAATTGCGGCGGATCCCGCAGCGGACCATCCAGGAGATCCGGCTCAAGCGGGATTTTGCCGTGGCGGACCAGTTCTACACGTCGCTGCTGTCCCGCTGGAACGAGGTGCGACTGGCCGCGGCCGGCGAGAGCAGCGATCTCAAGGTGATCGACCGGGCGTACCCGCCGTCGATTCCGACCAAGAACAGCCGCCTGTTCCTGTTGGCGGCCGGAGCACTGGGAGGGCTGGGGCTGGCCGTCGTGCTCGTCTTCCTGGTGGACCGTCTCGATCCGCGCCTCCGGTACGCCGAAGAGACGGAGGACGATCTGCGGCTCGACGTGCTCGCGCGCATCCCCGTGCTTCCCCGCGAGACCAAGCGCAACGCCGACATGCTGACCGCGGCGCAGGCGGTGGAGGCCTTCCGGACGCTGCGACTGCGGCTCCAGCACGAGTTCCGCGAGACGGGACAGGTGACGGTCGTCATCTCGAGCGCGGGGGCGAACGAGGGCAAGTCCCTCGTCACCGCCAACCTCGCCAGCAGTTTCGCCGACGCAGGTTGCCGCACCGTGCTGGTGGATGGCGACCTGCGACGGGGCAAGCAGCACGAGCCATTCGGCGTCCCGGCGGTTCCCGGGCTGACCGACCTGCTGGGGTCGCGGGCCGGCCTCGAGGCGGTGCTCCGGCCGACGGGTGACAAGAACCTGTGGGTGGTGCCGGCCGGTTCGAGGTCGCAGCGTGTCCCCGAGCTGCTGGACCGCGACCGGATCGCCGCCCTCGTCAAGCAGCTGGCCGCGCAGTTCGAGGTCGTCCTCATCGACAGCGCACCGCTTGGCGCCGGCGTGGACACGTACGCCATCGCGACAGCCGCGTCGGCGATGGTGCTGGTCGTCCGGCACGGCGTGACGAACCGAACGGTCGCGGACGGCAAGCTCGACGCGATGGATCGGCTTCCGGTCCGGCAGCTCGGCGCCGTGCTCAACGCAGTGCCGATCAACTCGGCCTTCAGCCAGTACGACTCGTACTCCTACCTGAACGAGTACGCGCTCGTCGGGGGCGATGCGCCGACGGCGGTGCTGCCGAAGCCCAAGTGAGCCGCGCTACGGCCCCCGGATCAGGCAGCGGCGAGTGCTCTCGCCGAGCGGGCGGCGGCTTCCGCGACCATTTCCCCGATCGGCCGGAAGCCTTCGCGATACGCGGCGACCGTCGAGAGCCCGAAGGTGCCGCGGATCCCCTCGAGGGCACCGCGGATCCGATGCGGCACGTCGTCGGGCGCCGAACCCGGCGTCCCGAGCAGCACGGCGGCGACCTGTCGGAGGCCGATCCGGGCGAGGACGTCCCCCTGCCGTAGGACGTTCTTGAACCGGCGCGCCGCGGTGATGAACCCCGCCGAATCGAGGGAGTTCGGCAGTGTGATGACCAGGACGGACACCGCACGGTTCTCGCGGTACGCGTCGGCGGCAACCTCCCGGCTCAGCCGCCGCAGCCCCGAGGCATCGTAGAGGCCGGTCTCCATGTCGATCAACGCTCCTTCCCGCGAGCGCATCGCTTCGCGATGCGCGCGGACGAAGGCACCGAGTTGGGCGCTGAGGAGATCGGCGTCGAGCGGCAGCGGGAACACCGACCACGCCCCCGCCTCGAGCAGCGCGACCTGATCGCTCCGCGACTCGGGCCCCGACGCGATGACGGCAACGGGCGTCGCGCTGTGCCCGGGTACCGCCAAGTGGCGAGCCGCGAGCATGAAGTCCGCCACCGACATGTCAACGAGTCGCGAGGCCACGATGATCGTGTCCGGACGGACCTGCGGGAGCAGGTCGAGCGCTTGCCGTCCCGTGTACGCACGCACGAAGGCGAACCCCCGAGGGCCGACCACGCTCTCCACCGATCGAAGCGACCACTCCTGGCTGTCCACGGCGAGCAGCACGGGAGGACGCTCGGCGGGGCCGGAATCGAAGGGAGGCAAAGCTGCCATGAGGGGAGCGATCGAGGGGTATCCGGGCGCACGCCGGGGGGGCGCGTCGCGGCACCAGGCCGACGTTGCAAGATCGGTGCACGCCTGAACGAGGGGGCTTCCATGCCGGCACGCGTACCGGTCGGGGTGGTTCCGGGGAGCGCGTGCCACGGACTGTGGTGCGCGCGAAACAGCGGAAGCCGACCCGTTGCTGACTCAGGCCGCGACATGAGTTCGCAACTCGTTGCCATGAAACGACTTGATGCCTGACCGAGACAGAATGTCCGACTGGCAAGCCGGCTGCAATCAGTCACGGCGACCATGTCAGGCCTTCTCTCGCCGCGCTCCTCATGAGCAGTTCGACGCTTCGATTCACGCACGAGCCGCTGGCTGCCGAGTCGTCCGCCGAGTTGGTCACCAGCCAGCCGGTACACGACGCCATTGGTGCCCTGCCGCCTGAGTCCGTCGCAAGCCGCGCATTGAACGTCGGTGTGGCTGCGGTTTCCATCGTCGTACTCGCCCCGGTGTTCATCGCCGTGGGGCTCGCCGTGAAGCTGACGTCGCCGGGGCCGATCATCTATGCGCAGCCCCGCGTTGGCATCGATCGCCGCGGGCGGCGGCCGCTGGACGCCGGATCGTGCAAGCGGCGCTCGGACCTGGGGGGGCGGATCTTCCGCATCTACAAGTTCCGGACGATGCGAACGGACGCCGAGCGGCGCAGCGGTGCCGTGTGGGCGACCAAGGGCGACGCGCGCGTCACGCCGATCGGGGAGTTCCTCCGGCAGTCGCGCCTCGACGAAATCCCGCAGCTGTTCAACGTGCTGCTTGGCGACATGAACATCGTGGGGCCGCGGCCCGAGCGCCCCTCGCTCTTCCGCTCGCTGTCCGAGTCCGTGGACGGCTATCGGATGCGGCAGCTCGCCCGGCCCGGCATCACGGGGCTCGCGCAGATCAATCAGGGGTACGACACGGGGCTCGATTCCGTGCGGACCAAGGTGCAGTACGACCTCGAGTACCTCCGGCACCGGTCGTTCGCTCAGGACCTCGCGATCATGGCGCGTACCTTCCCGGTGATGGTCGCGCGGAAGCTGGGGTGGTAGCCTCCGGCACGTCACCGCGCGGGCGCGGGGCCTACCGCACGCCGCGCGACATGATGGCGTTCCGGCCGCGCGACGTCGCGGCCCTGCACATCTGGGGAGCGAGGTCCCCGGGGACCACGGACGGTCGGTGGCGCGCGATCCCGGGACCGGTCCTGATGGATGCGCTGCTGGGCGACCCCGACGTGGTCGCCATCGAGCGTCCGTTGAGCCCTCCCCTCGACCTGTCGTTCGTGGCCAACCGGGTCGAGCGGCAGATGGCGGGTCGGCTGTGGCCGGCCCCCGTGACGTCCGGGGGACCCGCGCTGAGCGTCATCGTGCCCGCCAGGGCGGCGTCCGTCCACCTGCCCCGGCTCCTCGGGAGCCTGCGCGTCAGCACCCTGCCCCGAAACGACTGGGAACTGATCGTCGTGGACGATGGAAGCCGGGATGAGACCAGTGAGGTCGCGCTGACCGAGGCCGACCTGCTGGTGCGGCTGCGTGGTAACGGCTTCGGGCCGGCGTACGCGCGCAACCGGGGGGCGTCGCTCGCCCGGGGCGACATCCTGGTCTTCCTCGACGCCGACGTGACCGTGTCCCCGACTGCGCTCGCCGACCTCCGTCGGATCCTCGACGACGAGCCCTCACTGGCGGCCGTCACCGGCGTGTACGGGGACGGTTCGAACGCCAGCAGCTTGACGATGCAGTATCGGGCGACTCTGGATCACGTGCAGCAGGTGGCCTGCGCCGGCGACGTCGAGACGTTCTTCGCCGCCTGCGGGGCCATCCGCCGAACGGCCTTCGAGGCCGTCGGGGGTTTCGACGAGTGGCGGTTCCGCTTTCCGGGGATCGAGGACATCGAACTCGGCCACCGCCTGCTCGCCGCGGGGCACCGCATTCGGCTCGTGCCTTCGATCGAGGTCGCCCACCACAAGCAGTGGTCGTTCGCGACGCTTCTCCGGGACGAGTTCGGTTCGCGCACGCTCCCCGGTGCCCGCGCCATGGGAGGCCGTTGGCGCTTCTCGCGGTCGCCGTCGCTGGCGGCCGGGCCGCGGCAGGCGGTGCTGGTCGCGCTCTCGGGCGCGGCTGTCGTCGCGGTCCCGATGGCCTTCATGCGCTCGATCCCTTGGGTTGCCCCGCTGGGAATCTTGACGGCGGCGTTGCTGGTGGACCTGCCGACCCTCCGGCGCTTCGCGGCAGCCATCGGATTCGCCGGCGTGGTGCGCCTGGTGCCCATGCACCTCGCGGTCACGCTGACGAACGGCCTGGCGTTCCTGGCTGGCCGGTTCCTCGGGTGGATGCTCGGTCAGAGCCGACCCAGTGCCATCCACGAGGCGTGGGCGGAAGTCGGGCTGACGGCGTGGCCCCCGGTGCCGAGGGGCCTCGACAGCTAGCTGCTGGCCGTCGCTGCGACGGGAGCGCCCGACGCGGCGACCACAGCCGCCAGCGCCGAGGCGAAACGATCGGAGCCCACGCGGCGACCGAACTCGTGGCGACCGGCGAGCACCGCGTCGCGCCACGCCTGCCACTCGGGGCCTCGGTCGGCCGCCGAGGCGATCGCCTCGGCGATCGCCGTCGCGATCGCCGTCGCGATCGCCTCGGCGTCCACTGCAGCGAACGCGCGCCCCATCGCGCGGTCACGAATGAGCCGACCGGCCTCGCTCACCGGCGTGACGAAGACGGGCAGGCCCGCCCCGAGGTACTCATAGACCTTGACGGGAAACGCGCCATCGGCGCCTTCGTTCTCGCAGATGAAGGCGAGGCCCAGATCGGCCTCGCGCAGCAACGCCGGCACGTCGCCATGCGCCAGTTTGCCGCGGAACTCGAGGTTGGGCAGGCCGTGGTGCCGCACCTGATCCTCCTTGGGACCGTATCCCGCGACGAGGAAGCGCACCTCGGGGCGAAGCTCGGCGACGCGACGGGCGACGGCCAGCAGCAGGGCGATGTCGTGCATGCGTCCGAGCAGTCCGTGGAAGACGCACGTGAACGGGGCCCCCGCCCGCGCGACGGGTGTGGACGGAGCAGCGGCGTCGTCCCATCCGTTGCGGACGACGTGGACGGATCCCGCATCGGGAACCTGGGCGCGGATGGTCTCCGCAAAGCGGTGCGACGGCGTCGTGACCATCGCGGCGTGGCGGTAGATGCCGCGCGTCAGCGCCGCGAGCCGGCGCCCGACGAACGAATCCCGACGAATGACGCCAAGGTTGAACAGGACCTCGGGGTAGACGTCGCGGGCGTCGAACACGTACGCGATGCCGAGGGCGCGGCAGGCGAGCGCCACGAAGAAGCACGTGACGTACGGCGGAGACGACAGGATCACCACGGGGGGGCGCCCCCGCAGCCGTCGCAGCGCCAGCCGGATCACCAGTTCCACCGCCATGGCGGCCTCGACCAGCATGCGTACCGGTGTCGGCCACCGGTTGTCCGGGAACGGCAGCCGCAGGACGAGGGTGGCCGTCCCGGGGGTGTGCGACCAGATCTCGAGGGGGAAGCCGGCTCGGCGGAGGGCCTCACCGAGATGATGGCACCGCGTCGCGCACGCCACGGGCGACGCGGGGAGGGACTGCGCGGCGTAGAGGACGACCGGCGGTCGGCTCACGGGCCGGCGTGCTGCACGTCCGTGGGCTCCCACCGGCGCCACCACGCGACGAGATGGAGCACCGCCCAGATGCCCACGCCGTTGCCGGCACGCCCCGCCAGCAGGTCGCGCCAGGCACGCTGCACCGCCGATGGGTCGAGGGCCGGGATGCGGCGCAGTGACTCGACCGACAGGAGGTCCTCGGCCCACGGCCGCAGGGGGCCGGTCAGCCAGGCCCGCACCGGGACGCTGAACCCCATCTTGGGTCGTTCGAAGAGGGCGGGCGGGACGTCCCGCGCCAGCAGGCGGCGCAGGATCCACTTGGTCCTGCCGTCGCGGATCTTGAGCGACGGGTCGAGGCGCCAGGCGAGGGCCGCGAGGCGGTGGTCGAGGAGCGGGGCACGCACCTCGAGACTCGCCGACATGCTCGCGCGGTCCATCTTGGCAAGCAGGTCGTCCGGCAGGTAGTCGAGCTGGTCGGCCAGCATCATGCGCTCGGGCAGCGACAGGGCCTGCATGCCATTCGGCATGCCGTTCGGCATGCCGTTCAGCATGCCGTTCAGCATGCCGTTGAGCACGTCGTCCGTCACGGACGGCAGCGACTGTCCGCCACGCACGAGCCGCCCGGGCTCGGGCATCGCCGACAGCAGGGACCGGTACGCGCCAGCCGGCGACGCCTGACGGAGGAGCACCGCGAGCTTCTGCAACTTCTCCCCGAGGATCCTCGGCCGTCGCCCTGCCGGAATCAGGCGCGCCGCCAGGCGTTCCCAGCGATCGGCCGAGACGGACAGGAGGGCGGCAGCTACGGGGCGGCGCAGCAGCCCGGGGACGCGGAGGGCCTGCGCGATGGCCCGCGGCCCGTCCACGTACCGGTTGTATCCCCCGAAGAGCTCGTCGCCGCCGTCGCCGCACAGCGCGACGGTGACGCCGCGCCGGGCGAGGCGGCAGACAAGGATGGTCGGGATCTGCGACGGATCGGCCATGGGTTCGTCGAAGATCGTCGGCAGGTCGGGAAGCACGGCCAAGGCGTCGGCCCCCGTCACGTGGAGCGTCGTGTGCGAGGTCCCGAGGTGCGCGGCGACCGCGGCCGAGTGCGCCGACTCGTCCCACTCGGGCCGGTCGAAGCCGATCGTGAAGGTGTGCACGGGTGCCGGCGAGAGGGCCTGCATGCGCGCGACGACGAGCGACGAGTCAATGCCGCCCGAGAGCAGGGCGCCCAGCGGCACGTCGGCCTCCATGCGCAGCCGGACGGCATCGTCGAGGAGCTCGGCGCAGGCCTCCTCGGCTTCGCGGGCGTCGGTGATCCGGCTCGTGATGCCCTCGGTGGCGAGGGCTCGCGGATCCCAGTAGACCTCCGGCGCAGGCAGCGGGGCATGCGGGTCCGCGATCTCGAGGAGCGAGGCCGGCGGCAACTTGATCGTGTGCCGGAAGATCGAGCGCGGCGCCGGCACGTAGGCCTGCCCGAGGAAGGCGCGCATGGCATCGAGGTCCACGACGCGCGGGAACGCGGGACACGCCATCAGGCTCTTCAGTTCCGAGCCCCACAACACGAGCCCGGGCCGGTGATACACGAACAGCGGCTTCTTGCCGAAGCGGTCCCGCACGAGGAAGAGCCGGCGACGCTGGCGGTCCCAGAGCGCGATGGCGAACATCCCGACGAGGCGCGGGATGGTCTCACGGACGCCCCACTGGGCGAAGGCGGCGAGCAGGACCTCGGTGTCGGAGTGGCCCCGGAACCGGTGGCCGAGGGCGGCGAGTTCGGCGCGGACGCGGCCGTGGTTGAAGATCTCGCCGTTGAACGTGATGGCGAAGCGCCCGTCGGCGGACACCATCGGCTGGTGGCCGGCGGGCGACAGGTCGAGGATGGCGAGGCGGCGGAACCCGAGGGCGAGCCCGCCCTCGGGGTCGAGCCACCGGCCGCCGTCGTCGGGCCCGCGATGGAGCATGGCGCTCGCCATGGCGTCCACGGTCGTGTCGAGCGGCACGGGGGGGCGCGCCGCATCGCACAGGATGCCGGTCAGTCCGCACACGGTTCAGGCCCGGGGGGAAGGGCTCACGATGGGAGGCCGAGGACGTCGCGGTAGATGCGGGCGGTGGTTGCCACGTGGCGGTCGAGCGCGAAGAACTCGACGCGGGCCAGGGCTCCCGTGCCGAGCCGTTGACGCAGACCCGGATCCACGGCCAGTTGCCCGAGGAGGCCCGCCAGTTGCCGTGGATCGGCAGGATCGTGCAGCAACCCGCTGCCGGCGGTGACGATTTCGGCGGGTCCTCCCGCGTTGGCAACGACGACCGGCTTCCCCAGCGCCATGGCCTCGATGACCACGGTGCCGAAGGGCTCGGGGGTGACCGAGGCGTGCACGGCCACGTCGCTCGCGGCGACGAAGTCCGCTGGCTTCGTCCGGACGCCGGCAAAGGCGACGTTCGCCGTGATGCCCAACTCGGCCGCGCGCGCGTCGAGCATCTCGCGATAGCCGCGGTCCACCGGTGCCACGTCACCGACAAACAGCATGCGGAACCCCCGGCGTGCCGCATCCGGCATCAGGGCGATCGCCTCGATGACGGCGTGATGTCCCTTCCAGTGGCGGACGTTGCCGACCATGCAGGCGACGATGTCGTCCGTCGCGAAGCCGAATTCGGCCCGGACGTCGTTGCGGGAGCGGGAGACCGAGGCCCGGTGGGCCGCGGCGTCAACGCCGAGATAGACGGTCTCGACGCGCTCGCGAGGGACGCCGTAGGCATCGAACTGCGCTGCGGCCCAGTCGCTGTCGCACAGGATGCGCCGCACGCGGCGCACAAAGAACCGGTTGGCGGCAGAGTGATCGGGGTGGAGACCCCTCGCGCTGGACACGACCGGGATCCCCAACAGCAAGGCGGCGGGAATCCAGTCGCCGCTGCCCAGGGCGGGGTGGTTGTTCAGGTGCAGGAGGTCCACACCCCATGCCCGCAGCCACCCCACGCGCCGGGCGATCTTCCGGGCGTGGACGGCAAGGCGGCGGGCGGCCAGTCCCCCCGACAGGCCTTCTCGTTCCTGCCGACGCGCGGCGGCGACGACGTGCACCGGAACGCCGCCCGTCCGCAGCAGGTCCGCGAAGCGGTTCTCCTCGTTGAAGCATGCGAGGGGCTCGAAGCCGTGCTTGGGCAGGGCGAGGAGCGTCTCGGCCATCGCCTTGTGTGAGCCGCCGACCGTGCCGTCCTCGTTGAACTCGACGAACAGCACCCTGGGACGACTCGTATTCACCGCGTTTGTTCCGGTTGGCCGCCAGCGGTCATTGACGCAACAGGCCGAGCCGTCGCCAATGGGAATGAGGGAACCGGAGCCGGACTGGGCGCGCGGACATCGCTCACCGATCCTGCGCCGGCGATCGCCTCGACGCAGCGCAGCGCCAGCGCCGCGATGGTCAGCCCCGTATTGGCGTAGCCGGACGTGCCGAGCACCGATCCATCCGCCACGTACAGGTTCGTCGTCCCGAACACCCGAAGGCCTCCGTCCACGACGCCATCGGCGTGCGAATGACCCATGCGGCAGCCCCCCGAGTGATGGGCACCGGAGCCCAGCAGGCCGTCGAAGGTCACGACCCGGTCGAAGAGCTGCGCGTGCGCCTCGGTGAAGCATCCGAGGAACCGCCGCAGCGAATCCGCATCCGGCTTGCTGATCGACCAGCGGACCCGGAATCCGCCTCGGCCATCCGGCTCGATCGCGTTGGCTTCCGGGTCGAGCTGCTCGGCGAAGACGAAGCCCGCGACGTACCGGACGTTGGTGACGAGGCCGAACTTGAAGTTCGCCGCCTCCGCCAGCATGTCGGCATGCGCCACGAGGCGAACGAGGTCCGCCGCCTTGAGCCCCGTTCCCTTGTACGCGACGAGGCGCTGCTTGAGCGCCGCGTACCCGGCCGGGCTCCGCAGGGAGAACGCCGGTCGGAGATACAGCACGTGGTTGCGGCCGTCTGCCTCGGCGAGGCGCGACGGCGCGAGCGTTGCGCCGTAGCGTCGCCGGTAGCGCAGACCAGGGGAAGGCCGGACGCCGAACAGCGCGCGGAGATCCATGCGCCTCCGCAGGCGTGCCTTGAAGACGAACCCGGTCGGGTGATCAATCAGACGCTGACCGATCGGCAGGCGCAGGTCAGCCGCGGGCCCGAGGTCGGACTGGAGCAGCAGCTTGGGCGATCCGATGCCGCCCGCCGCGAGTATGACCGCATCGGCTTGGACGACGTCCTCGGCACCGGTGCCGGCATGCGCGATCACCACGTCCGTCGCCACACCGTTCGCCCCGACGCGGACGCGACGCGCGCGCCAGCCGGAGCGGAGGGTCAACCCGTGCCCGATCGCGCGCTCGATGGCAGAGGCGGGCGAGTACGGGGTCGCCGGGAAGAAGAGCGGCTTGAACCTGAAGAGATCCGGCGCGAGCGCGAGCCCCTCGACGCTCGACGGCGTGTCCTCGAGTTGACGGAGGTCCAACTCCCCCCCGGACATCAGCGCGGTAGCGGCCTCGTAGTGGCGGGAGAGGTCGGCGTATGCCATCGGCCACTTGGTCCCGGTGCCGAAGGAGGCGGAACCTTCGACGTCCGAGCGATCGAGCGTGATGAGGCCGCCGTGCCAGAAGTTCGCGCTGCCGCCGATCCCGCGCCCCCGGGTGAAGACCGCCTGGAGGTCGTTGCCCTCCCATCGCTCGTCGCTCGGCTGCAGCGGCGCGGGCGATGTCCCTTCCTCGATGAGGGTCACGGCGAAGCCGCGCCTCACCAGTTCCGTTGCGGCAATGCCGCCTGCGAGGCCAGCGCCGACCACGCACACATGTTTCGCCAAAGCACCAACTCCGGATCGTCGCCACCACCCGCGCGAGCGGCCAACGGGGCGCGGCCGCAGCAGGAGTTCGTCGTTTCCACCAGCGCGTCAGCGTCTCCCGCTCGCTCGCCGCGCGAGCCAGAGACCATGCCCTTGGCCCCCATCGTCCCGAGGACGTCGGGCACCTTCGAGCACCGTCCAAGCCGCAGACGCGCCCTGGTCGGCAGGCCGGCTCCGTCGCACGTTGCAACACCCGTGCCGCTTCGGGGCGGACGACCGGGCGCTGCCGCGGAGCCTAAATTGCGTGATCGAAATCGGGCTGGCCCGATCCACTCTTGAATACTCTGGGAGGTTGCCGATGCGCCACTTGGCGGCGGTGCTCTTGTCGATCGTCCTCGAAGCATGCGGCAGCGATGGACGCGCGCTGGCGCTCCGGGATGTCGTGCAGCCCCCCCCACCTCCCACGAGCACCGCCTCGTGGCCGAACGAACCGGCAGGCATGACGGTCGTCTCGGCTGGATCGACCGGATGGGAAGGCGTGGCGGCGTCCGACTGGACGTCGGGCCTGCGCGACACGTGGCAGCTGAAGTTCCTGGACGGAACGCGCTCCGTCGGCACGGTCGAGTCCACCAGCATCATCGGCGAGCGCATCGCGTTGCGGCACACCTACCCGGCCAATCACGTCGGCGGCGGCGGGGTCGAGCCGTTCCTCCCGGTTCCGGGATCCTTCACCCGCGTCTATCTCGGGATGTACGTCCGGGTGAGCCCCAACTGGTTCGGCCACGGCGGCAGCGGCATCAACAAGCTCGCGTACATCCGGACGTCCGCTCCCGGCGATGCATGGAGCGCGCTGTGGGTCGAGGTGCTCGGGGGCGGGACCCAGACGCTTGTCCCGTACTTCGTGAACCAGCTCAACGGAGGGACGGCTGGGCGCATTCCCGAGTCAACGCTTCCCTTCTCGCGAGGCGATTGGCATCGCGTCGAGGTGCTGTTCGAAATGGCGCCGGTGGCGCGTGCCCGCTACTGGTTGGACGGGGTACTCGCGGTCGATGCGTCGAACATCGGGGGTCCGAGCAGCGCGACGTTCAGCGTGACGGAGATCACGCTGTCGGGCATCATGGGTGGCGTCGGCCCCTCCGGGAACCCCCAGGCGCAGTTCCTCGAGTACGACCGCGTCCGCGTCTCCGGATCGCGCTGAAGCCCGTGTCGCGTCCCCATCACGCGCATGACGACTGTCGCCGGTCCCTTGGCTGACTGGCGCGCGCCCCTGGCTCGCCGTGCTGCCGAGGCAGGGCCGGAGACGCCGCGCCCACGCGAAGCCGTTGGTGCCCCGAGCATCGCGCACGTCGTGTTCGACTTCGACGGCGGCGGGATGGAGACGCTGGTGGCGTCGATGGCCCGGCACTTCGGCGACATGGGCCTGCGCGTGTCGGTGCTTCCCCTGAGCGGGCGCGAGGGACGGCTGGGCGGGGCCATGCGGCCGCACCTGTCGGCGCTCGTGCCGCTTCGGCCGCGCCCCGTCGTGTCGATGCTCTTCCCCCGCTCCGTGGTCCGTACGCTCCGCCAGCTGCGGGCGGACGTCGTGCACCTGCACAGCGGCAGTTGGTACAAGGGGGCCCTCGCGGCGCGCCTGGCGGGGGTGCGGCGCATCGTCTACACCGAGCACGGGCGGGAGCACCACGACCCGCTTCTCGCGCGGACGGTCGATCGGGTCGCCGCGCGCCTCACCGATCACGTGGTGGCGGTCTCCGCGCGCCTCGGCGGCTACCTCGTTCGCGAACTCGGTGTTCGACGTGCGGCGCTGCACGTCGTACCCAACGGCGTGAACACGGCGCGATTCGTCCGGACGCCCGAGGCCGCCGTCGTGCGCCGCCAGCTGGGCATCGACGAGGCGGCCTTGGTCATCGGGACGATCGGCCGCCTCGAACCGGTGAAGGCCCAAGAGCGCATCGTCCGCGCGATCGCGCACGTGCGGGCGCTGGGACTCACCCGGCCCGTGGCAGCCGTGATCTGGGGCGACGGGTCGCGGCGGGAGCCGCTGGCGCAGTTGGCCCGGTCCCTCGGCGTCGGCGACCTCGTCCACTTCCCCGGCTGGACGACGGACGCCGTGCAGGCGCACGGGGCCCTCGACGTGTTCGTGCTGCCGTCGCTGAGCGAAGGCGCCTCCATGAGTCTGCTCGAGGCGATGGCCTGCGAGGCCGTGCCGCTGGTCACGCCCGTCGGGGCCAGCGCCGAGATGCTCGGCCCGGACCTCCAGCACCTGGTGCTCCGCGGCGAGCATCCGGAGGTGGAGATCGCGGAGGCCATCGCCACCTTCGCGACGGGCGGGCAGCTGCGTGCGACGGGGCACCGCGCACGCGAGCGCGTGGTCGGGCACTTCAGCGAGGCGCGCATGATGGCGGCCTACGAGCGGTTGTATCGCGGCCCGGCGTCCACCGCCGCCGTCCCGTGAGCGAGCCGGGTCTCGACCCGACCCGTCGGGCCCTGTGGAAGATGGCGGAGGCGGTGCACGACGCCCGCATCACGCAGAACATCCTGCGCGCCCTCGCGCCCCGGCGCGCGGTCATCTACATGCTCCATCGGTTCCACGACCCGGCGCTCGGCAACGACGGCATCGCGGTGGACCACGTCGTGTCGTGCATCCGGACGCTGCGAAGCCTTCGGATCGACCTCCTCTCCCTTCGCGACCTCGTCGAGCACGCCGCGGCGGGCCGCATGCTGCGGCGGCCGGCCGCGGTCTTCACGGTGGACGACGGGTACCGCGACTTCGCCTCCGTTGCCGCGCCGGTCTTCGAGGAGCTGGGGTGTCCGGTGACGGTCTTCCTGACCTCGGGGATCGTGTCCGACCGGCGGTGGTTCTGGTGGGACCGCGTCCGGTGCATTCTCGACGCCTCGACCCGGACCCGGATTCCCGTTCGGCTCGGTGCGCGCGACGAGATCGTCCTGCCCAGCCGGCCTGCGGAACGCCGCGACCTGGCGGAAGCGGTGATCGAGGCACTCAAGTGGGTCCCGGCACGCGACCGGGACGCGAAGCTCGAGGAGCTCGGTGTCGAGGCCGGGGTCGCTCTGGACCCGACCCCGCCCGCGCACTACGCCACCATGCCATGGGACGAGGTGACGCGACTCGAGAGCCCGGTCTGCGAGTTCGGCCCGCACACCCGGACGCACCCGGTGCTTTCGCTCGAGTCGGACGCGTCGGCGGCATGGGAGATCGAGGGATCGTGGCGCGACCTGCGCGAGCGGCTCCGACGGCCCGTGCCCGTCTTCTGCTACCCCAACGGCACGCGTGCGTCGTTCACCGCGCGAGACGGGCGGCTGGTTCGCGGTGCTGGCATGCTCGGGGCCGTTGCCTACGAGCCAGGGTTCGTGACGCCGCATCGCCCGGGCGGACAGGACCTCACCGCCCTGCCGCGTCGCACGCTGCCGAACAAGCCATCCCGCGCACCCACCTCGGTGACCGGGGTGCTGGGGCTGCCGATCCGGGGGCGGGCGTGACTCAGGCGGCACCAGCCGCAGCGGGTGGAATCGCCCCCGCGCAGGCCACCGACGGCTCGGTGATGGGGGAGGTGGCCTCGGTCCGGCAGATCGGCCGCGGCACCGCGTGGTACGCCGCCTCGGTCGTGATCGCACGGGCGGTGAGCATCGTGATGCTGCCGATCTACACGCGATACCTCACCCCGGGGGACTACGGGCAGATCCAGATGCTCGGGGTCGTCAGCGACATGACGGCGATCTTCCTGACCGCCGGGATGACGTCGGGCGTGCAGCGATTCTACTTCAAGGCCCGCACCGAACCGGAACGGAATGCGGTGCTCTCGACGGCGCTGCTGTTCGAACTGCTGCTCGCCCTCGTGGGCACGACGATCCTGGTCGCCTTCGCCGGGCCGCTGGCGCGGCAATTCCTCGGCGGCGCGCAGAACGCGTGGCTCGTCCGCCTGACGGGGATCGACTTCTCGGCGACCGTACTGTGGTCGGTGCCGATGATGCTCCTGCAGTCCCGGGGCAACGTCCGGGCGGTGACCGCGGTCTCCCTCGCGCGCCTGGCGGCGCAGTTGACGCTCAACGTGTACCTGATCGTGGGCGAGGGGTGGGGGGCGGCGGCGATGATCACGAGTTCGCTCGTCGTGAACCTCGTGCAGGGAATCGGCCTCGCGACCTGGATGCTCCGGACGACCGGCGTGCAATGGTCCGCCCCGGTGGTCCGGGCCCTTCGGGCGTTCGGCGTCCCGCATCAGCTTTCTTTCGCAGGAGCCTTCGTCTCGACCTACGGCGACCGCTTCTTCATCCAGGCGCTGGCGGGGCTCCCGGCCGTCGGGATCTACTCGCTGGCGTACCAGTTCGGCTTTCTGCTGGTGCAGGTCTCGGCCGTCCCGTTCCTGCAGGCGTGGAACCCGATGCGACATGCGACGGCCGGCCGTCCCAAGGCGGAACGCGATGCGCTCGCTGCGCGGGTCTTCTTCTTCTTCAACCTGCTGCTCCTGACCGCGGCGCTTGGCCTCTGCGTAGGGATCGATCCGGCCCTCACGGTGCTCACGGCCCCGGCGTTCCGGACCGCGACGGCACTGGTCCCGCCGATCGTCCTCGCCTATGTCATCCAGAGCTGGACGGACGTCGTCCGCTTCGGGATCGACGTGGCGGAACGCACGGTCTTCCACGCCTACGCAACGCTGGCGTGCGCGCTCGTGACGCTGGCGTGCTACGTCCTGCTGATCCCGCGATTCGCGGGCCACGGCGCGGCGTGGGCGACGTGCATCGGCTTTGCCGTGCGCTTCGTCCTCTCCTACCGGTGGGCGAACCAGCTGTGGCCCACGGACTACGGCTGGCGCCGGGCGTGGCAGATGCTCGGACTGTCGTTTGGGTGCTTCGGGCTGTATGCTTTTGCGCGTCCCGACGCGCTGTGGATGCAGATCGTCGCCGGGGCGAGCGTCCTCGTGCTCTTCCTGGTGCTCGTGTCGGTTTTCGTCGCGTCTCCCCCGGAGCGCGCCACCCTGCGCTCCGCCCTCGGGCATCCGGCTCGCGCGCTCGCATTACTGGTCGGCAAGTGACATCGGGCGGGGTGGTCCCCAGCAGCGCCGTGGCCTCGCCGCGGGCCCGCGTCGCCCCCGCACGGTCGCGCGGCCTGGTGGCCGGCCTGCCGCTGCTGCTCGTCGCGTCGATCGGCTTGGTCACCATCACCGTGGGCCGCGTCCACGAACTGCTGCCGTCCCTCACCGGATCGCTGCCGCTCGGGAAGGTCTTCGTCGCGCTCGGCCTGCTGGCCCTCGTCCTCGGGGCGGACACGCGGCAGCGGCTGCGCGCCTACGGCACCCGGCACGGGCGCCTGTTGCTGGGCGCCGGGGCAGCGATGGTCGTTTCGATCCCCTTCAGCATCTACGTCGGCGGCAGCGTGTCGTACGCGCTCGGCATCCTGCCGCAGAGTGCCGCGATCGGCCTCGTGCTCACGGCGGCGGCGACGTCGTCGTCCCACCTCGAGGCGTTGATGCGCGCCTTGGTCCTCGCGCTGGCGCTGATGGGCAACGCGTTGCTGCTGGGCATGGGCCAGGCGATCCGCGACACCCATGGGCTGCGCTACTCGATCTCGCTGATGTACGACCCCAACGACGTGGCCCTGCTCGCGGTGGTGACCCTGCCGTTCGCGGTGATGGTCACGAGGGATCGGGGCTGGTTCTGGCGGATCATGGGCATGCTCGCGATCTCGGGAATCGTGGCAATCGTCCTCAAGAGCCAGTCGCGCGGTGGCCTGATCACGTTGGTCGTCACGACATTGCCCCTGCTCCTGTCGCGCCGCTCGCCGATTCCGGCGTGGGCGCGAGCCACCTGTGCGGTGCTGAGCCTGTCGGCCGTGACGCTCCTGCCACGCGAGTACCTCGAGCGGGCTTCGACGATCTTCAATCCGTCGAAGGACTACAACACCACCGCGGAGAACGGCCGCCTCGCACTCGCCAAGCGCGCACTTGGGCATATCGCCACGCACCCCATCACCGGCGTGGGATTCGGTCAGTTCCCGACGGCCGAGGGGCAGTGGGCGCGGCGCAACCTGCGCGAGAGGGGCTTCATGTGGATGCAGGCGCACAACATGTACCTGCAGGCGGCGACGGAGATCGGCCTGCCGGGTGCGGCTGCCCTGTTCTCCGTGCTTGTCCTGAACGTCCGGCTAGGCCGCCGGGCCCGGCGCCTCCGTCGCCGAGGGGTGATCACGAAGGCGGACGTCGAACGGGCGGCCGCCCTGAGCCGCAGCACAATGGCCTTCTTGGTGGGCGGCCTGTTCCTGAGCGCGGCGTTCTCGCCGCTGATGGTATTGCTGACGGCGCTGGGCCTCGGGTATTCGCAGTACCTCGCGGTCAGGATCCGCGAACACGGGGAGACGCTCGTGCCGCCCGAACGGACCGCGGCGGGCTCCAGACGGCGTGCCGCCTGACGACGCCTAGGCCTCGGCGTCCTGCCTGAACCGGCGGACGAGCGCCGCGGAGCCGCGGTAGTCGATCGCCGACGGGCGCAGGACCAGTGCCGCGTCCGTCGTGGAGGCCCCGCGTCCCGCGCGAAGGCGCATCGCGGTGCTCACCGCCCAGTAGGCCCCCGAGACCGCCCAGATCGGCAACCATAGGACGGTGCCTCGCCACCCGTGGCGACGAAGGTAGGCCAGCACGGCGGCCTTCGTGGACAGCGACTGGTCGTTCAGGTTGAGCTGTCGCGGACCCTCGTCGGGATGCGTCGCCAGCCGGGCCACGATGCGGCCACACGTCTCGATGTCGATGGCGCCGATCGGGTCGATCCCGCGTCCGAAGCCGGCGAATACGCGGCCAAGGACGCGCCGGCCGATGAGCCCGGGCAGGGCCAGTGCGGTAGGGTCGAGCAGTGCTCCCGGCCGCACGATGCACAGCCGCAGCGGCGCACCTGCGGCGATGGACAACATGACCCGCTCGGATTCGGTCTTCCCCCACGCGTACGGGCCGAGTCGCCTGGCATCGTCTGCCAGCGGCGTCGTCTCGGACAGGGCGCCCTCGGTTCCACGCTTCTCGAGCACGGACATGCTCGACACGTGCACCAGGGTGGGCACTCCGGCAGCAATGCAGGCCTGCGCCACCTGCCGCGCTACGCCCACGCTGTCGCGCTCGTGATCCGACCAGCCGCCGGCCGTCGCGGCCGCAGCATGGATCAGCGCGTCCAGCCCTGCGAGACTCCCAGCCGGAACGCCGCTGGCGAGGTCGCCGCGGACCCATCGCACGAATCTCGATGGGTCCCGCGGCTCCGTCCGTCCGAAGCCGACGACGTGATGTCCGGCGTCCGTGAGGGCGCGCGCCACTCGCTTGCCTAGTCGTCCGCCCGCGCCGGTCAGCCCGATAGTTGCCATCATCGTGGGTTAGGGTCGCCCGGCACCCGCCGGGCACGGCGCTGGAGTCGCCCCCGGACGTCGCCGCAGGTGCGGGGCACACGAGCGGTGCACACGAGCGGTGCACACGAGCGGGGCACACGAGCGGTGCACACGAGCGGGGCGCACGAGCGGGGCACACGAGCGGGGCGCGTCCCAGGCACCGCTCGGTGGTGGCGTCGCAGCGATCTGCAGCCGGTCTAGTTTCGTACATGGGGGCGTCACACCGCAAGAGATCGCGCGCAAAGCGAGAGCCCCGAGGTCGCCGCCGACATCGCCGTCACGCCCCGGATCCGGCGGGACCAGCCGCGCATGGTGACCCCACGGAATCGTCCCTTGGTCGCGGCGTTAATCTGGTAGCCGAGGAGGGACGAGCGATGCTCCTCGCCCGCGCGCCCACCACGAACCCGTCAACGTCCGCCTGGTGTCCGATCGAGCCTTCCTCGCACTCCTCGTGCTGCTCGGGACCGCGATGCGGCTCCTCGCCGTGGCGGTGCTGCGCGACGTATCGGCGGGTCCCGATCCAGCGTTCGGCGATGACGGGTTCCACTTCGAGGCCATGGCGTGGAACCTGGCGGCACACTCGGAACTCAGCATCACGATGGGTCACCCCACCGCGTTCCGCGCACCGGCCTTCCCGGCCGTCCTTGGGGCCGTGTATGCCATGTTCGGCCGGAGCTACGCAGCAGCGTATGCGCTGCAGGCCATCCTGGGCGGGCTCGCAGCGCCCATCGCGTACCTGCTGTGTCAGCGTCTCGGGGTGAGCGGTTGGAACGCGAGGTTCGCCGCGATCGCCGTCGCCCTGCACTTCGGGCTCGTCTACTACGCCACCCACTTCGCGAGCGAGCCGCTGTTCGTGCTGCTCGCCGGGGTGTCCGCACTGCTGGCCACCGCGTCATCCCGTTGGGCCATGCCGGCCTCCGGCTGGATGCTCGGCATCGCCGCCCTCGCTCGGCCGCAGGCGCTCTTCGTACTGCCGGCGCTTCCCTTGTGGCGGCACTTCGGAGCGCCTCCGGAGCATCACTACCTGCGGAGACTGGTGATGGCGTCGGCGGGTTTCGCCCTCGCTCTGGCGCCGTGGATCATGCGCAATGCGAAGGTCCTCGGCCGCCCGGTGCCGTTCACCACCAACGGCGGCGGCACGCTCTACGGGGCCAACAACGACAGCGTCGCCCGGACGCCCGAGCTGCGCGGGTGGTGGATCGCGACGAACGGTCTCCCAGGGCGGCGATCAGTGGACGCAGCGACGCACGAGGCGGACGCCGATCGCCTCGAGTATGCACTGGGCACGACGTGGATCCGTTCGCACCCGGCGGCCTTCGGGCGGCTCGCCTTGCACAAGTTCGGCAACCTGCTGCTGCCGTGGGACCGTTCGACCAACCGGCGCTACACGATGCTCGCCGGGATCTGCGTCGCCCCGATCCTCGCCCTCCTGTTGATCGGGACGGCCGCGGCCTGGCGGAGGAGGGAGCTTCAGCTGCTGCTTCCGGCGGGTACGGCGTTCCTCGGGATCGCCGTGCAGGCCATGGTCTTCTACGGGTCGGCCCGGTTCCGCGACGCGTTCTTCGTGCTGTTCGTCCCGCTGGTCGCCAGGGGGATGGAAACGATCACCGATCGGTTGCGGTCGAAGCCGACTGCCGCGTGACGGCCGGTGCCGCTCAGGTCGGCATCGGCTCCTGCCGTAAGTGCACACGTCCCGTTGCGCGGCGCAGCAGGGACGACAGCCCGCAGAGTTCGGCCTCGAACTCGATCGGCGTCGTCGTCTCCATGTCCACGAAGCGCCGAAGCGCGTACGGCGGGGTATCGGGGGCGTTCAGACCCGGTTCGCAGGTCGTCGCCGTCTCGATGCCCGACTCATGGAGCACCGGCCAGTGCTCGGGGTCGGAGAGCCCGCTCGGATAGCAGAGGTGCACGCGAGGGGATCCGACGATGCCCTCGAGCACCACTCGGTTGTCCGCGACCTCGCGGCGCACCTCGTCGGGCTCGAGCGGGAGCCGATGCCGGTGCGTATGGAGCTGGATGTCGACGCCCGCGTCATGCAGGTCGCGGATCTCGGCCGGCGACATGAGCGACAGCTGCCGTCGCCGACACAGCGCGTCGTAGTCCACGCCGAGCCGAGCGCCGAGTTCGCGGGAGATCGTGACGCGCTCGTCCTCCGAGCAATGCGACTCGGCGTGCCGGATCATGTCCCACATGGTGCGGAGGACCTCCGGCTCGTCATGCAGGTCCAAGCGATGGCCCGACATGCCCGGCAGCCCCTGCGTCTCCAGATGGCGATGGGTCGTCTTCCAGAACATGTAGCGCACGACCAGCCGGAAGATCGGGTGCGGTTTCGTCACGTAGTATGTCGTGACGTAGATGGTGTAGGGGAGGGTCGGCTCTCCGAGCAGGGACCGCCCGACCGCGTAATTCGAGTAGAATCCATCATCGAAGGTGATGGCCACGGCATTCGGCGGGAGGGTACCATCGCGGAGTCGCTGCCACGCCTCGGGCAGCGGGAGCACAGGGTATCGGCCCTCGCGGAGGAGTCGCATGCGGGAGAGAATCGTCTCGTGCCGCATGAACAACCCCGGCTCGAACCGGTGCTCATCGTCCTGGGCGATCCCGTGGTAGCAGAGGATCCTGAGCTGTCCAGCGGTCAGGCGCCGGGCGACGTGGAACAATCCGAGCGATCGGCACCCGTGAAGCACCGTGACCTTCAGGAGACGCCACCAGCGACCGCGCTGCGGCGGCCGGACAAAGCGCCCTTCCCGCACGCTAGGCCGACCTCCCGACCGCTCTCGGGCATGGCCCACCGCCGGTTGCGCAGGGTAGATCCGATGCGTGTCGAGTCAGGCGCTGATGCATAGGCAGACGACTCCGCAGCAAGCAGAATGCCATGGACGCGGCGTACGAAGAACCACCGATGGCGGGTGCCGAGCTGAGCGACATCGCGCAGACGGGTCCTTCCCTTCGGCCAGGAGCGGGACGCGCCGCTTCCCCAGCCACCGACTCATCTCCCTTCGGCGGGGTCCGCGGTGGGGCGACCGACGCCGGTTGTTGCCCCGCCGGCCGTGCCCAGCGCCTCGAACACCAGCTGCGCGACGGCGTCGTACCCGGCCGCGGAGTAGTGCGTCGAGACCAGCGAATCCTGCGGAAAGTACCGCCACCCCGTGCTGGTTCGAAAGAGACGCCGGCCGTCGAGGTAGAGCAGGCCGTTGCGTCGCGCCACCTGAGCCAGGCCGGCCGCGATCAGTTCGGTCGCCGAAGGGTTCCCGCGCACGAATTCCCACGACGGCAAGTGCAGGAGAACGAGCCGGCCGCCCCAGCTCGCGGTCTCGTCCGTTGCCTCGTCGAGCATGGCCTCGAGGTCCCGCCGTCCCTCGGCGAGGTCGTCCATCTTCGCCGAGCGAAGGTCTCGCACGCGAGCCCGCAGGGCACCCAGCGTCACGGCCTGCCGGACGCCGGCGCGCCACGATCGCTTCCACAGCACGATCCTGCCGTTCACGACGGGCGCGAGGAGCCCGCGCAGCAGCGCGTTTCGTTCGTCGGCCCGCTGGAACCACCCTGCGGTCTCGCCGGACCGGTATCGGACGACCGATGGAACGGTCCGTTCGCCGATCACGTCGGCCAGGTCGTTGTCGAAGACCGTCCAGATCACGATCCTCGGGCGGAGCGGACGGGCGTACTCCCGGAGCGTCGCCAGCACCAACGCAGGGCCGTTGCCTGCGTACCCGAGATTGACGACCCCCATCCCTCGCTGCCGCAACCGCGACGCGATGTCCTGGCCCTGGTTGACGCATTGGCCCATGACGAAGGAGTCCCCGAGGATGACCGCGTCGGCGGACACGGTCCACACGCTATCCGGATTGTTGAAGCCGTGCCGGTCGGACACATACGTGGCCCACCGTCCCGACTCGTTGCAGTTGACGGTGGTCACGCCTCCCAACCCGCTGATCGGCACCAGGACGGTGTCGGCTTGGCCGAGCAGACGCATCGCCAACCCGATGTCCTTGGCGTTGAAGAACGGATAGGCATCGACACCGCTCGCGCGAAGGTCCTGAACCACCTTACGCTGGGGCCGCGAATCGAAGGGCCGTCCGGCGGACGTCGCGCGGGCACGGATGCGGTCGAAGTGGTCCGGATGGTCGATGCGCTCGACCACCAGTTCCGCCACGAGGAGCGTCAGGTAGGTCGAGACGACGAGCAGGGCGACGGAGGCGATACGCGATCGGATCGTCACGGACGTGCGGCCACGTCACCGGCCGCGACGCCGGGGCGGACGAGGACGACGCACGGCCGCCCTTGCGAGACTCGCGCGGATCCGCGCGGGGGGCGAGCGATAGCGTCACGTGCCGGCACGAACCGCACGGGAGAGGCGTCAGGAATCAGGGCGGTACCGCCGGAGGCAGAGAACGACGAGCTCGTCCGAATCCGGGAATCTACAGTGCACGAATGCGCAGGCGGGAGACGGACACGGCCCGTCAGGGGCCGAGCCGGCGAACGAACCCGCGGTGTCGCGGCCTGAACTGTCTGGCGGCCACCTCGCTGGGGGGGGGAGTCACGTCCGTGGCGGCGCTCGTCACAACCTATGCCCTCTTCGACGGGCTAGCTTCCCGAGAATTCGACGACTCGAGCCGCTCGAGTGCACGAAGCACGGAAGCGTGAGGCGGCAGAAGGAGGACGGTCCGTGGACGGCGCACGGTGCCTCGCGCGCGGTCCGGCACGGGGTGCGGTGGCGTGGCGCGCAGTATGCACCGGGGGGCAGCGGTTCGGAACGCGGAGGGCCGCGGCGCGTGAGGGAGGATTCGTGATTTCATTCGTGGTGGCAGCGCTCAACGAGGCTGCGAACATCGAGCGTTGCGTCCGCTCCGTGATGACGCTGATGCCGATCGGCGAGCAGGCGGAGGTCATCGTCGCGGACAACGGATCCACCGACGGCACGCCGGCCCTCGCCGCTGCGGCCGGAGCCCGGGTGGTCTCGCTACCCGGCGCGAGGCTCGGCCGCCTGCGAAACGGGGGTGTCGCCCTGGCGCGCGGCGACGTGCTTGTCTTCCTCGACGGCGACTGCGCGCTGACGAGTGAGTGGCGCGACGCGGCGCCGGCGATCCTCGCCGCCGTTCGCGGCTCGGAGCGCCTCCTCGCCGGCTCCCATCCGATCCCGCCGCGGGGCGAGTCCGTCTTCCTCTGGACGCACTGGTTCATCCCGCTCTTCCAGCAGGTGCAGACCCAGCATCTGGGGACGGCCCATCTCATCTGCCGCCGAGCCGACTTCCACTCGATCGGCGGTTTCGACGAGACACTCGAGACGAACGAGGACTACGACTTCTGCGCCCGGATGCGTGCCGGCGGCGGCCAGCTGCTCATCCATCTGCCGATGATCGTCGAGCATTTCGGGTTTCCGCGCACCATCGGGACGTTCTTCTCGCGCACCGTCTGGCACGGCAGGGGGCCTGCTTCCACTCCCGCGCGACTCGCCCGATCGCCCGTAGCGCTCCTTGGCCTCGCCTTCGGCACCGGCCTCATCATGACGGTGTGGGGGCTCATCGTCGGCCGGTGGGCCGTCAGCGGGGCTGGCCTGGCCCTCGCCGTGGCGATCGTCATGGCCTCCCACGCATACAAGATGCGACATGCCGGCGTCGTGACGCACGCGGCGGCGCTCCTCGTCTGGCCGGTCTTCTTCGCCGGGCACTTCACCTCCAGCGTGCGCGGCATGATCCGCTGGCCGGCGCTGATGCTTCGTCGCCGCCCCGCCTGATCGCCGCG
>JAJTHG010000008.1 GCA_021298835.1 Gemmatimonadota bacterium
CGGAAGATGCCGCACACCCGCGCGTGCGCCATCTGGATGTAATAGATCGGGTTCTCCTCCGACTGCGCACGCGCCAGGTCCACGTCGAAGACGAGCTGGCTGTCGCCCTTGCGCATGAGGTAGAAGTACCGCACCGCGTCGCGGCCGACCCAGTCGATGAGGTCGCGCACCGTCACGTACGAGCCGGCGCGCTTGGAGATCTTCACCTCCTCGCCGCCCTTCATCACGGTGACCATCTGGTGCAGCACGTAGTCGGGGTAGCCGGCGGGAATGCCGATGCCGAGCGCCTGCAGCCCCGCGCGCACGCGGGTCGTGGTGCTGTGGTGGTCGGCCCCCTGCACGTCGATCGCCCGCGTGAAGCCGCGTTCCCACTTGGTGACGTGGTACGCGACGTCGGGGACGAAGTACGTGTACGACCCGTCGCGCTTGCGCATCACGCGGTCCTTGTCGTCGCCCCACTGCGTCGTCCGCAGCCAGAGGGCGCCGTCCTCCTCGAAGGTCGCGCCGGCGGCGGTGAGCGCGGCGACGGTGCGCTCGACACGGCCGTCGGTGTAGAGCGACGACTCGAGGTAGTACGTGTCGAAGGCGACGCCGAAGGCCTTGAGGTCGAGGTCCTGCTCGATGCGCAGCGCGGCGACGGCGAAGCGCCGCATGGCGTCGAACCGGTCGGCATCGGCCGGCCGGCCACCCTGGGCGATCGCACCGATGCCTTCGTCGAGGGTGTTGAGCTCGGGTAGCCCGTGCCGCGCCACGAAGGCCTTGGCGATTTCGGCGATGTACTCGCCGTTGTAGCCGCCCTCGGGAATCGCGGCGTCACGACCGGCGTGCTGCGCCACGCGCACCCACAGCGACTTGGCGAGGTTCTCGATCTGCGCGCCGGCGTCGTTGTAGTAGAACTCGCGGTGCACGCGGTGGCCCATGGCCTCGAGCAGCGACGCGATCGCATCGCCCAGCGCGGCCTGCCGACCGTGGCCGACGTGCAGCGGGCCGGTGGGATTGGCGCTGACGAACTCGACGTTGACCGGGCCGGCGCCCGCCGGCGCCACGCGGCGACCGTAGGCCGCCCCCTGCGCCAGCACGGTCCGCAACACCTCGGCCTGCGCGCCGGGATCCATGCGGAAGTTGATGAAGCCGGGCCCGGCGATCTCGACCTGCGCGACGCCGGCCGCGCGCACGTCGAGTTGCGCGACGATGTCGGTCGCGATGTCGCGCGGCTTGCGACCGAGCGGCTTCGCGAGCGTCATCGCGAGGTTGGTGGCCCAGTCGCCGTGCGAGGGATCGCGCGGGCGCTCGAGCAGCGCGGCCGTGCCAGCCGGCGCGCCGAGCCCTGCGGCGACGCGCGCGAGTTCGGCCTTGAGGGTATCGGCGCTCACGCGCGGGCCTGCCGGCGCGCGCTCAGCCGGCGGACGGCTTGCCGGCGCCGCCGCTCGACGTGGACGCGGTCGACGTCGAGGCGCCGGCGGACGGGGCCGCCGACGCCGGGGCCGCCGACGCCGGGGTGGACGACGCCGGGGTGGACGACGCGCCGGCGTCGGCCTTCTTCTCGGTCGTCTTCTTCGCCGCCTCGCGCTGATCCTTCTTGCCGTCCTTGCCGTAGTCGGTGATGTAGAAGCCGCTTCCCTTGAAGACGAGGTCGGCGCCGCCCGAGATGAGGCGGGTGGCTGGCGTGCCGTCGTCGAGCGTGATCTCGGACGGCACCTCGCTGATCTTGTAGCGGCGCTCGATCACGCGGCCGTCAGCGGTCTGGAATTCGTAGGTGGGCATCGGAAATCGGGGATGGGGCCGCGACACGCGGCACAGCCACCAAAGCTACCCGAGCGCCCGTCCCAGTTCAAGGCGGACACGCCGTCGCAAGTCGTTGCGCGGCAACCGGTTACCGATCCGGCTCCGGGTCCGGCTCGGGGTGCGGCTCCGCGGGCAGCCGATCGGCGATGGCGGCCAGAGCTTCGGCCTCGCGCCACCGCTGCTCGAGCTCGGCCAGTTCGCCCTCCATCCAGCGGCGTTCGTCGGCTTCGTGGAGGGCGATCTCGAGTGCGAGGCGACGGGCCGTGTCAACGTGACCGAGCGACGCCGTGTGCGAGAGCCGGCCGCGCAGCAAATGGCCGACACGGGCATCGGCAGGGCTGGCGTCGAGCAACCGGACGCTGTCCTGCACCGTGCCCTTCGAGCCCCCCTCACGGTTGATCGTCGGCAGCAGCGTGGCCAGTACACGCCGCGCCGCGTCGCCTTCGAAGAACGCGAAGTCGCGCGGGTCGAGCTTCCCCATGACGCGGAGACCTCGCGCCCGACGGTCGCGCGCCTGGAAGACGTCCTCGTGGCGGTCCGCGAGGTTCGACGACCATGTATCGAATGCCGTTCGGGCGGTGGGAACCGCCACCTGCAGCGGATCGCTCTCGGCCGCCACGCGCACCATGCTGGCCGCGTGCATCGTGACCGGAACGGGGCGCGCGTCCGGTCCCTCGAGCACCGCGGCGCGCTTGCGCCGTCGGTACCACTGCATCGCCGGATTGATCAGGTTGCCGAGTGACATGGAGCCGATGCCAAGCCCGAACTGCCCGTAGGCGAGCATGCCCACGGCTCCCATGGCGAGGCCTGTCCACACCATGGTGCGCCGGAACCGCCGCCCGAACTGGTCGCCGTAGCGCCACGCCGCGAACTCCGGCAGCAGCGGTGCCCCGATGCGCACCAGCGTGAGCCCCTCGCGCAGTTTCGCGAGCCCGATCTCGCCGGTCGAGACGCGGGTGCGCGTGTCGCGGTACCCCCGCTCGCAGGCCTCGATCGCCTCCCATCGTTCCTCGAGCGGCACGAGGTTCCACCGTTCGCACGCCGGGCACACGACCCACAGGCGCCCCTTCGCGGCGTCGAACGCCAGCCGCCGGCCGACGGGGAATGACTCGATGGCCTCGTTCCGGCCGAGCCCGCGCTGGCACCACAGGCAGGTCGCGTACATGACGGCTACGCCGAGGCCGGACCGGGGACGTCCGGCACCGGGACATCGCCCGTCGGCGCGCGTCGGGTGAGTGTGTCGGCGATACCCGCGAGCGCCTCGGCCTCGCGCCACCGCGCGTCCAGCTCGGCGAGTTCGCCCTCCATCCATCGGCGTTCGTCGTCCTCGTGCAGCGCCATCTCGAGCATGAGGCGCGTGGTCACGTCCAGATCGTGCAGCGGCTTGACCCGACCGCTTACCGCGCGCAACGCGGCACCGGCGCGGTCGCCGACGATGTCCTCGCTGAAGCGCACGGCGTCGGCCACGTCCTGTGGCGAGCCGCCCGCGCGGTTCACGGCCGGCAGGAGGCGGGCCAGCACGTCCCGCGCGGCGTCGCCGTCCACGACGAACCAGTCACCCTTGGTGAGGCCGGCGGGCATGCCGTACTCGCGTGGCTTCGGATCGCCGATGGAGAGCAGGTCCACGACGTCCACTTCGACCGAGGCCGCCGCGGGGACCCGCGGAATCGCCAGCCGCAGCCGGTCCGGGCCGCGCTGGATACGCGTGCGATCGGCTCCGAGCATGGAGACGCGCTCCGGACGCAGCCCCCCGAGGTCGAGGCGCGTCGCCGTCCGGGAGCGCAGCGCGGCCTCGCGCGCCGCCCGCCACAGACCGGTACCCAGGAACACGCTGCCCCCGGCCCACAGCAGGCCGGCGTACGCGGCGCCGACGACGGTCACCCCCGCCCCGACCAGCGCCATCGTGCGCCGTCGCCGGCGCCCGAACTGGTCGCCGTAGCGCCACGCGGCGAACTCGGGGCGGAGCGGTGTACCGATGCGCACCAGCTCGAGGCCACCGCGGATTCGGGCGAGGCCGATCTGGTCCGTGGCGACGCGGGTGCGCGTATCGCGGTAGAGCCGTTCGCACGCCTCGATCGCTGCCCAGCGCTCCTCGACCGGGGTGAGGTTCCAGCGTTCACACTGGCGGCAGACGACCCACAGCCGCCCCTTGGCCTGGTCGAAGGCGAGGCGGTGCCCGACGGGGAATGCCTCGAGGACCTCGTTGCGGCCGAGGGGCTGCGAGCACCAGAGGCAGGTCGCGTACAACGGTTCCCCCGCGCGTCGCGACTACGGCGTTCGCCTGATCCGCTCCTTGCGGATCGTCTCCCACGCCGCGGGGCCCTGGCGCTGGACTTGGAACGGTTGCAGGACCCGCATCCGGCACGGGCCCGCCGGGCCGCGCGCGGGCTCGTACGCAGCGCGGGCGATGAAGCGCCGCGTCGGTGCCTCGAGGGCTCGCTCGGTGCTGAACAGGGTGACGATCGTGGCGGGATCGGCGCGCCCGTCAGGGGAGACCTCGAAGGCCATCAGGATCTCGCCGTTCTGGTGCCACATCTGGCCGGCCGGCGGCGGGAAGAACCCCGGATCACGGGCGGACGGGGCCACGACACACGCGCCGTCGGGGGCCTCGCGATGGGACGCCGCGAACGCGGTGCCGAGCCGCGCGAGCAGCCGCTGCGCCTCTGGGGGCGACAGCGGGATGATCGTCACCGCGTCGAACACGGGCCGGTACAGCACGAGTTGCAGTTCGGCCTCGCCCGGCCGGTCCTCGCGCTCGGCGTACCCGAGCCATGCCCCCGTGGCCGTCCGGATGGACGCGCGCTGGAACTCCTTGCTCCACATCGGGCGGAGCGGCGTCGTCTCCTCGCCGCTCGCGGCGAGCTGGTCGAACGTCCGCTGCCGCCAGGCCTCTCCCGCACTGTCGGACAGGAAGACGGCGATCCGCGGCGAACGGCCCTGCGGTTCGAGCAGCACGCCGTCGCGCTCGAACGCCGTCACCGCCAGTCGCGCCGGCGCGAACGTGATCGTGTCGCGGTGGACGACGACGGGCTCCTGCCCGGGCGTCGCACCCGGAGCCAGACCGAGCCGGACCGCGATCGCGGCCATGAGGCGCCCCACGGTCCTGCGCGCACTCGGCACGTCAGCTCCCCGGCCGGTACGTGCCCCACTGCGCGGCGAGGGTATCGCTGATCTCGCCCACCGTGGCCCGTGCGCGCACCGCCTCGACGACGAGCGGCATGAGGTGCACCCCGGGCTCGCGGTGGGCCACCCGTCGGGCCGCGTCGCCCAAGGTGGCCAGCGTGGCGCTGGCGCGCGCGGCGTCGCGCGCGGCGCGCGTGGCGCGCACCCGTGCCACCTGCGCCTGCTCGAGCGCCGAGAAGTCCGGCGCGGGGATCATCGGCGGATCCTCCCCGTCGGCGAACTTGTTGACGCCCACGATCACCGTCTCGCCGCGCTCGACGGCGAGCTGGAACTCGTAGGCCGAGCGGCCGATCTCGTCCTGGAAGAAGCCGGCCTCGATCGCCGCGGCGCTGCCGCCGCGGGCCTCGACGTCGGCGAGGAGGGCGAGCGCGCGCCGCTCGAGCTCGTTCGTGAGGCGTTCGACGTAGTACGAGCCGGCGAGCGGGTCCACGGTCTGCGCGACGCCGCTCTCGTGGGCGACGATCTGCTGCGTGCGGAGCGCGAGGGTGGCGGCCGCCTCGGTGGGAAGCGCGAGCGCCTCGTCGTAGCCGTTGGTGTGCAGCGACTGCGTGCCGCCGAGCGCCGCGGCGAGGGCCTGCACCGTCACGCGTACGACGTTGTTGAGCGGCTGCTGGGCGGTGAGCGTCACGCCGCCCGTCTGGGTGTGGAACCGCAGCTTGCAGGACGCGTCGCTCGCGCCGTGACGCTCGCGCATCAGCCGCGCCCAGATGCGGCGCGCGGCGCGGAACTTGGCGACCTCCTCGAAGAGGTCGTTGTGGCAGGCGAAGAAGAAGCTGAGCCGCGGCGCGAAGTCGTCCACGCGCAGCCCCGCGTCCACCGCCGCCTGCACGTACGCGAGGGCGTTCGCGAAGGTAAAGGCCAGCTCCTGGACCGCAGTGCTCCCCGCCTCGCGGATATGGTAGCCGGAGATCGAGATCGGATTCCAGTTCGGGACCTCGGCCGCGCAGAAGCGGAAGGTCTCCGCGATGAGCGCGAGCGACGGCCCGGGCGGGTACACGTACGTCCCGCGCGCGATGTACTCCTTGAGGATGTCGTTCTGGATCGTACCGCTCACCTGCCCTCGGGTGATCCCCCGCTCCTCGGCGACGGTGACGTACATCGCGAGCAGCGTCGAGGCCGTCGCGTTGATCGTCATGGATGTGGAGACCCGATCGAGCGGCAGGTCGGCCAGCAGGACGTGCAGGTCGTCCACCGAGTCGATCGCCACCCCGACGCGCCCCACCTCGCCGAGAGCCCGCGGGTGGTCGGAGTCGATCCCCATCTGGGTCGGCAGGTCGAAGGCCGTCGAGAGCCCGGTCTGGCCCTTGGCCAGCAGCAGCTTGAAGCGCTCGTTGGTGGCCTGCGCGGTGCCGAAGCCCGCGTACTGGCGCATCGTCCAGTGGCGCCCGCGGTACATCGTGGGCTGCACGCCGCGGGTGAAGGGGAAGCGTCCCGGCTCGCCGAGGTCGAGCGCATAGTCCACCGCGCCGTCGTCCGGCCGCACCACCAGCGGGACGGGGATGCCGGAGGGGGAACGCCGTTCGGGCTCGCCCGGCGCCGCCGGCGCCGCGGCGACGCGCGCGTCGTCGGGCGCGGTGGTGCCGGCGGCGAGGGTGATGCGCGCCGACGGCGTGGTACGGCGGTGCGACCCGGAGTCGCTCACGCGAGCGCCCCCGTCATGCCAAGAACCTCGGCGGCGAGGGCGACGTCGTCGCGGCTGCCGATGTAGAGCGGCGCGCGCTGGTGGAGTTCCGTGGGCTCGATGCTGAGCAGCCGCCGCTCGCCGTCGATGGCGGCCCCGCCCGCCTGCTCGACGATGAACGCCATCGGGTTGCCCTCGTAGAGCAGCCGGAGCTTCCCCTTGGGGCTCTTCGCGTTCGGCGGATAGCAGAACACCCCGCCGGCGAGCAGGTTCCGGTGGAAGTCGGCCACGAGCGAGCCGACATAGCGCACGTTCTTCGCCTTGTGCCCGCCCTCGAGCCCGCGATACCGCCGCATGAGCGACTTGACCGGTTCGCTCCACAGCGCCTCGTACGAGTCGTTCACGCTCAGGAACTTGCCGGCGCTGGGGGTGCGGATGTGGGGGTGCGACAGCAGGAACTCGCCGATCGAAGGGTCGAGCGTGAAGCCGTGCGCCCCCTGTCCCGTCGTATAGACGAGCATCGTGCTCGAGCCGTAGATGACGTAGCCGGCCGCCACCTGCTGGTGGCCGGGCTGCAGGAAGTCGCCGAGCTCGCCGTGGGGGGCGCTCTGCCGCTTGGCGAGCACCGAGAAGATCGTCCCCACCGGCACGTTGACGTCGATGTTGCTCGAGCCGTCGAGCGGGTCGAAGACGACGACGTACTTCCCGGTGCGGAACGACGGCGGGATCGGGATGATCTCCGCCTCCTCCTCGGAGGCCATCGCGCAGAGCCGGCCACCGGCCTCCAGCGCCTGCACCATGATCTCGTTGGCGATCACGTCCAGCTTCTGCTGCATCTCCCCCTGCACGTTCTCGTTGCCGGCGGCCCCGAGGATGTCGCTCAGGCCGGCGCGGCGGACCTTCGACGAGATCATCTTCGCCGCGAGGGCGATGTCGTACAGGATGTCGGACAGGTCACCGGTGGCGTGGGGCAGCAGGCGCTCCTGCTCCACGATGAACCGCTCGATGGTGACGGCCTTGGTGGGCGATTGGGAGGCCACGGGCACGGGTAGTCGGAGAGACGGACACCGGCCCGGCGACGATGCGACCGGGCTGCCCGGGGAAAGCTCCCCACGCCGGGCGACCGGCACAAGCGGCGCCGGTCACCAATCGGCGGTGTCCGGCGCGGCGCGGCGGGGGACCGGCCATCGTTCCCCGGCGGCCTCCGCTTCGAGCCGATGTCCGTCCGTCCGGACCACCAGCGCCCCCAGGCGATCGGTGCGCAGCACCACCACGCCGCGGCGGGCGAGCGCCCCGACCACCCCGGCATCGGGATGTCCGTACCGGTTGCCGCGCCCCACCGACACCAGTGCCACCGCGGGCCGGATGCGCGCGAGCAACGGGGGCGTGGTGCTGGTCCGGCTGCCGTGGTGGCCCACCTTGTACACGTCCGCGTGCAGCGCCGGCCCCCAGCGGGCGGCGAGCCAGGCCTCCTCGCCGGCCTCCGCGTCGCCCGTCAGGAGCCAGCGCACGTCGCCCACGCGGACGCCGAGGACCACGCTGGCATCGTTGGGACCGCGGGCGTCCGCCACGAGCGCGGAGTCGGGGGCGAGCACGGTGACGACCACTTCGTCCACCACCAGCGAATCGCCGGCCCGTGCCGCACGCCACCGCGCGCCGGTAGCACGCGCGGCCACCAGGGCGGCACGATAGGCGTCGCTCGTGCCCGGAAACGCCGGCTCGAGCACCTGCCTTGGCGTGAGCCGCCTGATGAGCGTGGCGGCGCCGCCGACGTGGTCGAGGTCGGGATGCGTGAGCACCAGCGCCTCGACGCGCCCGCCGAGCCGGCGCAGCGAGGGGACGACCACGGCGCGGCCCGCATCCGACCGCCGCCCCGCCGGCCCGGCGTCCACCAGCACCCAGCGGCCACGGCGCGTGCGAATCCCCAGCGCGTCCCCCTGCCCCACGTCGAAGACGTGGAGCTCGGTCATCGCCGCCGGTGCGACCACCGGCTGCCACACCAGCACCGTCATGGCCGCGAGCGCGACCGCGCTGCCGCGCCGCCACCACGCCGGCTCCAGACAGCCGGCGCCGAGTCCCGCGACGGCCACGGCGGTCGCCACTGCGGCGAATGCGCCGGGACTCACCGACACCGCGGCCCCGGGCACGGCGGCCCCCGCGCTCGCGATCGCGTCGAACCCCGCCAGCAGCGGATGCGTCGCCGCGGCGGCCGGACCCGCGAGCCATGGCAGCGGCGCCACGGCGAGCGTCACGAAGAGCGCGGGCTGCAGCACGGCGAGCAGCGGACCGGCGACGAGGTTGGTCACCGGGGCGACCAGCGAGAGCCGTCCGACGTGCCATGCCGACAGCGGCGCTGTCAGCACGGCGACCGCCGTACCGGTGAGCAACTCCCGGGCGATGGTGCCGCGCCAGCCCGCCCACCGCTCCCCGACGACCCGACGCGCCCATGCCCCCGCAGCGATGAGGCCGGCCATGCCGCCGACCGAGAGCTGATAGCCGATGTCCAGCGCGGCGAGCGGATCGTCGAGGAGGGGCAGCGCACTGCCCCACGCGACGGACGCCCACGGAGACACCGGACGTTGGATCGCCTTGGCCACCGAGGGTACTGCGAGCATGACCGCCGCCCGGACTGCGGGGGGAGGCGCCCCCAGCAGCAGGACGTAGCCCGCCGTCGCCGCGAGCCCACCCAGCGCCGCCGTCGTGGGCGAGGCGCGGGCAAGGCCGAGAAGCAGCGTCAGCGCCTGCGCGACGATCGCGACGTGCAGCCCGCTGATGGACAGCGCATGGATGAGCCCGCTGTCGGCGAAGCGATCCTTGAGGTCGAGCGAGAGGTCCCGCGTGTCGGCCACCAGCAGCGCGCGCGCGAGCGGCGCCTGCGAGCCGAGCCGTCGGTCGAGCGCGGCGGCCGCCCGCGCGCGGGCGGCGAGCCGCCCGTCCGTCCCGCCGAGCGGCGCGACGCGCGCGTTGCGGACGAGGACGCCTCGCGGCGTCGCGAGGGCTTCACCGGCGACCGCCACACGGGCTCCCGGGTGGGCGCGGCCCTCGGCGACGATCAGGGTGGCCGCCACGTGGCAGGTCGCCGTGCCGTCTCCGCGCACGGTCGCCCGGACGCGCTCGCCGGGCGCCGCGGGGGAGAGGTCGAGCGTCGCCACCCAGTGACGCCGCGAGGCGACGAGCGCGCGACATCGCTCGGCCTCGCGCCCGGCGAGGTCGCCGCGCCACGCCGCCGCGGCGAGGAGCAGCGCCAGCGGGGGAATTGCCCCCCCCAGCGGAGCGCCGGGCCGCGGCCGCCCCTGCGCGAGGACGCCCACCAGCGCCGCCCCCGCGCCCCAGAGCGCGTATCCGCTCCCGCCAAGCAGCAGGCCGGTGAGCAGCGCGATCGCCGCCGCGAGGACGAGTGGCACGCCGCACGATGCCGGTTCGGCGTCGGCGCGACGGGATCACGGGCGCGCACGCGCCATCATGCGATTGCCGCGCGGCAGTCGCGGCGCGCCACGGCACCGCCCGCGCGCGGGCGGCTGCGGTTCGGTCAGCCGGCGAGCGGAAGCGGCTGCCGTTCCGGTCGCGCCGGGGCGACGGGTGTGCCGGTGAAGGTCGAACCGGTCGTCCCGGTCAGCTCGACGTCGAGGTAGCCGCCCACGGCGGCGGCATCCGCCGCGACGAGGACCGTCTTGAAGTCGCGTGACCGCCCCTGCAGCAGCTCGCCGTCGCGCGCGACCTTCTCGATGAGCAGCTCGCGTCGCTGCCCGAGGAGCGAGAGGTTCTTCGCGCGGGCCATACCGCGGATCGTCGCCACGAGCCGGTCGTAGCGGTCCTGCACCACGTCGGCTGGCACCGCCAACTCGGGGGGCAGGCGCGTCGCCGGGGTCCCCTCGCGCATCGAGAACTGGAAGGTGAACGCGTCGTCGAATCCCACCGCGCGGCAGGCGGAGAGCGTCTCCTCGAAGTCGGCGTCGGTCTCGCCCGGGAACCCGACGATGATGTCGGTCGTCAGGCCGAGGCCCGGCATCGCGGCGCGCAGCCGGTTGACGACCGCGAGGTACGCTTCCCGGGAGTAGCGGCGCAGCATCCGCTTGAGCGTAGCGCTCGATCCCGACTGCATCGGCAGGTGCACGTGCTCGCACACGGTAGGCGTCTCGGCCATCGCGGCGATGACGCGGTCGGTGAAGTCGTTGGGGTGCGGGCTGGTGAAGCGGATGCGGCGAAGGCCGTCCACGCGCCCGAGGGCGCGCAGCAGGTCGGCGAAGTCGTGCGTGCCGTCGGTGTACGAGTTCACCGTCTGGCCGAGCAGCACGACCTCGGTCATCCCCGCCTCGACGATGCCCCGCGCCTCGCGCACGACGTCGTCGAGCTGGCGCGACCGTTCCGGCCCGCGCGTGTAGGGAACGATGCAGTAGGTGCACTTGTAGTCGCAGCCCCGCTGCACGGGGATCCACGCCTTGACCTTGTCGAAGCGCCGCGGCTGGAAGTCCTCGTAATGCTCCTCGAGGTCGAAGTCCGTGGCGGTGACGCGCTGGCCCCGCTGCGCCCGCGCGATCAGCTCGGGGAGTGCGCGGTAGCCGTCGGGGCCGATGACGAGCGAGACGTGACGCGCCTGGTCGAGGATGCGGGGCCCGAGCCGCTGCGCCATGCAGCCGGTGATGCCGACGATCGACCCCGGCTTCATGCTGCGCTTGAGCTCGCCCACGCGTCCGATCACGCGCTGCTCGGCGTTCTCGCGGATCGCGCAGGTGTTCACGAGAATCACGTCGGCGCCGTCGGGCGAGTCCACCGCCTCGTAGCCCACGGCCGCGAGCGTGCCGAGCATGAGCTCGGAATCGCTCACGTTCATCTGGCAGCCGTAGGTCTCGATGAAGACGGTGCGGCGGTCGGCGAGCATCGGCGACGGCGTCGGGGTCAGCGAGGATGGGCGACGAGCCGCCCGTCGGGGCGGACGTCCAGCCGGGCGGCGAAGCGGGTGCGGCGCGCCGCGGGCTCGGCGCACGACACGGAAAGGTAATCCTCCGTGATCCCGCCGGGATCAGCGCCCCCCCGGACGACCACGACGTCGGCCGTGCCCCCGGCCCGGCCCTCGGCGTAGGCGGCGCCCTTGGCCGCGCCGAGCGCCCGGAGCTCGGCCGCCCGGGTGCGCGACGCCGCGGCCGGCGGGACGTCCCCGAGCTTCGTCGCCGCGGTGCCGGGCCGCGGCGACCATGGGAACACGTGCAGGTGCGTGAAGGGCAGCGCCTGGACGAGCGCGATCGTGGCGGCGTGATCCGCGTCGGACTCGCCCGGAAAGCCCGTGATGACGTCGGCCCCGAGGCCGAAGACCGCACGCCCCGCGGTGAGCCGCTCGATCGCGCGCGCGTAGGCGGCAGCGGTGTACCAGTGCCGCCCCATGCGGCGCAGCACGGGGTCGCTGCCGCTCTGGAGCGGGGCATGCACGTAGGGCGCCACACGATCGCCCCCGTCGCGCAGCAGGGCGACGAGCCGGTCGCAGAGTTCGGTCGCCTCGACGCTCGCCAGCCGGAAGCGCACGCCGGGCACCCGCACGACCAGCGTCTCGAGCAACGCGCCGAGCGACGTGGCGATGTCGCGCCCGTAGGTGCCGACGTGGATGCCGGTGAGCACGATCTCGGGGTGGTGCTCGGCCAGTCGTGCGGCCTCGTCCACGAGCGCCGCGACCGGGCGCGACCGGTTCGCGCCGCGCGCCAGAGTCGTCGCGCAGAAGGTGCAGTGCTCGTCGCACCCGTCCTGGACCCGGAGGGTCGCGCGGGCCTCGGCCTGTCGTGCCGCGGGGTGATCGTCGCGCGGCAGCCCCAACACCGCGGCCACCGCGGCGACGTCTCCACCCGCGACGACCGCCTGCACGCCGGGCAGGGCCGCGAGGGTTCCGTCGTCGAGGGCCGCGGCGCAGCCCATCACGATCGTGCGCAAGCCCGGTCGCTCCCGGGCGGCCCGTCGCGCCCCCTGGCGCAGGTCGGCGACCGCCTCGGCCGTGACGGCGCACGAGTTGAGGATGGCGACGTCCGCGTCCTCGGCCCGCTCGACGACGACCGCGCCGGCGCGCCGCAGCCGGGCGTCCACCTGCGCGGTGTCGTACGCGTTCGCGCGGCAGCCCCACGTGCGCAGCCAGACGCGCACGGGGGCTACGGGCGGATGATGATGCCGAGCGAGAACGTGCCGGCCGTCTCCGAGAGGTTGCCGGGCGCGGACCGGCGGCCGCTGGTGTAGCTCACGTCCACGCCGAAGCGGCCCTGCGCGAGCACGAGCCCCACTCCGCCGGCGACCACCTGCTCGCGGACGATGGCCTGTGCCACGCCGAAGGGCAGCGCGCGGGAGGCAGTGCCGAGCCGGAGGGCGAACGGCAACCGCCCCATCGAGGGACTCAGGTACTCGAGCCCGATGGCGGTCTCGTCGGCATCGGTGACCGCGACGGCCGACTCGATGAGGGGACGCATGGCGGTCCACGAGATGCGCTCGCGCCGCGCCGCCAGCGTGAGCCCCCGCGCGATCTCGGCGCGCGCACCGATGCCGAACCGGTTCGGGATGCTCCCCTCGGCGCGAAACCGCTCGGCGTCGTTGACCGCGTCGATCTCCCCGCCGAAGCGCGCGGACCCCGCGAGCCCGAACCAGCGTACCGGCTGCCACGTGACGCCGAGCGAGGCGGCCCGTCCGGCGAAGCGCACCGTCTGGCTCGAGGAGAAGCTCACGAAGGCCGAGGCGGTGTCGTAGCTTCGGGCACTGCGGATGCGATGCTCGCCCGTGAACGCATGCAGCGCCGCCCCGACCCGCACGCCCGCCGGCAGGGCCACACCGACGAGGAAGCGGGTGTCGGCGATCGCCCCGCGCACGCCATTACGGTCCACGAAGCGGGCCGTGTCGCGGCCGACGATCTGGGTGCCCGAGAACAGCGTCTCCCACGAGCGGTCGAGGAACGACGAGACGTTCAGGCCGATCGCCACGCGTTCGCCAAGCCCGATCCCCGCCGCGAGCAGCGGGAAGCGCGAGATGCCCGTGAGGTCCCGTCCGGCCGCCGTGGATGTCGTGCGCGTCTCGGGCTCGAACTGCACGTGGATCGCCGCGCGGCCCCAGGTGGACAGCGAGGCCGGATTCACTCCCGTCACCGGGTCGAACTCGGCGATGGCGCCCGCCGTGCCGCGCGCGTGCGTGCTCAGCTGCCCGACGGGGAACCCCAGCCCCTGCGAGCCCAGCGTCCCCTGCGCGAGCGCCACCCGCGGCAGGACCAGTGCGGCGGCGGCCGCGAGGACATGCCGGATCATGGCAGACCGCTCCCGCGCCGGACGTTGTACACGACACGGACGCGCGGGCGGAGCCCGGGGGCGGCCTCGCGCGAGAAGAAGCGCAGCTGCCCGCTCTCGAAGTTCTCGGGGCCGATCCGCAGCACGATCGCTCTCCGCATGCCGGTGATGCCGGACGCCCGCCACTCGCGCACGGCGGCCGTGACGTCGAAGCGGCGCACGCCCGAGTCGGTGACGACCATGCGCAGGGAGTCGGTGAACGAGCGCAGCCCGAGCGTGAGCCGCAGTGCGTTGATCCCGCCGACCGCGAGGGTGGTGCTCCGCCGGATGTCGGCGTTCGGCCCCGCGACCACGATCCACGGGAATGCGGCCAGCGTGTCTCTCAGCCGGGGGCCGGTGTACGGCCGTTGCACGAGCTCGATCGTCGCGCGCAGCACGTCGCTCGAGTCCACGATCGCCGTCGGCAGGTCGATACCGAGGTACGCCCGCCGACCCGGGGCGCCGCCGATCGCGAGTTCGCCGGCCGGCGGGTCGCCCGAACCGCCTACGACCCACGTGAAGTCGGCCAAGGCCGCCGCGACGTCGGGCAGGTTCGAGGGCGTCGCCGAGCGCGGCGGGAAGGTGAAGGTCGGCAACCCGGAGTCGGCCGCCGGCCGGTACCGCAGCTTGGCGTCGCGGAACCCGTCGGTGCTGCCGACCAGCAACTGGACCGTGCCCGACGACACGACGCGGAGGCCGACGCGCACGCGGGTGAGTTGCCGCAGCCCGTCCACGAGGCGCGCGGTGTTGGTGATGGGGATGCGCATCGTGTCGCGCAATGAATCTCGGCTGAAGGTCCGGCTGCCGAGGAGCTTGTCCGGCCGGAAGTGCTGCGCGAGGGCGGACGTCGCCGTGTCCACGACCGTCGTGTCCACGTCGTAGGCCTCGATGGTGAAGGCCGCCGTCGCCCGGCTCGCGAGCGTGTCCACCCGCAACTCGATGCGCACGCTGTCCGGCGCGGTGATGGGACGGAGCGTATCGGCGAACGAGGGCGCGAAGACCGCCACCGTGGAGTCGAAGCGCATCAGGGCGCGCACGTCCAGTCCGCCGGGCGCGGTCGCCAGCAGCAGCCGCCCTTCCGTGCCGAGCACGGGGAAGCCGGCGAGGACGGTGTCGAGCGTAACGGCCTCGAGCGTCGTGTCCACCACCTGCAGGTTGCGCTGCGGACAGAGGAGCGGGCACTGGCTGTTGGTGACTTCGTCCGCCGAGCAGCCGCCGATCGCGACGGCCGCCGCGACCCCCAAGCCGAGGAGGGAAGACCGCAGGGAACGCGTCATGCGGCCCCGTGGCTCGACGGCCGGAAGACGAAGGGGGCCGGCAGGAGGTCGCCGAGCGACCAGCGCGCCTCGGCTCCGCCCGGAGTGAAGCTCACGATGTCCAAGGTGGGGGCAAACTCCATGAGCACCTGGCGGCAGACCCCGCAGGGGGCCGCCGGCTGCGCACCCGTGGTGCACAGCGCCAGGCGCCGGAACTGCCGGTGCCCGGTCGAAACGGCCGCGGCGACCGCGGCACGCTCGGCACAGATCCCGGCGGGGAAGGACGCATTCTCGACGTTGCAGCCGCCGATCACCGATCCGTCGGCGCATTCGAGCGCCGCTCCGACCGGATAGCCCGAGTACGGGGCGTACGCGCGGGCCATCGCCTCCGCGGCGACTCGCCGGAGGGTCGTCCAGTCGGTCACGTGATGGCTCCGAGGAACGACGTGCCGACGGGGCCTGCGGGCACCCCGAGCCACTCCGCCACCGTCGCCCCGAGGTCCGCGAACGTCGCCCGCACGCCGATCGCCACCGGACGGACGCGCGCGCCGATCGCCAGCACGGGCACGCACTCGCGCGCGTGGTCGGTGCCTGGCGTGGTCGGGTCGTTGCCGTGGTCGGCGGTGATGAACAGGAGATCCTCGGGACGTAGGCACGCGAGGATCCCGGGCACGGCGGCGTCGAACGCCCGCAGCGCGCCGTCGAACCCCGCGGCGTCGTTGCGGTGGCCGTACAGCTGGTCGAAATCTACGAGGTTGGCGAAGCAGAACCCATCCCCACCGGCCAACCAATCAAGCAGGGCCGCGACGCCGGCCGCGTTGTCGGTGGTGTGCACCCCGCGGATGCCCCGGCCGGCGAAGAGGTCGTCCACCTTGCCCACCGAATGCCGGGCGACGCCGGCGGCGGCCAGGCGATCGAGCAGGGTCCCGGCGGGGGGGGCGATCGCGAAATCCTTGCGGTTTGCCGTACGCACCCAGGCCCCGGCCGTCCCCGTGAACGGCCGGGCGATCACGCGGCTCACGTCGTGCGGCGCCACGAGCAGCCGCCGGGCGGTGGCGCAGGCCTCGTAGAGCTCGGCCACGGGGACGACCTTCTCGTGCGCGGCCACCTGGAAGACCGAATCGGCGGAGGTGTAGAGGATCCACGCCCCCGTGCGGACGTGCTCCTCGCCGAAGCGGCTGAGGACGTCGGTCCCGCTCCCGACGACGTTCCCGATGACCGGCCGCCCCGTCGCGGCGGCGAAGGCGGCCACCACCTCGGCCGGAAAGCCCTTCGGATAGGTGGGGAAGGGTCGGTCGAGCCGCACGCCGGCGATCTCCCAGTGGCCGGTGGTGCTGTCCTTGCCGGCCGACGTCGGCGTCAGCGTTCCCCAGGCACCACGCGGCAAGGCGACGGGCGGCACGCCGGCGATGGGCGCGATGTTCCCGAGCCCGAGTCGCTGCAGGTTGGGCAGCGCGAGACCTCCGCGCGCCCGGGCGAGGTTGCCCAGGGTGTTCGACCCCGTGTCTCCGTAGGCCGCAGCGTCCGGCGCTTCGCCGATGCCGACGCCGTCGAGCACGAGGATGATCCCGCGCCTGGCCTTCATCCGCCGATGTACGATCGCGTGAGGCGCAGCTTCAACGCGACCAGCAGTTCGTACGGCGAGCACTGCGCGTGCGCGGCGAGCGTCTCGAGGCCGATGGCCGTTCCCGGTGCGGCCTCGTCGGTGCCGATGGCGGTGGCGACGTCGCCCAACTCGGCGCCGCAGTCGGTGACGTCGAGCATGGTCATGTCCATGGTGACCCAACCGGCGATGGGCGCCCGGTGGCCGCGGACGAGCATGTAGCCGCGGTTGCCGAGGGCGCGTCGGTAGCCGTCTGCATACCCCACGTTCACCGTGGCGATCCGGCGCGGGCCCGGGGCGACGTACGCACCATCGTAGCCGACGGTGTCGCCGGTGGCGACGTCGTGCAGTTCGACGATGCGGGCCTTGAGCGCGACCACCGGCCGGGGATGCACGCGCGCCGTTGGGCCGGTGCCGACCCCGTAGAGGAACAGACCGCTGCGCGTCAGCGTCCCCCGGGCAGTCCCCGCCTCGCGTCGGGCGGCGGCGGCGCTGTTGTCGGTGTGGACAAGCGGCGGACGGGCCGGCAGTTCGGCGAGGGCCGCGGCGAATCGGTGCTCCTGGTCGGCCATGGTGGCATCAGGCACGTCGGCCGAGTGGAAGTGCGTGAAGACGCCCGCCGGAGGATCCGCGCGCAGGACGGGCTTCCACTCATGCAGCCGGTCCCAGGGGACGCCGGCGCGGACCATCCCGGTATCGACGGCCAGCTGCCAGTCGCCCCCGTTCGCGTGCCGCCAGGCCGACAGGGCCTCGGCATTGCCGAGGGCCGGCTGCACGCGGGCGGCGGCGAGCGCGGGGGCCTCGGCCGGGTCCATCGGGGGGCAGCACAGGATCGGTCGCGTGATGCCCGCCGCGCGCAGCTCGGCGCCCTCGGTCGGCGTCGCGACGCAGTAGCCCCACGGGTCGAGCGGTTCGAGTGCGCGGGCAACGGCGACGGCCCCCAGGCCGTAGGCGTCGGCCTTGAGGACCGGCGCAAGGCGGGTCCCGGCGTGGTCAGCCAACGTGCGGGCGTTGGCGCGAAGGGCGTCGAGGTCGATCGAGAGCCAGGCGCGCGCGGGGTCGGACATCGCAGGAATCTACAACGTCGCCTCGTACGCTCTCCCCGTACCTTGGGCGGTCTGCCGCCCCCTGCCCGACCGCGTCCCGACCCGCGCGCCGTGTTTCGCGCCTTCGAATCCCGCCTCGACCCGTTTCCCGAGGCCCCGCCGCCGGACCAGCTCTTCGCCGCGCACCGGGGGACGCTGGCCCTGCTCACGGGCGTCCTGCTCGGGGGCATCGGGCGCGCCGCGATCGGGATGGTCACGCAGGACACCTCCCTGCTCCACCGGTCGGTCCGCGAGGACATCGCCCATGGCCGGCCCGATGCCACGGAGGCGGAGATCATCGCGGCCGCCGCGCGTGCCGAGGCCGACGGGTTCATCGGCACGCTGCGCGATCCGAAGGGCCGAGCGGGCTATGGGGCACACGTCGGCGAGCGTGGCGTCGGACTCTCCGGCGGCCAGCGGCAGCGCATCGCGCTCGCGCGGGTGATGCTCAGCGACGCGCCGATCCTCGTGCTCGACGAGGCGACGAGCGCCCTCGACAGCGAGGTCGAGGCCGCCATCCAGGCGACGCTCTACCGGCTCATGGAGGGCAAGACCGTGATCGCCATCGCCCACCGGCTCTCGACGATCGCCGCCATGGATCGCCTCGTGGTGATGGACCGCGGGCGGATCGTCGAGGCGGGAACGCACGCGCAACTGCTGGCCACCAATGGCATCTACGCGCGCCTGTGGGCCCACCAGAGCGGCGGGTTCCTGGGCGACGACCCCGATGAGGACGTGTCGGCCCTCGCCGGCGGCGTGCCATATTCCACGACATGAGCGCCTTCGACGACGCCCTCGCGCTGATGCGCGACCTGCGCACCCGCTGCGAGTGGGACGCGGCCCAGACGCACCAGTCGCTGCGCCCGTACCTCGTGGAGGAAGCCCACGAGACCGACGACGCCCTGCGCAGCGGCGACGACCGCGCGCTGCGCGAGGAGCTGGGCGACCTGCTGCTGCAGGTGCTGTTCCACGGCGTCATCGCCGAGGAACGCGGGGCCTTCACCGCGCACGACATCGCGGCGGGCATGGTCGCCAAGATGAAGGCCAGGCATCCGCACCTGTACGCGGGCGGCGAGAAGCAGGCCTGGGAGACCATGAAGGCCGCGAAGGCGCCGCGGACGTCGGTGGCCGACGGCCTGCCCGTGGAACTGCCGGCGCTGCATCGCGCGCATCGGCTGCAGGACCGCGCCGGGGGCATGGGCTTCGACTGGCCCGACGTGCACGGGCCGGCCGCCAAGGTGCGGGAGGAACTGGACGAGGTCGAGGCCGAGCTCGCCGCCACGCCCGCGCGCGGCGAGCCGGACGGCGCGCCCGTGTACGACGCGCAGCACGCGCGCCTCGAGGCCGAACTCGGCGACCTGCTCTTCGCCGTGGTGAACCTGTGCCGCAAGGCGGGGGTGCACGCGGCGTTGGCGTTGGAACGGGCGAACGGGAAGTTCGTGGGGCGGTTGGACCGGGTGTCCGCGCTCGCGCAGGCGCGGGGCATCGCCCTGCAGGGACAGACGCTCGAGCAACTGGACGAGCTCTGGAACGCGGTGAAGGCCGACGAGCCGCGCTGATCCGGGGGCACCGGCGCGGGCCGCCGCACCCGCGCCCCCGGCCACGGGCCCTCAGCTCACTCGCCCCACGGGATCCAGACGTTCTTGACCTGCACCGCCTGCCGCAGGTAGGCGCGCCCCTCGCCCTGCTCGGCGTGCATCCAGTCCACCGGCCACCAGCGCGCCCACGTGCGCTTCAGGTTTCCCGCGCTCGCCCGCTCGACGGCCGTCGCCCCCTCGTGCGAGCCATGGTACCAGATGGCCTCGACGTCGTCGTGCTCGGCCAGCACCTTCGCCAGCGGATCGCGGGCCCCGGTGACGATGTTCACGACGCCGGCCGGCACGTCGCTCGTATCGAGCACCTGGTAGAAGTCGGTCGCGCTGAGCGGGTGCCGCTCGCTGGGCACCGCCACGACGGCGTTGCCGGCGGCGACGAGCGGCGCGACGAACGACACGAAGCCCAGCAGCGGGCAATCGGCCGGGGCGACCGCCGCGACGACGCCGACGGGCTCGTGGAACGCCAGCGCGACCCCGCGGATCGGCACCGAGTGGATCGCGCCGTCGTGCTTGTCCGCCCATGCGGCGTACGTGAACAGCCGCCGGACGGCCAGGTCAACCTCGTTCGCGGCGTCCTCTGCGGCGGCTCCCGTCTGCGCGCGGATGCGTCCGGCGAACTCGTCGGCGCGCGCCGAGAGGTTCTCGGCGAGATAGTAGAGGACCTGCGCCCGCGCGTGTCCCGACGTCGCCGCCCAGCCCGGGGCGGCCGCCTGCGCGGCCTCCACGGCGTTGCGGAGGTCCTTCCGGTTGCCCTCGCCGACCTCGCCGATCGCGCGCCCCTGCGGGTCCAGGATCACGCGCGAGTATCCGGCGTCCGGACGCGCCTGCTTGCCGCCGACGAAGAGCTTCGCGGTGCGATCCACCGCCGGCCCGGGCAACGCGTGTCCGGCGTCCGGCGCGATCCGCGCCGCCGGCGCCGCCGCCGACCGCGCCGCCGCCGACCGCGCCGCGCGAGCCGCCGGGCGCACGACACGCGGCGCACGCCCGATGCGCTTCTCCCACGACGGCACGAGGTACTCGACGAACCCTTCGCGCCCGCCTTCGCGCCCGTAGCCCGACTCGCGGTACCCGCCGAACCCGGCTGCGGCGTCGAACAGGTTGGTGGCGTTGATCCACACCACGCCCGCCTTGAGCTTCGGCGCGATATCGAGCGCGAGGTTGATGTTCTCGCTCCACACGCTCGCCGCCAGCCCGTAGGGCGTGTTGTTCGCCAGCGCCACGCTCTCGGCCGGCGTCCGGAACGGCATCGTCACCAGCACCGGCCCGAAGATCTCCTCGCGGGCGATGACGTTCGACGTCTCGACGTTCGTGAACAGCGTCGGCGGATACCAGCATCCCTGCGCCGGCACGGCCCACGAAGGCTGCCACCGCGTCGCCCCCTGCGCCTCGCCCTGCGCGACGAGCCCGGCGATGCGGTCGCGTTGCACGGGGTCCACGATGGCGCCCATGTCCACGGCCTTGTCGAGCGGCCCGCCGACGCGCAGGGTCTCCATGCGCGCACGCAGCTTGGCGACGAACGCATCGTGCACCGACTCCTGCACGAGGAGCCGCGAGCCCGCGCAGCAGACCTGGCCCTGGTTGAACCAGATCGCGTCCACGACCCCCTCGACGGCGCCGTCGAGGTCGGCGTCCTCGAAGACGAGGAACGGCGACTTGCCGCCGAGCTCGAGCGTCAGCGCCTTCCCGGAGCCGGCGATCGCCGTGCGGATGACGCGCCCGACCTCGGTGGAGCCGGTGAAGGCCACCTTGGCTACCCCGGGGTGCTCCACCAGCGCCGCGCCCGTGCGGCCGTCGCCGGTGACGATGTTGAGCACGCCGGCCGGCAGCCCCGCCGCGTGCGCCAGTTCGGCGAAGAGCAGCGCCGTCAGCGACGTGTACTCCGCCGGCTTGAGCACCACCGTGCACCCGGCGGCGAGCGCGGGGGCGACCTTCCACGCCAGCATGAGCAGCGGGAAGTTCCACGGGATCACCTGGCCCACGACGCCCACCGCCTCGTGGCCCGGGAACTCGGCCTCGAGCAGCTGCGCCCATCCGGCATGGTGGGTGAAGTGCCGCGCCACCAGCGGGACGTCGAGGTCGCGCGTCTCGCGGATGCTCTTCCCGTTGTCGAGCGCCTCGACGACCGCGAACAGCCGGCTGTGCCGCTGCACCATGCGCGCGAGCGCATAGAGGTGCCGCGCCCGCTCGTGCCCGGACAGCGCCTGCCACGCGGGCAACGCCGCGCCCGCCGCGGCGACCGCCGCCGCGACGTCGGCCGCCGAGCCCTGCGCGATGCGCGCCAGCACCCGGCCCGTGGCGGGCTCGCGGGTCTCGAAGCTCGCGGCGCCCGCCGCGGTGAACCGGCCGTTCACGAAGTGCCCGAAGGCCGCCCCGTGGGCCGCGAGCCATGCCCGCGCCTCGGCGTCGCCTTCGGGGGCGGGCCCGTAGGCCATGGTCGAGAAGATCTCGGCGACGGTGGTCATGGCATCGGCATCCGGTGGGCCGCGGCATAGCGGCCGGTGACGAAGTGCTCGAGCTGGCGCTCGACGTCGGTGAGGAGCGCGCTCGCCCCGAAGCGGAAGAGATCGGGGGCAAGCCAGCGGTCGCCGAGTTCCTCCTTCATGAGCGCGAGGTAGTCGAGCGCCTGCTTGGCGGTGCGGATGCCGCCGGCCGGCTTGTAGCCGACCAGGACGCCGCTCCGCTCGCGATACGCGCGAATCATCCGCACCATCGCCAGGGACACCGGCAGGGTGGCGTTCACCGACTCCTTGCCCGTGGAGGTCTTGATGAAGTCGGCGCCGGCCTGCATCGCCACCCAGCTCGCGCGCGCGATGTTGGTGAGCGTCGCGAGCTCGCCCGTGCCCAGGATGACCTTGAGGTGCGCCTCGCCGCACATGGCGCGCACCGCCGCCACCTCGTCGTAGAGCGCCTGCCATTCGCCGCGCAGGACGAGCCCGCGGGTGATGACCATGTCGATCTCGGCGGCGCCGTCAGCGACACTTGCGCGCACTTCCGCGAGCCGGGTGGCCATCGGCGCGAGGCCCGAGGGGAACGCGGTACTCACCGCCGCCACCGGGATCCCGCTGCCGCGCAGCGCGTCCACGGCGGCGGCGACGAACGGGTGGTACACGCACACCGCCCCGGCGCGAATCGGCAGGGCCGACGCCCCCATCGCCTCGAGCAGGTCGGGCCGCACCGGCTGCCGCGCCTTGGCACAGAGGCGCCGCACGTTGGCGGGCGTGTCGTCACCCTGGAGCGTGGTGAGGTCCATGAGGGTGACGGCCTTCAGCAGCCACGCCGCCTGCCACTGCTTCTTCACCGTGCGTCGCGCCGGCAGGGTGGCCGCACGGCGCTCGGCGGCGCTGCGGTTGACGCGGATCGCGCGCACCGCCGCGAGGTCGAGCGGCTCGCCCGGGTTGCGCACGAGCGGCGCGGGCACGTGGACGAGCGCGGTGCCCCCCGCGTCGGCGGGGGCGACGCGGGCGGCCGTCCCCGTACCGGCGGACGGCCGGATCACGGATAGATGCGCGACATCAGCCGCGGGAACGGGATGCACTCGCGGATGTGGTGCGTCCCGGAGATCCACGCCACCGTGCGCTCGAGGCCCAGCCCGAATCCCGAATGGGTGAAGGTGCCGTAGCGCCGCAGGTCGAGGTACCACTGGTAGGCGTCCATCGGCAGCCCTTCGTGCCGGATGCGCGCGACGAGCCGGTCGAGGTCGTCCTCGCGCTGCGAGCCGCCGATGATCTCGCCGTAGCCCTCCGGGGCCAGCAGGTCGGCGCACAGCACCGTTCGCGGGTCGGCCGGGTTCTCCTTCATGTAGAAGGCCTTCGCCTCCTTGGGATAGTTGCACACGAACACCGGGCGGTCGCGGCCCTCGACGATGAGCGCCTCGTCCTCGGCGCCGAGGTCGTCGCCCCATTTCGCGTCGCTCCCCTTCCCCTGCACCAGCGTGACGGCGTCGCCGTAGTCGAGCCGCGGGAACGGCGTCCGGACCGTCTCGAGCTTCGACGTGTCGCGCTCGAGCTGCTTGAGCTCCTCCATCCGCCGGTCGAGTACGCGCTCGACGATCGCGACGATGAGGTCCTCCTGGAGCTCCATGTTCATCGCCTGGTCGTACCACGCCATCTCCGGCTCGATCATCCAGAACTCGGTCAGGTGGCGGCGCGTCTTCGACTTCTCGGCGCGGAACGTCGGGCCGAACGTGTAGATGCGCCCCAGCGCCGCCGCCCCGGCCTCGCCGTAGAGCTGACCAGTCTGCGCGAGGTACGCCTTGCCCAGGTCGAAGTACTCGGTCTCGAAGAGCCCCGCCCGCTCGCCGATCGCCGCGGTGAGGATGGGGGAGTCCATGCGCAGGAAGCCGCGGCCGTAGAAGAAGTCGTGGATCGCCTGCTCGATCTCGTGGCGGACGCGCATGAGCGCCACCTGCCGTTGGCTGCGCAGCCACAGGTGGCGGTTGTCGAGCAGGAAATCCACCCCGTGCTCCTTGGGCTGGATCGGATAGTCGATCGGCGACGGGCCGATCACCGTCAGCGCCTGTACCTCGAGCTCGCGGCCACCGGGCGCCCGGGGCTCGACCTTCGCGAGGCCGGTCACGGCCACCGAGCATTCGAGCGTGAGGTCCTTGAAGCGCTCCCATGTCTCGGGCGGCAGCGCGTTCTTCACGAACACGGCCTGGCACAGCCCCGTCCCGTCGCGCAGGACGGCGAAGGCGATCTTGCCCGACGAACGGGTGGTGGTCACCCACCCCTGGATGGTCACGACCTGCCCGGCCACGGCCGGGATCTCCTCGATGCGGCGGGTGTTCGGCTCCATGCCGGAAACCTAGCCGCCCGGGCGGGGCGGAATCAGGGTCGCGGTCCCGCCGCTCAAGTGCGGGCGCGGATCCCGACGACGACCGTGGTCACGAGCCGCGACGGGCTCCACCGGGCCTCGTGCACGAGCCCGCGCTGCACCCCCGCGACGAACCACCGGTCCTCGCGCCCCCACTCGAGCCCGGCCCCGACGCTCGCGCGCGTCGTGACGCCACCGCCGGTCCGGCCGCCGACGAGGAAGCCGACGTTCGCGCCGAGGCCGGCGGGCAGGACCGCGTTGCTCCATTGCGCGAACCCGCCGGACACCGTGCCCTCGACATACGGCCGGAGCGGCCAGCGCGGGACGGGACGCAGCACGAGCCCGCTGGTGAGGAGCCATGCGCTCATCCGCCCCTGCGCGCAGTCGGTCAGGCACCCCACCTGTCGCCGGTCGTCGCCTGCCGCTTCCACGACGACCGGCACGGCCAGCAGGCCTTCGTCGCGCCCCCACTCGGCGCCGAGCTGCAGGCCGAAGCCCCCGGTGCTCCGCACCGTCCCCCGCGTCGTGGCGAGCGTCGGCGTCAGGCGGAATCGCGGCATCCACCCGCGCGGCTCGCGGCGGCGCTCCTGCGCGGCGAGCGATCGCCACGGCAGCACGATCACCGCCGCGGCGGCCAGGGCGGTCAGGAGGGCCAGCCACGCGGCCGTCGGCCGTCCGCCCGCGCGGCCGCGCCGCGCCGAGGGCCGACGCGCGAAGCGGGATCGGCGGCGCGCGCTCATCCGACGCGGAACAGCTCGAGGCCGCGCTGGAACTGCGTCGTCAGGGTGCGGCGCAGCGCAAGGTGTTCCTTGCGCTCGAGTGCCGGGTCGGCGGCGAGGATGCGGTCGGCCGCGATGCCGGCGGCAGCGTTGAGCGCTTCGTCGCGCAGCGGATCGGCGATCCGGAAGCCCGGCATCCCCGACTGCCGGTCGCCGAAGAGATCGCCCATCCCCCGTTGCGCGAGGTCGGCGCGGGCGATCTCGAAGCCGTCCTCGCTCTCCACGAACACGCGCAGGCGCTCGGCGGTCTCCGGCGAGACGTCCCCGAGCAGGATGCAGTACGACTGCTCCGCCCCGCGCCCCACGCGCCCGCGCAGCTGGTGCAGTTGCGACAGCCCGAACCGTTCGGGGTGCTCGATCACCATCACCGTCGCGTTCGGCACGTCGATGCCCACCTCGATCACCGTCGTCGCCACCAGCACGTCCACCGTCCCCGCGAGGAACCGGCGCATGATGTCGTCCTTCTCGTCGCCCTTCAGGCGCCCGTGCAGCAACGCCACCCGGAGGCCCGCGAGCTCGCCGGCGGCGAGTTGCTCGTACATCGTCGTCGCCGCCTTGAGGTCGGTCTTCTCGCTCTCGGCGATCACGGGGTACACGACGTAGGCCTGCCGCCCGGCCTCGACCTGCCGGCGGACGAAGTCGAGCACCCGCCCGCGGGCCGTCCCCGCCCGGAGGGCGGTGGTGATCGGCTGGCGACCCGGCGGGCGCTCGTCGAGCACGCTGAGGTCGAGGTCGCCGTAGAGCGTGAGCGCGAGCGAGCGCGGGATCGGCGTCGCGCTCATGAGCAGCACGTCCGGCCGGTCGCCCTTGCCCCCGAGCGCCGCGCGCTGCTCGACACCGAACCGGTGCTGCTCGTCCACGATCACCAGTCCGAGCTTCGCGAAGCGCGCCCGGTCGCTTACGAGCGCGTGCGTGCCGATCACGAGCGCGGGGGCCGGGTCGGCCATGACGGCCTCGGCCTCGCGGCGCACCCGCGCCCCGAGCGAGCCGGTCAGCAGCACGGGGGCCAGCCCCAGCGGCGCCAGCAGCCGCGTCGCGGTGCGCACGTGCTGCTCCGCCAGCAGTTCGGTCGGTGCCATGAAGGCGACCTGCCAGCCGTTCTCCATCGCGAGCATCGCAGCGAAGAGCCCCACGACCGTCTTGCCGCTGCCCACGTCGCCCTGCAGCAGGCGGTGCATGCGGTGCGGGCTCGTCATGTCGGCGACGATCTCGCGGACGGCGCGCGCCTGGGCGCCGGTCAGCTCGAACGGCAGCGACGCCTTGAGCTTCGCGGTGAGATCGCGCCGATTCTCGAACGCCCGCCCCTCGCGCGGCTCGCGGGCGAGCGCCTTGGCCCGGCGGTGCAGGATCTGGACGAACAGCAGTTCCTCGAAGGCGAGCCGCGACCGCCCGGTCATCGCTTCGGCCACGCTCGACGGACGGTGCACCAGGCGCAGCGCCTCGGGCAGCGGGGGAACGCCGGCCTCGGCCAGCACCGCCGGCGGCAGGTATTCGTGCACCAGCGGCAGCAGCACCGGGAGGTGCTGCTCGACGAGGCCGCGGATGACCTTGAACGACAGGCCCTCGGTGGCCGGGTACACCGCGAGCACCCGCCCCCCCGCCGTGCCCGTGTCGTCCGCCCCGAGATTCACGAACTCGCGCGGCACGAGCTGGCGGCCGTGGAAGAAGCGTACCGGCCCGGCCGCGAGCAGGAGGTCACCCTTCTGGATCGTGCGGTCGAGGTACGCCTGGCCCGGCCAGCTCGCCTCGATCATCCCCGTGTCGTCCTTGAGCACGGCCGAGAAGACGCGCAGCCCCTTGCGGGTCGGCAGGATGCCCTTCGAGATCACCCGCCCGAGCACCGTCGCCTCCATGCCGGGGGAAAGGGACCGGATGGGCTGGACCGTCGAGGCGTCCTCGTAGCGATGCGGCACGTGCCGCAACAGGTCGCCGGCGGTGCGGATGCCGAGCCGGGCAAAATGCTGCGCGCGCACCGGCCCCACGCCCTTGAGGTACGTGACCTCGGTGTCGAGCGTGAGCGCGGGTCGGCGGGACTCGAGGCGCGCCATCACGCGCCAAACCTAGCCGCCGCCCGTCCCGTCAGTCGATGGCGACGAGGTCGGCCGCGTAGGCCTGCGCATCGAACGGCAGGAGGTCGCCGGGCTGTTCACCGACGCCCACGAACTTCACCGGCACGTTCACCGCCTCGTGGACGGCCACCACCACGCCGCCCCTCGCGGTGCCGTCGAGCTTCGTGACGACGAGCCCCGTCAGCGGGACGGCGGCGGCGAACTGCCGTGCCTGCTGCACGGCGTTCTGGCCGATCGTGCCATCGAGCACGAGCAGCGTTTCATGCGGGGCGCCGGGCAGCCGCTTGGGGATCACCCGCCCCACCTTGCGGAGCTCCTCCATCAGCGCCTCGCTCGTGTGCAGGCGGCCGGCCGTGTCCACGATCGCGACGTCCACCCCGCGCGCGACGGCAGCATCGACGGCGTCCCAGGCCACCGCCGCGGGATCCTGCCCCGCCGCCCCGCCGACGAACTCCGCGCCCGTGCGCTCGGCCCACACGCGCAACTGGTCCACCGCGCCGGCGCGGAAGGTGTCGCCGGCACCCACCAGGACGCGCTTGCCCTCACCTCGCAGCCGGTGCGCCAGCTTGCCGATCGCGGTCGTCTTGCCGGCACCGTTGACCCCGACGACAAGGATGATCGCGGGACCGGGCGAGGGCAGCCGCAAGGCCGGGTCGGCACGCCCGGCGGTGAGCGAGCCCGCGATGCCGTCGCGCAACGCGCCGCGGAACTCCTCGTCCGTCCGCACCTGCCCCAGCTTCGCCAGCCGCTCGACCTCGGCCACGAGCCGCATCGTGACCGGCACACCGAAGTCGCTCTCGAGCAGCAGCGCCTCGAGCTGCTCGAGGTTTCCCTCGACCGCGCCGCGCCGCAGCATCGCGCCGACGTCCGCGAGCGCGACGTCCCGGATGCGCTGCCAGAGCGAGCGGCGTGTCCCGCCGCCGGTGAAGAGACGCGCCATGGCCGGAATCTAGCCGCGACGTCAGCGCAGGCCCGCGCGACGCCGCAGGATCCACTCGGCGCACAGCGCCGCGATCGCGAGCGCCACGAGCCAGAGCGCGCCCCGCGCCGTCGGGGCCGAAGCCGCCGCCGCTGCGGTCCCCACAGGCCCGGAGGCCACCGTCGGGCGCCGCGGCACCCACTCGCGGCTGGGGTTCACCACCACGGCGACCGCGCCGCCCGGCACTTCCACCCGGTAACGCCCCGCAGGCCACGCCCCGCCGAGCAGCATGGTCGCCGCTCCGGCCGCGCGAAGGGTATCCGTGCCCCGCGCTGCGCCGGCCTCGCCCTCGCGCGACCAGCGCAGCACGACGAGGGAGTCGCGCCCCGCCCGGCGCCAGGTGACGCGCTCGCCCTCCCGCACGGCGCCGACCGCCGGCACCACCGCGCGCGCGTCCGGCGCCGCCTCGGCCAGCCAGGCGGCGACCGCGCCCGCGAGCGAGGCGGCGGCGGTCGCGGCGTCGCCACCGCGCAAGCCCCAGCGCGAGAGACCACCTGCGGAGAGCACCGCCGTGCGGGGTGCGCGATCCCGGCCCGTCAGGACCGGCACCGCCGTGCCGCGCTTGTCCCGCTGGGCGACGAGCGCCGTCCACTCGAGCGCGGGGGCCGCCGCAGCGACGAGCGGCGGGAGGGAATCCCGGGAGGCCCCGCCGAGCACGTCGCCCAGCGGCGAGCCCGCCCCGGTCGCCGGCGGTGCGACGTACCACTCGCCCTCGACCGCCGGCGGGGCGACGAGCCATCGCGCCCCGCGCAGCGTCGTCGCCGGCGGACCGAAGAACGCCGTGTCGCCGTGCAGGACGACGAGCCCGGCCTCGGCCACCGTCCGCCGTACGTCGGCCTCCGCCACCGGCGACAGCGACGGGCTCTCGCGCCACTCGCCGGGGGCGACGCGCCACCACGTGCGCACGCCCGTCCCCAGCGCACCGCGCACCCCGGCGTCGATCCAGCGCGCGTCCGCGTCGGGGGCGGTGCTCACCACCAGCGCGGTGGGCCGCGCGAGCACCTCGAGCGCGGTACGCAGGGTGTCGTTGCGCGGCTCGTCGTCGGGCGTCCCCTCGCGCCAGACCCCGACCAGCCGCAGCCCGGCGGCGGGGGCCGGCAGCCGCCAGGTGACCACACGCTCGGCCCACGGATCGAGCGGCGGCACGGTCGCCGAGAACGCCGACTGCCCATCCACCCCGAGCCGCAGCGTCGCCTCCGGCGCGCCACCGGCACCGGCCACGACCGCCACTTGCACGGTGATGGTGTCGCCGACGATCGTGGTGAGCGGGACGTCGAGCGAGGCGAGAGCGAGGTCCGGGCGGGCATCGCCCTCGACGACGAACACGCGGGACTCGCGCGGCAGCCGTGCGAGCTGGTCGGCGTCGTCGAGCTCGCCGTCGGTCACGAGGTCGACCGACCGTCCCTCGGCGCGCGCGCGCTCGACGAGTGGTCCGATGCGACTCGCGGGGAGCGCCGGCCGGTCGGGGACGGGGCCGTCGGTGGCCTGCTCCCCCACCAGGACTGCGCGCCCGCCGACCGACTCCGCCACGGCGCGCGCCCGGCTCCACCGGTCTCCGACCCCGCCGCGGTCGAGCGAGGCGCTGGCGTCGAGCGCCAGCAGCCGCGTCCCGGGACGCGACGGCCCCATGGGCGCGTCGAGCCACAAGGCCACCAGCAGGACGCCGGCAAGGCCGCGGAGTGCGGCGGGAATCCGGCGGCGCGCCGAGAACGCCCCACGGCCGGCATAGCCCAGCGCCGCGAGGCCGAGGCCGGCGGCGAGAGCCAGGAGCCAGGACGTCACGCCCGGAAGATACGCGCCGGGCGCGACGGCTTCAGTCCATCTGCCGACGAATGAACGTCGGGATCTCCATGTCGGAGAGTTCGCTCGCCGACATCCCCTGCGGATGCCGCCCTGCGGGGGGCACGTTCGGCGGGGGCACCTGCGGCATCGGCATCCCCGCCGATCCGCGCACGCCGCCGCGCGGCGGCAGCGGCGTGACGGAGGGCACGGCGGCGCGTCCGCTCGCCTGGGAGGGAAGGGGCACCCCCATGTCGTAGTCGAAGCCGGTGGCGATGACGGTGACGCGGATCTCCCCCTGCATCGCCGGTTCGGTGACCGAGCCGATGATGATGTCGGACTCATCCCCCGCTGCCTCGTGGATGAGTTCCGAGACGGTGGTGAACTCGCCGAGCGTGAGGTCGGTGCCTCCCGAGATGTTGATCAGCACGCCCTTGGCGCCGCGAATGCTCAGGTTGTCGAGCAGCGGGGAGGCGATCGCCTGCTGCGCCGCCTCGACCGCGCGGTTCTCGCCACGGCCCACACCGGTGCCCATGAGGGCCGCCCCGCCGTTCGTCATGACGGTGCGCACGTCGGCGAAGTCCACGTTCACGATACCCGTCTTCACGACGATCTCGGAGATCCCGCGGGTCGCCTGCAGCAGCACCTCGTCGGCCTTCTTCAGCGCGTCCTGGAACGGGATCCCCTTCCCCACGACGGCCATGAGCCGCTCGTTCGGGACGATGATCATCGTGTCCACGTGCTTGCGCATCTCGGCGATGCCCTGCTCGGCCTGCTTCATCCGCTTCTTGCCTTCGAAGAGGAAGGGCCGCGTCACGATGCCGACGGTCAGCGCGCCGGCCTCCTTCGCCAGCTCGGCCACCACCGGCGCGGCACCGGTGCCGGTGCCACCGCCCATGCCGCAGGTGACGAACACGAGGTCGGCTCCCTGCACGACGCGCGCGACGTCGTCACGGTTCTCGTCGATCGCCTGCCGACCGATCTCCGGCCGCGCCCCCGCCCCGAGTCCGCGCGTGAGCTTCTGTCCGATCTGCACCTTCACGTCGGCCTTCGACGCGAGCAACGCCTGCGCATCGGTATTGACCGAGATGAACTCCACACCCTGCAGGGACTCGTCGATCATGCGGTTGACGGCGTTGCCGCCACCTCCCCCGACGCCCACGACCTTCATGCGGGCGCCCTGCTGGGTCGTTTCCTCGAATTCGAAGATCATTCGGTGCTCGCTGAGTTCGGGCGTCGCGTGCTGCACTGGCCGCGTGCCGACGAAGATAACGTGTGGAGAACGATTCCACACCGTATCGAGAGCAACGTCGCGGCTTTGTGGCGGTTGTCAAGATGGTTTTCCACATCTTGGTCGGGCGCACGTATCCCGTTTCCGCCCCCCCTCTCGGCACGCCGCCGTTTCCCGATCGCAGCCCTTGGCCAGGTGCCACCTCGGTCCGATCCCTTCGTGGAGGGACCGGTCAGCGAGGGATCAGAAGAAGTCCTGCAGCCACGTCTTCAGGCGCTGCACGAGCTTCCCCGCATCGGCACCACCCGGGATGGACAGCCGCCGACCGCCGCTCGGCCCGGCGAATCCCAGCGCCATCCGGTTCGCCCCGTACAGCGCCAGCCCGACCGACGTCGAGAACCGTGGCGCTTCGACCGAGTCGGCCAGCCCGCCGACCCCCTCGGTCGGTACGCCGACGCGAGCGCCGATGCCGAAGACGTCCTGCGCCAACTCGACCGTGCCGGGCGCCTGGGCCGCCCCGCCGGTGAGCACGATCCCGCCGGACAGCCGCCCCGCGTAGCCCGATTGCTGGATCCCCCGCTGCACGAGATGGAACATCTCGTCGGTCCGCTGGTGGATGATGTGGGCCAGCAGTTCGCGGGGAATCCGTCGGTCGCCCTGCGCCGCGGTGCTGGGCAGCGAGATCGTCTCGCCCGGCGGCGAAAGCGGCTCGTACGCGATGCCGAACCGCTCCTTGAGCCGCTCGGCGTCCGCCTGCGTCACCCCGAGGCCATGCACGACGTCGCTCGTCACGTGGCTGCCACCGAACGGGACGGTCCCGACGTGCCGGATCTTCCCTTCGTGGAAGAGCGCCACGTCCGTCGCCCCGGCACCCATCTCGATGAGCGCGACCCCGAGCTCCTTCTCGTCCTCGGTCAGCGTCCCGAGCGCCGAGGCGAGGGGCTCCAGCACCAGCTCGCGAATCTGGTAGCCGGCCCGCTCGACCGCCTTGCGCAGGTTCATCGCGGGCGAGGCCCCGATCGTCACGAGGTACATCTCGGTCTCCAGCCGGGTCCCGATCATCCCGATCGGGTCGCGGATCCCCTGGTTCTTGTCCACGGTGTACTCCTGCGGGATCGCGTGCAGCAGCTCGCGGTCCTGCGGGATCACCTGCGCCCGGGCGACTTCGTTGACCCGCTCGACGTCGGCGCGCGAGATCTCGGGGCCGGAGACCGCCACCACCCCGTGGGACGTCATCGCCTGCACATGCTCGCCGGCGATGCCCACGTACACCGCCGGCACCTGCGCTCCCGCCATCCGCTCGGCGTCGGTCATCGCCTTCCGGATCGCCCGCATCGTCTCCTCGATGTCGGAGACGACGCCCTTGCGCAGCCCGGTCGTGCGGGACTGGCCCACCCCCAGGACGCGAATCTCGGGGCGCTTGGGGAACTCGCCGACCACTTCCGCGATCACGGCGGTGGTCTTGGCGGAACCGATGTCGAGTCCGGCGACGAGGCGTTCGGGATTCATCAGCGCAAGTTACGGCAAGCGGGCGACGACCTGATCACGATAGCGGAGATCCAGTTCCTTCGCGCGGAGCCCCCGCCGGTCGAGGTCGCGAGCGACCGGCAGGATCTCCGCCAGCCGCGCCGGCGTCACGTCGGACGCCGCGCGGACCGGCAGGTCCCCCATAGTGACGACGAACTCCGCCGTTCCGGCACGCCGAACCTCGCTGATGCGGGCATAGACGTCGGGGACGTCGGAACGGACCCGGCCCAGAAGGGCGAGCACGGCGGTGTCGCGCTGCGGGACGATCGGGGCGTCCACCGGCATCACCGCGGGCTCGAGCGGCAGCGCCCGCCCTGCCGCGTCGAAGGCCCGGAAGCCGTCCCGGCCCGGCACCAGCGCCACGGGGACGACCTCCTCCACGGAGAGAACCAGCGTGCCGGGCAAGCGCCGGTCAACCACCGCGTTGGCGACCTGCGGATGGCCCCGCACGCGCTCGGCGTAAACCGACAGGTCGTCCCAGACCGACCGGGTCGTGTCCACGCGCATGCGATCCACGAGGACCTGCGGGTCGATCCACCGCACCCCGTGAACTTCCACGCGCCGTATATGGAAGAACGCCAGCGGGCGCAGGGTCATGGGCCCCCACCACGGCATCCCCAGCGCGGCCACGGCCGCGACGACCAGTGCGACCCGGCCCCACCGGATAGGTCGGCGCGCCCCGCCAGCCGTTGCGCCCGGTGCTGCCGGAGCCGTCACGACCGCCCCGCCAACGCCGCGAGCAGGTCGCGGGACGCCAGGGTGATGTCCCCCGCCCCCATGGTCACGACGACGTCGCCGCTCCGGAGCGCGGGCCGCAACGATGCGACCACGTCCGTCCGGGGACCGGTCCAGGCCGGCGGACGTCCCGCGCCGGTCATGGCGGAGGCGATGAGCGCCGAGCTGACCCCGGGGATCGGCTGCTCGCGCGCGGGATAGATGTCGCACAGCCAGACCGCGTCGGCCGCGGCGAGCGCCGCGCCGAACTCGGTGGCGAAGTCGCGCGTGCGGCTGAACAAGTGCGGCTGGAACGCGACCACCAGCCGACGTCCGGGATACGCGCCACGGGCCGCCGAGAGCGTCGCGGCGACCTCGGTCGGGTGATGCGCGTAGTCGTCCACCACCTGGATGCCGCGGACCTCCCCGATGCGCTGGAAGCGACGCTCCGCCCCCTGCACCCCCGCCAAGCCGCGCGCCATCGCGGCCGGCTCGGCACCAAGCGCCAGCCCGGTCCCGATCGCCGCCAACGCGTTGCGGACGTTGTGAAGGCCCGGCAGCGGGAGCACGAATTCGCCGATCGACTTGTAGTCGAAGGTCACGTCGAAACGACTGCCCACTCCCTCGGGCCGGATCCGGCGAGCCACGAGACGGGCGTCGGGAGACACCGCCCCCTCGACCTCGATCCCGTACCGGATCACTTCGGCCGACACCGGATACGGCAGGCGATTGGCCTCGGGATCATCGGCGCAGGCCACGACCCAACGCGCGGGCTTCAGGAATGTGGAAAACGTCTCACGGATGTCCTCGAGGTCGCGATAGATGTCGAGGTGGTCCGCTTCGAGATTGGTGACGATCGCCACCGTGGGGCGCAGCGACAGGAACGACCGGTCGTACTCATCGGCCTCGACCGCAAAGACATCGTCGCCGCCACGCCGAAGGTTCCCGCCCCACGCCGCGACACGCGCGCCAACGACTCCGGTTGGCTCCATCCCGGCAGCCGCCAGGGCCTCGGTGACGAGCACCGTCGTCGTCGTCTTGCCGTGCGTCCCCGCCACCGCCACGACCCGTCCATCGTTCACGGCCTCCCCAAGCGCCTCCGCCCTCCTGATCACGGGAATGCCAATTTGGCGGGCCCTGTCGATCTCAGGATGACCCTTCGGCATCGCCGACGTGACGACGAGTGCCCGAGCACCGTCCACATGCGAGGGTTCATGACCGGCGACGACCGGAATGCCCAAGGCCTTCAGATCGCCCACGCCGGCGATGCTCGCGTCGCAGCCCGTGACGCGGACCCCCCGTCTGTGGAAAAGCTCTGCGAGCGCGCTCATCCCCGCCCCGGCGATTCCAACGAAATGCACCGGTCGAACATCGTCGCTGTGGAAAAGCGCCATACTCACTTTGTGCGTATTGCCCCGACGCTGACAGCACTGACAATGATTGTCATGTGAGAAGTGCAAAATGTTGTATTAGTTAGCATTGTCGCTTCAATCTAAAGACGATTGAAAGGTCAGTTGGCGATCAGCGTGCGCACTCTCTCGGCGATCTCAAGCGCTGAGTCAGGGCGCGCCCGGCGGAGCGCAGCGATTCGCATGGCCTTCAGGCGCTCCTCGCCTGCCAGCAGCTTGTCCACAGTGTCAGCCAACGCCCTGGAAGTCAACGTCTGCTGTGGAAAACAGATGGCGGACCCGGCGTCCTCGAGTGCGCGCGCGTTGGTGGTCTGGTGGTCGGCGGCGGCGGTCGGGAGTGGGATCATGATTGCGGGAAGGCCCCACGCCGACAGCTCGGCGCAAGTGATTGCACCAGCCCTGGTGATCGCCAAATCGGCAGCAGCGTACGCATGGGAGATCGGCGACAGATATGGCGTCACGACGATACGACCATCGCTGGCGAGGTCCCGATACTGGGCCTCCTGCCCTGCACCGGTGGCCCAGATGAGCCCGACGCCAGCGGGGAGTCCGGAGCGTACCCAGCCCGCGACGGCCTCGTTGATCGCACGAGCACCCTGACTGCCCCCGAAGACCAGCACGATCCGGCCGAGTTCGGTCGTCAGGCCAAAGCGTCTCCTTGCGTCGGCGGCGGATTCGCGCGCTGCCGGCGGCGGTTCGATCGGGCTTCCTGTCACAAACGTTGCCTTTCCACGGAAGTGTGGTGCGGCTTCGGGAAAGCCCAGATAGAGCTCGCGGGACCAGCGCGCCGCCCATCGGGCGGTGAGGCCCGGCACGACATCGGCGACTTGTTGGACGACCGGCACGCCGCGGCGACCGGCCCAGGCGACGGCGAGGCCCATGGCGTAGCCGCCGGTACCGACGACCGCGACCGGGGGGCGTTCGCCGGCCAGCGCGGTGAGTCTGCGCCACGCCAGCACGGCCCCGCGCACGGTCTTCCAGTTCTCCCACGGTCGCCGGCGATAGAGGGGGTGCAGGTCGAGCAGCTCGAAGGCGAACCCCTGGGTCGGCAACACGGTGCGTTCGATGCCTCGACGAGCCCCGATGAAGAACGGCTCGATCGCGGGATCGAGCCGTACGAGGGCACGGGCGATGGCCAGCCCCGGGTACAGGTGCCCGCCGGTACCGCCTCCGGCGAACCAGACGCGTCGCCGGTCGCCGGTCGTCGCAGGCATCGGCGGATGCAGCGGGGGCGTCAGCGGGGGCGGCAGCGGGGGCGGCAGCGGGGGCGGCAGCGGGGGCGGCAGCGGGGGCGTCAGCGGGGGCGGCCCGTCGGGTCGGTCGCGTGTGCCCCGACGACCCGTTCGCGGACGCTGCCGATGTTGACCAGCATCCCCGTCATGGCCAGCGACAGCACGAGATTCGAGCGCCCGAAGGAGATGAACGGCAAGGTGAGTCCCGTGGTCGGCAGCAGGCCGATGACCACGCCGATGTGCAGGAAAGCGGTCACGACCATCGTCACCGTGATCCCGACCGCCATCAGCGACTGGAAGGGGGTCCGGGCCTGGGTCGCGATGCGCATCCCCAGCCAGCCGTAAGCGCCATAGGCCAGCACGAGCCCGGCGATGCCGAGGAAGCCCCATTCCTCGCCGACGTTCGAGCCGATGAAGTCGTTGTAGGCAAGCGGGAGGAAGCCCAGTTGCTGCCGCCCTTCGCCGAAGCCCACCCCGAACAGCCCGCCGGAGCCGACGGCAATCAGGGACTGCTTGAGCTGGTAGCCCACCTCGGCTGGCGCCTTGCCCGGGTCGAGGAAGGAAAAGACACGGAGCACCACGTACTGCAGCCGCTGCGCCTGATGCCACAGGAAGGGGATGGCCACGACCCCGAGCAGGATGAAGTGGCCCATCCGCACCCCGCCGGCGAAGAGGATGACGCCCATCACGAGCGTGTAGAGCATCGCCACGGAAAGGTCGGGCTCGAGGATCGCGAGGATGTCGAGCGCGCCGACCACCACGAGGAACGGCAGCAGCCCCTTCGTGAAGCGGCGGAGCTGGTCGCCCTTCTTCACGACGAGCATCGCGGTCCAGACGATGACGGCCAGCTTGCCCAGCTCGGACGGCTGCAGCGAGCTCCCCAGCAGGAAGCGGCGGGAGCCGTGGAGTCGGGGGGCGATCGTCTCCGTCCACGGGAGAATGACGAGCGTCATCGTGGCCAGCACGACGAGCATGAGAGGCCACGCCCACCCGCGCCAACGCTCGGCGTCGAGCTTGGCGGCGACCGCGAAGCAACAGATCCCGGCCAGCCCCCCCGTCGCCTGCCGGAAGAGGAAGAAGGTCGAGGCGCGCCCCGCGTCCATCGCCTCGATGGCGCTCGCGCTGTAGAGCGTGGCCAGGCCGAAGACGAGGAGACCGGCGGACACGAGCACCAGCGCCCGGGCCTCGACGGACATCCGCCAGCGCTCGCGCACGCCGGCCGGCGCGGCCTGCGACGCGACGGCCGACGGCCGACGGGCCGGCAGATGGGGCAGGACGGCGGTACTCATGCCGGGAGGGTCTGGTCGCCGACGGCGGCCAGGCGCCGGAAAGTGGCACCGCGCTCTTCGTAGTTCGCGAACATGTCGTAGCTCGAACAGGCGGGACTCAGCAGGACGACGTCGCCCGGCGCCGACACGGCGCGGGCACGCTGCATGACCTCGTCGAATGACGATCCAAGGCGCTCGACGGGCACGAAGCCCGCCAGGTCCCGCTCGACGAGGGGGGCGGCCTCACCGTAGGCCAGCACGACCTTCGCGCAGCGGTTCAGTTCGGGAATCAGTGGTGTGTACGGATCACCTTTGTGACGCCCTCCGAGCAGCAGGATCGTCGGCCGCGACATCCCCGCGAGCGCCACCTGCGTGCTCGCCACGTTCGTCGCCTTCGAGTCGTTGATCCACGTGACGCCGTCGAAGGTGCCGACGGCCTCCAGCCGGTGCGCCAGCGCGCGGAACGACGCCAGCGCGCGGGCGATCACGGCGCGGGCGTCGGGCGTCCGGTGCGCCGGGTCGGCGACCGCCACCGCCAGCGCCGCCGCGAGAGCGTTGGCGACGTTGTGGTCGCCCATCAGCGGCAACGCAGCTCGGTCGAGCAGCGGGCTCCCGAGCACCACCAGAGTCCCGCGGGTGCGGTCGTAGTGCGCGTCGGCGAAGCGGAGGGGCCCGGCCGGCCCGATCGCCGCGTGGCGCTCCGGATCGGCCACCGAGAACCCGTGCACGCTGCCCGGGAGCGTGGCGTGTGCGTCCGCGAAGCCGGGCCAGCGGTGAAACAGGCCGAGGACCGCCGCGTCGTCCGCGTTGAGCACCCACCGCGAGCCGGCGTCGGCGTTCGCGAAGAGCCGCGCCTTGTCGGCGTAGTACGCCGCGACGTCGGGGTAGCGATCGAGGTGGTCCGGGCTGAGGTTGGTGACGACCCCGACGGTCGGCTTCACGGACGGCGTGTCGTGGAGCTGGAAGCTCGACATCTCGAGCGCGACCCAGGGCGGTGGTGCGTCGCGCAGCGCCAGCGAGGCCAGCGGGGTGCCGATGTTGCCCGCGTCGGGGGCCTCGTGCCCGAGCGCGCGCAACAGGTGGCCCACGAGCGCCGTGGTGGTGGTCTTGCCGTTCGTCCCGGTGACCGCGACGTAGCGCAGCGTCGGCATCGCCAGCAGGGCGACCTCGAGTTCGCCCACGACGGGGACCCCGGCTTCGCGCGCCGCCGCGAGCGGGGGTGCCTCGGGGGGCACCCCCGGGCTCGCGACCACGCACGCGGCGCGGGCGATCCGCGCGAGGTCGTGCCCGTCGGGCTGCACATCGACCCCGAGGGCGGTGAGCGCCTGCGCCGCCTCGCGCGCGCGGGGCGCCGCGCCGGCGTCGCTGGCGTACACCGCGTGGCCATGCCGCCGCAGCAGTTCGGCGGCGGCGCGCCCGCTGGCCCCGAGGCCGACGACGGCGACCTCGCCCGGGCGTCCCGCCGGCAGGGGCAGCGGCGGACGGCGGGTCACCTGAGCTTGAGCGTCGAGAGCGCCAGGAAGGCGCAGAGGATGCCGAGGATCCAGAACCGGACCACCACCTGCGTCTCCGGCCAGCCGATCATCTCGAAGTGGTGGTGGATGGGTGCCCGCCGGAAGACGCGGTGCTGCTGGGCGTACTCGAGGCCGTGGCGCCGCTTGCGGTACTTGAAGACCGAGCGCTGCACGATGACCGACAGGGTCTCGGCGACGAACACCCCGCCGACGATCACGAGGAGGAACTCGCTCTTGAGCAGGATCGCGATCGCCCCGAGCGCGCCGCCCAGGGCGAGCGACCCGGTGTCGCCCATGAACACCTGCGCCGGGTGCGCGTTGAACCACAGGAAGCCGATCACGGCGCCGAAGACGGCCGAGCAGAACACCGTGAGCTCCCCCGCCCCGCGCAGGAAGTACACGCCGAGGTAGGCGCTCGTGTCCACGCGTCCCATCACGTAGGCGAAGATCGCGAACGTGATGATCGCGATCGCGATCAGGCCGGCGGCGAGGCCGTCGAGCCCGTCGGTGAGGTTGACGCTGTTGCTCGCCCCGGTGAGCACGACCGTGACCCACGGGATGTACAGCACGGACATCCACGGCAGCGCCGGCACGAGCAGCACGTACTTGTAGAACGGGAGCGTCGTGCTCGCGCCCGGCAGCGCGCTCACGGGATACTGCCAGAGCAGGAAGCCGAGCACCGCGCCGATGCCGACCTGTCCCAGCAGCTTGTACCGCTCGATGAGGCCGACGTTCTTCTCGCCGCGCCGCTTCTGCTGCAGCTTGAGCCAGTCGTCGAGGAACCCGATGCCGCCCATCCACGCCGTCACGAGCACCGCGTACCACACGTAGCGGTTCTCGAGCTTCATCCACAGCAGCGTCGGCACGATCGCCGCGACGAGGATGATGAGACCGCCCATCGTGGGCGTGCTCCCCTTGGCCTGGTGCGAGTCGGGCGTCCCCGCGCGCACGACCTGATGTACCGCCATCGCCCGCAGACGGCGCAGGATGAGCGGTCCGACGATGAACGAGAGCAGCAGCGCCGTCACCGCGGCACCCGCCGCCCGGAAGCTGATGTACTGGAAGAGCCGCAGCGCCGGGACGTCCGGCTGGAACGGGAGGAGCAGCCAGTTGAGCACGGGATCTCGCGGAGGGGGTCTTGCGTCCGCGCGAAACCTAATGGTGCGCGTCCGGCCCCGGTGCGGGTGAGGCGGTCGCGGCGCCCGGGGGGGCGCCGGCGGTCGCGACGCCGGCCCACGACTCCAGCCGGGGCACCAGCCGCTCGAGCCGCACCCCGCGCGAGGCCTTGAGGAGCACCACCGCATCCGGGGCCAGGCGCGGCGCGAGCACCGGCCACAGCGGTTCGACGTCGTCGGCGACCACGACCCGCGCATCCCCCGGGGCCACGCGCCGCAGCGCGGCGGCCATCGCCTCGACGCCGGCGATCACGTCCGCCGACGACGCCAGCGCTCGCCGCGCGACCGCGTCGTGGAGGGCGTCCGCCTGGCTCCCGAGTTCACGCATCCCGCCCAGCACCGCCACCCGCTGGCGGCCCGGCGGCAGCGCGTCGAGGACGTCGAGGGCGGCCCGCATGGACGGTGGGTTCGCGTTGTAGCAGTCGTTGAGCAGCAGGGCGCGGCCCATCGGGACCAGCGCGCTGCGCATCGGCGGGAGCGTCACGCGCCCGATCGCCTCGGCCGCCGCGCCGAGTTCCACGCCGAGGGCGTCGGCCGTGGCGAGGGCGAGGGCCGCGTTCGCGAGGTTGTGCACTCCGGGCAGCGGGAGCGTAACGGGCACCCCGGCGAAGGTCATCCATCCCGTACCGGTGTCCTTGAGCCCCCATGCGGTGGCGGCGGGCTCGCCCGCGCCCAGGCCCGTGACCACCACGCGGCGCGCGCGGGGGCGGACGGCCTCGGCGAGCTCCGGCTGCGCGGCGGGCGTGACGGCGATCGCGACGCCATCGGCGGCGCTGGCCTCCTCGGCGAGCACGCCGGCGAGGTCGCCGAAACCCTCGAGATGCTCCTCACCGACGCTGGTGATCACGGCGACGTCGGGCTCCGCGATCGCGCGCAGCGTCGCGACTTCGCCCGGCGTGTTCGTCCCGACTTCCACGACCGCCACGTCGGCGGCGTCGGGCAGCGCGAGGAGGGTCAGCGGCACGCCCACGAGGTTGTTCAGGTTGCCCGCGGTGGCATGCACGGTGAACGCGGCCCCGAGCGCGGCGCGGAGGAGTTCCTTGGTGGTGGTCTTGCCGTTCGAGCCCGCGACAACCACGACCGGCTTCCCCCACGCGCGTCGGCGATACCGCGCCAGCGCGCCGAGCGCCGTCAGCGGATCGCGCACCACGAAGGCCGGCACGCCGAGGCCGGCGGCGCGCTCCGCGTCGCGCACGACCACCGCGGCCGCACCGGCCGCGACGGCCTGGGCGAGGAAGTCGTGGGCGTCGAACCGCTCGCCCGACAGCGCGACGAACACCGCGCCGCGCGTGAGGGCGCGGGTGTCCGTCTCGACGCCGCCGAGCGGCCGGTCCCCGGCGGGTCCGGGGAGCGCCAACTCGTCCGCCAGCGCGTCGCGCAGGCGGTCGAGGGTCCAGAAGGGCGAGGGGGAATCGGACGTGGCCATTCAGCGGTGGGCGAGGAGGTCGCGCACGATCTCGGCTTCGTCGAACGGCTGCGCGACGGTGCCGCGAATCTGGTAGGTCTCGTGTCCCTTGCCGGCGAGCAGCACCACGTCGCCGGGCTGCGCCTCGGCGAGCGCGGCGGCGATCGCCGCGCGGCGATCCTCGATCCGCCGGTGGGTGCGCCGCGTCATGCCGGCCTCGATGTCGTCGAGGATGCGCTCCGGTTCCTCGGTGCGCGGATTGTCGCTCGTCAGGTACACGACGTCCGCCAGGCGCTCGGCGATCGCACCCATCGCGGGGCGCTTGCCACGGTCGCGGTCGCCGCCGCAGCCGAAGAGCACGCGCAGCCGTCCCGGCGTGAACGGCCGCACCGCGGTGATCGCGCGCTCGAGCGCGTCGGGAGTGTGCGCGTAGTCGCGCAGCACCGTCGGCGCGTCGGCGAGCCGCTCGAGCCGTCCGGGCACCTGCGGCAGCGTCCCGAGGGCATGCGTCACCTGCCCCATCGGCCGCCCCAGTGCGAGCGCGGTGGCGGCGGCGGCGAGGGCGTTGGCGACGTTGAAGTCTCCCAGGAGCGGTAGCCGCGCCTCGGCCGCCGCCCCGAAGGCGCGCAGCACGAAGCGGCTGCCGCGCCCGTCGAACGCGAGCGCCTCGGCGCGTACGTCGGCACCCGGCTCGAGGCCGAAGGTGACCCGGCGCCCGGGGACGGCGAGGGACGCCCACGCCGGGTCGTCGGCGTTGACGACCGCCACGCCATCCGGGGCGAGCCACTCGACGAGCGAGGCCTTGGCGGCGAAGTACGCCTCCATGGTGCCGTGGTAGTCGAGATGATCACGCGTGAGGTTCGTGAAGACGGCCGCCTCGAAGCGGACGCCTTCGATGCGCCGCTGGTGCAGCGCGTGGGAGCTCGTCTCCATGGCCACCGTGCGCACCCCGCGGTCGGCGAGGAGCCGCAGGACGCGCTGCAGCTCCACCGGCCCGGGCGTGGTGAGCCCGCTGCCACCGGGGACGACGAGCCCCGCCGATCCCGTCAGCACGCCGAGCGTGCCGATGCTCGCGGCGGGGGCATCCGGAGCATCGAAGAGGTGGCGCAGCATGCCGACGGTCGTCGTCTTGCCGTTGGTCCCGGTGACGGCCAGGAGCCGCAGGGCGCGCGAGGGATCGTCGTACCACGCCGCCGCCGCGACGGCCGCAGCCCGGCGCCCCTCACGCACCACGAGGGCGGGGCCGGTCGTCGCCGACGCGTCCTCGAGGATCATCAAGGCCGCGCCGGCGGCCTCGGCCCTGGGCACGAACGCATGCCCGTCGGCGACGGCACCGCGCACCGCGATGAAGGCACCGCCGGGGGTCACCTGCCGCGAGTCGTCCGTCAGGCCGGTCAGCATGGCGGGCGTCACGCCACGGCGTTCCACGAGCAGGCCGGCGCGCGCGAGCGCGTCGGCCACGCGCTCGGCGCGCACGCCCCCCGTATTGCTCATGGGCGTCCGCTCATTTCGGGCCCCCGGCGCCAAAGCGCACGAGACTGCCGGCCTTGAGCATGGTGCCGGCCGCCGGATCGGTGCCCGGGGTGCCGCGCCACTCGACGCGAAACCCCGCCTGGTGCAGCGCGAGCACCGCGCGCCTCGCGGGGAGGCCGCTGACGTCGGGCACGCTGCGCGGCGGAACGGCCGGGGCGGCGGCTCGCCGCTGGCCCAACTCGATCACGACCGGCACGTCACCGGTGTCGGCGACCGGGGCCTCGGCGACGAGTGACTCCCGGGACGCCATCGTCGCCGCGGGCAGCATCGGATCCCGGGCCTTCGCGACGGCGGGCACGTCCGGCAGTGTGTTGCGGCCGGCGACGAGCCCCTGCAGTACGGCCGCCGCGACCGGCGCGGCGACGCGGCCGCCGTAGTAGGCGTCGCCGCGGGGGTTGTCGAGCTTCACGACGACGACGACCCGCGGGTCGTCGGCCGGGAAGAGCCCCACGAACGAGGCGGTGTACGCCCCGGCCTCGTAGCGGCCGTTGCGGCCGACCCGGCGAGCCGTCCCCGACTTGCCGCCCACGCGCGTGGTGACGAGCCGCGCCCTGCCCGACGTACCGGTCTCGACGACCTCGACGAGCATGCGCCGCACGGCCGCCGCCGCCGCCGGCGAGAAGACGCGACGCAGCACGCGACGGCGGTGGGCGAAGACGACCCGCCCGTCCGGCGACCGCACCTCCCGCAGCAATCCGGGCTGCAGCACCTCGCCGCCATTGGCGATGGCGGCGTAGGCGACCGCCAGCTGGAGCGGCGTCACGGCAACCTCGTAGCCCATGGCGAGTGAGGCCGGCGACGTGGCGGACCACCGCCGGGGCTCGCGCAGCGTGCCGGCGGCCTCGAGCGGGTACGGCACCCCGGTCGGCGTGCCGAAGCCCAGGTCGCGGAGCAACTCGTACTGCTCGCGCGCGGAGAACCGGGCGGCGAACTGCACGATGCCGACGTTGCTCGACTGCGCGATGACCTCGGTGAGGGTCATGCGGGGGGCGCGGTGCATGTCGGTGATCGTGCGCGCGCCGAGCCGCAGGGTGCCGTTGTACGTGTTGACGGTCTCGTCGGGACGGGCGCGCCGGAGATCGAGCAGCCGGCCGGCGACGAAGGGCTTGAGCGTGCTGCCCGGTTCGAACGCCTCCGTCAGGGTGGTCGCCGAGGTTGACCGGGGATCGGGGCGCCGGCTCGCCAGCGCGAGCACGGCGCCGTCGGTGGGGTCGAGCACGACGATGTCGCCCCCGTCGGCACCGGTCTGGGCCATCGCCTCGCGCAATTCGCGCTCGGCGAGGTCCTGGACCGCCTGCTTGACGGTGAGCGTGACCGCATGGCCCGGCACGGCGGTGTCGCCCTCGACGCGCGGCGACGGCAGGTCCGCACCGCGCGCGTCCCGCAGCACCCGGGCCGTGCCATCCCGCCCGGCGAGCAGCGAGTCCAGGGCGAACTCCAGGCCGTCGAGCCCGCGCGTCGGGGTGGCGCGTCCCACCAGCCGCCGGACGGCCTCGCCCGCCGGCGCCACGCGCTCGGCGACCCACGTGGTCCTCACGCCGGCGATCCTGCGCAGGGCGGCCACGTCGCCCGGCAGGAAGCGCTGCGGCAGGTCGATCCACGACAGCGCGGGATTCATCACGCGCCGGACCTGCGGCGCCGGCACGCCGGCGGCGGCGAGCGCGCGCGCCACCGCGCGCCGGTTCCTGGTCGCCTTGAGGTCGATTGCGATGGTCACGAGGGCACGACTCTCGGCGAGCACCGCGCCGTCGGCATCGCGGATGGTGCCGCGGGGCGCGGGCAGCGCCGTCGCTTTGCGGTGATTCCCCTCGGCCACCTCGCGCCAGTACCCGCCCTGCCAGAGCTGCACCCAGCCGGCGCGCAGCAGGATCGCCACGGCCGCGGCCGCGAGGGCCCACGTGAGGATCCGCGTGCGGTCAGCGCGCACGACGCGGCCCCTCGACGGGCGGCAGGTAGATGACCTGGCTGTCCGACGGCATGCGCATCCCGAGGCGCCGCTCGGCCACCGGCATGAGCGCCACGCGGCTCGAGGCCGCGCGGATGTCCCGCTCGAGCTGCGTGCGGCGCGCCTCCAACTGCACGCGTTGCTCGCCGAGTGCGGCGAGGCGGCGTGCCTGCGCGATCCCGTAGCTGCGACGGGCGACGACGCCGGTCGCGAGCACGAGGAACGCGCCGAGCCCGAGGGCCGCCAGCGTCCGGCCGGCCGGGGCTACGCGGCGGCCTTTCGCCACGCGCGGAGGCGCGCGCTGCGCGCACGCGGGTTGGTGCCCGCCTCGCCGGGCTCGGCGACGACGGCCTTGCGGGTCAGGACCTGCCCGGCGGCGCGCCCGCCGCACGTGCACGTCGGCTGCCGGGGCGGGCAGGTGCAGGCGATGCTCCAGTCGCGGAGCGCGTGCTTCACGAGTCGGTCTTCTCCGGAGTGGTAGCTGATCACGACGAGGACGCCGCCAGGGGCGAGTCGGTCACGCCACCGGGCCAGCGCGCGCGCGAGCCCGCCGGCCTCGTCGTTGACGACCATGCGCAGCGCCTGGAAGAGCCGCGCGAAGTCGGCCGGTCCGCTCCGGGGCCCGCGCACGGCGCGGATGGCCCCGACGAAGTCGTCGCTCGTCACGAAGGGACGGCTGGCGCGCCGGCGCACGACCTCGCGCGCGAGCCGCCGGGCCTGCGGTTCGTCGCCGAGGTCGCGGAACCACGTCAAAAGGTCGTCCTCGTCGGCGCGGTTGAGCAGGTCGGCGGCGGTCGGCGCGTCCGCCGAGGGATCCATGCGCGCGTCGAGCGGCGCACCGGGCCGGAAGGAGAAGCCGCGACCGACGTCGTCGAGCTGCCGCGACGACACGCCGAGGTCGAGGAGGACGCCATCGACGGGCGCGCCGGCAGGGACGATGGCGTCGATGTCGTCGTACGTCGCGGCCACGATGCGAAGCCGCCCCGCGGCGAGCGCCGCGTCGAGGCGCTCGGCGGCGGCCGCGCGGGCGGCGGGATCGCGATCCACCGCCGTCACGCGATGGCCCGCCGCCAGCAGCAGCGCCGCGTGGCCGCCGCCGCCGAGGGTGCCGTCCACGACGTGCGTCGCCCCGGCCAGCAGGGTCCGCACGGCGTCGGCGAGCACGGGGACGTGATAGGCATCGGCACCCGGGAGGAGGCCGAGACCCGGCGGCGCATCGGACATGGGGGAAAGATACCGAACGACGACGGCCCGCCGGGGCTGCCGGCGGGCCGTCGCGCGTGGACCGGAAGGGGCGCTCAGCGCGCGCCCGGCTTCTTCGGCGGCGTCTTGGGAGCCGGTGCCGCGGCCTTGCAGAACACCTCGACCATCTTCGTGGCGTTCGGGCCGTACTGATTGACGAACTGCAGCATCTGGCCGGCGGCCTGCGGGCTGGTGGAACCACCCAGCGGCAGCATCTGCTCGGCGATCGCGAAGTGGTCGCGCGAGAGCCTGGCGACGTCGCAGTCCTTCGCGGGACCGGCCTCCTGCAGCGCCGGGATGGCGATGTTGAAGGCGGCGGTGCCGGCGAGGAACTTGGCTGCGGGGGCCCCGGCGACGCTGTCGGCGAACTGGGCCACCTTGAGCGCACGCATCCAGTCCTCGCGGGCCTTGCTGGCATTGGCCGCGCGGTACGCACCGTTGGCGAGCGAGAGGGAGTAGGGCCCAAGCACGGCCTTGTCGACGCCGGCAGTGAGGGCGACTCGCACCTCGGAGAGAGCGGAGTCGGGCTGCTGCATCTCGGTGAAAGCCTGGGCGATGAGCAGGTGCGCGTTCTCGGCCTTCGGATCGATCGCCAGCGCCTTCCGGATGCTCTCGATGGACTGCTGCACCTGGCCGGCCTTGCGCTGCTGGGCGCCGAGGGCGAGCCAGAGGGGGACGTTCTGCGGGAACTTGGCCGTGCCGCGCGCGAACGCCTCGGCCGCCTTCGCGGGCTGCGAGTCGTTGATGAACGCCTTCGCGAGGAGCGTGAAGAACGTCGTGTCGGCGGCGGCGGTGTCGAGCTTGACCATCTCCTCGCCGTAGCCGATCGCTTCCTTCCAGTTGCCGGCCGCGAAGGCGACCTTCCACGCGGTGGTCGTCAGGTTGACGTCGCCGGGGTTCTCCTGCACCGCCTGGCGGATGATCGGCGCGGCGACGTCGGCCCGGCGGTAGGCGCCGAGGTCGGAGACGACCCGGTTGAGCAGGGTGACGTTGGTCGGGTCGCCGGCGACAAGGGTCACGAGCGTCCGGATATAGCGCGTGGAGTCACCCTTTTCCTTGTAGGCGGCCGACGCGGCCGTGAGCGCGACGCGGTTGAGCGAGTCGGTCTTGAGGATCTCGTCGATGACGGGGAGCAGCGAGTCGGTCGGCTGCTTCATCGACTGCAGAGTCGTGAGCAGGCAGAGCCGCATCATGTTCGCCTTGGGCAGGCGCTTGATGACGTCGCGCGACCGGCGGATGGCGTCCGCGTACTTGCTCTGCCGGGCGGCGAGGTAGCACTCGGCCTCGTCATCGACCTGGCGCCGCGCCTCGCGCACCTCGCGTGCGACCTTGTCGCCGATCTCGTTGAGGCGCGCGCCATCGACGATGGCGAGCGGCTCGACGACGTTGTTGTCGCGGGCGAGCACGAGCTTGGCCTCGACCCGGAAGCCGGTGGCCGTCTTGCTGACCGTCCCCTCGAGGTACTCGTCGGCGCGGATGAGGTTCGCGAGCGCCTTCGCGTCGGCCGAGGAAAGGGCCTCGGTGGTGGAGTATCCCGACTGCTCGAGCGTGCTGTTGATGTCCTGCTTCGACATCACCTGGACGACGCGGGGCGGGAACTCGCCTTCGAGCGAGTTGCGGATGGCGTCCGCCGCCTGCTGGCCGAGATTGCGCTCGGCACTGCGGAGGTTCGTGACCATGAACCGCTTGGCGGCCATCTGGCGCGCCTGAGCGGTCAGGGTGCCCGGCACCAACGCCGAGAGCACCACCGCCGAGAGCACCACCGCAACGAACCATCCCTGACGACGCATCCGATCCATCAGCCCGCACTCCTCACAAGACGTTGACTGCGCTACCCCGCACGCGGGAGGCCGGGTCCGTCCTCCACGACGCCACGATCCCGCTCGAATGGGCGAAGAGGGACTCGAACCCCCGACATCCTGCGTGTAAGGCAGGCGCTCTAACCAGACTGAGCTATTCGCCCCGCTCCGGCCCCGACGACGCCCAGTGTCGCGGCGCGCGGAAGCGTGGAAATGTCGCCGCGGCGGCTGGGCGGCGCAAGAATGCACCGGTCGCCCCCCCGGAGTGACGGGGACGTCCGGCGGGGGGCCGACCTATTTCAGGATGGCCAGCGGCACGAGCACGCAGTAGCCGATCACGAGCAGGATCGCGGAGAGCGTTTCGCCGCCGCGAATGAGGTCGGCGTAGCCGGCGGCGAGCGTCAGGGCCGCCGCGCCCCACCAGAGCCAGGGGCGCGCGGGGCGCACCGTCGGGGTCTCGTCAGTCATGCCACAAACCTACGCGTCCGGGCGTCGGCCGTGGAGTGGGCCGTCGGCATCGGGCGGCGGCCCCGGCGGCGGGGACGCGGGGGCTCCGGATGACGGCGGCGGCACGGCGGCGAGCAGCGCCTCGATCGCGTCGGCTTGCGCGCGCGCGTCGGCGGCGGCGTCGGCGGCGACGAGCGCGGCCAGCCGACGCCGGTCGCGGCGCCGCCGCGCCCACCAGAGCGGCCCGACGAGCAGCAGCAGCACGACCCCGGCGAGACCGAGGTCGGTCGCCACCGCGAGCGCGCCGTAGCGCCGCCGCATCCGCTCCGCCCAGCGCACCTCGAAGCCCGCCAGCGTCACGCCGTAGGCCCGCCGCACTGCGGCGTCGAGCGTGCCGCCCTCGCGCCAGTAGGCGAAGAGCAGCGCGAGACCTCGCTCCCGGTCGAGGGCGGCGAGCTCCTGCACCGCGCGGGTTGCGAGGGCGTACGTCGCAGATGCCCGCGTCGCCCCCCCGAGGAAGCCCGAGTCGAGCGCCGCGAAGCTGCTCCCCCGGCGGGCCGCCAGCGCGAGTTGCAGCGCCAGGAAGTCGTCCCGTCCCGTCTCGCCGGCGGCGAAGCTCGCGTACCCCTCGTCGAGCCAGCGGGGGATCTCGGCGTCCGGCAGGGCGTCGTGCAGCGCCAGATGGGCCAGTTCGTGACGGAGCACGACCAGCGGGTCGCCGGCCGACGACGGTGCGCTCCGCCCCTGCAGCACCGTGCGCTGCTCGGCCGGGATGGCGATCGCCGCCCCCCATTCCGGGACGCCGGGACCGATCCACTCGCGGAAGCGGCGCGCATCGGGGGCGATGGCGATCTCCACCCGCCGGGTCGGCCGCGGCAGGCCCGGAAAGGTGTCCCGGGCGCGCGCCGCGTCGAGCAGGGCGCGCGCGAGCGGTGCGTCCTCCGGGTACGCGTACACGGTGAATCGCCCCCCGTCGAACCGGCGCGCCCCCGCGTCCTGCGCGCCGCCGGGCGCCGCGGCCGTCGCGATCATGGCCGCGCCGCACGCGGCGGCGATCGCCCCGCGCCGCCTCCGGCGCCTCAAGCGAACGACGGTGTTTCCCCGCCTTCGACGACGCGCACGAGTTCTCCGCACTTCCTGCCCCACGGGTTGAACTTGTTCGCCGCGTACCCCGCCTTCCACGCCTGCAGCGCCTCCTCGTGATCGCCCTCCTGCCAGTGGGCCCGCCCGAGCTCGTAGTAGGCCTCGAGCAGGTTGGGGCCGAGCGCGAGCGTCTTCCGGAAGAAGGTCACGGCGTCCTCGGTCATCTCCCGCTCGAGATACACGAGGCCGAGGTAGAAGTGGGCGTACAGCGTCGCCTTCTTGTCGTTGTCGAGGCGTATGGCCCGCGAGAGATGTTCGATCGCCTCGCCGAAGATGCCCTTCTTGAGACAGATGTAGCCGACGTTGATGCGGGCGAGCGCGTTCGCCGGCTCGCGGATGAGCACCTTCTGGAAGTTGAGCAGCGCGTCGTCGTACTTCTCCTGCAGCATCTGTGCCCACCCGAGCAGCGACGTCGCCTGCAGTTCGTTGGGCGAGAGCTCGAGCGCGCGGGTGAGCGCCTCCTCTGCGGCGACGTAGTCACCGAGCGAGATGCGGCTCCAGCCCTTCTCCACGAAGGTCGAGGCGCCGATATGATCCTCGTGGACGACCGGCCGCTCGCCGCTGAACTGCGGCGCCGTCGTCGGCGCGGCGGCCTTCCACTTCTCCACCAGCCCCTTCACCCCGTCCCTGAGCTGGCCGAGCTCGGCGATCTCCGCCTCGATCTGCTTGAACAGCGTGAAGATCTCGACCTTCACCTCGTCGCGCTCGGCGGGGGCCAGGCCCGCCGTGAGCCGCTGGTCGAGCGCGGTGAAGCGCTCGCGAAACCCGCCCCGGGCATCGGTCATGTGGCCGCTCCGTCGCCGTCCGGCCGCCGGGCCCGCTCGAGCACGAGCCGGTCACTGGTGGACAGCAGCCGCGCCGTGTCGAGGACGACGACGAGCGCCTCGCCGCGGCGGACGACGCCGCGCAGGTAGGTCCCCGCGAGGCCGCGGAAGAGCGGCGGCGGCGGCTCCACGGCCGCCGCGTCCACGGTGGCCACCTCCGTGACTGCATCGACGACGAGGCCGACCCATTCCCCCTCGACCTGCACCACGAGGAGGCGCGTGTCGGGCTGCGCGTCGCGGTGCGGCAGCTCGAAGCGCATCCGCAGGTCGACCACCGGCACGACGCGGTCGCGATAGTCCACGACGCCGATCAGCCACGCGGGCACGTTCGGGATGGCCCGCGGGGCGACGTAGCGGAGGACGCGCTCGACGCAGAAGACGTCGGCGGCGAACTGGTCGTCACCGAGGCGGAAGGCCACGATCTGCTGGAGGTGGGGCGCGGCGGTCATCATCGGGAAAGATCGAGGGCCGCGAGCAGCGGCGGGAGGTCAAGGACGGCGGCCAGGCGCGGACCGGCGGGGACGGCCCCGAGCAGCAGGCCGTCCGCCGTGAGCGCCCCGGGCAGCGGCCGCACGTCGCCCGGGGAGACGGCGACCGCATCGAGCACGTCGTCGACGAGCAGGACCAGTGGATGCGCTCCCGCCGTCACGAGGGCCGCTCCGCCGAGGGCCGGTCCCACGCCGAGCACGGCGCCGGGGTCCGTCACCGGCAGCACGTCCCCGCGCAATGCCAGCCCCCCGAGCCCCGCGCCGGACGCCCCGGGCAGCGGATGTAGCACCGGGGCGTCGACCGCCTCGCGGACGTCGGACAGGGGCGTCACGAAGGCTTCGCCGCCAGCGGCGAACAGCAGCATCGGCACCGTCTCGCCGCGCGCGAGGCGCACCCGCAGGGGCAGGAGGGGCGGTGGGGGCGGCAGCACGGGGAGCGGTTCGGGGTCCGGCACCGCCATCCTCGGGACGCCGGCGTTGAGCCGCCGGGCAAGCTCCCACGGCGCCCCGCCGTCAGAGCGCACGGTCGCCCGCCCGGAGAGACCGCACCGTCACGCGCCCGGTCCCGACGTGGAAGACGACGCTCCGGCCGTGGGCGCCGCCGGTGTCCTCGGCCACGATCGGGATCGCCGCCCGCGAGAGTGCGTCACGCGCCGCCACCACGTTGCGCTCCCCCATGTTGATGCCGGCGAGCGGCACCGGCGGCGCGAACATCCGCGCGCCGCCGACCAGGCGCGCCGTCACGCCCGTCGAGGCGCCGAGGGCCGCCAGCCGCTCGAGCAGCAGGGGGACAGCCGTCGTCGCGAACTTCGCGCGGTTGGCCGGGTCGCGCGCCAAGGTCTCGTCGGGCAGCAGCACATGGGCCAGGCCCCCGGCCCCGCGCCCCGCGTGGTGGAGGACGACGGCCACGCACGAGCCCAGCCCGAGGGTGACGAGTTCGCGGTCGCCCTCGGCCACCGCGGCGTCGGCCACGCGGACGGTGATCACCTCCCGCGTCGTCATGCGGCGCGCCGGAAGAGACGCTCGCGCGCGTCAACGACGTCGAACCGGGCGCGCGCCGGCCCGACGAGCGACTCGACCTTGCCCAGCAGCAGGAATCCGCCGGGGGCGAGGGCGCGGTGGAACCGCTCGAGCACGGCCTCCTGCGCCTCGCGCGCGACGTAGATGAGCACGTTGCGGCAGGCGATGAGGCCGAGGCCGGACGCCGGCGGCGCCTCGAGCAGCAGGTCGCGGCGCGCGATGCGCAGGCGCGCGGTGACCTCGGGCCTCGCCGTCCCCGCGTCCGGGCCGCCGAACCACCGGGCGCGGCGGGCCGACGGCGTCTCGGTGAACGCCGCAGGGCCGAACGTCGCGGCGCGGGCGAGCGCGAGGGCCCGCGCGTCGATGTCGGTCGCGTGGACGAGCAGCCGCGTGGGATCGGCCCCGTGTGCCCCGGCCCACTCGAGCGCCGAGACGGCGATCGTCACCGGTTCGTCGCCACTCGAGCAGCCGGCGCTCCAGGCGGTGACCGGCCCCTCGGCGGCGAACAGCGCCGGCCAGACGTCCCGTTCGACGGACTCCCACGCTTCGCGGTTCCGGAAGAGCCGCGTGACGTTGATCGTCAGTGCGTCGAGCAGGCGCTCCCACTCCCCCGGCACGCGGTCGAGGACCTCCGCGTAGGCCGCGTAGTCGTGCACGCCGCTCGCGCGCATGCGGACGGCGATGCGCCGCCTGAGGCAGGCGTCCTTGTACTGGGGGCAGGCGAAGGGCCGCTCGGCCGCGATCTTCGCGGTGAGCGCGGCGAACGCGTCCTCGTCGAGGGCGGCGGCGGGGTCGGGCGTCATCGGGCCTCGGCGAGGGCGTCGAGGTTGGCGCGCGCAGCGGCGTTCGACGCGTCGAGCTGGAGGGCCCGTTCCCAGTGCGCCGCAGCGTCGCGCACGTCCTGGCGCCGGAAGCGCAGGTTGCCGAGCTTGACGTGCAAGTCCGGCCCGAGCGACGGCGCCAGCCGAAGGGCGCGCGTGAAGCTCTCGAGCGCCTCGTCGAACCGGCCGGCGCGGTAGTGCAGATCGCCCTGCGTCTTGAAGGCGGGGGCGAGCTGCGGGTCCTCCAGCACCGCCTGCTGGGCGGCCTGCGCGGCGGCGTCGAAGCGGCCGAGACGCTCGAGGACGGCGGCGTGATTGGCGTGCAGCACGGCGGCCCGCGGATGGACGGACGTGCCGTCGCGCAGGATCGCCTCGGCTCGCTCGACGTCGCCGCGGAACGCGGCGACGAGCCCGGCGAAGTGGAACCACGGAGCGGGGGGCGGGCGCGTGGTGAAGCGGTCGCGGGCGACGGCGAGCGCCTCGTCGGCACCGGCGAGGTCGCCGAGCCGCAGGGCGAGGACGCCGCGCGAGAGGTGCACGAGGCCGTCGGCGTCGCCGCCCCGGGCGATCGCCTCGTCGTTGACCTGACGGGCCTCGTCGAGGCGCCCGAGGCGCTCGAGGGCCAGAGCGAGGTTGTGCAGCACGGCGACCCCGGTCCCGCCGCGCATCGCGAGCTCCTGCAGGACGCTCACGGCCTCCTGCGGCTTGTCCTGCCGCAGGAAGATCAGCGCGGTGTAGAAGCGGCCGACGGGGTCGCCCGCGAGCAGCTCGTGCACGCGGCGGAACTCGCGCAGGGCCTCGTCGAGCATCCCCGTCCGGTAGAAGGCGACACCGAGGTTGCGGTGCTCCTGCACCTTCTGCTCGCTCTTCGGGTCGCTCGGCTGCGGCTTCGTGCGCCCCACGCGGTGGAGGAAGCCCGCGGTCAGCAGGCCGTAGATCGCCTTGCCGACGTCGAACTCGACCATCCCCGACTCCTCGACGAGCTGCGCCACGTCGCGCCGGCCGTCAACGAGGACGGCGATCGCCCGCTGGTCGGGCGACACCTCCTCCTCGGCCGCCGCGAACTTCGCGTGATCGAGCTCGAAGACGACATCGAAGCTGGGGACCTTCTTCTCGATGACGCTCCACTCGTCCACCCGGCGGGCGCCCTCGAGCAGCAGCGACTCCGGGTTGATCGAGACGAGCAGGTCCTGCAAGTCCGGGACGACGTCGGCCTCGAACGAGAACGACCCCTGGGTCCAGGTGAAGAGGAAGTACACCGCCTCCTCGATCTGCACCCGGATCTGCTGGTGGAGCTGGTCGCGCGTGATGAGGCCGCGTTCGACGAGCAGCTCGCCGACCCGGCGGTCGCGCGACTTCGTCTGCTCGGCGATCACGTCCTCGAGCTGCGCGCGCGAGATGACGCCGCTCTTGACGAGGATGTCGCCCAGACGGTCGCGGCGGTTGACGATCGCGGCGTAGCTGATGCGCCCCTTGTCGAAGTACACGTACCCGAAGTTGTTCCGGTACGTGACGCTGAGGCAGCCGGTCTTCTTCCCCATCGCGAGCAGCTGGAGCACGTCGGGGAGCGACGCCTCGCGGAGCGAGCCCTTGATCGCCATCAGCGGAGCTCCTCGTGGAGGCGGGCACCGACGTCGGGCCAGTCGGCGACGACCTTCTCGGGGGAGGCGAAGAAGGGGTCGGCGACGGCCAGCGACCGCGGGGTTGCTGCCGTCGTCGGCTCGAGGACGCGGTGGACGAGCGCCGGCCCGACCGGCACGCCGGCCTCGGCGGCGGTGCGGTGGATCGCCCGGACCATCCGCTGCAGGTCGGCGGCCGACCGCCCCTCGTCGCGGGCCACGGCGGCGATGACCTCCGGCTCGGCCTCGTCCCCCAGCGCGTGGAAGAAGCGCGCCACGAGCTTCTCCCGCAGCGAGGCGTCCGGCGGCCGGAGCTCGACGACCAGCCCCTCTTCGAGGCGCGTCCGCACCCGGTCCTCGAGGCGCGGCAGCTCGCCCGGCGCCACCTCGCACGTGACCACGACCTGCTTGCCGAATTCGCGGACCGAGTTGAGGAGGTGGAAGAGCTCCTCCTGCGAGCGCTGCTTGCCGGCGACGAACTCGATCCCGTCGAGGCAGATCACGTCCGCCGAGCGGTAGCGGGCCCGCCACCGGTCCACCGTGTCGTCGCGGAGCGCGAGGATCAGCTCCTCGCTGAAGGCCATGGCGCTGGTGCACGCCACGCGTCGGTGCGGGCCGGCCGGGTCGGCGAGGGCGTTGGCGATCGCGTGCAGGAGGTGCGTCTTCCCCGAGCCCGGCGGGCCGACGATCACGAGGGGATTGTAGCGCCCGGACGGCTCGGCGATCACGACGTCGGCCGCGCGGACGGCGAGCTGGTTCGCGTTGCCGAGGGCGAGCCCGTCGCGCGTGAGCGACGGATCGGGTTGCGGCGGCGGGGCCGTCGCGGCCAGAAGCCGGTCCACGATCGCCTCCGCCTCGCGCACCCGCTCCGGGTCGCGGAAGCAGCGCTGCGCGCCGAGGGCGGGGTCGATCGCGAGCGCCTGGCGCTCGAGCAGGCGCAGATGTTCGACGGCCGCCTCGTACATCGCGAGCAGGCCGTCCACGTCAGGGGCCTCCGGCAGCGCGGCCGCACGCCGCAGCACGCCGGTCTCCCAGCCGATCGCTCCCCACCGCTCGATCGCGTCGCCGAGCCGCGTCTTCCAGGCCGGTTCGACGTGCTGCTGCACGGCCGCCGTCAGGCGCGAGACGAAGGCGTCGAACTCGCCGCCCCCACGCTGCGCCGGCGCGGCAGCCGGCGTCACCATGCGCGTCGGCGCGGCCCCGCCGGGCTGGAGCAGCTCGCGCTCGGCGATCAGCCGGTTGAGCTGCCCCTGCAGTTCGCGAACGTTGGTGCCGTCGCGGAGCGCGAGAGCGTCGAGCTGTTCGCGGCCCACGGTGATCCCGCGCTCCCGGCACTTGGCGTCGAGGATGGCGAGCCGCGTCTCGTAGTCCGGCGCGGCCACGTCCACCGTCAGGCCGCCGGCGAGGCGGGTGACGAGGCGCTCGTCCACGTCCGGGATCTCGTGCGGCGGACGGTCACTCGTGAGGACGATCTGCTGCCCGGCCTCCTGGAGCGCGTTGAAGAGACGCAGCAGCACCTGCTGCGTTTCCGGATGGCCGGTGAGGAACTGGATGTCGTCGAGCAGCAGCAGATCGGAGCGCTGGAGCCGTCCCGTGAGGGCCGCGAGCTGTCCCGTCGCGACGGCGTCCGCCAGCTGGCGCACCAGCTCCTCGGTCGCGAGGACCTCGACCTGCAGCGCAGGGTCGAGGTGCGTCGCGTGCGCCCCGATCGCCCCGAGCAGGTGCGTCTTGCCAAGCCCGGAGCCGCCGTAGATCACCAGCGGGTTGTACACCGCGCCCGGGCCTTCGGCGACGGCCCGTGCCGCCGCGACGGCAAGACGGTTCGCCGGGCCGACGATGAAGTTGTCGAAGCGGTGCGACGCGCCGGCGTAGGTCACCGTCACCGCTCCCCCCCCTGACTCAGCCGGCGGAGCACCAGCTCGGAGATCCCCTTGAGCGTCTCGAAGACGCCGGCACCGTGCAGCGCGTCGGCCGCGAAGTCGGGAACGTCGCGGAAGTTCAGCGCATCGCGCAGGTCCGGGACCGGCAGGATCAGCTCCGAGGGCAGGTCGCGCTTGTTGTACTGCAGCACCAGCGGCACCTCCCGCGGATCGAGCCCCTGTTCCGCCAGGTTCGCGTACAGGTCCTGCAGCGACTCGACGTTCTCGTCGAACTGCCGGCGCTGGCTGTCGGCGACGAAGACGACGCCGTCGGCGCCCTGCAGCACGAGCTTGCGCGTAGCCTGGTAGTACACCTGACCGGGCACCGTGTAGAGCTGGAACTTGGTCGTGAAGCCGGAGATGCTGCCGAGGTCCAGCGGCAGGAAGTCGAAGAACAGGGTGCGGTCGGTCTGCGTCGCGAGCGACACCATGGTGCCCTTCCGGTCGGACGGGACCTGCTGGTAGATGTAATGCAGGTTCGACGTCTTCCCGGACCGGCCCGGTCCATAATAGACGATCTTGCACGTGATCTCGCGGGTCGAGTAGTTGACGATGGACACGGTCAGGCCCGTCCGAACAGCGTGGCGAGGTTCCGGTTCAGGTCGCGCTCGAACTGGTCGTTCAGGACGGGAGCGGCCCCGGCCGTCGCCGGCGCCACCGCCGCGAGGCGGGTGCGGAACTCGTCGAAGTAGAGCCGGACGAGGCCCAGCGAGGCCGACTCGTCGAACACCGCGAGCAGCAGGAGCGTCCCCGCCGGCGTGCCCGCCGAAGCGAGGAAGAGCTGCCGCTGCGCCCCCGCGTGGTGCAGGACGCCGAACGGCTTGCCCTCGAGCTGGCGGCCGAGTTCCGACGCGGAGGCGTGGATGGCGGCGGCGAGCGCGCAGGCGCTCATCACGTCCATCGCGCGCGTGAACCCCGACTGGCCGATCACCTGCCCGCTCGGGTGCAGCAGGAGCGCGAGCTGCACGCGCGACTCCTCGATGAAGGCGCGCAGCGGTCCTTCGGCCCATGGTTCGGTGACGGCGACGATCATGCCAGCGCCTCCAGCCCCTTGAGCATCTCGACACGCACGAGGCCGACGTTCGCCGTCGGCTCGGTGACGACCACGAGCACGAGGTCGCCCCGCCCGACGGCGCAGACCCGCCCCGTCTCGGCGTCGAGCTGCAGGACTCCCGTCTCGCCGAATCCCGCCGACGTCGCCGCCTGTCGCGCGCGCCGGTAGAGCGACGCCGCCAGCGCCGCGACGACGTCGCCGCGCACGCCGACCTGCACGACCTGATCGACGACGATCCCGTCGTGCTCGCTGACGACGAGTGCGCCGGTGACGCCCCGCTGGCGGATCAATCCCCCGAGCACCGGCTGGAAAGGCGTCGTCATGTCGCCCCCGCGAGGAACGCGTGCGACGCGGCCAGCGCGCGGGCGAGCATCCGCCGCACGAACCCGAGCGGCGTGGTGCGGGAGGCGGCCAGCAGCACCAGGCCGTCGCCGGGCGCCGGGGCGAGCGCGACGCTTGCGCGGTCGGTCTCGAAGACGACGGACGTCCACGCGCCGAGCCCGAGGTGCCGCATCGCCCGCCCCGCTTCCTCGCCGATCCCGCTCATCGCCGCCCCGACCTCGGCGGCGACGTCGCGCCCGTCGTGCGTCACCGACTCGCCCGCGAGCACGAGGCCGTTCGCGTCGATGAGGATGACGATGCCGGCCCCCTCGGCGGAGAGGTCCGCGAAGAGGGTCCGGGCCGGGTCCCCCGAATCCGGGGCGTCTGCCGACACCACGCCGCCGTTCCCCTGCCCCGACGCCCCCCGCTGCGCCCGCACGTACGCGAGCGCCGAGAGGTTCCGCTCGTCCGCCGGGTCCACCGCCGCCGCGGCCGCCAGATACTGCTCGGCCTCGCCCATGCGCCCCTGCTGGAAGCGCACGTAGCCCATCCCCTTCAGGGCACCGGGATGCGTCGGCGCGAGGCGGGCGACCATGTCCCACTCGTCGAAGGCGGCCTCGAGTTCCTCGCGGTCGGAGTGGACGCGGGCGAGCAGGTCGTGGGCATCGGCGAGGTGCGGATGCCGCTCGAGCCCGCGCCGGGCGATGGTGAGCGCCGCGTCGAGCTGCCCCCGCTGCCGCAGCGCCTCCCCGAGCTCGAGGAAGGCGAGACTGCCCGGGTCGGCGGCGAGGAGCGCCGAGGCGGTGGCGATGTCGTCAGACACCGGCGTGGGCCTCCAGGAGCGAGCGCAACCGACGCGTGGTGTCGAGCACGGCGCGCACGCGATCGGACTCGAGCGCGCCGGGATTCGCGGCGAGCCAGCGGTCCCAGCGCCCGATCGCCTCGTCGAACTCGCCGCGGTTCGCGGCCGCCCACGCCAGCTCGAAGGACACCTCCTCGTCGTCCGGCGCGAGGGTGGCCGCCCGGCGGAGCTCCTCGTGCGCCTCGGCGACGCGTCCGAGGCTGCGGAGCGCGCGGGCTGCCCACATGCGCGCCGGCACCGACGCCGGGTCGGCCGCCGTCGCCGTCCGCGCGGCCGCCAGCGCCGCCTCGGCGTCGCCGTTCCCGAAGGCGTGCGCGGCGCGCGCGACGTGCGGGACCGCGTCCTCCACCGACAGCACCGACCGGTGGCTCACCCGGTCGGGCTGGCGCAGCGTGATGACCCCCGTGGAGACGAGCCCGTACGCGATCCGCGCCACGTCGAACTCGCTGCGCGCGAGCGCCGCCGCGATCTGGCGCAGGTCGGCCTCGCCGTCGATCCGCGAGAGCGTCTCCCATTCCGACGGAAGCAGGTCGAGCAGCGTGTCGTGCCCGGGGGACGCCGGCGCGAGCGCGGGAATGAGCCCGAGGTGCGCCACCTTGTCCGCGATACGCGACCATTCGTCGATGCGCCGGGCGCCCTCCATGAGCAGCGACTCGGTCGAGATGCGGACCGAGGCTGCGGCCGGCACGTCCGAGACGTCCCGGTCCGCGAACGAGAAGAAGCCCTCGCGCCACGACATCAGCTCGAAGACGACCTCCTCGACCTGCATGCGCACGAACCGCTCGAGATCGCGCGGCGTCAGCACCCCCTCGTCCACCAGGATGGTCCCGAAGCGCCGCCCGTCCCGCCGCGCTGCCTGCAGGGCGAGCGCCCGCTCCAGTTCGGCCTCGGTGACCTTCCCGCTGCGCACGAGCATCGCCCCGAGCGGATGCGGGTTCGACCGGATGGACGCCCATACGACCTTGCCGCCCGAGAACCAGACGGTGCCCTCGTTGTCGCGGAGTTCGGAGGTGACGTGCAGGGCCCCCGTCTTCCGGCTCAGGTCGAGCAGCTGGAAGACGTCGTGGATGCCGAGCTCACGGAGCGGTCCTTCGATCGGCATCAGCCCGCTCCCGCCGCGGCGAACACGTGCTGCAGGTCGTCGGCGGAGCGCGACTCGCGCACCGCGCGGCGTCCCCAGGGGCCGTCCGGATCGCGCGCGGACACCCGGGCCCACGCCTCGCGCGCCTCGCGCCAGCGGTGCTGCGCGGCGAGCAGCGCCCCGCGGTGGAACAGCGCCGCCGGATGGCCGGGATCGAACCGCAGCACGCGCGCGAAGGCGAAGGCCGCGTCGGCCTCGCGGCCATCGTCGAGCAGCAGTTCGCCGAGCGCGACGAGTGCGGCGAGGTGGGTCGGGTCGGCCTCGAGCAGGGCGATGAGCACCTCGCGGGCGGCCCGGCGCTGGCCGAGCGCCTGCCGAGCCGCGGCGAGCCCGAGGGCGGCCTCGCCGTACGTCGGTACCGCGGCCAGCGCCGCCTCGAACTCGGCGCTCGCCGCCTCGTGCTCGCCGTGGGCCGCCAGCAGCTGGCCGAGAGCAGTGCGCGCGCCGGCGAAGCCCGGCTCGAGCAGGATCGCCAGCCGATACACGGCGAGCGCCCCCTCCACCTCGCCGCCCTGCCGGAGCGCGTCACCGATGCGCTTGTGGACGTCGGCGCGCGCCGGGGCCAGCCGCCGGGCCTTGTCGAGCCCGCCGAGCGCCGCCGCGACGTCGCCGTCCGCCAGGCGCGTCTCGGCGAGCAGCACCAGCGCGTCGGCGTCCTCCGGCGCGGCCTGCGCGAGCCGCTCGGCCACGGGCCGTGCCTCGGGTCCGCGGCCGAGGGCCAGGAGGGCGTGTACGACCCCACGCATTGCCTCGACCGACGCCGGCGCGGCCGCCAGTGCCTGCGTGAAGCGCTCGGCCGCCTCCCCCCACGCCCCGCGCTGGGCGTAACTCTCGCCGATGATCACGAGCCCCTCGGCGGCGTCGCCGCCGCGGGCCATGATCCGCGTCGCCTCGGCTGCGGCGCGGTCGGCGAATCGCTTCGAGAGGAAGTCACGCGCCAGCGCGTAGGTCAGCGGATCGGCCTCGCCCGTCGGCGCCGCCGCCGTCGGCCGGTGCGACGGCGTGTTGAGGCGGGTGAAGACCGCGTCGAGCAGCGCGGGGTCGAAGGCGAAGTCCTCGACGGGGCCGCTGACGCGCTTCTCGCCGCCGAGGTCCGGGAGGATCGAGAGGTCGGGGTCCTCGTGCAGCAGGTCGATGGCGAGCTCGAACTTCTGCGCGACGTAGTAGGGGTCGAGCTCGAGGGCGCGCTTGGTCTCGCGCAGCGCCCCCTCGTAGTCGCCGAGGTTCGACAGGGTGAAGCTCAGGTTGTAGTGCGCCTCCGCGTAGTCCGGCCGCGCCTGGATCGCCCGCGCGAACGCCGCGCGCGCCTCCTCGAAGCGCTTGAGCTCGGCGAGCACGAGACCGATCCCGTTCCACGCCGTCGGCTGCTCGGCCTCCGACTCGACGACGCGCCGGAACGCCTCGAGCGCGAGCTGGAGCCGCTTGCCCTTGAACAGCAGCAGCGCCAAGTTGAGCCGCGCGGTCGCGAAGGCGGGCTGCCGGTCGAGGGCGGCGCGGAAGGCGTCCACCGCCCCGTCAACATCGCTCGCGTGGTAGCGGGCGACGCCGAGATTGTTCCACGCCAGCACGTAGGCGCGGTCGGCCTGCACGGCCCGATCGTAGCTCGCCATCGCCTCCGCGAAGCGGCCGTCCTGGTGCAGGGCGACGCCGCGTTCGTTCCACAGCTTGGGCGACTGCGGCTGGCGCGCGAGCAGGCCGTCGTAGAGCGCCACCGCCCCCACGACGTCCTTCTGCAGCAGGTGGACCTCGGCCATCGCCTGCTCGACCAGGTCGCGATCCTCGCCCCGTTCGAGGGCGAGGCGGTACTCGCGCAGCGCGTCGGCCCAGTAGCCCTTCTGCCGGTAGGCGACGCCCAGCGCATGGTGCGCGAGCTGGCCCTCCTCGGCCACCGCGAGGCGCTGCTGCGATTTCCGCTCGGTGGCGCCGGGGAGCAGTTCCTCGTAGCGCGACGCGTTGTACCGGTCGAGCGACAGGTTGGCCTGGGCCCGGGAGAGCGACGGATTCAGCTGGATCGCCCGCTTCGTCGCCGCGCGCGCCTCGTCGTGGCGGCCGAGGTCGCCGAGCACGAACGCCAGCAGGTAGTGCGCGTCGGCCAGGTCGGGGTTGAGCGCGATCGCCTGCTGGAGGGCCGCGAGCGCCTCCTCGTCGAGCCCGCGGTTGTACGCGACCTCGCCGCGCTGGAAGTGCACCAGCGGGCTGTCCGGGTCGAGCAACGCCGCGCGCTCGAGCCAGCGCGCGGCGTCCTCGAGGTCGCCGGCGGCCTTCTCGGCCAGCGCGAGCTGGAGGATCGCGGCCAGGTCGTCGGGATGGTGCGTGAGGAGCACTCCGAACTCGGCCACCGCCTGCGGATACTGGCCGGCGAAGGCGTGCGCACGCCCGAGCTCGAAGCGCGCGTCGCGGTCGGACGGCCGGTGGCGCAGCCGCTCGCGCAACTCGGAGACCCGCCGGTCGAGGTAGCCGGTCTGGAAGTAGGCGATCTCGAGGTTGCGCCGCGCGACGTCCATGCGCGGGTCGAGCTCGATCGCTCGGGTGAACGCCGCCACCGCCTCGTCGGTGAGCCCCTTGTAGTAGTAGAGCACGCCGAGGTTGTTGTGCGCGCCCGCATCCGACGGATCGATGCGCCGCGCGAAGCTGCGCAGCGTGTCACGATCCCTCGCCGACGAGAGGGGGGCGGCCGCGGCGGTCACGACGTCACGCCAGCTTGAGCGTGCGAAGGATCGCCAGCAGCGACGGGCCGTCCGGCAGCAGCAGGAAGAAACCGCGCAGCACCTCGCCGAGGTCCGTCATGCGGAACTCGCTCTCGACGCACACGACCGGGTCGCGCGCGGACCCGAACTGCAGGTAGGCGCCCTCGAGCAGCGCGTGCGACATGTCGATCGCCAGCGACGGCGGCGACGGCAGCAGCATCATGCCCATGAACTCGGACAGGGCGCTCAGGTACTGACCGGAGAGGATGTTCCCCGCCTCGCGGATTGCCGACTGCTCGAGCTCCCCGAGCCCCGACGCGCTGCCCTTCGGACGGCGGAGCATCAGCTCGGCCAGCCTGATGGCGGTGGCCGACGGGAAGACGAGCAGGGTCCGCCCCGTCAGGTCGCCGAGCATGTGCAGCAGCACGCCGGCGGCCGGTTCCTCGGGACCGCTCACGTGCGGGGGCACGTCCTCGAGCGGGGCGATGAAGATCCGCGGCACCGAGATCATGATCGTCTGGCCCGTCATCTGCGAAAGCGCCGTCGCCGCGTGCCCCGCGCCGATGTTCGCGACCTCGCGGAGCCCGTCGAGCTGCTGGGCGGTCAGGTGCAGTACCGGGTCGTCCATCGGTCGCCTCAGAGCAGGGTGTTGACGTCGAGGATCAGCGCCGGCGCGCCGTCCGAAAGAATGGTCGCCCCGCTGAAGTGCGACTCGGCGCCCCGCACCGTGTCGAGCGGCTTGACCACGATCTCCTGCTGCCCGAGCAGCCGGTCCACCACCAGCCCGGCGCGACGGTCGGCGCGCTCGACGATCACCACCTGCCCGCCGTCGTCGGTGCCGCGCCGCAGCCCCACCACGTCGCGCAGGTGCACGAGCGGCAGCACCTCGTCGCGGAGCCGCATGACCTCGCGGCCGCGCAGCGTCTGTGCCTGCGCGGCCGACAGCTCGACCGTCCCCTGCACGTGCGTCATCGGTACCGCGTAGCGTTCGTCGCCCACCTGCGCGAGGACGGCCCCGATGATCGCCAGCGTCACCGGCAGCCGCAGTTCGACCGTGGTACCCGCCCCGTCCGCGCTGCGGACCTGCACCGCCCCGCCGAGCATGCGCACCTTCGCGATCACCGCGTCGATGCCGACCCCGCGTCCCGACAGCCCGGTCACGCGCTCGGCCGTCGAGAAGCCCGGCCGCGCGATGAGCCGCACCACCTCGTCGTCGGTCAGCGCCGCCCGGCCCGCCTCGACGAGCCCCAGCTGCCGAGCCCGCGCGAGGACGCGCTCCCGGTCGATGCCGCGCCCGTCGTCCACGACGCGCAGGACCGCCGCCGAGCGGTCGCGCACGGCGCTCAGCACGAGCCGGCCGGCCCGCGGCTTCCCCGCAGCGGCGCGCGCCTCCGGCGGCTCGAGGCCATGATCCACCGCGTTGCGGAGGAGGTGCACCAGCGCGTCGGCGACCTCCTCGAGCAACGAGCGGTCGAGCTCGATCTCCTTGCCCTCGACGACGAACTCGACCTCCCTGCCGGCCGCCTGCGCGGCATCGCGCACCAGGCGCGGGAAGCGGTCGAAGACCTGCCACGCCGGGACGAGCCGGCTCGCGAGGATCTCGTCGTGGAGCGCATCCACCAGGCGATCGGTCGCGGCGACCGCCTCGGCGAGATCGGACCCCGCACCACCCTCCACCACCCGCACCAGCCGGTCGCGCGCGATGACGAGTTCGCCGACAAGGTTGAGCAGCGTGTCGAGCCGCCGCGTGTCCACGCGGACCGACCGGGCCACCGGCATCACCGGCGCCCCCGCGGCAGGGGCCGAGGCCGGGGCCGAGGCCGACGCGACGTCCACCACGACGCGCTCGACGAAGCCCGCTTTGGCCAGCTCGGCGGCGATCGCCTCCGCGGGGGCACCGGTCTCGAGCGTCAGGGCGAACTCGCGGTCGAACGCCTCTGCTTGGAGCGCCCCGAGCGGCGGTCGGATGGCCGTCACCGTACCGAGTGCTCGGGCCCGCTGGACCACCAGCGAGGCCCGCGCGCCCTTGAGCGGGGTGTCCGGCACGAGCGTCACCCGGACGGTGCGGCCCGTGCCGGACGACGTCGCGGCGCCACCTCGCGCAGCGCTGCCCGGCCCCGGGGGCCCTTTCCTGGCCGTGGCGCGCGTGACCGCACGGCGCAGGCGCGCCAGCAGAGGCGCCGCCACGGGTCGCTCGCGGCCCGCCACCGCGTTCGCCACCGCACCCTCGAGGGCGTCTGCGGCGTCGAAGCACAGCCCGATCACCCGCTCGACCGGCAGCTGCCCGCCGCGCACGGCGTCGAGGAGCGTCTCGAGCTCATGCGCCAGGGCGGCGACGGAGGAGAAGCCCATCGTCGCCGCCATCCCCTTCATCGAGTGGACGGCCCGGAACAGCGGCGCCACCGGCGCGACGTCGGACGGCGTGCGCTCGAGCGCCAGCAGCGCCTCGTTGACGGCGACGAGGTGCTCCCGGCTCTCCGAGGCGAAGAGGTCCGCGTACTTGGCGGCGTCCACAGGCGCGGCGGCAGGGGCCTCAGCCGAGCACGCGTTGCACGGCTTCGAGCACGCGGCTCGGCTGGAACGGTTTCACCACGAAGTCCCTCGCCCCCGCCTGAATCGACTCGACGACGAGCGCCTGCTGCCCCATGGCCGAGCACATGAGGCACTTCGCCTGCGGGTCGAACTTCATGATCTCGCGCACGGCGTCTATGCCGCCCATGTCGGGCATGACGATGTCCATCGTGACGAGGTCGGGCCGGAGCCGCTTGTAGAGGTCCACGGCCTGCACGCCGCTTTCGGCTTCGCCGATGACCTCGAATCCCGCATTGGTGAGGATGTCCGCGAGCATCGTCCGCATGAAGATCGCGTCGTCGCAGATGAGCACCGTCTGACTCACTGATCGCCTCCCGCCACCACCAGGGTTTCCCGAACGAGCGCTGCGGGGTCGAGCACCTCCGCGATGCCGTGCGCCGTCGTGACCACGCCGCATACCACGCCGGCGGCACCGGCGGCCCCACCGCCGGAGGCCGGCTGCACGCCGCCCTCCGGCACCACCACGTCTCGCAGGTCGTCCACTCCCGCCCCCAGCACCGTGCCGGCGTGCTCGACCAGCAGCACGGCACCCTCGGCGCGGTCCACCGGCCCGTCAGCGAGGCGCACCCCGAGGTCCACGACGGTGACGACCAGCCCACGCACGTTGCTGACGCCCGCCACCGCCGGAGGCGCGCCAGGGAGGCGGGTCACGAGGCCGAACGGGACGATCTCTCGCACCGCCGCCAGCTCGCACGCGAACCGGCGCCCCCGGACCCCGAACAGGAGCAGACGGGTGCCGGTGATGCCTCGCGCTTCATCCATCGCCATCGAAGAATCCAAGATACGCCAGCGGGTCGGGGTGGGTCAGCAGGTCGGGCAGCTCGGCGGCCGTGGCAAGGGATTGCGCCAGGTCCGGCGGGAGCGGCGACCGCAGGTCGAGCGTCGCCCCCGTCCGGGGATGCCGGAACCGGAGCCACGCCGCATGGAGGAAGTGTCGGCCGGGCGGTAACGCCACCAGGCGTCGGCCCCCCCCTCCTCCATACGTGTCGTCCCCGACCACCGGATGCCCCACCGACGCCAGATGCACCCGGATCTGGTGCGTTCGCCCGGTGTGCAGATGGGCGCGCAGCAGGTCCGTGTGCGGCAGGCGGGCGATCCGCACGAAATCCGTTCGCGCGGTCCGTCCTTCGGATACGATTGCCATGCGCTTCCGGTCACGCGGATCCCGGCCGATCGACGCCGTCACCGTGACACTGTCGCCATCGAGGTGACCCCAGGCCAGGGCGGCGTACCGGCGCACGATCCGCCGAGCCGCCAGATCGGCGGCCAAGGCCCGATGAACCCCCTCGGCCTTGGCGACGAGGAGGAGCCCCGACGTCTCCTTGTCCAGCCGGTGGACGAGCCCCGCCCGGGTCTGCTCCGGTGGCAGGTCCGGCTCGTCGGCCATCGCCCCCCCTCTACCCAACAGGGCATTGACGAGGGTGCCGCTCCAGTTTCCCGGGGCTGGATGCACGACCATCCCGGCGGGCTTGTCCACGACCAGCAGGTCGTCGTCTTCGAAGACGACGGACACGGGGATCTGTTCCGGGAGGACGGGCCGGCCGGCTGGCGGGGGTACCTCCACGACGATGGCCTCTCCGGGGTCGGGCCGATACGACGCCTTCTCGCGGCGGCCGGCCACGGTCACCCGTCCCTCGGCGATCAGGGTGGCTGCTCGCGATCGGGAGCCGCCCAGTCGGCCGGCGATGAGCACGTCGAGTCGAGCGCCGTCGCCCGGCGCCCCGAACTCGTGGCGACCGGGGAGCGGCGCATCGAGCGTCACGCCGTCGACTCCGGGGCATCCGGGGCTCCCTCCGGCGCGGCGGGGGCGACGGGTTCGCGCATGGTCCAGAGAAGCAGGATCGTGCCGACCGTGACAGCGCTGTCGGCGATGTTGAACGTCCAGAACCGCCAGCCCGTGGTGCCGATGTCGATGAAGTCCACGACGCCCTGCGACCATCGGACCCGGTCGATGAGGTTGCCGACCGCCCCGCCCGCGACGAGCGCGAGCGCGAGCCGCCGCCATCGCTCGGTGGGCGCGGTCTCGCGGTAGAGCGACACCAGCACCCCGAGGATGACACACGCGATCACGCCGAAGGCCACGCGTGACCATTCGCCGAGGTGCATCCCGAAGGCGGCGCCACGGTTGAAGGCGAGCGTGAAGCGCACCCACGGGCCGACGACCTCGTGCGGCACGTGCATCGGCGCGAGGGCCTCGACCGCCCATCGCTTGGTGACGACGTCCAGGACGATGGCGAGGCCGGCCGCGACCGCCGGCACCACGTGGCCGCCACGCGCCATGGAGACGGGACCCGTCATCGTGCCTCCGGGCGCGGCGCAGCGGCGGGCGACCCGGCGCCGGCGTCGTCGCGCAGCACCCAGGCCAGCCCGACGGCGCCGACGCAGACGGCGACGTCCGCGACGTTGAAGGTCGGCCAGCGCAGGTCGCCCACGCCGAGGTCGAGGAAATCGACCACCCCGTGCGGGCGCCGGACGCGATCGACGAGGTTGCCGAGCGCGCCGCCCGCTACGAACGCGGTGGTCCACACCCGCCCCCGTTCGGCGGGGGTGGCCGTCCGGTAGAGCCGCCAGAGGACGACCAGCGCGGCCACCGTGAGGGTCGCGAAGATCTCGCGCGACCACGTCCCGACGTGCAAGCCGAAAGCCGCCCCGGGGTTGTACACGAGCACGAGGCGCGCCCAGTCTCCGACGAGCGTCGTGGGGGGCGCCCCCTCGAGCGTGCGCACCGCCCACCACTTGGTCGCCTGGTCCGCGGCGAGAATGGCGGCCGCGGTGCCCCAGAAGACGCTACTTGGCCTTCTCACGCTCCTCGAGCTGCTTGCAGTTGATGCAGTACCGGGCATTCGGGAGCGCGTCGAGCCGGTCGAACGGGATGTCGTTCCCGCAGGAATGGCACTTCCCGAAGGTGTCGGGCGACTTGTAGAGCCGCCGCAGCGCCTGGTCGATGTGCCAGAGGTAGCGTCCCTCCTTCGAGGCGAACAGGAACGACTTCTCGCGCTCCATCGCGTCGGTTCCCTGGTCGGCCATGTGGAACGAGTAGGCCGAGCTCTCGCCGTCACCCCCGTCGAAGTTCTGCTCCTGGAAGCCGAGGTCCTTGAGCACACGCTTGCGCTCGTCGTGCAGCCGCTGCTCGAAGTGCTCGATGAACTTCCTGGTGCCCGGCTTCGGCGGCGTCTTCGCGGCGGCCTTGGCAGCCGACTTCGTCGTACCCTTCGCGGTGGCCATGGGTCAGCTGGTTCGGGTGAAGGCGATGACGGCCGCCGGCCCGTCGAGGTCCACGTCGGCAGTGGCGAGGACGGGGCCGGTCGGCAGCTCTCCGGGAAAGTAGTCGGTTGCCAGCGTTTCGGCGGCAATCCACTCCCCGTGGGCTCGGGCGGCCTCGACGACCTCCTCGTCCCCCGCCACCCAGAGCCGGATGCGGTCGGCGATGGCGAGGCCGCTCTCCTTCCGGAGCCGCTGCACCCGAGAGAGCAGCTCGCGCGCGAGGCCCTCGCGCCGGAGCGCGGGCGTGACCGTCGGGTCGAGCGCGGCGAAGCGGCCCGCCTCCTCCTGCACCACGAAGGCCCCGACGGCCCGGCGCTGGATCAGCACGTCCTCTGCGGCGAGGGCATGCTCCTGCCCGCCCGCGGCGACCGAGAGCGCCTCGCCGTGCTCGAAGGCCCGGAGCCGGTCCGACGACAGGGCGGCGATGGCCGCCGCCGCCTCGGGCGTCGCCTTGCCGAACTTCTTGCCGAGCGTCCGGAAGTTCGCCTTCGCTTCGAGCGTCACCAGCGCGTCGGCCGAGCGCGCCGTCTCGACCTGCTTGATGTTGAGCTCCTGCGCGACACAGGGCAGCAGCGCCGCCTCGAGCGCCGGCGGCATCGCCGGCGCGACACACACCATGCGCGGCAGCGGCTGCCGCACGCCGATGCCGGCCGACTCGCGGGCGGCGCGCCCGAGGCGCACGAGCGTGCGCGCCTCGTCCATGGCGGCCTCGAGCACGCCGTCGCGCACCCGCACGCTCGGCGCGTCCGTCGGGCGGCGGTAGGCAGCCAGATGCACGGTGGCCCCGTCGAGCGCGCGGTGGAGCCAGTCGCTGAGGAACGGGGCGAACGGGGCGAGCAGCCGGCAGGTGACGACCAGCGTCTCGTGGAGGGTCGCGAACGCCGCGCGGGCGTCGGCGGTGTCGGTGGCGTAGAAGCGGTCGCGCGAGAGGCGCACGTACCACTTCGAGACGTCCTCCACCACGAAGGCGAGCAGCGTCTGGGCCGCGTTGGTCGCGTCGAACGCGCCGAGGGCGGAATCGACCTCGGCCTCGACGGCGGCGAGCCGCGAGAGCATCCAGCGGTCGAGCACCGGGCGGTCGGCGGGCGCCGGGTCGTCGGCCGACGGGGCCCACCCGAAGTTCGCCAGGTCGGCGAAGAAGCGGTACACGTTGCGCAGCGTCAGCAGGAAACCGCCGATCGTCTCGCGGATCGCCCGCTCGTCGAACAGCCGCGGCTTCCACACCTGCCCCGCCGCCACCAGGAAGAGCCGCACCGCATCGGCACCGTGCGCCTCGATCACGCGCCACGGATCCACCGCGTTGCCGCGGCTCTTCGACATCTTCCGGCCCTGCGCGTCGAGCACGAGGTCGTTGACGACCACCGCCCGGTAGGGCGACGCCCCGTCGCCGTTGTTGGGAAGGGCGTCGCCAAGCCCGGTGGCGATGGCGAGCAGCGAGTAGAACCACCCACGCGTCTGGTCCACCCCTTCGGCGATGAAGTCGGCCGGGAACTCGCGCGCGAACGCCTCGCGGTGCTCGAAGGGGAAGTGGTGCTGGGCGAACGGCATCGCCCCCGAGTCGAACCACGTGTCGATCACCTCGGGGGTGCGACGCATCGTCCCCGTGCCGCTCCGCGCCGGCCAGGCGTACTGGTCCACGTGCGGCTTGTGCGGGTCGAAGTCGGCCGGCTTCGGCCGCCCGACCCGGGCGAAGAGCTCGTCGTACGAGCCGATCACTTCGATCTCGTCGGGGTCGGCGTCGTTGACCCACACCGGCAACGGGGTCCCCCAATAGCGGTCGCGCGAGATCGCCCAGTCCACGTTGTTCGTCAGCCACTCGCCGAACCGGCCGGCACCGGTCTCCGGCGGGTGCCAGTCCACCTGCGCGTTGCGCGCCAGCATGCGGTCCTTGACCGCCGTCGTCCGCACGAACCACGACGACCGCGCGTAGTAGAGCAGCGGCGTGCGGCAGCGCCAGCAGTGCGGATACGCGTGCACGAACCGCGAGGCCTTCCAGAGCACGTCGCGCCGCCCGAGCTCCTCGACGATCGCCTCGTCGGCCGCCTTCACGAACCGGCCGCCGACGACCGGCAGCTCCGGCGGGAACTCGCCCCGCGCGTTCACGGGCTGCAGGAACGCGAGCCCGTGCCGCCGCCCCGCGGCGTAGTCGTCGGCGCCGAACGCCGGTGCCATGTGCACGATGCCCGACCCGTCGTCGGCCGACACGAACGTCTCGGCCACGATGACCTCGGTGCGCCCCTCCGCCGGGTACGGCACCCAGTCCAGCGGCCGTCGGTAGCGCCGGCCGGCGAGGTCGGCCCCGGTCATCGTCGCGACGACGTCCCAGCGGTCGCCCCAGTCCGCGCCCAGCACCCCCGCCACGCGCGACTCGGCGAGGATGACGGTCCACTCGGCGCCCGTCCGCTTCGCCAACTCGACGTACGCGAGGTCGGGATGGACCGCCAGCGCCACGTTCGAGACGAGCGTCCACGGCGTGGTCGTCCAGACGAGCAGCCGGCGACGGCGGCCGTCGTCGGTCGCGAGGTCGAGCGCCACGTACACGCTCGGGTCCTCGACGTCCTCGTACCCCTGCGCCACCTCGTGGCTCGAGAGCGCCGTCCCGCAGCGGGGGCAGTAGGGCAGGATCTTGTGGCCGCGCGCGAGGAGCCCGCGGTCGTGCAGGGTCCGCAGCGCCCACCAGACGCTCTCGACGTACTCGTGGCTGTACGTCACGTAGGGCGCCGAGTAGTCCTGCCAGTGCGCGATCCGCTGCACGAGGCGCTCCCACTCGCCCTTGTACGTCCACACGCTCTCGCGGCAGCGCGCGTTGAACGCCGCCACGCCGATGCGCTCGATGTCCTGCTTGCCGCTGATGCCGAGCGACTTCTCGACCTCGATTTCCACCGGCAGACCGTGGGTGTCCCACCCGGCCTTCCGCGGCACGTGGAAGCCGTGCATCGCGCGATGGCGGCAGAAGAGGTCCTTCGTCGTGCGCGCGAACACGTGGTGGATGCCCGGCTTGCCGTTCGCCGTCGGCGGGCCGTCGTAGAAGACGAACGTCGGGGCGCCCGGCCGGTCGGCGAGGGCGCGCGCGACGAGCCCTTCGGCGTCCCACCGGGCCAGCACCTCTTCCTCGAGGGCGCTGGCGGTGAGGTCCGGCGGGAGCGGGCGGAAGCGCGGCGCGGCGGGTGCGGTCACAGGCGATCCAGGACGCCGCGCACGAGCGCGGTCAGGTGCGGTTCGGCCGCCGTCGCGGCGGCCACGATCTGTTCGAGCGACGCCGGTTCGAGCGCGTCGGGGAGGCAGAGGTCGGTGATGATGGACAGGCCCAGCACCCGCATACCGCCGTGGACGGCCACGATGACCTCCGGCACGGTGCTCATCCCCACGACGTCGGCGCCGAGCAGGCGCAGCATGCGGTACTCGGCGCGCGTCTCGAGGTTGGGGCCCGGCACGGCGACGTACACGCCCTCCCGCAATGTCAGCCCCTGCCCGGCCGCCACGGCACGCGCGTGCGCGCGCAGGTCGGCGTCGTACGGTGCGCTCATGTCCGGGAAGCGGGGACCCAGCCGCGCGTCGTTCGGCCCGATCAGCGGATTGTCGCCGAGCAGGTTCAGATGATCGGCGATCAGCATGAGGTCGCCCTTCTGCCACAGAGGGTGCAGCCCCCCGCAGGCGTTCGAGACGACGAGCACCGTCGCGCCCAGCGCCCGCAGCACGCGCACCGGGAAGGTGACCTGCGGCAGCGAGTAGCCCTCGTAGCGGTGGAACCGCCCCTGCATGGCCACCACGCGCTTGCCCGCGAGCGTGCCGCACAGCAGGCGCCCGGCATGGGACTCGACCGTCGAGAGCGGAAACCCCGGGATCGCGTCGTACGGGATCGCGACGTCCAGCCCGATCTCGCGCCCGAGCGCCCCGAGGCCGGTGCCGAGGATGATCGCCGCGTCCGGGACGTGCGGCCAGCGCTCGCGCACGGCATCGGCCGCGCGCGCGATCGCCGCCACGTCGTGGGCCAGCGCCGCCGGTGCCGTCACCCCAGGTCGTCCTCCCCCGACGCACCCGCCGGGGCGTCGAGCCACGACGACGCCACGGGCGACGGGGGGCGCTTCGCGGCCGGCGGCGGCGGGGCCATGCCGTCACCCGGCACCGTCGCCAGCATGGCCTCGACCTCCGCCAGCTGCCGCTCGGTGAGCGCCCGAAACTGCAACAAGTACGTGCGGCGCGCCTTCTCCATCTGCTCGGCCTCCTGCCGCAGCGCCTGCACCTGTTCGCGAGCGACCTGCAGGATGCGCTCCCCCTCGGCCCGCGCCTCGCGCAGGATCAGCCCCGCTTCCCGCTCGGCCTGCTCGCGGATCTCCGCCCGCAGCTGCTGGGCCGAGACCAGCGCCTCGTTCAGCGCCTTGTCGCGCTCGCGGAAGGCGCGGAGCTGCTCGAGGAAGCCGTTCGCGCGCGTCTCGAGGTCGGCGATCTGCCGCGAGAGCCGCTCGAGTTCGTTGGCCACCTGGTCGCGGAACTGGTCCACCCGCACCTTGTCGTATCCGCGCAGCGCCGTGCCGAAGTCGTAGCGGCGCACGTCGAGCGGCGTCAACCGGAACGCGTCGTCCGTCATGTGTTCTCCCTTGCCCCGAAGAGCGCGGTGCCGAGGCGGACCATCGTGGCCCCCTCCTCCACCGCGACCGGAAAGTCCTCCGTCATCCCCATGGAGAGTTCCTCCGCGGGGTGCCCTGACTGCCGTAACGTATCGCGGGCCGCGCGCGCACCGGCGAAGACGGCGCGCAGCGTCGCCTCCGGCGCCCCGAAGGGTGCCATGGTCATCACCCCACGCACCGCCAGACCCGTGAGCCCCTTCCAGTGCGCGGCCTCGCCCGCCCACTCGGCCGGCGCGAGCCCCCCCTTCGTGGATTCCCCGGACACGTTCACCTGCATCAGCACGTCGGCGACGACGCCGCGCTTGCGCGCGAACGCGTCGAGCTCCTCGGCGAGCCGGCGGCTGTCCACGCCGTGCACGAGCGCGAACGGCGCGGTGAACTTCACCTTGTTCCGCTGCAGGTGGCCGATCAGGTGCCAACGCACCGGCACCGCGACGGCCGCCATCTTCTGCTGCGCCTCCTGCACCTTGTTCTCCCCGACGTCCGCGATTCCGTGCGAGTACGCCAATTCGACGGCCTCGGGGCCATGCGTCTTGGTCACCGCGATCAGCCGCACCGCCTGCCCGTGCCCGCCGCGGGCCCGGGCATCAGCGATGCAACGACGCACGTCGGCGAGGCGGTCGGCGAACCCGGGAAACGGCATGACCCCGGAATTTACCATGGTGACGTCGCGGCGTCCCCATCGCGGCCGTGACCGGGCGGCGACGACGCCGTCCTCCCGACGCGCCCCACGATCGCCGAGTCCGCTCCGAGTCCGCGACGGACCGTCGCCACCGACCAGGGCCCCGCGACGACCGGCCTCCCCGTCCGGCGTGCCCACGCGATCACGTGCCGCAGGGCCGCCGCGCGGCCCGCGCCCGACGGCGGGGCGAGGCCGGGGGCACCCGCGTCGAGCCGCCCCCGGTACGACGCGTCGGGCAGGAGGCCAAGCACGACCGGCACAAGGTCGCGCCGCCGCCCCTCGGCGACCTGCGCGTACCAGAGCCCGAACGCGTCCCAATCGGTGGCGGCCAGCACCACCCCGCGCGGCGGTGCCTCCGCGAGGACCGCCTCGAGGCCGTCGTGGAATGCGGTCGTGGCCGGCAACCGATCGCGATCATGCCCCGGCCGCACGAGCAGCCCCCATGCGGCGGCGAGCGCGAGCGCGAGGTCCCCGCGCCCGCGCACCAGCGTTGCGAGCCCGCCGCCGACCCCGATCGCGAACGCGAGCAGGCCCGGCAGGAAGAACGTGTCGCGCTCGCGCACCTCGCGCGGCGCCTCGTGAGGCACGACCCCCCACCCGAGCGACGGGCCCAGCTTGAGGTTGAGGTGCCACGCGACGCCGAGCGTCCCCGCGCCGAAGAGCAGCAGCCAGGCGATCGTGAGCGCACGGTCGCGCCGCCACCACCAGCGCACGCCGAGCACCAGCAACGGGGCGACGACGAGCGCGGACACGAGCCCCGGCACCCAGCCGACGGACGCGACGAGCCCCGTCGTGAACTGCTCGTGGAGGTATTCGAGCGGCATGGCCACCTGCCAGCCAAGTGCCGCCTGCCGCGGCCACCACCCGGGCGACTCGTACATCGCGCGGGTCGCGATCGCCCGCAGCCCCGACAGCGACGTGGGATCTCCCATCAGCACGGGGGCCCCGGCCCCGCCCCGGACGAGCAGGATGCCCCATGCGCTCGCGCCGGCCAGCCCCGCCAGCACCATCCGTCTCCACGGCAGGTCCACCCGTGCGCACGTCGCCTGCGGCCAGCCCAGGAACAGCGCCGCCGGCGCGGCGACCCACGCGAGCTGGTGCACGGCGGGCGCCAGCGCCAGCGCGTACGCGACGAGCACGCGCCAGCGCCAGGCCCGGGCCCGATCGCCCTCGGCGTCGGCGCGGGCGGCCTCGTTGCCGGCGGCGAGCATCCCGACCGCCAGCGCCATCGCCGGGGCATACGCCTCAGGTTCGGTGGCGGCCGTCCACCATGTGCCGGCCGTGCCGGCGAGGCAGGCGATCGCGGTCGCGAGCCCGGGGGCCGTCCCGCGCCGGGCGAGCAGCCACGCCAGCAGTGCCCCGGCGCAGGCGGCGCAGGTCGCGCTGGCCAGCGCGGCGGCCAGCGGACCGGCGAGCCACGGGGTACCAATCGCGAAGACGGCTCGGCCGATGACCACGACGAGCGGGGTGCCCGGCGGGTGTGGCACCCCGAAGACGGCGAAGGCGGTCGCAAACTCGGCCGCGTCCCACGGTTGCAGCCGCGCCGAAGCGGTGCCGGCGTACAGGAACCAAAGGACGAGGCCCGTCGCGACGGCGGCGCGTCGCGACGGGCCTCGCTCACCGGCCCGGGGCGCAGTGGCCCCGGCGGGCGTCACGCCGGAGCGACCTCCGGACCGCCGAGCAGCGGGGGCATGCGCCGCGGTTCGGGGGCGGTGACCGGCGTGGGCGTGGCCGACGGCGCGAGCGGCCGCGGCTCGACGGGGCGCGGCGGGAGGGTCTCGCCGCGCTGCAGCACCTGGATGTCCTCGCGGGTGAGCGTCTCACGCTCGAGGAGCGCGCTGGCGACCTTGTGCAGCAGATCGAGGTGGTCGGTGAGGACCTGCTTCGCGCGATCGAACGCGTTGGTGATGACGCGCTTGACCTCGGCGTCCACCTGCTGGGCCGTCTGCTCCGAGACCTCGCGCCGAGACACGAGCTGCGAGCCGAGGAAGACCTCCTGCTCGTTGTCGCCGACGAGGATCGGGCCGATCTGCTCGGAGAGCCCCCACTGGGTGACGTAGCGCCTCGCGATGCCGGTCGCCTGCTGGATGTCGCTGGCGGCCCCGGTGGTGACGCGGTCGCGGCCGAAGATGAGTTCCTCCGCCGCGCGGCCGCCGTAGGCCATGACGAGGCGCGCCTCGAGCTGCTCGCGCGTGACCGAGACGCGGTCGTCCTCGGGGAGGGTGAACGCGACGCCGAGCGCCCGCCCGCGCGGCACGATCGTGACCTTGTGCAGCGGGTCGTTGCCCTTGACCATCATCGCGCAGACCGCGTGCCCCGCCTCGTGGTAGGCGGTCAGGCGGCGTTCCTCCTCCTTCATGACGAGCGACTTGCGCTCGGCGCCGAGCATGACCTTGTCCTTGGCGTCCTCGAGGTCGGCCATGGAGATGCTCGTGTGGCCGCGGCGGGCCGCGAGCAGCGCCCCCTCGTTGACGAGGTTGGCGAGGTCGGCGCCGGCCATGCCGGGCGTGCCGCGCGCGATCGCCGTCACCGACACGTCGTCGGCGATCGGCTTGTTGCGCAGGTGGACCTTGAGGATCCCCTCCCGCCCCTTGAGATCCGGGGCGTCCACGACGATCTGCCGGTCGAAGCGGCCCGGCCGGAGCAGCGCCGGGTCGAGCACGTCGGGCCGGTTGGTCGCGGCAATGAGGATCACGCCGTCGTTCGACTCGAAGCCGTCCATCTCGACGAGGAGCTGGTTGAGCGTCTGCTCGCGCTCGTCGTGCCCGCCGCCGAGGCCGGCGCCGCGGTGGCGCCCGACGGCGTCGATCTCGTCGATGAAGATGATGCAGGGTGCCTGCGCCTTGCCCTGCTCGAACAGGTCGCGGACGCGGCTCGCGCCGACGCCGACGAACATCTCGACGAAGTCGGACCCCGACATCGAGAAGAACGGGCGGCCCGCCTCGCCCGCGACCGCCTTGGCGAGGAGCGTCTTGCCCGTACCCGGCGGCCCGACGAGCAGCGCCCCCTTGGGGAGCCGGCCGCCGAGCTTGGTGAACTTCTGCGGGTCCTTGAGGAACTCGATGATCTCCTGCAGCTCGACCTTCGCCTCGTCGGCGCCCGCGACGTCGGCGAAGGTGATCTTGGGCGTGTCGCCCGAGAGCAGCTTCGCCTTCGACTTGCCGAAGGAGAACGCCTTGTTGCCCCCCGCCTGCATCTGGCGGAGGATGAAGATCCAGAACGCGAAGATCACCACCCACGGGAGCAGGGTGATGAGGATGGACGAGAGCGGCTGCTTCTGCTCCGCTCCCTCGACCTCCACCCCCTTTTCGTCGAGCTTGGTGATCAGCGCCTCGGAATTCTGCACCGGGAGCCGCGTGGTGAACTTCTTCACCTCGCGCCCCTTCACGAGGAGCTTCGACTTGAACTCGCCCACGGCCACGGTGCCGCCCTGGATCGTCACCCGGGCGACGTTGTCGCGGTCGAGTTCCTGCTTGAACTGGGTGTACGAGATCGGCGGCGCCTGGTCACCGCGGCCCATCGAGAACTGCACGAAGGCCACCGAGATCAGGATAAACAGGATCCAGAACGAGAGCGTGCGGGAGAACCGCCCCCAGTTGAACTTCTTCTTCGGGGAGTTGGAGGGCATGGTCGGAAGCTAGGCCAGACTCGCGATATAGGGGAGGTGCCGGAACTGTTCGGCATGGTCGAGGCCGTACCCGACCAGGAACTCGTTGGGGGCGTCGAAGCCGACGAACCGGGCGTCGTGCGTCAGCTCGGTGGCGATCCGCTTGTGCAGCAGCGCGCAGATCTCGAGCGACCGCGGCTTCCGCGCCTGCAGCAGGTCCACCAGGCACTGCAGCGTGCGTCCGGAATCCACGATGTCCTCGACGAGCAGGATGTGCTTGTCCTTGAGCGGAGTCTCGGGATCGTACAGCAGCCGCACCGTGCCGCTCGACACCGTGCCGCTGCCGTACGACGACGCCACGATGAAGTCGAGCTGCGCCGGCCGCTGCACCGCCCGCGCCAGGTCGGCGAGGAAGATGAACGAACCCTTCAGGAGCCCCAGCATCAGCAGGTCCCCCTCGGGGTAGGCGGCCGTGATCTCCCGGCCGAGCTCGGCCACGCGCAGCGCGATCGCTTCCGGCGCGAAGGCGATCCGGTGCACGCTGCGCCCCATCAGGCGCGGATCAGTCGGGTTGACGGTCGCAGTCATAGCTCAGGAAGGGGGTGCCGGGCGGCAGCGCCACCTGACGTACCCCGGGGATCCACCAGACGTTCGTCCCGCCGGCCACCACCGGCCAGCCGACACGGAGCGGACCGGGAATGCCGGCATCGGCAAACCAACGCGCGACGCGCCGCGGCCCCGCCGGTCCCGCCAGTCGGTCCCCCGGTCGCCACGGCCGTACCTCCAGAGGAACGCCGACCGGCAGCCGGGCGTGCCAAGTGCCCGGCTCCCCGCGTCCCGCGTCCGCCCTCGCCGGCCGGAACCGCCACGGCCCGAACCGCACGACCCCGGCGAGGGGCACGGGCACCGCGGTCTCCCGGGGGCGGCGGAGGACCCACGTCTCGCCCGTGACGCGGATCAGTTCCGCCCCTCCGGGCAGGGGCACCGCCTGCCCGACCGTCGTCTCCCGCGCGAGGCGCGTCAGGGCACGCCGGTCGGGAGTGACGCCCTCCGCCGCGAGGATGGCCGGCCAGCACCAGGCCAGGTGGCCAGCGGGCACATCGGCGAGCCCGCCCAGCGTCAGCACCGCGCCCTGCGGCTCCCGGCGGACGGTGACCTCCGCCGCCACCAGCCGCTCGACGTCCCGGCGCCAAGCCGCGGCCCTGGCTCCGAGCGCGAGGAGTTCACGCGAGAACCCGGGCCGGGCGGACTCCAGCGCCGGCAGCAGGTCGAGGCGCCAGCGCACGCGCGCGTGGCGCCGGTCGCCGTTCGCCGGATCGGCGAGACTCGGCACCCCCGACGCACGCACGAAGGCCGCCACGTCGGCTCGGGCTACCGACAGCAGGGGCCGGAGCGGTCCGCCGTCCACGTCGAGCCCGGCGAGGCCGCGGGGCCCGCCGCCGCGCCAAAGCCGGAAGGCGATCGTCTCGAGGTGATCGTCCCTGGTGTGGGCCGTGGCCACGCCCGTCGGCCCGTCGGCCGCCACCTGGCGCAGGAAGCGCCAGCGCTCGTCGCGCCAGGCGGCTTCGCCGGCGGCGACCATCGGCTCGGGGGCCCGCCCCACGACCACGCGGAAGCCCAGGCCGCTCGCGGACGCTGCGACGAGCCGCGCAGCCCGGGTCGCCCATGGGCCGCTCCGGTGGTCGAAGGTGGCGACGCAGGCCACGCGATCGGCCAATCCGGCGGCGTGGACCGCCGCCAGGAGGCCCATGGAGTCGGGGCCGCCGGAGACGGCGAGCACGACGCGTCCTGCCGGCAGCGGTGCCAAGCACCGCCGCGTGGCCTCGATCACGGGCTCTCCCGTCCCCGGCTGCGGTGCGGTCCGCATGCGTGGAGGGTACCGGGGGAACCGCCCCCGGCGCATCCCCGTTGGCGCAAGAACGGGTGGGGTGGCGATCGCCGGCAGGCCCCGATTAGCTTCCCGCCGCGACAACGGCTTCCACTGACGACGAGGGATTCGTGCAGGACAACGGCATCTTCGGCAACCTCTGGGCGGCGCTGGGCATGGGGGCGTACTACACGGCCCTGATCTGGATCAACGTCCTGCTCGTGTCGTTCCTGACGCCCCTGTTCATCATCCCGCTGACCTGGCTGCAGGACCGGAAGCGCTGACCGGCCCGCCCCGTCTGCCCGGCGCCCCGCCTTGTGCGGGGCGCTTTGTTTTTCCTGATTGCGCTGGCCGGCCGTCTGGTGGGCGGGCTTCCCGTCGCCGGTCGCGGTCGCCCGGCCCCCGCGGGCCGTCGGGGCGTCAGACGCGCCGAAGCGCCCGCTCGCGTAGGAAATGCGCCGCCGCCTCGGTGCGATTGGAAACGCCGAGCTTGAGGTAGAGGTTCTGCAGGTGGAACTTCACCGTGTTCTCGGAGACGCGGAGCTGCCGGGCGATCTCGGCGTTGGTGACCCCTTCGGCCACGTGGGCAAGCACCGCCTGCTCGCGCTCGGTGAGCTTCTCCGCTTCGGGGGTCGCCTCGCGCCCGAGGAGCCAACGCTTGGCCGCCGCGGGGAAGACGAGCTGCCCCCGCACGACCTGGCGCACGCTGGACACCGTCTGCTGGGGGGGCTCGGTCTTGAGCGCGAACCCGTCGGCGCCGCCCTCGAGCGCGGCGCGGATGCTCGCCCCGTCGTTGTAGGCCGTGAGCACCAGCACGCGCACGGGCAGCTTCTCGGCGCGGATCTTCTGCAGGCAGGCGAGGCCGCTCATCGTCCCCATCTCGAGGTCGAGGACGGCGACATCGGGCCGGTGCCGACGCACGAGCTCGACGAGCTGCTCGCCGCTCGTCGTCGTCGCGACGACCTCGATGTCGCGCTCGGCGGAGAGCAGGGCACGCAGCCCCTCGAGCACCAGCTCGTGGTCGTCGGCCAGGACGACTCGGATGCGGGTCATGCGACGGGCACCTCGACGGCGACCTGCGTGCCGGCACCGGGCCGACTGGTGAGGCCGAAGCGCCCGCCGATCATCTCGACCCGGTCGCGCATCCCCTTGAGCCCGAAGTGCGCGTCCGGCTGCTCGACACCCGGATCGAACCCCGCGCCGTCGTCGGCGATCGTCATGCGGACCGCCTTGCGCCCCGCCGCCGAGACGGTCACCTGCACGGAGTGCGCGCCCCCATGGCGGTAGGCGTTGGACAGCGCTTCCTGCATCACGCGATACAGGACGATCTTCACCGGCAGCGCCGTCTCGGGAAGCGGCTTCCTGACCGCCAGCACCACGTGGGCGTCGGTGGACGCCTCGTGCTGGAGCGCCAGCGCCTCGAGGAGCTCGACGAGCTTCCGATCGGTGAACTCGGGCGGCCGGAACTCGCCGATGAACTGACGCACCTCCGCGAGGCCGGTCTCGAGCGACCGGCGGATGCGATCGGCGCGCTCGGTCATCTCGGTCACGCCGCTGCCGGCGTGCTCGGCGATCGCACGCCGCAACAGGTCGAGCTGCGAGAGCGCCGCGTACATGGACTGCACCGGGCCGTCGTGGATGTCCAGCAGGATGCGTTGCAGTTCCCACTCGGTGACCCGGATCATCCGCGATGCCGCCGCGGCCCGTGAGCCGGTTGCGGCCCCCGCCCGGCGGGCCGCCGGCCGCGCCTCGGTGCGCGCGGGGGCCTGCTTGGTCGAACGCGTGCTGGTCCTTGGCATGCCGCCATTGTGCATCGCCCCGGGGCCCGCGTAAAGATGGAACCGACGGCGGCGCCCCCTGCGCCGCCCGTCACGACCCGCTCCCGGACGCCCCATGTCGCGCGGTACGATCCTGATGCTCTGCGGTCCCGACTACGAAGACCTCGAGGTGTGGTATCCCAAGCTCCGGCTCGAGGAAGCGGGGTATCGGGTCCCGCTCGCCGGCATGGGCGAAGCCGGATACCGAGGGAAGCACGGGTATCCGGCCACCATGGACGGCCACGTGCGCGACTTCCCGGCCGACCGGCTCGCCGGCATCATCGCCCCCGGCGGCTGGGCCCCGGACAAGTTGCGGCGCGACCCCGAGGTACTCGCCCGCGTGCGCGAGGTGCATGCCGCCGGCAAGCTGGTCGGGACGATCTGCCACGGGCCCTGGATCCTCATCTCGGCCGGTATCGTGCGCGGGCGCACGCTCACCAGCACCGTCGGCATCCGCGACGACGTGGTGAACGCCGGCGCGACGTGGGTGGACGAGCCGTGCTGCGTGGACGGCCACCTGGTGAGCGCGCGGGTCCCGAAGGACCTGCCGGCGTTCGCGCAGGGGATGCTGCGCGTGCTGGGCGCGACGTGACGCCCGGCGGCCGGGCTAGCGCCGGGGGCCCTCGATGATCGTGCCGCGGTCGGCGACCGCGCCGAGCTGGCCGCTCCAGACGCGCCGGCTGACGACCGTCACCCGACCGGGACGCACGGTCACCTGCCCGATGTCACGCGACTGCCCGTCCACCACCGCGGTGACGGCCTGCGGACCGGCCGGGAGCCGCACCCGCGCGGCGCTGATGCTCGCCGGGAGCAGCAGCCAGCCACGGGTATCGGCGCGCTCGAGCGCCGCGCCGGCCGCGTTGAGCAGCCCGCCCACGAGGCTCCCCGTGACCTCGCCCCACTTCTTGGTGGCCTTGGCCTCGGCGACCTCGGTGGCGGCGAGCTTCACCGCCTGCCGCGCGATGGTGCGCGCGAGCACCGCCCGCCGGTCACGGGAGAGGTCGGCGGCGACGGCGTCGTTCAGGCTCGCCGTGAGTCCGCCAGAGGACCGGAGCGCTCCCGACACGGCGAGAAACCGCTGCGGCTCGAACGACTTCCGCAACACCGGCCAGCTGACGCGCATCAGGTACCCGTCCTTGTCGAGCCGCTGGGCAGTGCCGATCCCGCCCCAGTTGTTGATGACCATGGGCTTGCCGTCCACCCACCAGATGCCCTGCTCGGGGCGCGTCGCGGCGACGAGCAGCACCTTGCCGGCGATGGTGGCGGCGGTGGCGAGCTGCTGCCCGACGTTGCCCTTGGGCCCGAACGCCGCCGCCTCGGGGCCGTAAACCGGCACCACGACGTCCTGCGACACCTTGTGGGCGACCCAGCCGTTCTCGATGAGGATCACGACATCGCCGGAATCCGGCGGGATCGGCACGCGGCCGGGGATCGTCGCCGAGTCGGCGCCGGCGAGTCGCCGAGCATTGCGGTACGACACGTCGGCGTCGTTCGCCTCACCGTACGCCTCGAAGACCGCCCCCGAGACGTAGCGCAGGAGCGCGCGCGACGAGCGGTCGCGGTCGGTCATCTGGGGGTCGAGCTGCTGGAGCATCGCGCCGAGCCGCCGGGCCTCGACTGCGGCGCTCTCGTAGTCGCCCTTGCCGGCGAAGGCGAGGGCGCCATAGTAGTGCGTGAAGAGCCGTTCCGTGTGGCCCGGCGTATAGGATAGCGCGAGGTCGTTCGTGATCAGGGCGGCCGCGTTCTCGCGCAGGCTCTTCGTGAAGCGATCCTCGGCCATGTCGGACGCCGCGACGAACCCCTTCGCGGCCCGGTCCCAGTCGCCGGCGTAGTAGGCCCAGCTGCCGTCGTAGAGCGCCTCGATCAGGTCGTCGCGTGGGGTGAGCCGGCGCGGCATCTCGTGGACCGAGGTGTCGCGGCCGGCCATGGGGAGCAGGTTGCGCAGCTCCTGTTCCTTGCGCGCGAGGCCAAGGGGGGTGACGGCGGACGCGTCGGCGGTGGCGGCGACGACGCTGCATCCTGCCAGCGTCACCGCCGCGACCGCCATCACCAGCGCCGTGAGGGTCCGGCGCACGCGGGGCCCGTCAGTCCTGCGGATCGACGGGCGGTTGGCCCGCCGGCGGCGGCGTGGCGGGCGGCGGCGCAGCTTCGGTCTCCTGACGCAGGATCACGATGCGCTGCTGAGCCCGCACGACCGCCTCGGTGAGCTTGGCCGCCTGAGTGCCCTGCGCGTCAATGCGCTGCAGTTCGAGCTGCTGCAGGAACCGCTGGTAGCGCATCAGGGCCTCGACCGGCCGCAACTGGAGGTCGAGCAGCGACGCGACCTTGTACTCGAGCCCGTAGTCATCGGGGTTGAGCAGGAGCGCGCGATCATAGCGATCGAGCGCCAGCGCCCGGTCGCCCGCCGAGAGGAAGTCGTCGCCTTCCTTCTGCAGCCGGTCGGCCAGCACACGGTTGCGGGCGGTGATGCCCGTGTCCGCCGCCGTGGCGACCACGCGCAGGCCCTGGCGCTCGCGATAGGCATAGGTGCTCACCCCGCCGTTCTGGAGCTGCACCATCGCCAGCTCGCCCGAGTTGTCGCGCGGTGTGCGGCTGAGGGTGCGCGGCGTCATGATGGTCGCCGGGCCGGCCACGCGCACCGTCCACGCCTCGGGGGTCGTCCTCGTCGCGGCCATGACCTGGGCCGAGTTCATGCCGAGCACCACCTCGCCGCGGGCGAGGGCGGCGCACGTCCCGCCGTTGCAGGTGGACATCGCCACCTGCATCAGCGAATCGCGCCGCGCCTCGAGCCGGGCGCGATCGGCCTCGCCCCGCGCGGCGGCAGCCGCGACCAGGGAGTCGGTGTTGGCCACGCGGTCGCTGTTGACCATGATGGGGCGCTCGCGCACCCGGGCCGGGGTGCAGGCGGCGAACAAGGCGGTCGCCGTGAGGACGGCGGCGCGGACGGACGTGCGGCTACGCGGGGTCATGGGTCACTCCATCCCGAGGCGACGGCGTTCGACGTACTTCTTGATGCGGTGGTTCCCCACCCAGACCTTCTGGTTCGACTCGAGGTCGATCAGCGTGGCGTCGATCTGGTAGTAGATGATCTTCTCGCGCCCCTCGCTGTCCTCGATGCTCTGCACGTCGCCCTGGAGGATGTAGTTCGCGCCGGCCTCCATGGCCTGCCGTGCGCGCGAGTCCGCCGCCGCGTTCTGCTGCTGGTCGGTGCGCTCGGCGCGGATCTCGTCGCGCTCCTCCTTCGAGGCGACGACGTTGACCTGCCCCGAGTTGATGAACGCCCGCTCGAGGTCGCGCGTGAACGTCTGGATCGGGATCAGCTCCAGCGACTTGTTGCGGAAGGCGCCGATCATGACCGTGGGGTTCTTCCCGCCGTGCGCCGTCATGTACCGGCGCTGCCACGCGGCTGTCAGCGACTGCTCGATGAGCGCGTTCGCCACCAGGCGGCTGTCGGCGTCGTTCCACTTGCCCGACAGGTCGGTGACGGCGTTGGGGTCGATGCGCGAGACGCGCTTGGCGTTGCAGGCCGTCGCGACCAGCGCGAGGGCGGCGAGGACGGCCACCTGGCCGGTGCGCCCGATGCGGCGCGTCCAGACGGAACCACGGAGCGACATGATGAAGGCCTCGGACGGAAGTGAGGGGCGTTCGCGGGACATGCCTTGCAGGAGTCGCGCCACGGCCCTTCGGCCGGCGCCCATCCCGGACGTCACCCCGGACGTCACCCGGGAAATGTGCGTCGCGGCGCGCTCCGGCACCACGCGTCCCCGGCCGGCGTCCCCGGCCGGCGTCCCCGGCCGGGGACGCCCGTGCGGCCTGGATTTCGGACACCCGGCGCTGGAACGCCGGGCCCCCGAGGGGGCATATTCCGACGGTTCCGGCGCGCCACGCGCCCTTCCGCCCTGTGCCCCGACGACCCCCATGCCAGCCGACGTCATCGACTACCGCCTCATCGGCGACGACCTCCAGGCCGTGATCATCACCCTCGACCCCGGCGAGGCCGCCGTGGCCGAGGCCGGCTCGATGATGTACATGGAGGACGACATCCAGATGGCCACCACCTTGGACGCCACCGGCCAAGGGGGCTCGCTCTGGGGCAAGCTCCTGCAGGGCGGCAAGCGCCTGCTGACCGGCGACTCGTTCTTCGTGACGATGTTCGCGAACAACGGGCGCCAGCGCCGCGACGTCGCCTTCGCCTCGCCGTACCCGGGGAAGATCCTGCCGGTGGACCTCAAGGACTGGGGCGGGACGATCATCGCGCAGAAGGACTCGTTCCTCTGCGGCGCGCGGGGCCTCAACGTCTCGATCGCCTTCACCAAGCGCATCGGCGCCGGCTTCTTCGGCGGCGAGGGCTTCATCCTCCAGAAGATCGACGGCGACGGCCTCGCCTTCCTGCACGCCTCGGGCACGCTGCACTACGTGGACCTCAAGCCCGGCCAGACCCTGCGGGTGGACACCGGCTGCATCGTGGCGATGCAGCCGTCGGTGGACTACGACATCCGCATGGTGCCGGGCATAAAGACCGCGCTCTTCGGCGGGGAGGGGTTGTTCTTCGCCCACCTCTCCGGCCCTGGGCGCGTCATCCTGCAGACCCTCCCCTTCTCGCGCCTCGCCGACCGCATCATCGCGGCCTCGCGCGTCGGGATGGGCGGCCGCCGCGAGGAGGGGTCGATCCTCGGCGGCCTCGGCGGGCTCCTCGACGGGGACAACTGAGTGCGGTTCCGGTTGCCGGCGGCCCTCGTCGTCGCCGCCGGGCTGGCGTGGGTCGGCGCGCGCGGTGCCGGCCCGCTCCCCCCCCTCGGCGCCGTTCTCGACCCCTGGAACGGCGTCTGGGCCGCCGCGCGCGGGGCGGAGCTGCCGCCCTCGCAGCGCGCGGCGATCCCCAATCTCGGCGCCGACGTGCAGGTGCGCTTCGACACGCGCGGGGTGCCGCATGTCTTCGCCGCGTCGCTGTTCGACGCCTACCGGGCGATGGGCTTCGTCGTCGCGCGCGACCGGCTCTTCCAGCTCGAAGTACAGACGCGGGCGACGGCCGGGACCCTGAGCGAGCTCAACGCCGCCGCCCTCCCGCTCGACCGCGAGAACCGGCGGCTCGGCCTCGCGTGGAGCGCGGAACGGAAGTGGGCGGCACTGGCCGCCGACGACCCGGTGCGCCAAGGGCTCGAGGCCTACGCCGATGGCGTCAACGCCTTCATCGCGCAGATGCGGCCGGCCGACCTCCCTGTCGAGTACCGCCTGCTCGGCCGCCGCCCGATGCGGTGGGAGCCGCGGCACACGTTCTACCTGCTTGGCCAGATGCAACAGACGCTGTCGTGGGCGTCCGACGACCTCCCCTACGTCGCGACGCAGGCGGCGTTCGGCACGGCCGTCGCCGACTGGGCCTTCCCGAGGGCGACCTTCCTGCAGGAGCCGATACAGCCCAACGGCCAGCGCACCGCGCGTCGCGACGGCGTCGGCATCCCGGAGCCCGGTACTGGCGATCCCGAGGCCGCGCGCGCCGTCGGCCTCATCGCCGCCGCGCTCGGCCCCCGGCGCGACGGCACCCTCACCGAGCGCGGCGGCGAGCACGGCATCGGCAGCAACAACTGGGCGGTCGCCCCGTCGCGCAGCGCCTCCGGCAAGGCGCTGCTGGCCGGCGACCCGCACCTCAACCTGACGCTCCCGAGCATCTGGTACGAGGTCCACGTCGTCGTGCCCGGGGTGCTCGACGTCGCGGGCGTCACGTTCGCGGGGACCCCGGGGGTCATCATCGGCGCGAACCGCGACGCCGCCTGGACGTACACGAACACCGGGGCCGACGTGGTGGACTTCTACGCCGAGTCGGTGGACGTCGCCGCCAGCCCCGCGCGCTACTGGCTGGACGGCGCGTGGGTCCCGCTCGAGTCGCGCCTCGAGACGTACCGCGACAAGGCGGGGCGTGTGCTCGCCGTGGACACGATCCGGCACACGCACCGCGGCCCCATGACGCGGGTCGGCGGGCGCTGGGTCAGCTTCCGCTGGACCGCGCACGACCCGGCGTGGGGCGGGGCGTCGGTGACCACGTTCCGCAACAGCAACACCGTGCGCACAGTGGACGAGTACTGGGCCGCCATGGCGCCGTACGCCGTACCTGCTCAGAACATGCTTTCGGCCGACCGCAGCGGGAACATCGCCATCCGCTCGACCGGCAAGTTCCCCGTCCGGCCCGGCACCGGCGACGGGCGCCGGCTCTTCGACGGCACCACGCGCGCGAGCGACTGGCGCGGCTACTGGGAGGTGCGCGAGTACCCGCAGGCGCGGAATCCCGCGCAGGGGTTCCTCGCCTCGGCCAACCAGCAGCCGATGGACCCGAAGGTCGAACCCCGCTACCTGGGCACCGGCTGGGCACCACCCTGGCGCGCGATGCGGATCAACGCCCTGCTCCGCGCCGACAGCGCGGTGACGCCCGACGCGATGCGCCGCTTCCAGACCGATCCCGGCTCCGCACGCGCCGACTGGTTCGTGCCGCGCGTGCTGGCGCTGCTCGACTCGGCGGCGCGCGCGGGGCCGCTGCCCGAGCCCGCCCGCCGATTCCAGGCGGCGCTGGCGGCGTGGGATCGCCGCTATGCGCGGGAGTCCACCGGGGCGACGGTCTTCGAGGTCTTCATGCCGATGCTCGCCCGCGCCGTCTGGGACGAGTTCCTCACCGGCGACACGACCTCGTGGCGCCGCGAGCTCGAGCCGCCGGGCAACGCGCAACTCGCCCAGCTGCTGGACGCGCCGGCCTCGGGCTGGTGGGACGACCGCCGCACGACCACCCAGCGCGAGACCGCCCCGGGCCTCGTGGCCGCCACGGCCGCGGCGGCGTGGGACACCCTCACGGCGCGCTACGGCGGCCCCGACGATCCCCGGGCCCAGTGGGGCGCCGCGTTCCCGATGCAGGTCCCGCACCTGCTCCGGCTGGCGCCGTTCGCCTCGCCGAAGGTGGGGGTGACGAGCGGTCCCCACACGCTGGCACCGCGCAACGGCGCCGCCAACGGGGCGAGCTGGCGCATGGTCGCCGAGCTCGGCGACAGCGTGACGCTGCAGGCGGTGTATCCCGGGGGACAGTCGGGGAACCCGTTCTCCTCGCGCTACCTCGACCGGCTGGACGCGTGGGCCGAGGGACGCCTCGCCCCCGTGTGGATGCCGCGCGCCGTGACGGACATGCCGGCCGACCGCATCGCGTCGTCCCTCGTGCTCAAGGCCCCCGGGGGGGCCCGATGATCGGCCGTCAGGTGCGCGGGGCGCTCACGATCATCGCGGCGGTGGCGCTCGCGACCGTCTTCGGCGGGTGGTGGGCGCTCCCCGTCGTGGCCTTCGCGTCGGGCCTCGGGTCGCCCAAGGGGGTCCGGCAGGGGCTCGTGCTCGGCGTATGCGCGGGGACGGCGTGGATGCTGCTGCTCGCGCTGCAGGCGGGCGCGGGCGTGGCGATCGGGGCCGTCGCCGCGAAGGTCGGCGCGCTCTTCGGGCTGCCGGGTCCGCTGTTCCTGCTCCTGCCGCCGCTCTTCGCGCTGGCGCTCGGGTGGGGCTGCGCCACGCTCGGCGAGGAGATCGGCGCCGTCGTGCGGCGGGAGCGCGCATGACGGGCCGCCGCGGCCGGCGCGTCGGCTGATGGCGCGCGCCCTCGAGGCCCCCGGCGCGCGCGTGCAGGCGGCGTGGCGCCTGCTGGCCCCGCTGCCGCTGGGCCGGTGGCTCTTCTCGCGTTTCGTCGGCTGGACGGCGCCCTACACGCGCACGATCGGCGGCCGCGTCGAGGAGCTGCGTCCCGGCTTCTGCCGAGTGACGCTGCGTGATCGCTGGGGGGTGCGCAACCACCTCGCGTCGGTGCACGCGATCGCCCTCGCCAACCTGGGCGAGATGTCGAGCGGCCTCGCCATGATGGGGACGATGCCCGCCGGCGTGCGCGGCATCCCGATCCGGCTCGACATCGCGTACCTGAAGAAGGCGCGCGGGACCCTCTCCGGCGAGACGTCGGTGACCGTCCCCGCGATCACCCGCGAGACGGAGCACCCCGTGACCTGCGAGATCTTCGATGCGGGCCGCGCCGTGGTGGCGCGCTGCACCGTCACGTGGCGGCTGGCCCCGTGACCGCCCCGGTTCCGCGCTTCGACACGGCGCTGACGCGCCATGCCGGCGTCGAGGTGCCGCTCATCTGCGGACCGATGTACCCGTGCTCGAACCCGGAGCTGGTCGCCGCAGTCTCCGAGGCCGGTGGCCTGGGGATCGTGCAGCCGATCGCGCTCACGTACGTGCACGGGCACGACTACCGCGAGGGGCTGCGCCTCATCCGCCGGCTCACCGCGAAGCCGATCGGCTTCAATGCCCTCATCGAGCAGAGCACGCGGATCTACCACGAGCGCATGGCGCGGTGGATCGACATCGCCCTCGAGGAGGGGGTGCGCTTCTTCCTGACGTCGCTGGGCAACCCCAAGTGGGTGGTGGAGAGGGTGCGCCCGTTCGGGGGCGTGGTGTACCACGACGTCACCGAGGCGAAGTGGGCGCGGAAGGGCGTGGACGGCGGCGTGGACGGGCTGATCGCCGTCAACCGCCTGGCCGGTGGCCATGCCGGCCGCACCGACCCGCGCGCGCTGCTCGACGAACTCGCCCCGTTCGGCGTCCCCGTCGTCGCCGCGGGCGGGGTCGGCGACGAGCACGGCTTCGCCGACCTGCTGCGGATGGGCTACGCGGGGGTGCAGTTGGGGACCCGCTTCATCGCCACGCCCGAGTGCCGGGCGAGCCAGGCGTACAAGGACGCGATCGTCGCGGCCGACGCCGAGGACATCGTCCTCACGCAGAGGCTGACGGGCGTGCCGGTGGCGGTGATCCGCAACGCCTACATCCGGCGGCTCGGGACCCGCGCGGGCTGGTTCGCGCGGCTGATGTTCAAGGGACGCCGGACCAAGCACTGGATGCGCACCATCTACGGCGCCCGCAGCATTCTCCAGCTCAAGAAGGGGCTGATGACCGAGAGCGCCGGCGAGAAGGAGTACTGGCAGGCCGGCCGGAGCGTCGCGGGGATCCACGCGATCGAGCCGGCGGGCGAGATCGTGCGGCGCTTCGCCGACCACGCGCGGAAGACGCTGCTCGATTGACGGGCGCGCCGGCGGCACCCGGCGCGTCCGGATGCGGTGGTCTGCGCCCTACCGTGCGTACACGCGGCCGCGCCACTGCGTCGGGCGGCGCAGCGACGACAGCGTGATGCGCAGCGCCGCCAGTGGGTCGGCCAGCGGCGAGAGCCAGTAGGGGAGGTCGGTCCGCTCGTACGAGGCCCGGGTGGCGAGCAGCAGCAGCAGGCGGATGCCGAGCAGGAGCCCGTTCACCCACAGGAGCGCGCGGCGCGCCTCGGCCGGCCATTCGGTCGGCCACGGCAGCAGCAGGAGCAGGGGCAGCACGATCCAGGGGGCCGCCTGCGCCAGCCACAGGTGCGCGACGTCCCACGCCTGCCCGACGCGCGAGCGCGCGTCCTTGAGGTCGAGGGAGCGTCCCCATTCGCGCCACGCCTGTGCGGCCGTCTCGTACGAGCGCACCGTGTACAGCGCCGAGCCGTCGAGGAAGCCCACCTTCGCCCCCTGCCGCGCGAGCTGCCGCGCGATCGCGACGTCCTCGGCGAACGAGCCCGCCACGACGTTGTAGCCCTCGCGCAGGATCACCTCGCGCCGGAAGAGCATGCACTGACCGTTCGCCGCGATGCGCTCGGGATCGGGCTGCCGCTCGCCGGCCGCGCCGGTGCGATAGACGAGCGTGGTGAGGAGCGCCGGCTGGAGCCAGCGCTCCGCCGCGGTCGGGATGCGGAAGCGGGGGGAGAAGCTCAGCACGTCGTAGTCTTCGCGCTGCGCGAGCGCGAGGATGGCGTCGGCCATGCCCGGCACCGGCACGATGTCCGCATCCACGCCGAGCACGTACGGGGTGGTCGCCTGCTCGGTGCCGAACTGCAGGGCCCACGCCTTCCCGACCCAACCGGCGGGAAGCGGGGGATCGTGCAGCAGCACCAGCCGGGGATCGCGCGCCTGGAACTCGCGCACGACGTCGGCGGTGCCGTCGGCGGAATGCGAATCGATCACGAGGATCCGCTCGACGGCCGGCCCCTGCCTCAGCAGCCCCTCGAGGCACGGACGGATCCGCGCGGCCTCGTTGTAGGACGGCAGGAGGATGGTGAGCCCCCCGACCGGTCCGCCGGCGGGCAGTGGGGGAACCGGCGGGCGACGCGTTCTCCCGGGGGCGAGGCGGGCCATGAGCACCAGCAGGGCGACGCCCTGCATCACCGCCAGCGCGGCGAGAAACTCGTACACGGCAATCGTCGTAGGAGGGGTCGGGTCGGTCAGGTCGGCCACCCGGGAAACTACCGGATTCCGCCCGGCGCGGCCTTGTCGGCCCGCAGCGGACGACGACTAGCTTCCGCGACAACCTGTCGGCGGTGCCCGCCTCCGACCCCAAGCCTCCCACCCTGGAGCTCCCGTGCCCCGTAGTGGTTCCCTCGTCCGCCTCGTGCTGGCGGCCGGTTCCGTCGCCCTGCCGGCGGTCGCGTCGGCGCAGCTGCCCGGCTACGCCCCGTCCACCGGGAAGTACCGGGTGGACTCGCAGATCAAGATCACCCAGTCCATGGGCGGCTCGACGCAGGAGTTCGACAACGCGTCGAAGCAGCTCCTGTCCGTCTCGCTCGCCGGCCGTGCGCCGACGATGGACCTCCTGATCGTCCTCGACTCGATGTCCACCAGCGCGAGCATCCCGGAAGCCGCCACCGACCCCGCACCGCTGCTCGGCATGAAGCTCACCGGCAAGATGAACCCTGCCGGCGCCATCTCCGAGGAGAAGGCGGTGGACAAGGCCGGCGCCGAGCCGCCATCGCCGGTGGCGCAGTCGCTCCGGACGCTCTTCCCGCGCATCAAGCCCGGGGCGAAGGTCGGTGAGTCGTGGGTGGATACCACCACGACGAAGGCCAACCAGAACGGCATCGAGACGACCACGACCACGGTCACGACCTACACCTACGCCGCCGACTCCGCGGCCGCGGGTGGCAAGGCCGCCAAGATCACCGCCGTCGCGACGTCGAAGGTCGCCGGCAAGGGCAACGCGCAGGGGCAGGACCTCTCGCTCGAGGGCGAGACGAAGTCCACCTCGACCTACCTCGTGGCCCCGACGGGCACGTTCCTCGGCGGGGCCTCGGCCATCGAGGCCGCGCTCAACGTGACCGTCGAGGCGATGGGCATGGTCATTCCGATCACGCAGAAGGGCACCTCGAAGGTCGAGCGCGTGCCCTGACCGCCCCGCTCCGGAAACCCGCGCGGCGGCGTCCCGATCCTCGGGGTGCCGCCGCGCGGTCGTTTCGCAGCGGTCGGCCTCCCGACGGCGGGTCACCCAGCCAGGCGGTGCGTCGCCTCGAGCACTGCCTGCGCCAGGGTCGCCGCCGCGCCGTCGTCGTCCACGGGTAGCAGATCCGCGTTCTGGTAGCACGCCGAGAGCAGCGGCACGTCGGCCAGCAGGGTGTCCACGATGCCAGCCGCATCGCCCGACGCGGCGAGGGCGGCGCACCACCGTACCTCGTCCCACGCGTCTTCCGCCTCGCCGCCGGCCGCCGCGACCTGGCGCACCACGGCCTCCACGAACGGCCGCAGTCGCTCCGGCGTCCCGCTGTCGATCATGGCGCGGGGTTCAGGCGGGCTGCACCACGCCGCGGCACGTGCCGAAGCCGATCCGCACCGCCCCTTCGGCCTCCGCCCAACCGGTGATCGTCACCTCGTCGCCATCGGCGAGGAACCGACGCACTTCGCCGCCCGCGAGCGCCACCGGGTCGCGCCCCCGCCACGTGAGCTCGAGCAGGCACCCGCGCTCCGAGGGCTCGGGACCGCTCACGGTGCCGCTCGCGAGGAGGTCGCCGGGCGCCAGGTTGCAGCCCCCGCTCGCGTGGTGGGCGAGCAGCTGGGCCGGCGTCCAGTACATCGCCCGGTCGAAGCGCGTCGCCGACAGGCGGTGGGGCGGCGAGCCGACCGCGCGCATCGCCGCCGTGGCGAGCGACACTTCGAGCGTGACGGCGAGCGCGCCGTGCGCCTGGTCGTCGGCGTCGAGCAGGTACGGCAGCGGTGCCGGGTCGCCCTCGGCGCGCGGGGCCGGTGCGGAGCGGAATGGCGCCAGCGCATCCGTCGTCACCACCCAGGGCGAGATCGTCGTCGCGAAGTTCTTCGCGAGGAACGGGCCCAGCGGCTGGTATTCCCATGCCTGCATGTCGCGCGCCGACCAGTCGTTCACGAGCACGACGCCGAAGAGGTGCCGCGGGGCATCACCGATCGGGATCGCCGCGCCAAGCGCGTTGCCGGGCCCGACGACGAAGCCCAGCTCGAGTTCGTAGTCCAGCCGCGCGGTCGGCTGCACCACCGGCGCGCTCGCCCCGTCGGGCAGCACTTGCCCGGCGGGCCGGCGCACCGGGGCACCCGAGACGACGATGGACGACGCACGCCCGTGGTAGCCGATCGGCACCCACTTGTAGTTCGGCAGCAGCGGCTGGTCGGGGCGGAACATCGAGCCGACGTTCGTGGCGTGGTGCACCGAGGCGTAGAAGTCGGTGTAGTCGCCGATCGCGAGCGGCAGCAGCAGCTCGACCTCTGCCATCGGCGCGAGAATGCGCCCGCGGGCCGCGCGGGCCGCCTCGGCGTTGCGCCCCGCGGCGCTCAGCAGGTCGAAGAGGGCGTGCCGCAGGGCCCGCCAGTGCGCCGGCCCGAGCGAGGCGAGGCGGTTGAGCGTCGGCGCGTCGCAGGCGGCCGCGGCCTCGAACGCCTCCGTCGAAGGCATCGGCACGACGGCCGCGGCGCCGACGACGTCGAGCACGGCGTCGCCGATCGCGACCCCGACGCGCGGCCGCATCTTGGCCCCCGGGCGGCGATAGACGCCGAAGGGCAGGTTCTGGAGGGGGAAGTCGGCACCGGCCACGTTGGCCGACTCGACCCACGACCGCGCGGAGGGGTCGTGCGTGTGGTCCCGCGACGGCCAGCCGCTCATCCGAGCATCCCCAGGGCCTGCAGTTCGTCGAGCGGCTCGCGGAAGGAACACGAGCCGAACCCCACCGCCCCGCCGCGCGCGGCGCCGATCTGGTCGGCATTGAGGTGGTACTGCCGCCACGTGATGCCGCGCGTCGAGACCTTGAGCGCGCGCGGATTCTTCTCCTGCAGGAAGGCGATCGCGTCGTCCTCGCCCATGCCGGCGAAGACGAAGGCGGCGCACAGGAAGACGTTCAGGAATCCGTGCATCGTCCCCTTGGGGCTGTCGGGTGCGTAGGTGAGCCGGTAATCGCCGCGGAGCGGGTGATGCAGCCCGGCGGTCGCCTTGAAGGTCACCCCCAGCTCGCTGCAGGCGACGATGAACCGCGCGAGGTGTTCGGCGGGCGGCATGGCGGAGGCCACGACGCCCCCCGTCCGCACCTTCACCCGCAGGCCCAGCTCGGCGATCGCCGCCAGCAGCGGCCGCGGGTCGGCCTCGATGGGGATCTCGACGTACGTGCGGATGCCCGCGAGGCCGAGGATCGCGTACCGCTTGACCTCCGCCACCGTCGTCGCCTTCACCTCGAGCACGTCAATGGCGGCATGGCCGAGCATGGCCCCCGGGCCGTGGCGCACGTTGAACGAGCGCACCGCGGCGAGGTCGGTCTCGAGGTCGCCCGTACCGAGCGCGGACAGCGACCAGGGCTCCTCGGCGGCGCTCCGCGGCAGCACGCCTTGCGCTGCGGCCTCGAATTCGCCGAGCCGGTCGATCGGCAGCACGAAACGGCCGAGGGCCCACACGTCCGGCCCCTTGAGGTATTCCGCGTAGTGGCGGACGGCCTCGGGCATCGGCAGGGCCGCTGGCGGGAAGAGGCCGGCGTAGTCCACCAGCCCCATCATCAACGTGCGAATCGCACTCATGTCACCCATCCTCGCGTCGTCACCACGCGCGCTCCGTGCCGGTCCAGTCGTGCCACGCGACGTCGCCCGGCCGGGCCCCCTCCGCGAGCGCCAGCAGCCCCTCGGCGGCGGCCTCGACGCGGTGCAGGAAGGCGGGCCCGTCGAGTTCGGTCTTGTAGTTGCCGGGGTTGCCCAGCACGACGGCGACACCGTGCGCGGCGAGGTCGTGGCCGAGGGCGCGCGCGACCATGTTGCGGGCGGCCGCCGACGCGCACTGCCCGTAGTCGCCCCCCTGCGACTTGCCCGCGATGGACCCCGTCCACGGGCTGGCGATCACCATCACGGGATTCGTGCCGCGTGCCAGCAGGGGGACGAAGGCGCGCGCGAGCAGCAGGGGCCCGACCGCGTTGACCCGCAGCAGCCCGGCGATCTCCGGGGCGTCCGCCCCAGCAAACGTCCGGCGCGCCTCGGCCTCGGCCAACCGCGTGTCCGGGCCGGCGGCCAAGGCGGCATCCACCAGAAGGTCCACCGCCCCCCAGCGCTCGCGGGCGACGCCCGCGAGCGCCTCGCACGAGGGCTCGCTCGCCGCCTCGAAGGGGACCACCGCCAGCCGGTCCCCGACCTCCACGGCGAGGTCCTGCAGGGCCGGGACCGCCTCGGGCCTCCGGACCCCGGCGACTACCCGATCGCCCCGTGCCACCGCGGCATGCACGATCGTCATACCGAGCGGACGCCCCGCTCCGGCCACCGCCACCCGCAGGGTCACGGGGGGGTCACGTCGAATGATGTCGGCGACACGCTTATCTTGAAGTGGCAAAAGGTGCGGGCAACCGGCGGAACCCGGCCGCGCGCCCGTGAAGTATAGCGATCGGCCCATGTTCACCCGACCGAACCGCATGCACCTCCTTCGACGTCTCCTCCGTCCGTTCGCCGCGGCCGCCACCGTCGCGTCGCTCGGCGTCGCGGGCCTCGTCGCGCCCCGCCCCGCCGGTGCCCAACCCGACGGGCTGACGACGAGTCCCGCGCTCGGGTGGGAGACGATCCGCACGCCGAACTTCCGCATCCACTACGAGCCCGGACTCCGCGCTTGGGCCGAAGCGGTCGCGAGCCGCATCGAGTCGGTCCGCGCCGCGGTGGCCGCGCGGGTGGGCTACACGCCGCCGCGCGTCATTGACGTGCTCATCGAGGACCCGGTGTCGGAGCCGAACGGATCGGCGTGGCCCGGCCTGGGGAGTCCGGCCATGCGATTCTGGGCCACCCCGCCGGACCCGTCGAGCGCGATCGGCGGGGCGCGCAGCTGGAGCGAGATCCTGTCGGTGCACGAATACGCCCATCTGGCTCACCTGCTGCGCCCGTCGCGCAACCGGTGGTCGAACGTCAGCAGCTGGCTGAGCCCGGTCCGGCTCGGCCCGATACCGCTCAATGCGCCCGGCTGGGTGACGGAGGGCTACGCGACCGTCATCGAGGGTGAACTGACGGGATCCGGCCGCCCCAACGGCGCCTTCCGGCCGGCGCTCCTGCGGCGCTGGGCGCTCGAGGGGGCGTTGCCGAGCTACGCGGCGCTCGACGACGCGGCGCCCTTCCTCGGGGGCTCGATGCGATACCTCGTCGGGTCGGCCTTCCTGGAATGGCTGCAGCGCCAGCGGGGGGATTCGTCGCTCACGTGGCTGTGGCGGCGCATGACGGCCAAGCGCACGCGCACCTTCGACGAGGCCTTCACCGGGACCTTCGGTGAGCCGGCGCCGGTGCTGTACGGCCGCTTCGTGGCCGAGGTGACGGCGGCGGCCAAGGCGGCGGAGGCGCAGCTTGGCCCGGCGGCGCACGGGACGTGGCGGCAGCGTTACGCGTGGAACGTCGGCGCGCCGGCGCTGTCACCGGACGGCGGGCGAGTGGCCCTGCGGTTCTCCGCGCCGGACAAGCCCACGACGGTCGTCGTGTTCGACACGGTCGCCGCATCCGACAGTGCCGACTCGGCCCGTGTCGCCCGCGAGCGGCGCGAGGACTCGCTCGACGTCCCCGACTACCGGGTGACCCCGCCGGGCTGGAAGCGGGTCGCCTCGCTCAAGCCGATCGCGGGGATCGGGTTCAGTGCGCCGCGCTGGATGGCCGACGGCGAGCGGCTGCTCGTCGTCCGTCAGCAGTCGCTGGGGGACGGACGCTCTCGGCCGGATCTCTGGATCTGGCACGCGAAGAGCGGGTGGACGAGACGCATCACCGAGGGGGCGGGCATCCGCGAGGCGGATCCCCTGCCCAGCGGGGCGCAGGCCGCCGGCCTGTCGTGCGGCGGCGGCACGTGCCACCTGGTGCTGATCGACCTCGTCACCGGCGGGGTGCGACGCCTCGCGACCGGGGCCCCCGATCGCCCGTTCGCGGGGGTGCGCGTGTCGCCCTCGGGGACGCGGGTGGCGAGCGCGGTGCAGCAGGGCGCGGTGTGGCGCCCCGTGCTGATCGACGTCGCGACCGGTGCGGCGACGGTCGTCGGTCCCGATGACGGTGCCACGCGCTACGCCCCGACGTGGGTGGGGGACACGGCTCTCGTCGTCGTGAGCGAGGCCTCTGGCGTCGCGGACCTCGAGCGGCTGTCCCTGACCGGCCCGGTCACTCGGCTCTCGCGCACGACGGGTGCGGTGTTCCATCCGGAGGTCGGCAAGGACGGCCGCGTCTGGTTCCTCGACCTCTATCCGCGCGGCTACGACCTTCGCACGTTGCCTGCCGATGCGGTCGTCCCCGAGGCGGTGGTCGCGACGTTGCCGGCCGGGCTAGCACCGGTGGCGCGACGTGTTGACGCCTCGAAGGCGGTGACGTTCGAGGACGCCGGCCCGCGGCCGGCACGCCCGTACGGCATCGGGCCGCAGGGGATCGCCCCGTCGAACTTCGGCAGCGGCGCCGCCGATGGCTTCCAGTTGGGCCTCGCGTTCAACGTCACGGACCCGGTGGGGCGCGTCGCGCTGCTGGCGCAGGCGGGCGCCGGGGATACCGGCACGTGGCGGGGCGGCCGGCTGGCGTTCGCGTACCGCGGGTGGCGGCCGGAAGTGCAGCTGCAGGGCTGGCTGGGCGAGCACACCCCGTCGCGGCAGCGCAACCTCGGCGGGGCGGCGCTCGCGTCCCTCGATGCCGCGTACGGCGGCGGCGTGGTGGCGATTGCGCTCGGTCGGCGGTCCTCGCACGGGTTCGCGAACTACCGGGCCGGGGCCTCGATGGGCCAGCTGGACTACGTGCACCCGCTCGCCGGCGGTTTCGAGCGCGGCGCACGCGCCTTCGGGTTCCTGACCGCGGAGGATTCCTACCTGTGGACGCCCCGCGGAGCGGCCGCGCTGCGGATGGACTCGCGCCTCCACGTGGCCGCCGGCAGCACGAACGGCACCGGCTGGCGCCGTGAGGTGATCGAGGCGGGGGCCAGCGCCGCGCCGTACCGCGGCGGCGGGCTTGGGGTACGCGGGCGCTTCGGCAGCACGAGCGATGACGCGCCGGTCTGGGAGCGATTCACCTTCGGCGGGTCGCCGTCGCCCTACCACGATGCGGACGTGCTGTCGCAGCGCATCGTCGCCCCCGGGTTGCCGTTCGCCACCTTCAGCGGGACGCAGTTCGCGACGCTCGCCGTCGAGACCACCGGTCCGCTGCGCCTGTATCACGAGTGGGTGTCGGTCGGCCGGCGGGTCGGCCGCTTCAACCGGCTCGTCGGCGCCGAGTTCACCACCGAGGTACCGCCCGTCAGCGTCCTGCGCATTCCCGCGATCGGCGTGAAGGCAGGCGTCACCTATTCGACTGATGCTCCGTGGCGACGTCGGACCACGGGGTACTTCGTGGTCACCATCGCTCCGTAGCGGCTCCCCGCGTCCCGCTCGCCGACACGCCCCGCCCACCATGCTCCCCTACTCGTTCTACAAGGTCGTCCACATCCTCGGCATCACCCTCACGATGGTCTCCCTCGGCGGCATGCTCGTGCATGCGCTCAACGGCGGGCTCAAGCTCGAGAACCAGGCACGCCGGCTGCTGATCGGGATGCACGGGACGGGGGTGTTGTTCATCCTTGTCGGCGGCTTCGGCATGCTGGCGCGCCTCGGCTTCAGCCACGGGGCTGGCTTCCCGGTGTGGCTCTGGGTGAAGCTGGGCATCTGGGCGGTGGTCGCCGCGGTCGCGGCCCTTCCCTACCGGCGTCCCCAGCTCGGCCGGCCACTGCTCGTGGCCCTTCCGGTGCTGGCGATGACCGCCGCGGCGATGGCGGTGTACAAGCCCTGGTAACCGGTCATCGCCATCCGTCCCGCACCCAGGAGTCTTCCATGCGTTCCCTCGCTTTCCTCGTCGTCGCCGCGACCCTGCTGACCGGCTGCGCCTCCGCCCGCCCGCCCGCCGACCAGGTCGTCACCACCGACTTCGTCGCGCAGGTCGAGTGGCGCACGGACGCCTGCGCCCGAACGGGCACCACGCTCACCTGCGGCATCACGATCACCAACCGCGGCCCGGACGGGACGTTGGTCTTCAGCGATCGCGACGTCTCCGCGTACGCCGACGGCGGGACGCTGACCTTCGCCGCGATGAGCTTCGCCGGCCGGTCGGCGGTCGCGGTCAACGCGCGATTGCAGAACGGCGTGCCGCAGCGCGCGGAGTTCACGTTCAAGGACGTCACGACGCCCGTGCGCACGATCCGCCTGCTCGAGGTCCGCGCCGCGCTCCTCGATCGTGCTGATGCGCCGATGCCGGGCAACGAGGCGTCGCGGGCGGTGCAGTTGCGCAACCTGACGCCGCGATGACGTCATACGGTGAGGCGCCGACTCTGGCGCAGGTGATGGTGCGCCAGGGCGCGCTGGCGCCCGACGCGGTCCTGCTCGTCCTGCTCGACGTCTCGGCCGACGTGGCGGCGCGCGAGGATGCCGGTACACGGATCGGAATCATCACCCCCGATACGGTGCGCCTGCTGCATTCCGGCCGGGCGCTGCTGCAGGAAGCGCCCGGCGGCGGCGGGGTGGCGGCAACGGGAGCGGTCGTTGACTTGGGCGGCGTGTTCGACGCGCCGCAGCTCAAGGTGGTACCGGCGCTCGCGCGCCTCGGCGTGGCGATGCTGCTGGGCGAAAGCACCGTGACGTCCGAGCGCGCCGCAGTCCCGCCGAGCGTCCGCGGCGCATCGATGCGGGGCACATTCACGCGCGCGCTGGAACGCGGGCTCAGCGGCGAGGTCGCGACGGCGGCGGCCTTCATGCAGTTGCTGCGCGAGGTGCCCCTGCGTCCGGGCGAGCGAAAGGAGGCGACCGACCTGATCGCCCGGATGGCCACGCGTGCGCCTGCCCTCGCGCCCCGCACGTCCGGCAGCGTGGTGCGTCGGTACGAGCCGCAGCCCACCGGGAGCCCCGCATCGGCCATCCTCCGGAAGACGCTCATCGGTGCGCTGGTGCTCGCGGCTGGCGTCACGTGGCTCGAGCGGGATCGTTTCCTCGGTCCGGCCTCCCCCGACGACAATAGCGCGGTCTCGCGCGCGCTCGAACAGCGATCGCAACGGGCCGAGGCCGCGGCCAACCCGGGCTCCCGGTCCACTGCGGCCTCGGTCGAAGACTCGACTGCGATCGAGACGTCGCGTCTGGCCGGTGCCAGCCGGTCCGGCAGCAGCGGGGGAGAGGCGGAGGCCTCGGTCGCCAACGATCCGCTCATCGAGGGGATCCGGGCGCTCGAGGAGGGGCGAACGCGCGATGCCATTCCGCTGCTGAAGGCCGCGACAGCGCGCAGTGCCCGAAGAGTGGCGGCGCGAGGATACCTCGCCTGTGCGTACCGGCGCCTGGGCCAGCACGACGAGGCGGATCAGGCGCTCGCGGGCACCCGTGGCACGCCGGGCCCGTGGTCGGGGTGCGCACGCCAGCGCCCCGATGGCCCCTCCTGACCGTCCGGGCCGCGACGCCGACGGCGTCGCGCCTCCTGCCGGGCCCCGACGGCCTGCAGCATCACGCTCGCGATGCTGCCGTAAACGACCAGCTTCTGCCCACCGACCTGGATCGCCAGGCCGGCATCGGTGGTCACGGCGGGCCCGAACTCGAGCAGCAGCAGGTACGCCACCAGCCCGACGCCGAAGGCGACGAACACCCACCCGTAGGCGCGCGGATACCCCTCCGCACGGAAGATCGCGACGGCGCAGCAGAGCGCGGCGAGCGGGAAGCAGCGGAAGGCGAACTTCACGAACGTGATGTGCGCGCCGAGCATGAGGTCGGCCGGGGTGCACGCCACGCCGATGAACCCGACGCCGGCCAGCGCGCCGAAGAGGGACCCGACCCTCACCCAGCCACGGGCGCGCGCGTCCACGGCGAAGAGGCGAGGGTACGCGACGAAGAACGCCACGAGGCCGAGTCCCACGAGCAGCAGCGCCGTGAAGAAGAGCGCCATGCTCGCCACGTTGCCCACGCCGTTGTGCGCGGTGACCATCCCGAGGTCGGAGAAGAAGTTGCGCGTGAAGACGTAGCCGATGGACGCCTTGTCAGTGACCGATCCTCCCGGGTAGAGGACCATCGCGCCCACCGTCGCGAGGGCGAACCAGCCGGCGCTCACGAGGCCGAAGGTGTACACCCCCTCCGCCCAGAAGCGCTCGCCAAAGGCGCGCCGCGCCGACGGGGTCACGGGACCACCGCCGGGGCCGGGGCCGGGGGCGTCCGGCGCCGGATCGCCCCGACGCCGAGATCGAAGAGCTTCCGGTTGAGGCCCGGCAGGTCCTGCCCGAGCATCGCGTCGGCGCGCGCCTCGAGCTGCCGCCACTCGGCCTCGAGTTCCGCAAGCCGCTCCCGCGAGGGCTGGTTCACGCGCGGCAATTCGCTCTCGGTCGCGTTGACCATGAACAGCCAGTTCGCCGAGAACTTCTGCAGGAAGTTCTCGGTGTCGTCGTAGGCGCGCGACTTCCGCGAGACCATGTCCGCGTCCCATGCCCGGAGTTTCGCGAGGAGGGCCTCGCCGTCCCGCCGCACGTCCGCATGGCGAGGCGTCGAGGGGAGGTCGGCGAGGAGGGCGACCAGCTGTTCCGCCGCCGCATGCGCCTCGTTGACGGCATCGTGCATGCGCGTGGCCTCGCCTTCGACGCGCGTCATGAACGCGTCGTACTCCGCGAACGTCGCGGCGTCCACGGTCGCGAGCGGATTCGCGCGCACCTCCGCCTCTGTCGTGGCCGTGCGGTCGCCGACCCGCAGGGTCAGCCGATAGCGCCCGGGTGAGACGCGGTGGCCGCGGTAGCTGGCCTCCACGTACACCCCGGGGACTCCGCGGATCGTCGCGTGGCGCATGTCCCAGACGAAGCGGTTGATGCCCGGGCCGGTCGGCAGGGTCTTCTCTGCCGGTGGGCCGCCATCCCACGGCACGAACGTCGTGTCCTTGGTTGACCGGAACGTCCGGATCGACCGTCCCTCGCCATCGGTGATCTCGAGCGTCAGCACCTCCGCCCCTTTCAGCTCGGGCGCACGGTAGTAGAGCACCACCCCCGTGGCCGGATTGACGCCACGCAACGGGTCGGTGCCCGTGGCGTCGTCACCCGAGGCGTCGAGGTCGCTGCCGCCGGGGACGAGGTACGCGGGGGCAGGCCGCCAGGCGTGGAGCGTGGGCGCGTTGGCGGCATACTGTCGCAGGAGGGCGAGGTCGTCGAGGACCCAGAACGCGCGTCCCGAGGTCGCGGCCACGAGGTTCCCCTGGTGAACCTTGAGGTCGGTGATCGGAGCGAGCGGCAGGTTGAGCTGGAAGGGGACCCAGTCGCGCCCGCCGTTCCACGAGAGGTACAGGCCGAGCTCGGTGCCGGCGAACAGCAGGTCGCGGCGTTCGGCGTCCTCGCGCACCACGCGCGTGAAGGCCCCCGCGGGGATCCCCCGGTCGATGCGCGTCCACGTCGCCCCGTAGTCCGTCGTCTTGTAGAGCCCGGGGGCGTGATCGTTGAACTTGTAGCGCGTCGTGGCGATGTAGGCCGTGCCCTTGTCGAACGGGGAGACCTCGATCGCGTTGATGAGGCACTCGGCGAGCCCCTTCGGGGTGACGTTGCGCCAGGTGCGGCCACCGTCGCGGGTCAGCTGCACGAGCCCGTCGTCGCTCCCCGTCCAGATCACGCCCTTCTCGTGCGGCGACTCGGCGACGTACGAGAGCGTCCCGTAGTTCTCCGCCCCGACGCCCTCGTTGGTGTAGGGGCCGCCGGGGGTCCCCTGCTTCTCCTTCTCGTTCCGCGTCAGGTCGGGCGAGATCGCCGTCCAGGTCCGCCCGAGGTCCGTCGTCCTGAGCAGGACCTGCGCGCCGTGGTAGTACGTGTTCGGCTCGTGCCGGCTCCAGATGATGGGGGCGTTCCAGTTGAACCGGTACTTCATGTCCTTCGCGTCGCGGCTCAGGTACTGGATGGGGGCGGCCATGATGTTGGTGCCGGCCGACGCCCGGGTGTCGAGGACCTCGATCGTCCCCTGATAGCTGCCGCCCAGCACGTAACGCGGGTCGTCGGGATCGAAGGCGAGGAAGGCGCTCTCGCCGCCGGCCGAGGCCGCCCAGCTCGCCGGCGTGATCCCGTAGCTGCCAAGTTCGCGGCTCGCGATGACGACCGACGTGTTGTCCTGCTGCCCGCCGTAGATGCGGTACGGGAAGCGGTTGTCGGTGTTGATGCGGTAGAACTGCCCCGTCGGCTGGTTGGCCTGCGTGCTCCAGCTGCCGCCGCCGTCGAACGTGATCGCGGCCCCCCCGTCGTCCGCCACGATGAAGTTGTCGGGATCGCGCGGGTTGATCCACATGTCGTGGTGGTCCCCGTGCATCGTCTCGAGCTCCGTCCACGTCCGGCCGCCGTCGGCGGACCGGAGGGCCGGGGCACTGAGCACGTAGAGGCGATCCTCGTTGCGCGGGTCCACGAAGAGCTCGATGTAGTACCACGCGCGCTGGAGCAGCCGCGGCTCGCTGGTGACCTTGCGCCAGGACTTCCCGGCGTTCTCCGAGACGTAGAGCCCGCGGTCGTCGCCCGTGGACTCGCTCTCGATGAGCGCCCAGACCTTCTCCGGGTTCGACGGGGCGACGGCGACGGCCATCTTCCCCATCTTGCCGGGCAGGCCCTCGGTCATCTTCACCCAGGTCTCGCCGGCGTCGGTGGACTTGTACAGGCCGCTCCCCGGGCCGCCGCTGACGATCTTCCACGGCAGGCGGCCATGCTCCCACATCGCCGCATAGAGGATGCGCGGATTCGTCGCGTCCATCGAGAGCTCGGCCGCCCCGGTGCGCACGTCCACGAAGAGCACCTTCCGCCACGTCGCGCCGCCGTCGGTGGACTTGAAGACGCCGCGCTCGGCCGAGGGAGCGTACAGGGTCCCCTGCGCCGCGACATAGACGACGTCGGGGTCGCGGGGGTGCACGATGATGCGCGCGACATGGCGCGTCTCGTCGAGGCCGGTCTTCTTCCACGTCTTCCCAGCGTCGGTGGACCGGTAGAGCCCGTCGCCGGAATGCGTCATGACGCCGCGGACGGCGTGCTCGCCGGTGCCCACGTACACGACGTTGGGGTCGCTCGGGGCGACGGCGATCGCGCCGATCGTCCCGGTGCGGAAGAAGCCGTCGGAGACGTTCCGCCAGGTGATGCCCATGTTGTCGGTCTTCCACACCCCGCCGCCGGTCGTGCCCATGTAGTAGGCCTTGGGGTTGCCCGGGACACCGGTCGCGGCGACGGAGCGTCCGCCGCGGAACGGACCGATCGAGCGCCACCGGACCGCCTTGAAGACACTGTCGAGCGGGGGAGCGGGGGCCGCCGGGGCGGGGGCAACCTGGGCGGCCAGCGAGGAGGTGGCGCAGGCGAACGCCAGCGCGAGCAACGGACGGGACATCGGCATGGGCGCGGGACGGTGATGGATCCGGGAATCTGCGCCCCGCGCCGCCGGGCGTCGAGAGTGCGCCGTGGTTGTGACGCACGTGATCGCCAGCACGGTAGGCCTCCCGGCCCTCTCGGGCACCCACTGGCTGCGGGCCCATGGATATGCCAGGGCCCCGTCAGCGCGCTCGGGACCTACCGGCTGCTGGCGAGGTAGCGGGAGCCCGGCCGAGCGATGCCGGCCATCGGCCAGGCCCGCGAGGTCACGGCTGGCGAACGGCGGTGAAGGGCATCGCGCCCATGCCCGAGACGTCGAGCACGCCGCTCATGTTGTTCTGGTCCTTCACCGCCGCAGTGCCGTTGATCGCCAGCACTTGTCCATTCACGTCGATCTGCATCGAGAACCTCACGGAGTCGCCCTTCGCCGTGCCGGTGAGCTCCGCCGTGCCGAACGACGACTCGAACGTTCCGGTGATGGCGTCGTCCTTCTGGGCCACGGTCATGGTCGCCGGCTGCGAGCCACCCGGCGAGGAGACGGTGACATCCCACCGGCCCGCGATGTCGGCGAAGAGGCGCGGGGCGGCGGTCGCGACGCTGGCCAGAATCGCGAGTGCGGCAGCGGTGGCGAGTGCGGGGCGGAGGAAGGACATGGCAGCGGGGGGAGAAGGTGAGTGGCGGGTGACGCGGGGAAGGACCATGGAGCCGCCCGCCGGACGGTTGGACAGCACGGAGAACCGTGAGGTTTGAACCGCGGGCTCCCCGCCGTATCCCCTCGAGGAAGGCGGACTCCCCGAATACGGTACGCCGGTGACCGCGGTTTCGCGGATGGCGCCCCAGGTCGCGCCGTCCGAGACGGGGGCGTACATGCGCACCGGCGACCGCATCGCGGCGCGGATCGTCGCCGCCCTGCGCCACGTCGAGGCGGGGGAGCGCCGCCCGTCATGCTTGCGTCCCACTTCCTCAGCAGCACGACTCGGCGCGCCGTGTGGTCGATTCGGCATGACATGTACATGAGGCTGCTCCCGACCCTTGGCCTCGAGAACCTTCGCGAGGCATTCGGACGCCGCTATGAACTCGAGGTGTTGGTGCAGGATGCCGTGGTCTGCGCGAGCGCGACTCGTCCAACGAGGAACGCACATGCAACGAGCAGGCATGTTCTCAGGCGAGGAACCCAGACGCACGCAGCTCTTCCGCTGCGCCCGGGGTCATCGGAGATCCGGTCGGTGGCACCCGCGGCCATGGTCGCGGCCCGGGTCAAGAGTGCGGCAAACGACGCCGGCGGGAGGTCTCCGAGCGGAAGCATCATGCGCCGGTCCGCATACCGTCGCGCGGAGCGCTGCGGGTCGGCGTCCGATCTTCGAGCACCCGCGACAAGAAGGCCGTGCCGTGCTCACCCGGGTTCGAACACGACGTCCCGTGCGTCGTGATCGCCGGGTAGAGGGCTGCCCGATGGTCGCTGCGTTCGTGCGAATGTTCACCGCCGGAATCGGCTTCCGGTGACTTCGGGGAGCGGACGTTCGGTCGGCGTCCGGCCTGCCGGGCCGGAGAACCTCCCGGGGCGAACAAGGCAGCGCGACGAGCCCCGTTCATCCTGTTCCCCCCATGGCTCACGAGCTCACGATTCGAAAGATCGGAACCCGAACCAGTAGCTGGGGAGGGACTCGAACCCTCGACCCCGGCATTATGAGTGCCGTGCTCTAACCACCTGAGCTACCCAGCTGCCCGCCCGTACGACATGCCCCGGGCAGAAAGCCAAGATATCGGCCTCTGCGGCTCCCGTGTAGCCCCTGTGCTCGTCCCCGGCTCCCCTTCGGTCTGGCACTCAAGCCCCCCCCTACGGGACCGATACTCCGGGAAGACCCGGCTTACGCCCACCACCCCCGCCATGCCCGTCGAAGACGACCTCGACTCGCGACTCCGCGCCATCGGCGCGACCGTCCGCGACGAAGTGCTCGAGCTCCCCGCACGGGACGGTCATCCCGCGCGCCAGCTGCGCGTGTGCGAGGGGGTCGTCTTTCTCCGGCATTCCACCGGCACGACGTGGCGCGAACGGGAGTGGCGGTCGGCCAAGCCCGACCAGGTGTTCGGCTACTTCGTCGACGATTCCGCCGTCGCCACGTGGCTCCGGACGAGGGGCGCGAACGTCCTCAAACTCGCCCTCGCCTCACTCGGCCGATGACCATCCCCCCCGCCGATGGCGTCCCGGAGGAGGAGCGCAACGAGGCGCTCGAGCTGTTCCTGCAGGAGATCTCCTCCCGCGAGGACGTCCCCGCCTTCGTGCGGAACGTCGAGCAGATCCACGTGGTCGTGCACGACCCGAAGGCGCGCGTTCAGCTGCTCAACGCCGCCATCATGGACGACATCGCGCTGTCGCTCAAGGTGCTGCGCATCGCCAACTCGGCGATCTTCGCGGCGGCGGGCCGCACGGTCCAGACGGTCTATCAGGCGATCATGCTGCTCGGCTTCGACCGCATGAAGGACATCGCCGTCGGCACCTCGGTGTTCGAGCAGTTCCAGTCCCGTTCCGCCGACCTGCGCGAGCTGACGGCATGCGCGGTCCTGACGGCGAACCAGTCGCTGGTGCTGTGCATCCGCACCGGCTTCCCGCGGGCCGAGTTGGCCTACCTGTGCGGCATCTTCCGCAACCTGGGCGAACTGGTCTGCGCCTACTACCGGCCCACGGAGTACGCCGCCTACAAGGCGAAGCCCCGTGCCGACGACACCGAGAGCGCCGAGGCGGAGCGGGAGACGTTCGGCTTCCGGTTCGACGAGGTCGGCCAGGCGATCGCCCGGCAATGGGGGCTGCCGCCGGCGATCACCGATGCCATGTACCGGCCGCCGAACCTCGTGGTGGCGCGCGGCGACGGCCCGGGGACGCTGGCGGCCATCACCCAGCTCTCGGCGGACCTCACCACCGCCATCTACCGCGGCATTCCGTGGGAGCAGCAGCCCCGCCTGCGCGGCACCATCGCCCGTTACGGCCGGGGCCTCGGCCTCGACGACAGGGGGGCGCTCGACGCGGCGCGCGAAGCCCTCGAGGAATCGGTCGGCGCGCTGCAGGGGACGAACGCCGAGCTCGACCCCGACGGGTTCCGGGATCGGCTCGACTACGTGCGCGAGTTGGTGCTGGGCCCCGGCGAAGGCGAGGCCCCGCGCCGCCGTTCCACGGCGAAGGGGAGGGTGATCGCCGACCCGGACCAGCCCGGCGACGACGCGGTGGCCTCGGCCAACTGGTGCTTCGGCGCCGACGATCCCCTCCCCGCCCCCCTTCCCACGGCCGAAGACTGCAATGCCGCTGCGACCTCGCTTCGCGACGCCGTCGCGGGCGGCCGCCCGCTGGGCACGGACGAGGCGGTCTTCCGCACGCTCGCCGCGCTGCTCGACTTCGGGTTCCAGCGCGCGACGCTGCTGCTCGCGGCCGACGGCCACACGCGGCTCCGCGTGCGCACGGCGCTCGGCGAAGGGAGCGAGTATCTGGGGGACCGGCTCAACCTCACGCTCGTGCCGCCCAATGGTGCGCTCGCGCTCGCCGTCGTCCGAAAGGAGGACATCTTCGCCGAGCTCAAGACGGGCTCGCCGTTCCGCGCGGACCCCTTCGTCCGCCGGCTCCGCAGTGCCTCGTTCACGATGCTGCCCGTGGTCGTCGCGGGCCAGACGATCGGCGCGCTCTTCGCGGATTCGGTGCGCCGCCCATTGGAGTTTGCCGACGGCGTGCGCGAGCCGCTCCTCGACGTCCGCAATTCGCTGCAGCTGGCCTTCGAGCGACTGCGCGAACTGGCCCAGCAGGGCCGCCTGCACGCCGGCGCGGCCTGACGCGCCCCGGCAGCCGGCCGGTTCCCCTGACTGATGACCGAAAGACAGAACCGGCGCCGCCCCGAGAGGGACGACGCCGGTTCATGGCGGGGGCGGGATTTGAACCCGCGACCTTCGGGTTATGAGCCCGACGAGCTACCAGGCTGCTCCACCCCGCGTCAGTGCATCAAATCAATCGCCGGGACGGCACGCGGTCAAGCGGTCGTCGGCGTGTCCTGGCCCGCCCGGACACCCTTGCGCCCGGGCGGTCGGCGCCACTCCGCCGGTTATGGTGACGTGTCGGGGGGCGGCGCGAAGCGGTACAGCAACTCCCGCTCGCCCCGGACCATCCCGAACTCCTCGCGGGCGATCCGCTCCTGCGTCGCGGCGTCGGTGAGCACCCGGCGCTTCGCCGCCTCGAGCGAGTCCACCTCGCGCGCGAGCGCCGACACGCGACGCTCGAGCGCCGTCCGTTGCCGGTACTGACGCACGAGGTCGAGCGTGCCGTACTCCCCGCCCTGCACCGCGAACCATGTCACGGCACCGGCGGCTGCGGCCGTGAGGCCGCGGAGCGCCCACCACCGGGCGTCACGCACGGGCTTGGCCACGCGCCCTACAACCCGAAGATCGCGCCGCCCGGGTACTCGGCCCGGTCGCCGAGTTCGCCCTCGATGCGCAGCAGCTGGTTGTACTTCGCGATGCGATCCGACCGCGACGCCGACCCGGTCTTGATCTGGCCGGCGCCCGTGCCCACGGCGAGGTCGGCGATGAAGTGGTCCTCCGTCTCGCCGGAGCGGTGCGAGATGACACTCAGGTAGCCGGCCGAGCGCGCGAGGTCGATCGCCTCGAGCGTCTCGGTGAGCGTCCCGATCTGGTTGACCTTGATCAGGATCGCGTTCGCCACGCCGGCCTCGATCCCCTTGGCGAGGATCGTCGGGTTCGTGCAGAACAGGTCGTCACCGACGAGCTGGCAGCGATCGCCGAGCGCCTTGGTGAGCTGCGCCCAGCCGTCCCAGTCGCCCTCGGCCACGCCATCCTCGATGGACACGATGGGGTAGGTCTCCATCCACTCCTGGTAGAGCTCCACCATGCCGGCAGCGCTGCGCGTCTTCGCCCCGCTCTTCTTGAAGACGTACTGCTTCTTCTTCGCGTCCCAGAGCTCGCTCGACGCGCAGTCGAGGGCCAGCAGGATGTCCTTGCCCGGCTGGTAGCCCGTGGCCTCGATCGCCTCGGTGATCACCGCGAGGGCCTCCGCGTCACTCTCGAGGTCCGGCGCGAACCCGCCCTCGTCGCCGACGCCGGTCGCGAGCTTGCGCTTGACCAGCACCTTCTTGAGACTGTGGAAGACCTCCGTGCCCATGCGCAGCCCCTCGGCGAACGACGAGGCACCGGCCGGGATCACCATGTACTCCTGCAGGTCCACGGTGTTGGTCGCGTGCGCGCCGCCGTTGAGGATGTTCATCATCGGCACCGGCAGCGTGCGCGACATCGGTCCACCGAGGTAGCGCCAGAGGGGGAGACCGTGGTCCTCGGCGGCGGCGCGCGCCGTGGCCATCGAGACGGCGAGGATGGCGTTGGCGCCGAGCTTCGCCTTGTTCGCCGTGCCGTCGAGATCGAGCATGCGGCGGTCCACGCCCATCTGGTCGGTGGCGTCCATCCCCATCAGCGCCGGGCCGATCTTCTCCAGGACGTTCGCCACCGCCTTGCGCACCCCCTTGCCGCCGTATCGCTTCGCGTCGCCATCGCGCAGTTCGACGGCCTCATGCTCGCCGGTGGAGGCACCGCTCGGAACGGCCGCGCGGCCGCGCGCGCCGGAGGAGAGCACGACGTCGGCTTCGACGGTGGGGTTGCCGCGCGAGTCGAGGATCTCGCGGGCGGTCACTTCGATGATGGCAGACACGGATCAGGCGGTGGTTGGGGAAACGATCAGGACGTGGTGGCACCGACCCGCGGGGCGCGGGTGGCGGGGGCGAGCGCGGGACTGCTGATGCCGTACTCGCGCTCGAGGCAATCGGCCATGGCGCGGTAGCACGCATCGGCCAGCCGATCGCGGTCCGCGTAGGTCATCCCGGTGGTGGGAATGGGGGGGAGATAGTGCAGATGCACGGTGCCGGGGGCGACGCGCCACGAGTCGCGCCCCATGACTTCGCGCGTTCCGTGGACGACCACCGGGATCACCGGCACCTGTGCGGCGATCGCGAGCACGAAGGGCCCCTTCTTGAAGGGCCGCAGCGCGTACGACGGCCCCCGTGTGCCCTCGGGGGCGACCACCACGTTCACCCCGTCGCGGATGCGCACCGCCGCGGCCTCGTACGACTGGAACGCCTGCTTCCGGTTCTCGCGCTCGACCCAGATCACTCCCCACGCCGTGGCGCCCGCGCCGAAGATCGGGATGCGCTGCAGTTCGGCCTTGGCGACGAACTTGTAGTGCGGCAGCACCGACGCGAGGGTGAAGACGTCGTACCAGCTCACATGGTTCATCGCCAGCACGTGCGCGCGGCCATCGGTCACGTGGTCGCGCCCATGTTCGACGATGTGCACGCCAGCCGCCGCGTTGAGCGCCTTGCAGAACATGCGCGACGCCCAGTCGTAGGCACCGCCGGGCACGTCGCGCACCCCGAGGGCCGCCGCCCCCAGCACCAGCAGCACGAGGGGCGGCGTCACCAGCAGCAGCGTCAGGCCGGCCAGGAACGCGCGGATCACGGTCGGGAAAAGTGGTCGTGGCCCGGGACGACTTCAACGACGCGGTCCCCGAGCGACGTGACGACCCCGTGGCCCATGCCGACGCGCCCGACCCGCGTCACCGGCACGCCCGGCGGAAGGGCCGCCGCGAGGTCCACCGACACGGGGGCGGTGAGCACCAGCTCGTACTCCTCGCCGCCGGCCGCGGCGGCGAGCGGCTCGCCCCCCGGCACCAGCGGCAGGTCGTCGAGCCGCAGCTCGATCCGAACCCCGCTCGCGGCGGCGAGGTGGCCAGCGTCCTGCGCCAACCCGTCGGAGACGTCGATCGCGGCGGTCGCGCCGGCCGCCGCGGCGGCCAGTCCCTGCGCGATCCGCGGCACCGGCCGGGCGAAGCGGGCGCGGTCGTCGTCCGTCGGGCGGCCACCGTGCTCCCACGCGGCCAAGGCACGCGCTGGCCCACCGAAACGACCGGTCACCCAGACGACGTCCCCGGGTTTTGCCCCGGCACGCGTCAGGGGACGTGCCGCGGCACCGAGGACGGTAAGCCCGAGCGACAGCGCCACACCGCGCGACAGGTCGCCGCCCACGACCGCCGCCCCGGCGTGTCGCGTGGCCGCCCCGACGCCGAGTGCCAACCCGTCGAGCGCATCGCGCCACGCGTCGGGAATGACCCCGGCCCACAGCACTCCCAGCGGCTCTGCCCCCATGGCGGCGAGGTCGCTCAGGGCCGCGGCCGTCGCCCGCCAGCCGATCTCCTCCGGCGTTAGCCAGGCACGGCGGAAGTGCACCTCCTCGACGCTCACGTCCGTCGAAACGACAAGCGAGCGGCCGGGCGGCACCGTGAGCACCGCCGCATCGTCGCCGATCCCCTGTGCCTGCTCCCCCCAAAGGGCGGTCAGTCGCCGGATCGCGTCGAACTCGCCGCCGGCCCCCAGTGCGAGATGGCTCATGCCGGGATCGCCGGCAACTCGGCAAGCACCGGCGGCATGGGCGCGGGCTCGTCCACCTCCCACACGCTCGGCAGGGCCATCAGCACGTCCTCGAGGGTCACGCCGCGCAGGGGCACCGCGCGGCCGGCGCGCTCGGCTGCCACGCCATGCACCCACGCGGCAGCGGCGGCCGCCGCCTGCGGCGCGAGCCCCTGGGCGAGCAGAGTACCCATGATGCCCGAGAGCACGTCGCCGCTGCCGCCGGTCGCGAGCGCGGGCGTGCCGCGGGCCACGACGAGCGGAGCGACGTCCGGGGCGGCGACGATCGTGGGCACCCCCTTGAGCAGCACGACGGCGCCCGTGGCGTCGGCCAGCCGTTGCGCCACCGCGAAGGGACGCGACTGCACGTCGGTTGGCGTCGTACCAAGGAGCCGCGCCGCCTCGCCGGCGTGCGGCGTGAGCACGGCGCGCCCGCGGGCCACGTCCGCGAGTGCGCCGAGCGAACCGGCGAAGGCGCCCAGCGCGTCAGCATCGAGCACCAGTGGTCCGGGCATGGCCGTGGCGATCCGGCCGACGAGCTCGCGCGCGCGACCGAGCCCCAGCCCGGGCCCGACGACTACGGCGTGCGCCCATTCGCCACTGGCCGCGGCCGCCGCGTCGGTGTCGGGCCACGGGCCCGTGAGCGCGGCGGGGACGCCTGCGGCCAGCGGCCCCAGGGCGTCGGGGTCAGCCAGGACCTTCACCATGCCCGCCCCGCTGGCCAGCGCCGCGCGCGCAGCGAGCACGGCGGCGCCGCTCATGCCGGCCGCCCCGCCGACGATCACGAGCTTGCCGCGCGTCCCCTTGTGCGCGGCCGGCGCGATCGGCGGCAGCACGTGGCGGACCCACGCGGCGTCCACGAGCGCCGGCCACGCGGCGTCACGGCCGGCGAGGCCGAGCCCGATGTCGAGGACCGCGACGGCACCGCTGAGGTCGCGGCGCAGGAGCACCCCGCGCTTGACCGTGCCGAACGACAGGGTGAGGTCGGCCGCCACGGCGCGATCGGCGGCGCCGGTGTCGGCATCGAGCCCGCTGGGCAGGTCGAGGGCGGCGACGATCGCGCCGGCGGCGCGCCGTTCGGCGATCTCGGCGATGGCATCGCCGATCGGCCCGCCGGACACGGGCCGCGCCCCCGTGCCCAACAGCCCGTCCACCACCAGCCGTTCGGCACCGGTCGGGCGCGCGGCGACGACGTGCGGCAAGGCCCGGAGCCGCTCGGCCGCGGCGTCGGCGGTGCGGGGTTCCCCCACTTCGGTGACGCGCACCCGGATGCCGGCGGCGCCCAGCGCCCCCGCCACGACCCACGCATCGCCGCCGTTGTTGCCGGGGCCGGCAAACACCGCGACGCCGCGCGAGAGCCGACCGCCGTGGCGCCGACACACCTCGGCGGCGGCGGCGAGCCCCGCCGCCCGCATGAGCGCTCGCGACGGAATGCCGTCGCCGATGGCGCGCGCGTCGGCAGCGGCGGCCTCGGCGGCCGTGGTGACGGCAACGCGCGGGCGATCGCCGGTCATGGCGCGGGCGGCGACCCCGCTACTCTCGCGGCGCGAGGCGGACATCGGGGCCGGCGGCGCTAGAGCGCCACCGACCAGGGGTAGGCGCGCTCGAAGGCGGTGTCGAAGTCGTACACCTGCGCGAAGTCCTCGCGCGTGTCCCCCGGCGCCGTCACGAGCAGCCCCAGCTCGACCATCGTGAAGACGACGTCGCCCAGGTCTTCGGTCGAGCGGACGCCCCAGTGCTCGAGCACCGGGCGCGCCATGACGCCGTAGCGATCCCAGGCGAAGTCCCGGCAGGCCTCGGCGAGCTCCCGCCCGCTGATGTGTCGGCGCTCGACCAGACGGCCCTGCGCGAACTCGAGCGCCCCGAGCAGGAAGAGATACGCCTGTTCGTGGAACCGCTTCTCCTTGAGGAGGATGCGATCCATCACGCCATCGCGGAACGCCAATTCGGGCATGGGACGCAAGATGAAAACGCCCCGCCGGGGACACAATGCCCCACCGCGCGGGGGTTCGCGCTCCGGGCATCACCTTGACGAACCGTACCGCGCCGAAAGGTTCCCGGCATGTCGCCTTCCCGACCCTGCCCCCGCCCCCTCCGATGCCCGGCTGCCGCCCGCTCGTGGCCGCGCGGCCTCGCCATGGCTGGCCTCGGCCTGCTCGCGCCGCTGCTGTCTCCGGCGGCGGCGCAGCCGCCGCGGCCCCATCCGACCGATACGGTCCCCGTGCCGGGGCTCGGCCGACCCGCCACGCTGGTGCGCGACCGCGCCGGGGTCGTGCACATCAGGGCCGCGAACGAGTACGACCTCTTCTTCGCCCAGGGGTGGAGCGTCGCACGCGACCGGCTGTTCCAGCTCGAGCTCTGGTGCCGGCGCGCGACGGGCACGCTGGCGGAGCTGCTCGGACCGCGGGCGCTCCCCACCGACCGGGCGACGCGGATGTTCCGCTACCGCGGCGATCCCGACGCCGACTTCGCGGTGTACCACCCGCGCGCCAAGGGCATCGTGCAGGCGTTCGTGGACGGCATCAACGCGTACGTCGCCCTGACCGAACGCGAGCCGTCGCGGCTGCCGCCGGAGTTCGCTCGGCTCGGCACGCGACCGGGGCGCTGGACGCCGGCCGTGGTCGTCTCGCGCCACAACGGGCTCTTCGAGGGGGCCGATGACGAGGCGGCGCTGGCGCGGCTCGCGGCCGCGATCGGCGCCGACACGGTGCGCGCCCTCTGGGCGCTCGGCCCGCGCCGCGTGACGCTCGCGGGGCATGGCGTGGACGCCGCGGCACTGCCGGCGGATTCGCTCGCGGCGTTCTTCGCGGCGCTGCGTGGCCCGGTCCCGCTGGTGGTGGCGGGGGACGCGCCGTCCGAGCGCGGCGACGGGCGTGCGGCATCCGACGACGAGCCGATGCCGGAGGGGAGCAACAACTGGGTCGTGTCGGGCCGGCGCACGGCGTCCGGCCGCCCGATCCTCGCGAACGACCCGCACCGGGTGATCGCGGTGCCGTCGCTCCGGTACTTCGTGCACCTCGAGGCCCCGGGCTGGAACGTCATCGGCGGAGGTGAGCCGTCGCTGCCCGGTGTGGCGATCGGCCACAATGGCGCCGGGGCGTGGGGCCTCACGATCTTCGGGCTCGACAGCGAGGACGTGTACGAACTCGACGTGGATCCGCGCGACGCCGGTCGCTACCGCTACCGCGGCGGCTGGGCACGCTTCGCCACGGAGACGCACGTGATCCCCGTGCGGGGGGGCGCGGCCGACACCACGCGGCTCCGCTTCTCGCGGCACGGGCCGGTGATCGCGACCGACGCGCGCCGACACAAGGCATGGGCGCTGCGCTCGACGGCGTTCGAGCCGGGTACGGCACCGTACCTCGCGTCGCTCCGCTTCGCGCAGGCGCGCACGTGGGCGGCGTTCCGCGCCGCCTGTGCCTTCGCCTTCGCGCCGGCCGAGAACATGGTGTGGGCGGACACGTCCGGGGCGATCGGCTGGCAGGTGGTGGCGAAGGCCCCGCGGCGGCCGCGCCACGACGGGCTGGTGCCGGTGCCGGGCGACGGGCGCTTCGAATGGGCGGGCTTCCTGCCGGTGCCGGCCTTGCCGAACGCGGCGAACCCCGCACGGGGCTTCCTGCACACGGCGAACGAGAACAACGTGCCGGCGGGCTACCCGCACCTCGACGCGGTCGGCACACAGTGGGCGGACGCGTTCCGCGCCGACCGCATCGCATCGGTGCTGGACACCACGCGGGCGGCGACGCCGGCGACGATGGGCGCGCTGCAATACGACGCCGGGTCGCGGCCGGCGATGGCGCTCGTGCCGCTCCTGGCCCGGTGGACGCCGGCGTCGCCGCTGGCGCGGGCCGCGCGCGACTCGCTGGCGGCGTGGAACCGGATGCTCGCGCCCGGGTCGGTCGGTGCAGGCATCTACCAGCGCTGGCAGCGCGAGCTGCAGCGCGTCGCGTTCGGATACCTGGTGCCGGAGTCCGCACGGGAGGCGGCGCCACGGCTGCCGCTGGACGTGGTGGTGCGCTGGTTCACCGCGCCGGGCACGGCGGCGGGGGTGCGCGACTCGCTGGCGCAGCAGGCGTTCGCGGCGGCGGTGGATACGCTGGTACGGCGGCTCGGCCCGTCGCCCGCGGACTGGCGATATGGCCAGCCGCGGTACCACCACGTGGCGCTGCCGCACCCGCTGTCGCCGGCGCTCGACTCGGCGACGCGCGTCGCGTGGAACCTGCCGCCGCTGCCGATGGGAGGGAGCGCGAGCACGCCGTGGGCCACGGGCGACGGCGACCGTCAGCAGGCGGGGGCGTCGTTCCGCGTGGTGGTGGACCTGGCCGACGTGGACCGGTCGCTGGCGACGAACACGCCGGGGCAGTCGGGGGACCCGCGGTCGCCGTGGTACCGCAACCTGTACGAGCCGTGGGCCGCGGGGCGGTTCTTCCCGCTGGTGTACACGCCTCAGGCGGTGGCGCGGGAGGCGGAGGCGACGACGGTGCTGCGCCCGTGAGGGGCAGCACCGTCGGGTGACGCGTCGGCCGCGCGCCGCGCCGGCGCGGGCGGATCAGGCCCGTGGGTAGAGCGGGAAGGCCTCGACCAGCCGCTTGACGTCGTCCTTGACGGCGGCGAGTTGCGCGCCGTCCTCGGGCTTGCCCAGTGCGCGGTCGATCAACTCGGCCACGCGGTGCATCTCGGTCTCCCCGAGCCCGCGGGTCGTGACCGCCGGTGTGCCGATGCGGATGCCGCTCGTGACGAAGGGCGATTGGGTCTCGCGCGGCACGGTGTTCTTGTTCACCGTGATCGCCGCCTTGTCGAGCGCCTGCTCGGCGACCTTGCCGGTCAGGCCCTTGGGACGGAGGTCCACCAGCATGAGGTGGTTGTCGGTGCCGCCGCTGACAATGTGGTAGCCGCGGCCGGCGAGGTCGGCGGCGAGGGTGCGCGCGTTGGCGACGACCCTGGCCGAGTAGGCCGAGAACGACGGCTGCAGCGCCTCGTGGAAGGCCACGGCCTTGGCGGCGATGACGTGCTCGAGCGGACCGCCCTGCGTGCCGGGGAACATCGCCTTGTCGATGGCCTTGGCGTGCTCGGCCTTGCACAGGATGAGGCCGCCGCGCGGGCCGCGGAGCGTCTTGTGGGTGGTGGTGGTGACGACGTCCGCGTGCGGCACCGGCGAGGGATAGTGCCCGGTGGCGACGAGACCGGCGACGTGCGCCATGTCCACGAGGAACACCGCGCCGACCTCGCGGGCGATGGCGGCGAACGCGGCGAAGTCGAGCGCGCGCGAATAGGCGCTGAAACCGGCGATGAGCATCTTCGGCTTGTGCTCCAGCGCGGCCGCGCGCACGCGGTCCATGTCGATCAGCCCCTCGTCGTCCACGCCGTAGTGGAAGGCGCGGTAGGTCATGCCGGAGAAGTTGACCGGTGAGCCGTGCGTGAGATGGCCGCCGTGGCTCAGGTCGAGGCCGAGGACGGTGTCGCCCGGCTTGAGGAAGGCGAGGTACACCGCGGCGTTCGCCTGCGCCCCCGAGTGCGGCTGGACGTTGGCGTGCTCCGCGCCGAAGAGGCGCTTGGCGCGGTCGATCGCCAGCTGCTCGACGCGGTCAACCACCTCGCAGCCGCCGTAGTAGCGCTTGCCGGGCAGCCCCTCGGCGTACTTGTTGGTGAGGGGCGAGCCCATCGCCTCCATGACGGCGGGTGAGACGAAGTTCTCGCTCGCGATGAGCTCGAGGCCGTCGTTCTGCCGCGCCGTCTCGTGGCGCACGAGGTCCGCGATCTCGGGATCGGCCGCCGCCAGCGCCGCACCGGGCGGCAGGCGGTCCCACTGGTGCCAGTTCGTCACTTGGTCCCCTCCGGGTGATCGATCTTGTCCACGCGCCGTTCGTGGCGGCCCCCCTCGAACGGGGTCGCCAGCCAGGTCTTCAGGATCGCCAGCGCCTCCGCCTCGGTCACGAAGCGCGCCGGCAGCACGAGGACGTTGCTGTCATTGTGCTCGCGGGCGAGCTTGGCCACCTCGGGCGTCCACGCCACGCCGGCCCGGACGTTCGGGTAGCGGTTGGCGACGTACGACATACCGAGCCCGGTACCGCAGAGCAGCACGCCGCGCCGCACCTTGCCCTCGCTCACTTCCCGCGCGAGCGGGTGCGCGTAGTCGGGGTAGTCGGTGCTCGCCTCGCTCGACGTGCCGAGATTCTCGACGTCGTAGCCCATCTCCGCGAGGGCGCGCGCCAGCTTCTCCTTGAGGGCGAAGCCGGCGTGGTCGCTGGCGATGGGAATCGTCTCGGTGCCCATGGCCCCTCCGTCAGGACTTGCGCGGCATCTGCGGCCACGTGCGCACCATCGCGCGCACGCTCTGGATGCGGCGCTCGGCGAGCCGGTCCGCAGCGAGGTAGGCCGGAATCCGCTGGTCGCGCGCGATCTCGAAGACGTCGAGCACGGTGTCGTAGATCTCGTCGGCCTTGCGGAGCGCGCGGGCGCTCGACCAGCCGGTGAGCTCGCTGTACACGTTGATGACGCCGCCGGCGTTGACGACGTAGTCCGGGGCGTACACGATGCCGCGGGCCTCGATCTCCTCGCCGTGCCGGGGCTCGAGCAGCTGGTTGTTCGCGGCGCCGGCGATCACGGCGACCTTGAACTGCGGGATCGTTCGGTCGTTGATCACCGCCCCCAGCGCGCACGGAGCGAAGACGTCGGCCTCGACGCCGTAGATGTCGTCGGGCGCGACCGCGGCCGCCTGGAAGTCGGCCACCGCCTTCGCGACCCGCCCGGCGTCGATGTCGGTGACCGTGATCCGGGCCCCGGCATCCACGAGGTGACGGCACAGGGTGAAGCCGACGCTGCCGAGCCCCTGCACGGTCACGTGCCGGCCGGCGAGGTCGTCGCTCCCCCAGCGGACCTTGGCGGTGGCCTGGATCGCCCGGAAGACGCCGCGCGCCGTCACCGGCGAGGGATCGCCCGAGCGCTGCTGCAGCCCGGCGACCCACTGCGTCTCCATGTGCACGAAGTCCATGTCCATCGGGTTCGTGCCGACGTCCTCGGCGGTGATGTAGCGTCCCCCGAGGGAGTCCACGAAGCGGCCGTGCGCCCGGAAGAGGTACTCGCGTCGCGTGGTCTTGTTGTCGCCGATGATGACCGACTTGCCGCCGCCGAGGTTGAGCCCCGCGACGGCGTTCTTGTAGGTCATCCCGCGGGCGAGGCGAAGGGCGTCGGTGAGCGCCTCCTCGTCGGTGGCGTAGTGCCAGAACCGGGTCCCGCCCAGTGCCGGGCCGAGGGTGGTGTCGTGGATCGCGATGATGCCGCGATAGCCGGTGGCCTTGTCGTGGGAGAAGACCACCTGTTCGTGGCCCAGCTCGGCGATTTGACGGAACATGCTCGTCGGGAAGAGGGTCAGCGGCCCGCGCCGTGTCGCGCGGCGCGCGGGGCGCGGGGCGGGCCGTCAGTCGGCATACAGCTCGCGCGCGATGACGACGCGCTGGACTTCGGACGTGCCTTCGTAGATCTCCGTGACCTTCGCGTCACGGAAGTACCGCTCGACGGGGTACTCCTTCACGTACCCGTACCCGCCGAAGACCTGCACCGCCTGCGTCGTCACCCACATCGCCGTCTCCGACGCCAGCAGCTTGCACATCGAGCCGAACCGCGTGATCGGCTCGCCGCGGTCCTTGGCGGCGGCCGTGGCGTGCAGCAGCGCGCGCGCCGAGGCGATGCGCGCCGCCATGTCGGCCAGCTTGAACTGCAGCGCCTGGAAGTCCCGGATCGGCTGGCCGAACTGCCGCCGCTCGGCGGCATAGGCGACGGCGGCCTCGAAGGCGGCACGCGCAATGCCGATCGCCTGCGCGGCGATGCCGAGGCGGCCGTGGTCGAGCGACTGCATCGCGTAGATGAAGCCCTGCCCCTCCTGCCCGAGCAGCCGGTCGCCGGGCACGCGGCAGTCGTCGAGGACGATCTGCACCGTCGGGCTGGCGCGCAGGCCGAGCTTGTCCTCCTTCTTGCCGACGCCGAAACCCGGGAGATCCGGGGTCAGGATGAACGTCGAGATCCCCTTCGCGCCCCGGCGGGCCTCCGGGGTGTCGGTGCGCGCCATGCAGAGCAGCACGCCGGCGTGCGTGCCCTGGGTCACCCACGCCTTGGTGCCGGTCAGGCGCCAGCCGTCGCCGTCGCGGACCGCCTGCGTGCGGAGCGACGCGGCGTCCGATCCGCTGTCGGGCTCGCTGAGGCAGAAGGCCCCGAGCAGTTCGCCCCGCGCCATCGGCGCGAGGAACCGGCGCTGCTGCTCGGGGGTGCCCCAGCGCAGCAGCATCTGCGTCGGCAGCGAGTTGTGCACGCTCATCATGACCGCCGCCGAGGCGTCGGCGACGGCGATCTCCTCGAGCGCCAATAGGTAGGTGAGCGTGTCGAGTCCGAGGCCGTCGTGGGCCTCGGGCAGCAGCATGCCGAGAAATCCCAGGCCGCCGAGCTTGGCCACGAGCGACGGCTCGAAGTGCGCCCGGGCGTCCCAGTCGGCGGCGTGCGGCGCGAGCTCGGTCGCGGCGAACGCGCGCGCGGTCTCGACGATCGCGCGCTGTTCGTCGGTGAGCGGCGTGAGGGAGGTCTCGACCGGCACCTAGGCCTCGTACGCGTAGAAGCCGCGCCCGGTCTTCCGGCCAAGCCAGCCGGCGGCGACGTACTTCCTGAGCAGCGGGCACGGCCGGTACTTGGGGTCGCCCAGCCCCTGCTGCAGCACCTCGAGGATGCTCACGCACGTGTCGAGCCCGATCAGGTCGGCCAGCGCGAGCGGCCCCAAGGGGTGGTTCATGCCGAGCTTCATCACCGTGTCAATCGCCTCCGGTGTGCCGACGCCCTCCATCAGGCAGTACACCGCCTCGTTGATCATCGGCATCAGGACGCGGTTCGACACGAAGCCGGGAAAGTCGTTGACCTCCACCGGCACCTTGCCGAGCGCCTTCGCGGTCGCCATCACGGCGGCCGTCGTGGCGTCGCTCGTCGCGAGGCCGCGGATGACCTCCACCAGCTGCATCACCGGCACCGGGTTCATGAAGTGCATCCCGATGACCTGCGCGGGGCGCGTCGTGCGCGAGGCGATCTCGGTGATCGAGATCGAGCTGGTGTTCGACGCGAGGATCGCCCCGGCGGAAGCGACGGCATCGAGGTCGGCGAAGACCTTGAACTTGAGCGCGGTGTTCTCGGTCGCGGCCTCGACGACCAGCGTCGAGCCGCCGACGGCGGCGAGATCGGTGCTCGTCGCGAGCCGGCCGAGCGCGGCGTCGCGGGCCGCGGCGTCGAGCGCGCCCTTCTTCACCTGCCGATCGAGGTTCTTCTCGATCGTCGCCCGTCCGCGCGCGAGCGCGTCCGGCGAGACGTCGATCATGGTGACGGGATGGCCGCCCACGGCGAAGACGTGCGCGATGCCGTTGCCCATCTGGCCGGCGCCGATGACGGAGATCGGAGTGCTCATGGCATGACCGGCGCGCCGTGGCGCGCAAAGGAGTGTCCGGGATCGGGGCGCCGCCGGGCCACCGCCCAGCAGGCCGCCGCGAGGGCGGCGGTCACCACGAGGGAGCCCTCGGGCCCCCACGCGCCGCCGGTGAGCCACGACGGCCCCTGCGGCACGAGCCGCCAGCCGGGCGTGGCGAAGGCGAGTCCGCTGACCGGCGCGTGTGCGACCACGACCAGCAGGAGGTTCCACGCCAGGTGCGCCGCCACTGCCGCCGCGAGACTTCCGGTGCGCCAGCGCACGAGCGCGAGCAGTACGCCGGCGAGCGCGACGTTCGCGAGCGCAGCGGCGGACGCCCCGGGATTCGCGGCGTGAAGGGCGGCGAAGGCGAGTGCGGTCGCCCCCGTGGCGATCGCGGGACCGCGCCACTCGGCGAGCACGGTGAAGGCGTAACCACGGGCGAGGAGTTCCTCGGCTGCCGCGGCCGGCACGAGCACGCCGAGCGCCCGCCACGTGGCGCCCCAGGCGTCGGTGAAGGGGGCGGGCTCCATCCGGTAGGCGCCGATCGCGAGCAGCGCCGCCAGCGCGAGCAGCATCGGCACTCCGCCGGCGAGCCCCCCGTCGCGCAGCGCGGCGAGGCGCCACGCAGGTGCCGCGCCGACGATCCGCTCCGAGGGCAGCACCCGCGCCGGCTCGGCCACGCGGATCGCGAGCAGCGAGCCGCCGAGCGCCCCCGCCACCTGCAGCCAAGGGCCGAGCAGGGGGCGAACACCCATGTGCTCGAGCGCGAAGGCGACCACCGGATACGCGATCGCCTCGGCCGCCAGCGACGCCACCACCACGGCGACCGCGAACGCGCCGAGGCGCGCCACCGGGTGCCACGGCGCGCGATCCGTCGGCAGCAGCGACCGGCCCGCCGGGGCCGTCATCCGCAACGCGCCGGCGTCGTGCGCCACCGGATCAGCCGACGCGCTCGACCGAGAGGGCGACGGCATCTCCGCCGCCCAGGCACAGCGTGGCGGCCCCGAGGGCGGCGCCACGGTCGGCCATGGCGTGCAGCAGCGTCACCAGCACGCGCGCACCGCTCGCCCCGATCGGGTGCCCGAGCGCGATCGCGCCGCCGTGCACGTTGACGCGGTCCCAGTCCCAGCCGAGCGCGTCGCCGTCGGCGAGCGCCTGCGCGGCGAAGGCCTCGTTGGCCTCGAGGAGTCCGTAGTCGCCGATGGTCGTGCCATCCTTGCGCATGAGCGTCTGCATCGCGCCGACAGGGGCGAAGAAGAGGTCGCGCGGGTCGGTGGCGCCGGTGGCGTAGGCGCGGATGCGCCCGAGGATCGTGAGTCCGTGCGCCCGCGCGAACGACTCGCTCGTCACGACGAGGGCCGCGCCGCCGTCGTTGAGCGTGGACGCGTTGCCGGCGGTCACCGAACGGGGATGGTCGCCGTCGCCGGGAAAGGCGGGCTTGAGGGCGGCCAGCGTCTCGGCGGTCGTGTCGGCGCGCGGGCCTTCGTCGGTGCCGACGACCGACGGCCCCTTGCGACCGGCAAGCTCCACCGGCGCGATCTCGGCGGCGAACTTCCCGGCCTGCTGCGCGGCGACGGCCTTGCGGTGCGAATCGGCGCCGAAGCGGTCCTGACGCTCGCGGGTGACGCCGCCCTTGTGCGCGGTGTACTCGGCGTGGCTCCCCATGTGGACGCCGCACGTGGCGCACCACAGGCCATCCTTGATCATGCCGTCCACCATCGTCTGGTCGCCGATCTTCACGCCGCCGCGCATGCCGTACACGTAGTGCGGCGCGTTGGACATGCTCTCCTGCCCGCCCGCGACGATCACCTGCGCATCGCCGGCCTTGATCGCCTGCGCCGCGAGCATCACCGCCTGGAGACCGGACCCGCAGACCTTGTTGACGGTGAGGGCCGTGACGCCCGACGGGAGTCCCGCCTTGAGGCCGGCCTGTCGCGCCGGCGCCTGGCCGGTGCCACCCTGCAGCACCTGGCCCATGATGAGTTCCTGCACTTCGCCGGCAGGGACCCGCGAGCGCGCGAGCGCGGCGGCGATGGCCCGGGCGCCGAGTTCGGGCGCCGAGAGGCCGGCGAGAGCGCCGAGATACTTGCCGATCGGGGTGCGCGCGGCACCGACGATGACGGGGGTACGCGAAAGGTCGGACACGGGGGGACCCGGTGGTTGCGTCTGAGCGGCGTTCCGGACAGCCCTTAATGCTACCCGGGCGTCAGGAGCCAAACAATCGGCCGGACAGCAGGACCACCGGAAGACCGCAGGGCCGGCGGAGCGGGAAGACCGGAGTTGACGACGGATTCGCCGACGCCTTGCTCCCCTCGACAGCGGCCCGTCGCGAGCGACGGCCCCGCGTCAGTCCCGGACGAGCGGCTCGAGCGCCCGCGTGTCGCGTTCGCGGCTCAGCCGCGCCACGAATTCCGCGACGGGCAGCACCACCTGTTTGCTCCCCGCCCCGCGCACGCGGACGGCGACGGTGCCCGCCTCCGCCTCGCGCTTGCCGACGACGGCCATGTACGGGACCTTCATCGTCTCGGCCTCGCGGATGCGGTAGTTGAGCGACTCGCGCACCTCGAGGTGCGCCCGCAGCCCCGCCGCCACCAGCGCGTCGGTGACCGCGCGGGCCGCGGGCTCGAGGTCGTCGGTGAGCGGCAGCACGCGCACCTGCTCGGGCGCGAGCCACAGCGGGAACGCCCCCGCGAAGTGCTCGATGAGGATGCCGATGAAGCGCTCGAACGACCCGCTCACCGCGCGGTGGATCACCACCGGGCGCTTGAGCGTGTTGTCGTCGGCGGTGTACTGCAGGTCGAAGCGCTCCGGCGCGGCGTAGTCGAGCTGGATCGTCCCCAGCTGCCACGCGCGGCCGATCGAGTCGGTGACGTCGAAGTCGATCTTGGGCCCGTAGAACGCGCCGTCGCCCGGCTTGAGCTCGTAGGCCATGCCGGTCGCCTCGAGCGCGGCCTTGAGCGCCGCTTCGGCGCGGTCCCACATCGCGTCGTCGCCGACGCGCGTCTCGGGGCGCGTCGCGAACTTGAGCCGCGCCTCGAGGCCGAAGGTGCGGTAGTGGCCGAGGATGAAGTCCATGAGGAACTTCACCTCGTCGGCGATCTGGTCCTCGCGCAGGAAGACGTGGCAGTCGTCCTGGGCGAACTGGCGCACGCGCGTGAGTCCGGAGAGGGCGCCGGCGACCTCGTTGCGGTGGAGCACGTCGAAGGTCACGTACCGCAGCGGCAGCTCGCGGTAGGAATGCTTCTTCGTCAGGTAGAGCAGGTAGTGCGAGGGGCAGTTCATCGGCTTGAGCGACGTGTCGGGCTCCCCCGTCTCGTCGTTGTGCACGAGGAACATGTTCTCGCGGTACTTGCCCCAGTGCCCGGACTGCTCCCAGAGCGCCTTGTTGTAGAGCAGGGGCGTCTTGATCTCCTTGAAGCGCTCCCGCTGCCGGTCGCGCACGAACTCGACGAGGGTGTTGTAGAGGATCGTCCCCCGCTCGGTCCAGAACGGCGCCCCCGGCGCGGTGGGATGCAGCACGAAGAGGTCGAGCGCCTTGCCGACGACGCGATGGTCGCGGCGCCTGGCCTCCTCGAGCCGGTGCAGGTGCGCGTCGAGGTCCTCTTTGCGGAAGAAGGCGGTGCCGTAGATGCGCTGCAGCATCTGCCGCCGCTCGTCGCCTCGCCAGTAGGCGCCGGCCGTCGAGAGCAGCTTGACGTGGCGGATCCACGACGTGTCGGGGACGTGCGGGCCGCGGCAGAGGTCCACGAACGGCCCGTCGGTGTAGGTCGAGATGATCTCGTCGGGACCGAGGTCGCCGATGCGCTCGAGCTTGAGCGGGTCGTCCGCGAAGGTCGCGAGCGCCGCCTCGCGCGAGACCTCCGCCCGGTCGAACGGGAACGCCGCCTGCGCCACCAGCGCCATCTCGGCCTCGAACGCGGCGAGGTCGTCGGGGGTGAACGGCGTCGCGACCTCGAAGTCGTAGTAGAAGCCGTCGTCGATCGCCGGCCCGAAACCGATGTGCGCCTCCGGCCGCAGCCGCCGGACGGCCGTGGCCAGCACGTGCGCCGCCGAGTGCCGCAGCACGGCGAGCGCGCGCGGGTCCTTGTCGGTCAGCACGGTGAAGGCCCCACCGCGGCGCAGCGGCGTGCCGAGGTCCTGCACCTCGCCGTCCACCGCGACGGCCACCGCCGCCTTGAGCAGGCGCGGTCCGATGGACGCGACGACGTCGCGCGGCAGGGTGCCGGGGGGCACGGTGCGTTCGGCGCCGTCGGGGAGGCGCAGGACCAGCATGGACGAGTCGGACACGACCGGAGGGGCTAGCGAAGGGTGCCCAGAAGCGGCGTGACGACGCCGCCGTAGCGGAGCGAGAGGACCGCGCCGATCGCCACGACCGCGAACAGCGCGACCGCGAAGGCGGCGCGACCGGCGGCGCGACCGGCGGCGCGACCGGCGGCGCGACCGGCGGCGCCCGCAGGACGGTCGGGGGGGGTGTCTGGCATCGGCGCGTCGTGGGAAGGGGGCGTCGCCGCGGTCGGTGGAACCCGGGCGATCCATGGGGTAACCTAATGCTTCACCCAGCACACCTCCACGGACGTTCCGCATGCCCCGCCTCGCCCCGCGCCCCCGATCCGACTCGAACGGTCTCTACGTGCTGGTGGCCGCGCTGGGCGGGCTGGCGGCGGGCTACATGCTCGCCACGCGCACGGGTGGCCTCGCCGGCCTCAAGCGCCGGTGGCACGCGCTCGTCGCGGACGATGACGCTCGGCCCGAGCCCGCACACGGGGCACACGAGCCCGACGACGACGAGTGGTGGGACGAGGACACCCCGTGGGCCGAGCTCGAGGACCGCGTCCTCGAGGCCTTCCGGCACGACCCGGTGCTCGCGCACCGGGCGGTGGACATCACGGCGACGGGCCCCGGGGCGATCGAGCTGAACGGATGGGTGCGCCGCGAGGCCGAGGCGGAGCACGCGGTGACGATCGCACGGGGGACGCCGGGCGTCGAGCACGTCGCGAACCGGGTGAGGATCAAGGCGGGCCGATAAGCGCCGCGGGCAGTATCTTTCGCGGCTGCCACCCGCTGGACGTCCGGCGACGCGGTCCCCGTGACGCGCCGCCGGTCCGCGCCCACTGCCTTCCGCCATGTCCCACGACCTCCCCCCGACCTACGACCACTCCGCCGTCGAGCGCCCGCAGTACGCCGCGTGGGAGGGCGCCGGGGTGTTCACCGCCGATGCCGCGGCGTCGGCGCGCTCAGGCGGTGCGCAGGACCCCTTCACGGTGCTGATGCCGCCGCCCAACGTGACGGCGATCCTGCACGTCGGCCACGGCCTGAACAGCACCGTGCAGGACGTGCTCGTGCGGTGGCGCCGGATGGCCGGCGACGCGACCCTCTGGGTGCCCGGCACGGACCACGCCGGCATCGCGACGCAGAACGTCGTCGAGAAGCAGCTGGCCCGGGAGAACCTCACGCGGTTCGACCTCGGTCGCGAGGCGTTCGTGCGCCGCACCGAGCAGTTCGTCGCCGAGACGGGGGGGAAGATCCTCGAGCAGTTGCGCGGCATCGGCGCCTCCGCCGACTGGACGCGCACGGCCTACACGCTGTCGCCCGAGCTGTCGCGTGCCGTGCGCGAGGCGTTCGTGACGCTGTGGGAGCGCGGGCTCGTGTACAAGGGCCACCGGGTCATCCACTGGTGTCCGCGGTGCCTCACCTCGCTCTCCGACGAGGAGGCCGAGTTCACCGAGACCAACGGCCGGCTGTTCCACCTGCGCTACCCGCTCGTGGACGACCCCACCCGCCACCTCGTGCTCGCGACCACGCGGCCCGAGACGATGCTCGGTGACGTGGCCGTGGCGGTGCACCCGGACGACGAACGATACGCCGACCTGGTCGGCCGTCGCGTGCGCCTGCCGTTGGTGGGGCTCGAGATCCCCGTCGTCGCCGACGCCTTCGTGGACCGCGAGTTCGGCACCGGGGTGGTGAAGATCACCCCCGCGCACGACGCGAACGACTTCGAGGCCGGCAAGCGCGCCGGCCTGCCGATGCCGGTGGTGATCGACGCCGAGGGCCGCATGCGCGCCCCCGCCCCCGCCGATGCCGCGCGCATCCCCGAGGCCCTCCGGGGGCTCGACCGCTTCGAGGCGCGCAAGGCGATCGTCGCGCTGCTCGAGGCCGCGGGTGCCGTCGAGCGCGTGGACCAGCACCGCCACAGCGTGCGGCACTGCTATCGGTGCGACACGGTCGTCGAGCCGCGCCTTTCCGACCAGTGGTTCGTGCGGATGCAGCCCCTGGCCGAGCCGGCGCTCGCGGCCGTGCGCGACGGCCGCATCCGGCTGCTCCCCGAGCGGTGGGAGGGGGTGTACGAGCACTGGATGACCAACATCCGCGACTGGAACATCTCGCGGCAGCTCTGGTGGGGCCACCGCATCCCGGTCTTCTACTGCGACGCGTGCGGCTGGTCCGCCGCGACGCGCGAGGATCCCGCGCGGTGCCCCACCTGCGCCGCGACCACCGTGCGGCAGGACGAGGACGTGCTCGACACGTGGTTCTCGTCGTGGCTCTGGCCGGTCTCGACGCTCGGCTGGCCCGAGCAGGACACCGCCGACCAGCGCGCGTTCTATCCCACCGACGTGCTCGTGACGGCCCCGGAAATCCTGTTCTTCTGGGTCGCGCGCATGATCATGGCCGGGATGTGCTTCGACGGCCGCCCGCCGTTCCACACGGTGCTCCTGCACGGGACGGCGCGCGACCTGCAGGGACGCAAGATGTCGAAGTCGCTCGGCAACGGGATCGACCCGCTCGAAGTGGCCGAGACCTACGGCGCCGACGCGCTGCGCTGGACGATCGTGGCCGGCATGGGGCTCGGCGTGGACCTCCGCTTCGACCCCACCGACCTCGAGGCGACGTTCGCCCCGGGGCGCAATTTCGCCACCAAGCTCTGGAACATCGGCCGCTTCCTGCTCTCGCAGGTCGGGAGCGACGCCGTCCCGCCGCTCGAGGCAGTGCCGGCCGAGCACCTGCAGCCGGCGGACGCGTGGATCCTCGCGCGGCTCGACGCCGCGGTCGCGGCCGCCGACGCCGCGCTGGGACCGGCACGGCCGGCCGGCGGCCGGTGGACGCCCGAGACCCGGCTGCAGGGCATGCGCCTCGACGAGTACGCCGAGGTCGCGCGCCGCTTCGTGTGGAACGACCTCGCCGACTGGTACCTCGAGTCGGTCAAGGGGCGGATCGCCGCGCCCGGCCCCGACCGCGAGGCAGCGCGCGCGGTGCTCACCCACGCGTTCGACGCGGCGCTGCGCCTGCTGCATCCGATCATGCCGTTCATCACGGAGGCGCTCTGGCAGCGGCTGCCCGGCCACGTCGAGGGAACATGGCTGGCGTGCGCGGCCTGGCCGGTCGCGCGCGCGGCGAACATCATCGCGCCGCTCGCCACGCGCGCCGCCGCCTTCGAGGGGGCGCGCGCCGCCGTGACCGCCGCGCGCGAGGTGCGCGCCGAGTACCAGATCCCCCCGGGGGCCGTGGTCCGCTCGGTCATCACCGCGTCCGCGGCGCTGCGAGCGGGCTTCGACGACCAGCGCGAGATGATCGCCCGGCTCGCCCGGCTCGACCTCGCGATCGCCGAGGCCAAGCCCGACGAACTCGCCGCCCCCGCCCTGCTGCCGGGTGGCGCCGAGCTGCACCTGCTGCTCGGCGGGACGATCGACGTCGCGCGGGAACGTGCGCGCTTCGCGGAGGAGCTGGGGCAGCTCGAACAGCAGCTCGCCGGCCTCGCCGCACGACTCGCCAACGAGAAGTTCCTGGCCAAGGCGAAACCGGAGGTCGTCGCCGGCGAGCGGGCGAAGCAGGCCGAGTACGTGGCGCGCGCCGAGGCGCTGCGCCGCAAGGTCGTCGCGCTCGGCGGGTGAGCCCCCTGCCCCGGTTCGCGGCGCGGCGGTGGACGGTCGTGGCGGCGCTCGCCGCCGCGATGGCCGGCTGCGCCCAGCCGATGCCGCCGCCCGGCGGACCGCCGGACGCGAAGATGCCCACGCTGGTGAAGGTGGAGCCCGAGAGCGGCGCGGTGAACGCGCGGCCGCGCGCGGTCGTGCTGACCTTCGACGAAGTGATCGCCGAGCGGGGCGGCGGGAGCGGCGGGAGCGGCGGCATGGGCTCGCTGATCGTGCTCTCGCCCGTCAGCGGCGAGACGACCGTCGCCTGGAGCCGCGACCAGCTCTACGTGCGCCCCACCAAGGGCTTCCGCCCCAACGCGGTGTACACGGTGACCCTGCTGCCCGGCGTCGCCGACCTGCGGAGCAACGTGACGAAGACCTCGCGCACGATCGTCTTCGCCACCGGGCCCGAGATCCCCGCCACCCGCATCGCGGGCCGCGCCTTCGACTGGGCCAAGGGGACGCCGGTCACCAAGGGCTACGTCGAGGCGATCCGGCGTGCCGACTCGACGGTGTACATCGCGGTCACTGATTCCGCCGGGGGGTTCGAGCTGCGCCACCTGCCGCCCGGCGATTATCTGCTCAAGGGCGTGGTGGACAACAACGGCAACCGCCGACTCGAGCCGCGCGAACCGTGGGACCAGCAGCCGGTCGTGCTCGCCGACACGCTGCGGACCGAGCTGCTCGCCTTCGTGCACGACACGGTCGGGCCGCGGTTGCAGGCGCTGGCGGTGCAGGACTCGGTGACGATCAAGCTCACGTTCGACCAGCCGCTGCTGCCGGACCTCGTGCTGGCCCCGTCGCTGTTCCGCCTGACCACCACCGACTCGCAGCCGGTGCCGATCACCACCGTGCTCACGACGGCGCAGGCGGATTCGCTTGCGCGCGCCGAGGCGGCGCGCAAGGCGGACAGCGTGGCGAAGGCCGACAGCGTGGCGAAGGCGGACAGCGCCGCAAAGGCCGGCGGCGCGCCCACGGACTCCGGCGCGCCCAAGGCCGCCGGCGCGCCCAGGGCCGACAGCACACCCAAGGCCGGCGGCGCCGCACGCCCCGCCGCCGATTCCGCCAAGGTGGCCCCCCCGAAGCCGAGCCGCCCCCCCCCGATCAGCGAGGTCGTGCTGCGCCTCGGGACGCCGCTGACGCCGGCGACCCGCTACGCGCTCACGTCGGTGCGCGTCGCCGGGCTGCTCGGCGCCTTCCGGGAGAGCCAGCGGGCGTTCATCACCGCCGCCAAGCGGGACACCACCGCCGCCGATTCCACCACGCGCCGGACGCCGGTGCGGCGACGGCCCCCGGCCTGACGATGCGCGCCGGCGCCTTCCTCGACCGTGACGGCACGATCAACGTGGACACGCACCACGTGTCGCGAGTCGAGGACGTGCACCTGATCGCGGGGGCCGCGGCGGCGATCGCGGCGCTCAACGCGGCCGGCGTGCCGGTGGTGATCGTGACGAACCAAGGTGGGATCGCCCGGGGCTACTTCACCGAGGACGACTACGCCCGCGTCCGCGACCGGGTGCTGCAGCTGCTCGCCGCCGAAGGGGCGCGCGTGGACGCGGTGTACCACTGCCCGCACTACCCGAGCGTCACCGGCCCGTGCGACTGCCGCAAGCCCGGACTCCGCAACTACGAGCGCGGCGCGGCGGCGCTCGGGCTCGACCTCGCGCAGTCGCTGTTCGTGGGCGACCGCATCACCGATGTGCTGCCGGCGGCCGCGGTGGGGGGCACGGGCGTGCTCGTCCCGTCCGCCCACACGGCGGCCGAGGACGTCGCGCGCGCGGGGCGCGAGCACCTCGTGGCCCCCACGCTCGGCGACGCCGTGCGGGGGTTCCTCTCGGGCCGCCGCGACCCGGGCGGGATTCATCCGATGGCCCCGACCCGACGTCACCCGTGACGCCGACCCGCATCGGCGTGCTGGCCTCGGGGGGCGGCTCGAATCTCGGGGCGCTGCTCGCGCACCTCGAGGCCGTCGGTGGCGCGCAGGTCGCCTGCGTGCTCTCGAACCGCGCGGACGCCGGCGCGCTCGACCGCGCGCGGGCGCGGGGCATTCCGGCCGCGGTCATCACCGAGCCCGGGGACGGCGACGCCCTCGTTGCCCAGCTCGCGGCGCATCAGGTCGGCACCGTCGCGCTGGCCGGCTACCTCCGCATGGTGCCGGCGCTGGTGACGCGACGCTTCGCCGGTCGGATCCTCAACGTGCATCCCGCGCTGCTGCCGGCCTTCGGCGGGCATGGGATGTACGGTCGGCACGTGCACGCCGCCGTGCTCGCCTCCGGCGCGACAGTGAGCGGCGCCACCGTCCACCTCGTGGACGAGGCGTACGACCGCGGCCCGATCGTGGCGCAGTGGCCGGTGCCGGTTGCGCCGGACGATACTCCCGACACGCTCGCGGCCCGCGTGCTGCGTGCGGAGCACGCATTGTTCCCGCCGGTGCTGCACGCGGTGGCGACCGGCCGGCTTGCCCTCGGGGCCGACGGCGTCGTCGGTGGCCGCCTGCCGCTGCCCGACGCCTCGGCCTTCATCCTCGGCACCTCCGCCGATCTGCCGGGCGCCGTCCGCGCCCGCTTCCCGTAAGCTCGCCTCCCCATGCCGCGCGCCCTGCTGTCCGTCTCCGACAAGACCGGCCTCGCCGACTTCGCCACCGGGCTCGCCGCCCTCGGGTGGGACCTCCTTTCGACCGGTGGCACCGCGAAGATGCTCCGCGACGCGGGCCTGGCGGTGACCGACGTCGCCGAGGCGACGAAGTTCCCGGAAATGCTCGACGGGCGCGTGAAGACGCTGCACCCCGTCGTGCACGGCGGCCTGCTGGCGCGCCGCGACCTGCCCGACCACATGGCGGCGATCGCCGAGCACGGCATCGCGACGATCGATCTCGTGGTCGTGAACCTGTATCCGTTCCGCGAGACGGCGGCCAGGCCGGGCGTCGCCTTCGACGAGGTGGTGGAGCACATCGACATCGGCGGGCCGTCCATGGTGCGGTCGGCGGCGAAGAACCACGCGTCGGTCTATGTGGTCGTGGACCCGGCCGACTATCCCGCGGTGCTCGCCGCCCTTGGCGGCGGCGCGGCGGACGAGGCGGCGACCTTCCGGCGCCGGCTGGCGGAGAAGGCCTACGCGCACACCGCCTCCTACGACGCGGCGATCGCGGGCTGGTTCGCCCGGCAGCGCGCCGAGCCCTTCCCCGATGACGTCTCGCTGCCGTTCGTCCGGCGGCAGGCGCTTCGGTACGGCGAGAACCCCGACCAGCGCGCGGCGTTCTACGTCGAGCGGCGGGGCGCGGGACTCGACGGGCTCGTGCAGCAGGGGGGCAAGGAGCTCTCGTTCAACAACCTGCTCGACCTCGAGGGAGCGCTGCTGGCGATCGATCCGTTCGCCGGCGAGCCGGCGTGCGCGATCATCAAGCACACCACGCCCTGCGGGTTGGCCATCGGTGCCACGGCGCTGGAGGCGTACCAGAAGGCGCTGGCCTGCGACCCCGTCTCGGCCTTCGGCAGCGTGATCGCCTTCTCGGTGCCGGTGGACGACGCCACGGCCGAGGCGGTCTCGGCGCTGTTCGTCGAGTGCATCACCGCCCCGGCGTTCAGCGCCGGCGCGGTGGAGATCCTGGGGAAGAAGAAGAACCTGCGCGTCCTCGCGGGCACGGCCCGCTGGCCGGCCGGGGCGATGGACCTGAAGCGGGTGCGCGGCGGAGTGCTGCTGCAGGAGCGCGTGCCGGTGGCGGTGGACCGTGACGCGTGGGTGGTGAAGACGCGCCGGCAGCCGACGGCGGCCGAATGGGTGGACCTGACCTTTGCGTGGCGGGCGGTGGCGAGCGTCAAGTCGAACGCGATCGTGCTCGCGCGTGGCGGGGCGACGATCGGGATCGGCGCCGGCCAGATGAGCCGCGTGGATGCCTCGTACCTGGCCGGTCACAAGGCGCAGCAGTCGGGGCACGCCACGGTGGGGGCGGTGCTCGGGTCGGACGCGTTCTTCCCGTTCCGCGACGGGGTGGAGCACGCCCAGCGGGCCGGCGTGACCGCCGTCATCCAGCCGGGCGGCTCGGTGCGCGACGACGAGGTCATCGCAGCCGCCGACGAGTTCGGGATGGCGATGGTGTTCACCGGGCAGCGGCTGTTCCGGCACTAGGGCGGGCCCGGTCGGCACCCGACGCCGGGCGGCGGGGTATCCCGGGCGCCGCTGGCCGCCTGCCGTGCCCCCGGTTGCCCCCCTCCCCCGTTTAGGTTTCCCGGCTATGGCCGACAACCAGCTGATCGACGAACGCCCGTCCTACCTCGCCGCCGGCGGGGCCGCCTTGGGCGTCTTCCTGCTCTATCTCCTGACGCTGTCGCCCTCGACGGCGATGTGGGACGCGTCCGAGTACATCGCGGCGGCGTACACGTTCGGTCTCCCGCATCCGCCGGGCAACCCGTTCTTCGTCATCATCGGGCGCTTCTTCGCGATCCTGCCGATCGGCGAGAACGTGGCGTGGAAGATCAACGTCCTCAACGCGATCGCGAGCGCGGCGTCGGCCGGCTTCTGGTTCCTGATCACCGAGCGGGTGCTCGTGAGCTGGCTGCCGACGCGCTGGATGCGCGTGCTGGCGGGGGCGCTCGCGGCGCTGATCGGCGCGACGGCCTTCACGGTGTGGAACCAGTCGGTCGTCAACGAGAAGGTCTATTGCATCTCCCTCGTCGGCCTCGCGATCTGCTGCTGGGCGACGGTCAAGTGGTGCGACAACCCCGAGGCGCCGGGGGCCAACAAGCTGCTGGTGCTCGTGGCCTACCTGATGGGCCTCGGTTACGCGAACCACATGGCGGGCTTCCTCGTCGGGCCGGCGCTCGCGGTCTCGGTGCTGGTGATCCGCCCGAAGACGATCCTCAACTGGAAGCTGCTCCTGGCCGGCGTCGGCGCGCTCATCCTCGGGCTGACGCCGTTCGCGACGCAGCCGATCCGGGCCGCGTTCAACCCGCCGATCAACGAGGGCCAGCCCACCGCGTGCCGTGAGGGGCTCAAGTTCGACTGCACCTTCTCGAAGGGGACCCTCGAGGCCTTCAAGTACAATTTCAACCGCGGCCAGTACGGCAAGCCGGAGCTGGGCGAGCGGCAGGCACCGTTCAGCGCCCAGCTCGGGATGTGGTGGCTGTACTTCAAGTGGCAGTGGATCCGCGACACGCACGGCGAGATGCCGGGCTGGCAGGCCGGCCTCGCGGCGGTCTTCTTCGTGCTCGGCCTGCTGGGCGGCTGGGTGCACTTCACGCGGGACCGACGAAGCTTCTGGTTCTTCGGGCCGCTGGTGTTCTCGCTGACGCTGCTGCTGATCTTCTACCTGAACTTCAAGTACGGCGCCTCGCAGGCGCCCGAGCTCGGCGAGAGCGTGGCGCGCGAAGTGCGCGACCGTGACTACTTCTACCTGTGGAGCTTCTCGGCGTGGAGCGTCTGGGCGGCGCTCGGGCTCGTGTTCGTGTGGGAGACCGTCGCGTCCCTCGTCGGGCGCGAGTCGGTGACGCTTGGCGGGCGCACCTTCGAGCTGCCGTCGCGACTGGGCTGGGTGGCGGGGAGCCCGGTGCTCATGATCGCGTTCATTCCGCTCGCGGCCAACTGGGGCCCCGCCTCGCGCGCCGGCCACACGGACACGCGCGACTTCGCGCACGACCTGCTCAACTCGGTCGAGCCCTACGGCGTGCTCGTGACCGTGGGCGACAACGACACCTTCCCCCTGTGGTACGCGCAGGAGGTCGAGGGAATCCGCCGGGACGTCATCGTCGCGAACACGTCGCTGCTCAACACCGACTGGTACACGCGCCAGCTCGTCATCCGGCCGACGTACGAGTACGACGCCGCCAAGGGCCCTGCGGTGTACCGCGGCAAGGTCTGGCCGAAGCCGACGAAGCCCGCCCTCAACATGACGATGGCCGGCGCCGACAGCATCCCGCTGTACTACGAGCTGCCGCAGCCCCAGGTCTTCCAGAAGGGGAACATCCGCGCCATCATCGACCCGCGCAGTCTCGGGAAGGGCTTCCTCGAGCGGGCCGACATCTTCGTGCTCCGCTACATCCAGGACGCCTTCCCCGAGCGGCCGATCTACTTCTCGCGCACCTCGGCGACCTATGGCGAGCAGCTCGGCCTCGGCGACTACCTCCTCACGCAGGGGCTCGCCCGCAAGCTGCTCCCAGGTAAGCCCACCACCGGGCGGGACACCGTCCTCGTGCAGGGGATGGGGTATGTGGACGTCCCCCGCACCAAGGCGCTGTGGGATTCGACCTTCCTCGGCCAGCAGGCGCTGATCCGCAAGGGCGACTGGGTGGACCGGCCGTCGGTCGGCATCCCGTACCTGTACGTGACGACTGGCCTCACGCTCGGCGACGCGCTCGCGTACCGCGGCGAGACGGCCGAGCGAGACAGGGTGCTCGACGTCACGCAGCAGGTGGCGAATGCCGTACGGTTGGGCAGGGTCGTCGAAGACCCGACGCCGCCCGTGCCGCTGGGCGACACCGCAGTGCGGACGCCCGTACCCAACGCCGCGCCGGCGCCGGCGAAGAAGGGGGCGCCCTGAGCTTGGGCCGGCGACTGCTGCTGCTCTCGGGGCTGGCGCTCTGCGCCGGCGCCGAGCCGGCGCACGCGCAGTTCTTCGGCGCGCCGCGCGAGCTGCCGAAGCCGTTCGCCAGGTACTCCGATGCGGCGCTCGCAGTCCGGGACTCCCTGGCGGCGCACCTGACGGGGCCCGGCGCTGCGCCCGCGGCATCGGGTGGCCCTCGCGCGGCGGCGACCGGCGAGGCCGTCGTCGCCCGTGCCCGCACCGAGCTCGGGACGCGCTACCGGCTCGGAGCCGCCGCGCCAGGCCGGGCGTTCGACTGTTCGGGCTTCGTCCGCTGGGTGCTCGCCGCGTTCGACGTCTCGCTGCCGCGGACATCCCGCGAGCAGGCACGGCTCGGGCAGGAGCTGCCGCGCGACACGGCGCACCTGCGTCCGGGCGACCTCCTGACGTTCGGGACGAAGGCGCGCATCTCGCACGTCGGCATCTACGTTGGCGAGGGGCGCTATATCCACGCGAGCTCGGTGCGTCGCGGCGTCACCGAGTCGTCGCTGATCGCGGACGAACGGCGCGGATGGTGGCGCGGGGCGCGCCGGGTGCTGCCGGCGGCCGCGGACGACGCACCGGTGGTGCCGGCCTCGGGACGCTGACGCCGGCATCGCCGGCGCGCGCGCCCTACGGGCGCCGCCGCCCCATCGGCGACGATCGCGAGCCGTGCCGCGCAAGTACCGCCTGCGCCTCACGCTGTGCCACCGAGGATTCGCGGACGACGAACAACCGACCCTTGGCCTCGCGGTAGGCGGTGGTGTGGTCCACGATCGGGGCGGGATAGTCCCGGCCGATCACGACGCCCGCCATCTGCTGCAGCATCGTCGGCATCTCATGCGGCCGGTGGATTGCCGGGGCCGGCACCTGCGCGAGCTCGGGCACCCACGTGCGGATGAACGCGCCGGCCGGATCGTGTTCCTCGCCCTGCTTGTACGGGTTGTAGATGCGCGCCGTGTTGATGCCGGTGGTTCCGGACTGCATCTGGAACTGCGAGTAATGGATACCCGGCTCGTAGTCGAGGAAGTGCGGGGCGAGCGCCACCGCCGTGGCCTGCCACGGCAGCCACAGGTGGTACGACGCGAACGACACGAGCATCGCCCGCATGCGGAAGTTGAGCCAGCCGTGGGCCTGCAGGGCACGCATGCAGGCATCCACGAACGGATAGCCGGTGGTGCCGGTGATCCACGCCCGGAGGCGTTCCGGATCGGGCTCGTCGGGCCGCAGGGCGTCGTAGGCCCGGGAGAAGTTCTCGTGCTCGATGCGCGGCTCGTCCTCGAGCTTCTGGATGAAGTGATCGCGCCACGCGAGCCGGGCGACGAACGAGGCGAGCGCGCCCCGCCAGCGCGGGTCCGTGCCGTCCTCGTGGAGCTCGGCCCCCCGGCGCCGTGCGGCCTGCCACGCCTGTCGGCCGGAGATCGTCCCGAAGGCGAGGTGCGGACTGAGCCGGGAGCAGGCGTCGAAGGCGGTCAGGGGCGATGACATCGCGCGGCGGTAGTCCACGCCGCGCTCGTGCAGGAACGACCGCAGGGTCTCGTGCGCCGCCCGCTCGCCGCCGCGGACATCGTGCACGCGGGACGCGCCGCGCGCGAGGCCGAGCGGCGCAGGGTCGGACGCCGGCAGCGGCCCGTCGGCCGGCCCCCCGTCCCCGGGTGTGGGGGCGTGCAGCCGCGCCGGCGGCACCCGCAACGGGGCCGCCATGCGCGCCTGCCATTGCGCGGCCCAGCCATCCCGAGACGCGAGCCGCCGCACGACGCCGTTGCTCGGTCGCTCGTGTACGGGAACCCCCCGCGCCTTCGCCCACGCGCGCACGCGGCGATCGCGCGCGTACGTGAGGGCGTTGCCCGTCTCCTCGTGCGCCCACAGCGCCGCGAAGGGTGACTCGGCCATCAGGAACTCGAGCACCTCGGGCATCCGCCCGTGGCGGATGATGAGCCGCCCCCCGCGCCGCGCCAGCCGGTTGCGCAGCTCCCCCAGCGCCTCGCCCACGAATCGCAGGTGCTGCGCGTCGAAGTCGGGCGCCAGCAGGATCTCGGGCTCGTACACGTACAGCGCGACGACCGGGCCGGCGCGCGCGGCGTCGCACAACGGCGCGTGGTCGTGCAGCCGAAGGTCGCGCTTGAGCCAGACGAGCTGGTACGCCATCGTCCGGAGCAACGTCCAGTGGAGCCGGGGTGGTTCCGTGGCGCTTCCCGCCGGTCGCGGGCGACCCCTAGCTTTGGGCGGTAGGGAGGGTTGGCAGAGCGGCTGAATGCTCCGGTCTTGAA
>JAJTHG010000051.1 GCA_021298835.1 Gemmatimonadota bacterium
AGCCGGCCCCGAAGAAGGCCGCCAAGCCGGCCCCGAAGAAGGCCACCAAGCCGGCCCCGAAGAAGGCCGCCAAGCCGGCCCCGAAGAAGGCCACCAAGCCGGCCCCGAAGAAGGCCGCCAAGCCGGCCCCGAAGAAGGCCGCCAAGCCGGCCCCGACGAAGGCCGCCAAGCCGGCCCCGACGAAGGCCGCCAAGAAGGGCAAGAAGAAGTAGGGCGCCCAGCGCCTGAACGAACGCCCGACGCCCCCCACGGTCGTCGGGCGTTCGTGCTTGGGTGAGGCGACCCGGGCGGTGGTTCGGACCGATCATTCCGCCTTGCCCTTGGCGACCGTACGTTCCGGGGCATGGCCGAGGCCCCGTTCGAGCGCCACGTCCTCGCTGCGCTCCCGCTGACGATCTGGACGACCGACGCCGACGGCCGGATCACCGGGACATACGGCAACTGGAGCCGCTTCGCCCTCGAGAACGGCGCCGCCGACCTCGCCCGCCAGGGCACGATGGTCGGCCGCAGCATCTTCGACGCGATGCACGACCGCGCCTCCCGCGAGCAGACGCAGCGGGCCATGGACCTGCTGCGCGCCGGCCGGTCGGAGCGGGTGTCATGGGAGTTCCCGTGCGATGCCCCATGGGAATCGCGGGTCTTCATGATGCAGGTGACCGCCATCCGCGCCCCCGACGACCACGTCGTGCGGGGCTTCGCCTTCTCGACCGTGGACATCACCCCGAACCACGCATCCCGCGAGGTGCTGCTCGACGCGGGCATCGCCCTCGCGCGGGCGATCGACCTCGAGCGCCTGTACGCCGAGGTGGGGTTGCAGGTGCAGCGCGCCGTGCGCTGCGACGGCCTCTGCCTCGCGCTCGCCGACGACGAGACCGCCGCCCTGCAGATCCAGTACCGGACCGGGTACCCCGGCGATGCCGGCGCGCTCGAGGCGCGGCTGATGCCCACGTGGCTCGATGCCCTCGCCAACGGGCGCGTGGTCGTCTCGGGGCTCGAGCAGGGCCTCGAGCTCACCGCGCCGATGACGACCCTCGAGGGGGTGCTCGGGGTCATCACGGTCTGGAGCACCAACGCGCACTCCCCCCCGGACCTCGAGGCGACGCAGCGCCTCCTCGCGTCGCTCGCCGCGCAGACGGCCGCCGCGATCGAGCGCGCGTGGCTCGTCCGGCGCGTCGAGCAGAAGCGCCGGCTGGAGGCCATCGGCGAGGTCTCCACCGGCGTTGCGCATGAGCTCCGCAACCCGCTCTTCGGCATCTCCTCCGCCGCCCAGCTGCTCCGCTTCCGCGCCGGCAGCGATCCCGTCGTGGATCGCAACGTCGGCCGCATCCTCCGGGAGGTCGAGCGGCTGAACAAGATGGTCACGTCGCTCCTCGAGTACGGCCGCCCTGCCGCCCTCATGCTCGGCGAAGGGGACCCCGACGTCGTCTGGGACGACGTCCTCGACAACCAGCGCCCCCTGCTCGAGGCGCGCCATCTCGCCCTCCATCGCGTGCGCGCCGACCCCGGCACCACGTGCAACCTCGATCCCGAGCAGCTGGCGCAGGTCTTCCTCAACATCCTCGTCAACGCCTGCGACGCCGCCCCCGCCGGTTCGACGCTGTATATGCAGTCGCAGGTCCTCACGACCGGCACTTGGCGGTTCCGCCTCACCAACGGCGGCATGGCCATCCCGCCCGAAGTCCTGCCGCGCGTCTTCGAGATCTTCTTCAGCACGAAGTCGGGCGGCACCGGCATCGGCCTCGCCCTCTGCCAGCGCATCGTCGAGGACCATGGCGGCACGATCGGCATCGAGAGCACGCCGGAAGCGGGGACGACGGTGACCATCACGCTGCCGGCCATGCTGGCTTGACTTCCCGGCCGGGACACCCGGCGCGTACGCGCCGACGCTCGGGGAACCGCACCCGCCCCGTCCCCGTTCGCCAACGGTTCTTCTCCCTTTCCGCGCCACCCCATGCCCAAGGCCGTCCTCATCGTCGAAGACGAAGAGAACATCCGCGAGACGCTCGTGGAGCTCTTCGACGTGCCGTCGAACGCCACCACGAACGCCGCCACCCTCGACCAAGCGCTGGTCGAGCTCAAGGCGCGCCCCTACGACCTGATCGTCACCGACATCCGTCTGGGCGGCAAGCGGGATGGGGGGCTCCAGGTCATGGCTGCTTCCGGCCTGCTCTCCCCGGAGGCGACCGTCATCGTCCTGACCGCCTACCCGGACGAGGACAACCGCTTCGCGTCGCTCCGCTTGGGGGCCACGCACTTCCTCGAGAAGCCGGTGGACCTCCGCACCATCGCCGGGCTCGCCCAGCAGGCCGGCGTCACCACCGCCATGGACGCCCCGGCGACCTGATGACCGGGCCCGGTGTCCCACCGTCGCCCTCGACCGGCGGCAACGGGACGGTAAGGCAGCGGAGGCGCGACACTGCGCCTCCGCTGTCGTTTTACAGGCGGCTTCGTCCTCGCTATGCTAGACGGGCCATGCCCGACTCCCCGGTCCTCCTTCTCCGCGCGCACGCCAAGCACGCCCCGTGGAATGCCCGCGGGCTGGCCGCGCACGTCACCGCGCTCGTGGACGCCGCGGGCATGAAGCCCACCAACGCATCCGCGCGCGCCGCGCCGTCGGCCCGGTCCATCCGCTTCTATGTCGCGCATGGGCTGCTGGAACGGCCCGAAGGGGCCGGCACGGCCGCGACGTATCACTACCGGCACTTCCTGCAGCTGCTGGCGATCAAGATCCGGCAGCGCGAAGGGCAGACGCTGGACGCCATCAAGCGGGAGCTGGCCGGGCTTGCCGGCGATGCGCTCGAACGCAAGGTCGCGCAGGCGCTCGTCCCGGCCCTCGCGCCGAGCGCGCCAGCCCCGGACGACGAGCCGGTGCAGTCGTGGCGGCGCGTCGCCGTCTCCGACGGCATCGAGGTCCACCTCCGAAGCGACGTCGCCGTCGGTGACGACCAGCTCGCCGCGCTGCGCGAAGCCGTGCGGCTGGCCCTGGGCCGCGGAGACGCCGTCCCGTGACGTCGGGCGACGACCGGGCGCCGGTGGTCGTGATCACCGGCGTCGGCCGCGCGGGACAGGTCGGTGAGGCGATCGCCAGCCACTTCGCTGCGCTCGGGTGGCAGCTCGTGCTGCTGGATCGCGACGCCGCCGAACTCGCGGCCCGCGCCGCCGCGCTGGGCGCCGCCGGGGCGTCCGTCACTGCCCTGCCGCTCGATCTTACCGACGGCGACGCCGCCCACGCCGCCGCGGCGCGCGTGCGCGCCGAGCGCGGCCCTGCCGTGCACGCGCTCGTCTGCGCCGCGGGCGGCTTCGCGATGAGCGGGCCGGTGGCGGAGGCCTCGCTCGACGGCTTCCGCACCCAGATGGCGATCTCCCTGCTCACCGCCGCGGTCGCCACGCAGGCCTTCCTCCCGCTGCTGCGTGTCGGTGGTGGCGGCGTGGTGTTCTTTGCGTCGGCCGCCGTGCTCGAGGGAGGGCGCGTCGCGGGCATGAGCGCTTACGCCGCCGCCAAGGCCGGCGTGCTGGCGCTCATGCGGGCGGTCGCGCAGGAGGAAGCCGTCAACGGCGTGCGGGCCAACGCCGTCGCCCCCACCTCCATCCGCACGGCCGCCAACGAAGCCGCCATGGGGGCGGACGGCTCGTACGTCGAGCGCGCAACGGTCGCCCGTGCGGTGCAGTGGCTGGCAACGACGCCGTCGGTCACCGGTCAGGTGCTGCGCCTCGGATGACGGTCCCCGCGCGTCGCCGCGCCACGACGCGGACGATCCTGCTGGATCGGACGCTCGAGACGCTCCCGCTCTTTCGGCTCAGCGACTCGGCCGAGGACGCACCGCTCAACTTCACCCCGGCGCCCGGGGTGCGGTGGCGGGTCCTCCCCGCCGCCGGCGAGCGCCTGCCGGGGACGTTCGACCAGGACGTCTACGTGGAGCTCATGCACCGCTACCACGATGCCGGTGCCCCGCCGGACGGGCTGCTGACGTTCACGCTCCACGACTTCCTGCGCTCGATGGGACGGCGCGCCGACGGTCGCACCTACGAGCTGCTGCGCTCGGCTCTCGGCCGGCTCGAGCGCACGCGCCTCGAATCGTCTGCCGCGGCCTACGATGCCGTCGCGCGCGGCCCGTACGAGGGGTGGTTCACCGTGCTGACCTCGGTGACCATCGACCGGCGACGGACGGCCGACCGGGAGCAGATGTCGCTCTTCCCGAGCATCACCGCCGGCGAGCCCGGGGACGCGCGCGTCACCCTCGCGCCCCTTATCCGCGCCAACCTCGCTGCCGGTCACGTGGCGGTGCTCGCCGCGCTCCCGTACCGCTCGCTCCATTCCCCGGTGGCGCGCCGGCTGTATCGGCTGCTCGAGGCGTGGCGCGCCGAGGGGCGGGCCGGCATCCGGCTGCGGCTCGAGGAGGTCGCCGAGCTGCTGCCCCTGCAGCAGCGCTATCCCTCGCACCTCCAGCGCGTGCTGCAGCCCGCGCACGAGATGCTCGTGACCGCCGGGCTCGCCCGGCGGGCCGTCTTCGTGCAGGACCAGAAGCACTGGTTCGTCGAGTACGAACCCGCGCCGCGCGGAACCCTGTCCGGGAGCAGCGGGTTGGAGTAACGTCCCCAGCCCGCCAATTACCGGATCCATCATGTCGCGTTCCCGTCGCCTCGCCCTCGTCGGCGCCCTGTGCCTGCCGGTGCTCGCCGGCGCCTTCCTCGTGCAGGATCAGGCGACGACGGCCAGCGCCCGGCTGTTCGACCAGGTCGTCTACTACGTCTCCGAGCGCTACGTCGATTCCGTCCCGGCCAACCAGCTCTACGAGAAGGCCGCCAAGGGGCTCGTCGCGCAGCTCAACGACCCGTACAGCGAGCTGCTGAGCCCGAAGGAGGTGACGGCCTTCACGCGCAACACCGGCGGCCGCTACGCCGGTGTCGGCATGCAGATCGAGGACCACAACGGCCAGATCGTCGTCGCCCGCGTCTTCCCCGGCTCTCCGGCCGAAGGAGGCGGCGTGCAGGAGGGCGACGTCATCCTGTTCGTGGACACGGCCTCGACCCGCGGCTGGAAGCTCCAGCAGGTCTCGAACACCCTGCTCGGCACCCCCGGCACCAAGGTGAAGGTGCGCTTCGGCCGGCCGGGCATCACCGAGCCGATCCCGCTCGAGTTCACGCGCGCGACGATCCGGATTCCGGCGGTGCCCTACACGCTCGCCTTCGAGGGCGGGATCGGGTACATCCCGCTCCAGCAGTTCAACGAGACGTCGGCGCCCGAGGTGACCAAGGCGATCCGCGAGCTGCAGGCGCAGGGGGCGAAGTCGTTCATCCTCGACCTGCGGCGCAACCCGGGCGGGTACCTCGAGCATTCGCTCGACATCGCCAACCTGTTCCTCGCCAAGGGGAGCGAGATCCTCACCGTCCGGGGCCGCCAGAACGAGGTGCAGCGGTCGGTGGCCGACCAGGGGCCGCTCGTCCCGTCGGCCCCGGTCGTCGTGCTCGTGGACCAGTTCTCCGCCTCCGCCTCGGAGATCGTCGCCGGCGCCCTGCAGGACCACGACCGCGCCCTCGTCGTCGGCAACACGACCTTCGGGAAGGGCCTCGTGCAGTCGGTCATGCCGCTCGACGGCGGCTACGCCCTCAAGATGACGACCGCGAAGTGGTACACGCCGAGCGGCCGCTCCATCCAGAAGGACCGCAAGGTCGGGCCCGACGGCCAGTTCGCGGCCGAGGAGCCGGACTCGGTCGTGGAATCCGACTCGGCGCGACGCGCCCGTCCGGTCTTCCGGAGCGATGCCGGCCGCGTGGTGTTCGGGGGCGGCGGCATCACCCCCGACCTCCCCGTGCGGCCGGACACCTTCACCACCGCGGAGCAGGCGCTGGTGCGGGCCATTGCGCCGAAGTCGCAGGAGATCTACGTGAAGCTCTACGACTTCGCCTTCGCCCAGAAGGGCAAGGTGCAGCGGGACTTCACGGTCACCCCCGAGTGGCGCGAGCAGATCTTCCAGGCCATTCTCGGTTCGGGCGCGAAGGTGGATCGCGTGCAGCTCGAGGCCGGTCGGACCTACGTCGACCGGCTGATCGAGAACCGGGTGGCGCGCACCTTGTTCGGCGACGCCGAGGCCAAGCGGCGCGACCTGGACGACGACGCGGCGCTGCGCAAGGCCGTCGACCTGTTGCGCAAGGGACGGTCACAGACCGACCTTTTCGCGATGGCGAAGGCGGCGCCGACGGCCGCCCGCTAGGTCCCTCCCTCCGCATCCCGCATGGTTCGCGTCCGTCACGCGGCCGTCGCCTCGGCGGCGGCCGTGCTGCTTTTCGGCTGCTCCCGCGCGCCGACGCCGCTCGTCCCGATTCCGGCCACGGCCGTCGTCCAGCGCCCCCCCGAGGCGAGCGAGCGCCACCTCGCCAACCTCCGGCAGCTCACCGACGGCGGTGAGAACGCCGAGGCCTACTGGAGCGCCGACGCCCAGTGGATCACCTGGCAGTCCACCCGGGAGGGCCGTCCCTGCGACCAGCAGTACGTGATGCGCGCCGACGGGTCGGCCCCCCGTCGCGTCTCCGACGGCCGCGGCAAGACGACGTGCGGGTGGATCCTCCCGGGCAACACCCGCGTCTTCTTCGGCTCGTCCACCCATGCCGACAGCGCCTGCCCGACCCGGCCCGATCCGTCCAAGGGCTACGTCTGGCCGCTCGACCGCTTCGACATCTATACTGCCGGCATCGACGGCCGCGACCAGCGGCGGCTCACCGCCTACGGCGTCTACACCGCCGAGGGGGTGCTCTCGCCGGACGGGAAGCGTATCGTCTTCACCTCGCTCAAGGACGGCGACCTCGACATCTACACGATGAACGTGGACGGCACCGACGTGAAGCGCCTGACCTTCACCGAGGGCTACGACGGCGGTCCGTGGTGGTCCCCCGACGGCACGCAGATCGTCTACCGGGCGCACCATCCCAAGGACTCCGTCGAGCTGCGGCAGCACCGCGAGCTCCTCGCGCAGTCGCTCGTGCGGCCGTCGAAGGTCGAGCTCTACGTCATGAACGCCGACGGCTCCAACCAACGGCAGCTCACGAACGTCGGCGGCGCCAACTTCGGCCCGTCGTGGACCCCGGACGGGAAGAAGGTCATCTTCGCGTCCAACCACATGAACCCCCGGTCGCGCAACTTCGAGCTCTTCCTCGTGGACGCGTCGAAGAGCATGGCGACCGCCGCCGACCTCGAGCAGCTCACGTTCCACCCCGAGTTCGACGGCTTCCCGATGTTCTCGCCCGATGGCAGCAAGCTGCTCTGGGCGTCCAACCGCCACGCGAGGAAGCCGGGCGAGACGAATCTCTTCGTCGCCGACTGGATCCCGTAACCCGCCGTTCCCATGGTCATCGTCTCCTATCTCGCGCTCGCCGCCGCGGCCGGCCTCGCGGCCGTCCTCATCCGGGCCATCCGCATCGTCGGTCAGGCGGAGGTCATGGTCATCGAGCGGCTCGGCCGCTTCCACCGCCTCGCCCGCTCGGGGCTCAACATCGTGATCCCCATCATCGAGCGCGCCAAGAGCATCGACGTGCGCTACGTCGAGGAGGACGCCGGCTCCGGCATGAAGCGGCTCGTCTCCGGGAGCACGTCGCGCATCGACCTGCGCGAGCAGGTGCTCAACTTCCCCAAGCAGCCGGTCATCACCAAGGACAACGTCACGATCGACATCGACGCCGTCCTCTATTACCGCGTCAGCGACCCGCAGAAGGCCACCTACGCGATCCAGAACCTGCCGTTCGCGCTCGAGACGCTCACCCGCACCGCGCTCCGCAACATCGTCGGCGAGATGGAGCTCGATCAGTCGCTCGTCTCGCGCGACTTGATCAACAAGCGCATGCGCGACGTCATCGAGGAAGCCGCCATCGGCTGGGGCGTGGACGTGACCCGCGTCGAGCTGCAGAGCATCGAGCCCCCGCGCGACATCCAGCAGAGCATGGAGCTCCAGATGCGCGCCGAACGCGAGCGGCGCGCCTCGGTCACCAATGCCGAGGCCACCAAGCGCGCCCAGATCCTCGAGGCCGAGGGCATTCGGGAGTCGTCGATCCTCAAGGCCCAGGGCGAGCAGGAGGCCAGCGCCCTGCGCGCCGAGGGCGCCGCGCGCGCGCGGCTCGCGATGGCCGAGGCCGAAGCCGAGGCGATCCGCCGCATCGCCGCCGCGCTGCCGCCGGAACAGGTCTCCACCTACCTGCTCGGCCTCAAGTACATGGACGCGCTCCCCACCCTCGCGCAGGGCAAGGGCTCGACCATCTTTCTCCCCGCCGAGGCCAGCGGCGTGCTCGGCGCGCTGGGCGCCCTGCGCAAGGTGCTCGATGCCGGTGCCCCCGCCAGCGAGCCCCCGGCGCCCACCGGCGGCGGCGCCTCGGGACGGCCGACGGGCGGGCTCGGGCTGCCCCCGGGTTCGACGACGAACCGCTGATCGGTCCGTGAATCCCGAGTCCCCGTCCCGGGAGCGCGCCGAACGGCTCGCACGGGCGCATGCCTGTGCGAAGTGCGGCGAGTACTCGTGGAAGCGCCTGCGACTCCGCGCCGCCACGCCCCCGGAGCAGGAGGCGCTGAACGCGGTCTGGCACGCCGAACTCGGGTGCGGCGTCTGCGGGTTGCACCAGGAGATCGTCATCGATCACGAGGGCGACGTCACCCCCGCGTGACCCGCGGCGGGCGGCGCGGCGGGCGGCGCGGCGGGCGGCGCGGCGGGCGGCGCGGCGGG
>JAJTHG010000055.1 GCA_021298835.1 Gemmatimonadota bacterium
GCCAGCAGGGTCTGCGGTCGCGGTACGAACGGCGTGTCAACCACCGTCGCGGCCTCGAGCCGGTCAACGCGGAAGGTGCGCGCGGCACCGCGTCCGAGGTCCCACGCCAGCACGTACCACGCCGGCCAGTTGATGAGGAGCACGTGCGGCTCGATTGTCCGCCGGTGCCGGCAGCCGTCCCCGCGCACGTACGAGATGTCGAGCAGGCGGGCGTCGGCGAAGGCGGCCTGCAGCGCGCGCATGGCTCCATGGGCCGGGGCGGCGTAGGACTCGGCGACCGCCCTGGACGCCGGTGCCCCGACGACGACGCGTTCGCGAAGCGGCGCGAGCCGGCGCCGCTCGCCCTGCGGGAAGGCATCCACCAGCCGACGCCGCGCACGGCCCAGGTCGTCCGCGAAGACGGGCAGCCCAAGGCGATCGGCGACCGCGAGCGCCACCAGCGCGGCGAGCGCCTCCTCGCGCGCGAGGAGGACGCGCCCCAGCCCCCACCGCGGTGCGAGCCGCAGGCCACCACCGCGACCGCGCGAGGCCTCGACGGGATAGCCCCGGGTCCGCAGCGCCTCGAGGTCGCGGAAGATGGTGCGGATGCCGGTGCCGAACTCTTCCGCGAGAGCGCGCGCCGTCACCCCCGGCTGGTCCGCGAGCCGACGGAGCACGAGATCCCGGCGGTCGTCACGGTCGCGCGGGCGGGCAGCCATGGGAAACAAATATGCCACGTTGCGACATGTTCGGGGCTAGCCTACCTGCTCCTTCAACCGGAGCCCCACCATGCCCGACCGCGCCACGCTTCTCGAGTGGACCCCCTTCCGCGCCGCCCCCGGCGTCTCCGATACCCACCTGCTCGCCGCCGCCGATCGGCTCACGCGCGAGTTCCTGGCCCCGCTCCCGGGATACGTGCGCCGTTTCCTGCTGCGGCAGGATGACGGCAGCTACGTGGACTGCATCGCCTGGCGATCAGCCAAGGACCACGCGGTCGCGATGGAGACGGCGATGACGCACCCGGCGGCGCAGGACTTCTTCGCCTGCCTCGAGGACCCGGAGGCCGCCGGCGCCGCCATGCGGCACTTCACCATCGCCGCGGACTGGACATGAGCTCCCCGCGCGTTCAGCGTCGAGGGACATGATTCATGTCCGATTCCGTGCCGCCCTCTGGCGACATGCCGGAACGGGCGGATGGCACTTCGTGACCGTGCCACCGCGCTGCGCGCCCACGCATCACCTCGCGTGGGGGCGCGCGCCCGTCACCGCGACCGCGAACGGCGTCACGTGGAAGACCTCGACGTGGCGCGGCCGGGATGGCCGGGTGCTCCTGCCGCTGCCCAAGCGCGTGCGCGGTGACCTGCGGGCGGGCGACCGGGTGACGGTGTCGCTGACGTTCGCGTGACGCGGACCCGCGGCTACGCGAACTCCAGCGCCGGATCGTCCACTCGCTTGAACCGCAGCGTCACGAGGTCCTTGAGATAGTGCTGGTCGAGCTTCCATGGTGCGCGCGTCCCCTGCACCGGCAGCGTCGGCAGCGCGCGCTGCACGTAGCCCGACGAGAAGTCGAGCGCCGGCGCCTCGCCCACGCGTGGATCGCGCCGCGGCGTCACCTGCCGGTACCGGTGCCGGCGCATGTGCGCCAGGATCCGGCACACATGCTCCGCCACCAGGTCGCACTTGAGCGTCCACGAGGCATTCGTGTAGCCGAACGCCGAGGCGAGGTTGGGGACGCCGGTCACCATCATCCCCTTGTACGCCATCGTCGTCGGCAGCGCCACGACGGTGCCGTCCACTACCAGGGTCACGCCGGCGAGGATCTTCATCGCGAGCCCGGTCGCGGTCACGATGACATCGGCGTCGAGCCGCGCCCCCGACTCGAGCACCACCCCGCTCGCATCGAAGCGCGCGATGCGGTCGGTGACGATCGACGCCCGCCCGTCGCGCAGCACCCGGAAGAGGTCGCCGTCGGGAACGATGCAGAGCCGCTCGTCCCACGGGGGGTAGCGCGGCGCGAAGTGCGGCTCGAGCGGAAACGCGGGCCCCAGCGCTGCTCGCTGCTTGTCGCGCAGCCCCCTGGCGAAGTGCCGCGGCGCCCGGCGCGCCATCGCGTAGTAGAACATGCTCCGGGCGATGTTCTTCCAGCGCACGGCGGCATACGCCACGCGCAAAGGCAGCACCGTGCGCAGCACGTCGGCGATCGCATCGCGCGAGGGTTGTTCGGCGATGTACGTCGGCGAGCGCTGAAGCATGGTCACGTGCGCCGCGGCGCCGGCGCCGCTGGCCATCGCCGGCACGAGCGTCACCGCCGTCGCACCGCTCCCGATCACCACGACGCGCTTCCCGGCGTAGTCGAGGTCCGCCGGCCACTGCTGCGGATGCACCAGCGTCCCGCGGTAGTCGCCCACGCCCGGCCAGTCCGGCGTGTAGCCGGCGGCGTAGTCGTAGTATCCGGTGCAGGTGTACAGGAAGCCGCACGTCATCGTCGCCGTTGCCCGCGTCGGCCCGACTTCCAGGTGCACCGTCCACCGGGCGTCGGCCGACGACCATTCGGCGCGCACCAGCCGCTGCCCGAGGCGGATCTTGCGGTCGAGGCCCGCCTCTCGCGCCGTGTCCTCGATGTACGACCTGATCGACGGCCCGTCGGCGATCGCCTTGCCCTCGCGCCACGGGCGGAAGCGGTAGCCGAGCGTGTACATGTCCGAATCGGATCGGATGCCGGGATACCGGAACAGGTCCCACGTGCCGCCGATCGCGTCGCGCGCCTCGATGATCGCGATCGTCGCCCACGGGCAGCGGTCCTGCAGGTGCCACGCGGCACCGATGCCCGAAAGCCCCGCGCCCACGACGAGCACGTCCACGTGCTCCTGCGCGCCGGGCACCGCCGCAGGGCCCGAGTCCCGCGCTTGGACGGCCCGATCCCCCGACCCGGCGGGGGCGTGGCTCGACGTCGGCGTTCGGCTGGCGACCATGGGCGTAACGTCGCGCTGGGCGCCCCAATTCACAATGCAGAACCCGCCTGTCATGCCGCGGTGCACGCCCTATCTTCGGCGCATGTTCCCGCTCCGCCTGCTCGTCGCCTCCGGCCTGCTCGCCGGCACCACCGCGTGCAGCGAGTCGGCCCCCGCGCCGATCGTCGCCCCGCCGGTCACACTCGACACGACGGGCGTGCCGTTCGTGTTCACGCCACCGGCCGGGGCTCCCGCCGTCGGCAGCGTCGCCCTCGCCGGTTCCTTCAACGGCTGGAGCACCACGGCCAATCCGATGGTCCGCCGGCCCGATGGCACCTGGCGCGCATGGGTGACGCTCCCGGAGGCGCTCTACGAGTTCAAGTTCCACATCAACGGTGCGTGGCCGGCCGACATGTGCTTCGATCGCACCTGGGGCGACCCGGCGCGGCAGTATCGGCTGGTGGACACCACCACGACGTGCGTGGACGACGGCAATGGCGGGCGGAACGCGGTGCGCGCCGTCGGCGCCGCCGGCACCGAGCTCGCCTTCTCGCACTCGCCGACGTCGCCGGCCCTCCTCTCCGAGGCGGGAGGCCTGCTTTCGGTGCGCTTCCGCGCCAACGTCGGGCGCGTGCGCAGCGCGACCCTGCGCGCCGGCGCCACGAGCGTGCCGATGCACCGCCAGCTCGTCTCGCGGCTGCTGGAGACCTGGCGCGGCACGCTCCCCGCGACGGTGGCGACCTACAGCATTGACGTCGAGACGCCGGGCGGTACGCAGACCTTCGGCCCCTACACCGCGCCCGGCGCGCGCTTCCGCGCCGTCCCGTGGGTGGGGGGCGGCGTCGGCTACCAGATCTTCCCCGACCGCTTCGCCAACGGGGACCCGCGCAACGACTCGCTGGCGCTGTCCTCGACGGAGCATGACATGATGCCCGCGGCGTCGCGCGGCGCGCCACCGGTGATCACGTCGCAATGGGACGGCCCGGTGACCGACCGCCACTGCTGCCACCAGTACTTCGGCGGCGACCTGCAGGGGGTGATCGACCGGCTCGACCACCTGCAGTCGCTCGGCGTGACGCTGCTCTACTTCAACCCGATCTTCGTCGCCGGCTCCGCCCACGGCTACGACACGTGGGACTACCGCCGGGTGGATCCCGTCTTCGGCGACACCACGACGCTGCGCGCGCTGCTCACCGCCGCGCAGGCGCGCGGGATGCGGATCATGTGGGACTTCGTGCCCAATCACGTGGGCGTCGGGCACCCCGAGTTCCGCGACGCCGCCACCCGCGGCACCGCGAGCCCGTTCTGGCCGTGGTTCACCTTCAAGGTGCCGCCGGGGCAGGTGCAGATCGGCAACGGCACGCACTACGAGGCCTTCTGGGGCTTCGGCTCGATGCCCAAGCTCGACACGCGCGTCGCGGCCGTGCGCGAGCACCTGCTCGGTGCCGTGCGGCAGTGGACGACCTTCGGCCTGCAGGGCATCCGCGTGGACGTGCCGAACGAACTGTGGAACGCCGCCGAGTTCTTCCGCGAGTTCCGCCAGGTGGCCAAGGGCATCGCGCCGGAGACGTACCTCGTCGGCGAGATCTGGCAGCGCAACGCGAGCTGGCTCCAGGGCGACCAGTTCGACGCACTCATGAACTACGCCATCGGGCAGGACGTCATCGAGCGCTTCGTCATGGGCCGCGCCTCGGCCGGCACGGCGCTCTCGGCGATGGCCCAGCTGTACGCGGAGTATCCCGAGGCCTCGGCGGCGATGCAGTTCAACGTCATCTCGACGCACGACAACGCGCGGCTGCTCACCAAGATGGGCGGCGGCGAGCTGGGGGCCACGGCACCGGCCGAAGCCCACGCGCGGCAGCGGCTGGCGAGCGCGATGCTCTACGCGCTGCCCGGCATTCCCGTCACCTTCCAGGGCGACGAGTGTGCGCAGCTCGGCGGCACCGGCGGGCGCGAGGAGAACCGGTATCCGGTGCAGTGGTCGCGCTGCGATGCCGCGACGCTCGCCCACTACCGCCTGCTCGGCCGGCTGCGGCGCGAGGTGCCGGCGCTGCAGTCGTCGGCGATCCGGCTGCGGCCGGCGGAGGGCACGGTGCTCTCTTGGCTGCGCGGCGAGCCGGGCACCGGGGAGGTGCTCATGGTCTTCAACGCCGGCACCGGTCCGGCCACCACGGCGCTGCCGCCGGGCACGTGGACCGACCTCGCCACCAGCGCACCCGAAACGGGCGCGCTCAACGTGCCGGCGGTCGGCTGGCGGTGGCTGCGCAGGAACTGAGCCGACCGCTGCGCGCCGGCGTCCGACGTCAGGCCCGGGCGGCCTCGTGAATCGCGGCCGCCCGGCGCGCGATCTCCTCCGGAGCCAACGTCTCGAGCGGGATCGCCAGCAGGGCGTCCACGCGGCGCGCTACCTCGGCGAAGGTGTCGGCGAAGGCGGCGCGTGCCGATGCGGGATCCGTGTGCTCCGCCGGATCCGGTAGTCCCCAGTGCACCTGGGCCGCCGCGCCCGGGAAGAACGGACAGGCGTCGCGCGCGTTGTCGCAGACGGTGATCACGAGGTCGAAGTGCTCGCCCGCGACATCGTCAATGGACTTCGGCGTCCGACCCTCCCACGCGATACCCTTCGCCGCGAGCACCTCGACCGCGTAGGGATTCACGCGGGGCGCGGGTCGCGAGCCGGCGCTGGCGGCGGCGATCCGGCCTGCGCCGCGGTGCGCGAGCAGCGCCTCGGCAATCTGGCTGCGGGCCGAGTTGCCGGTGCACAGCACCAGCACCCGGAACGGGACGGTGCTCATGCGGCACCTCCGCGGGCGCGGTGCATCACCACCGCCGAGTCCGGGCAGAGCTCGCGGAACTCGGCCGTGCCCCGCACGCCCGGCGGCGCGGCGTCGCGCGCGATCGGCGCGAAGCCGAATCGCGGGAACCAGGTGCCGGCGGTGGTCGTGAGGAGGTAGGTCGCCGCGAGTCCGTTCGCGTCCGCCCGGGTCAGCAGGCGGGTGACGAGCCGCTCGCCGACGCCCCGGCCGCGCCACGCCGCATCCACCACGACGGACCGCACGAGCGCGGCGTCACCGCACGGCTCGAGGGCCGCCGCGCCGACGACGCGGCCCCGATGCTCCGCCACCAGCGCCGAGGCGAGCGCGTCCGCCACGCCGTGTACCGGAAGGTCGTTCGCCGCGAGCAGCGCCTCGATGGCCGGCAGGTCCGACGATCGCGCCGCACGCACGGTCGGCGCGTCGGCCGCGGGCTTTCTGGCCCGCACGAACCCGCTCATGATCGTGCCGGCCATCCGGTCGGCAAGGGCCGGGTCGAGCCCGGTGCCGGCGATCAGCGCCAGCGCGTCGTCGCGCGTGTATTCGCGCGTGGGTTCGATGCTCGGCGCGTCGAAGCCCACGGCCGAGAGCAGGGCGAGGAACTCGGACTCCTCGAGGGCCCCCGCGACGCAGCCGGTCCACATGGGCATCGAGCGGCGCACGTCCTCGGGCAGCCCGTCGCGCAGGATCACGTCGCTGACGGCGAACCGCCCCCCCGGGCGAAGCACGCGGAAGGCCTCGGCGAGCACGCGCGGCTTGTCCCCCGAGAGGTTGATCACGCAATTCGAGATGACGACGTCCACCGACGCATCGGGGAGCGGGATCGCCTCGATGTGACCCTTCAGGAACTCGACGTTCGTGGCGCCGGCGGCCGCCTGATTCGCCCGCGCCAGCGCCAGCATCTCGTCCGTCATGTCGAGGCCGTAGGCCTTGCCGGTGGGGCCGACCCGCCGGGCCGAGAGGAGGACGTCGATGCCCCCACCGGCACCGAGATCGAGTACGATCTCGCCGGGAGCGAGTTCCGCGAGCGCCGTGGGATTGCCGCAGCCGAGCGAGGCCAGCAGGGCGCCGGCCGGGAGCCCTGCCGTTTCGCCCTGCTCGTACAGGTCGGCCGTGATCGGATCCCACGTCTCGCCGGCGTCGCCGCAGCAGCCGCTGGAGGCACCGGCCGGGGCGCACGCGGCGGCACTCGCGTCGCCGACGCGGCCCGCCACGGCGCCGTAGCGATCGCGCACGGAAGCGCGCAGGGCATCGAGCGATAGCGCGCCGGGCGCCGGTGGGGGCGACTGGCCGGCCAGCGGCAGCGAACGGGAGGTCATCGGGAACAGGTCCTCGGGATCGGAGACACGTACGGGGTGGCGCACATCAGCCGCAGCACAGGCCCGTCCGGCGGATCGGCAACGCCGCGTCGCGCGGCTCGAGGGCGATCACGACGTCGTGCACCTGCGCGACGGCCTGCGGGACGATGCGGTAGTACGACCAGCGTCCCTCGCGCCGGTCGTCCACCAGCCCCGCTTCGCGCAGGACGCGCAGGTGGAACGAGAGGCGCGACTGCGCCGCGTCGAGCGCATCCTGCAGGTCGCACACGCAGCGCTCGCCATCGCGCAGCATGTCGAGGATGGCCAGCCGCGTGGGGTCGGAGAGCGCATGGAACAGGACCGCCGCGCGCGCACGGTCGAGGCGGGGACGGGCAGAGACGGACGCGGGGGACACGCGAGGAGAATGTATCAACGTTTCTTGATGCGCAAGGGAGCGCCGGGGTGCCATGTGCTGCCGCCCGGCGCCCGCGTCGCACAGATTCCGCCCATGCGTTCCGCCCTGACCGCCCTCGCGCCGCTCACGGCCCTGGCCCCCGCGTCGCTCGCGGCCCTGGCCCCCGCGCCCGTCGCATGATCGCACGTCCCCGTCGGTAACTTCGCGCCGTGTCGTTCGCCGATTTCGCCGCCTTCCGCCGGACCCTGCCCGCGCCGCCGCCGTTGGCCCGGACCTCCCGCACGCTGCGCGGGCTGCCGTTCGCGCTCTACCACACCCCGGCGGTTCCGGATACCGTGCCCCTCGTGTGCACCAATGGCGGGCTGATCTACGACCACCGGCTGCTGTGGCCCGCGCTGTCGCCGCTCGCCGAGCGCCGGCAATTGTGGTTCTGGGACCAGCGCGGACGCGGACGTACGCCGGCGCCCCCGGGCCTGCGGGCCGCGCGGTTCACCCACGACATCGGGGACCTCGCGGCCCTCATCGCGGCCCTCGCCGAGTCGCTCGGGTCGCCGGTGGACACGTTCGGCCATTCGTGGGGGGCCGGCATGACGCTCGCCGCCTCGGCGCAGGCGGCCGCGCAGGTGCGGCGCACGGCGCTGGCCAACTGCGTCGGGCCGACGGGGGCCTGGCGCGCCACGCTGCTGGCCAACGCACGCCGCCGCCTCGACGACGCGCGTCGCGCGGCCTTCGACGAGGCGCTCGCGTTCCTCGACGCCGACGGGTCGATCGCGGCGCACTCCGCGTATTCGCGGGCCCTGTACCCGGCGTGGTTCTTCGACCCGACGTTCGCCGACGTCTTCCAGCCCCCCGTGGCCACGAGCGAGACCGGGGCCGTCGTCGCCACGCATCTCTACCGCGAGGGCTACGACGTGACGGCCCACGTGCGCGGCTACGACCGGCCGGCGCTCTTCGTGCACGGCGCCGACGACATCCTGCCGCCGGCCGAGTCGCAGGCGATGGCCGCGCTCGTCCGGCAGCCGCACGTGATGCTCGTCGCCGACTGCGGCCACCTGCCCTTCTGGGAGCGGCCGCGCCCGTTCTTCGAGACGGTCGAAACCTTCCTCGGTGCGCCATGACGCTCGGCCGACTGCTGCGGTTCCTCGCGCTGATCGCGATCCTGCTCGCGCTGCCATCGGTGCGCGCGTGGCTCCGCGGCCCCGGGATGACCATCACGCGCCGCGTGTACGGCGACTCGGTGCGCGTGGACAGCACCGAGGGAATCCTCGTGCGCACCGGCGGGCTGCCGGACTCGGCGACGGCGGCCGCGCGCGCCGACAGCATGCGCGCGATCCTCGCCGTCGCGACCGCCGACACGTGGATCGACGAGGTGATCGCCGCGAACGACTCGGTGCTGCGGCGGTGGCCGGTCGCGCCCTACCGCGTCGTGCGGCTCTGGCTGCAGGACGGCCGCAGCGTCCCCAATTGGGGGGCCGGGTTCACGCGCGCGGTGCAGGAGGGCTTCGACGGCTGGTCGCACCCCGACCTGCCGGTGCGCTTCCTGTTCGTCGCCGACTCGGCCGCGGCCGACGTCCCCGTGACGTGGACGGCGACGCTCGGCGGCAACCGGCTGGGGGTGACGCGCGTGAATGCCTGGAACGACACCATCGTCCACGGCACCATCACGGTGGCCACCGCCACCACCGACGGCCGGCCGATGACCGATGCGGAGATCCGCCGCACCGCCCTGCACGAGGCGGGACACCTCATGGGCCTGCCGCACGCCAGCGACACGACGAGCATCATGCTGCCGCTGGCGCACGTGGACGCCCCGAGCGCGCGGGACATCGCGACGGTGGTGCTGCTCTACCGGATGCCGTTCGGGTCGATCCGCACCGGTGGGCGGCGGCCGGTGGACGAGCGGTCGTCTCCCGAGTCGGCGCCTACCAGTTCACCGTGAGGACCTGCGCCTTCTTCTTCCGCACCACGGTCATCACCGCGCTCCGTTCGCCGGACGGCAGCGCGCGACGGAGGTCGCGCGGCGAGCTGACCTCCATCTCGCCGACCTTCTGCACCACGTCCGCCGCGCGCAGCCCGCCCGCGGCGGCCGGCGAGCCCTCGGCCACCGACGTCACGAACACGCCCTTCCTCACGCCCGTCAGCTCCTGCAGCTCCTCGGTCAGCGTGCCGAACTGCGCGCCGAACACGAAGACCAGTTCGCGCGTCGTCGTGAACGAGAAGCCGGGGGGCCGCGGCGGATCCGGGATGTCCGGCGCGGCCGGCAGGATCACCGCCGTCCCCCGCGCCGTGCGGTAGTCGCGCCCGCGCCGTCCGGCCTCCGCCGAGTCCATCTCGAAGACCATGTCCACCAGCGGATTCGGCATCCCGGGGAAGAACGGCATCGGCGACGCGATCTCGCGGCAGGTCTCGCGGTCGTCGCCGGGACGTGCGGTGATCCCCACCTTCAGGTCCCGCGCCTTGCCGGCGCGGCGCACCTGCACCGCCAGGGTCGAGCCGGGACGCAGCAGCGTCTCGAAGGCGATCTGCCGGCCTGCCACCGGTTCGCCATTGAGCATCGTGATGGTGTCGCCCACCGCGAGCCCCGCGCGCGCGGCGGGGGAGGCGGGCACCACCTCGTCCACGGCGAACGGCCCGTCGAACGTGAGCACCGGCCCGCGGCCACGCACGATGCTCGCGCGCCGCGGCGGCGCGAACGAGATGCCGAGCCATCCCTCGGGCCGGCGTTCGCGGTACTCGCAGATCGTCGCCGTCGGGCCGTCGGCGCGCACCATCACGCGCCGCTCGACGCGCCCCTGCTGCTCACGCTGCCGGCCGCGCGCCTCCAGCTCGCGCTGCTGCGCGCGCAGCGCCTCCATCTCGCGGCGGAGCCGCGCCATCTTCTCCTCGATCTCCTCGGCGCGCGGCAGCGTGTCGCGCCCCGCCGCCTGCGCGGCGAGGGGCGGCGCCGAGGCGACGCCCAACACGAGGAACAGGGCCGTCCGGATCGTGCGCATGATCACTCCTAGTACGCCACTCGCACGGCCACGGGCTGCGCGCCGCTGATCTGTCGGCGCGTCGCCTCGCGGGCGCCGAGCGTCGCGAGATAGTACTGGTTGATGACGGGGTCCTGCGGCGCGGCGTAGAGCGCCGCGCGCGAGGTGGCCACCATCTGTTCGAGGGCCGCGAGGCGCGTCTGCACCTGCTGCAGGTCGCGCGTCCCGCCACCCTCGGTGGAGTCGTGTTCGGCGAGGAAGGCTGCCGCGAGCCGGTACGTGCGCTCGGCCTGCTCGAGCGCGGTCGCCGCGTCGGCTCGCGACGCGAAGGCCGGTGCCGTGTTCGCCACGGGGGTGCCGGTCGCCTCGCCGTCGGTCGCCGCGACCACCGGCCCGCCCGCCGGCTTGATGATGGGCACGCCGCTCGAGGTGCGGCCGAGGCCGAAGCCCACGGCGAGCAGCGCCACCGCGGCTGCGGCCCTGAGGCCCCACGTACGGACGCGGGAGAACGGGAGCACGACGCCGGCCGCCGGCGTCGTCACCGCCGCCGGGGCGGACGACGCGAGCCCCGCCCCTGCGAGGTGCGCCGAGAGCGAAGCCCAGGTGGTGAGCGGCGGCCCGACGCGGTCCCGCTCGGCCGCCGCGAGCGCGCGCAGGCGGCGCAGCGCGTCGAGTTCGGCACGGAGCGCCGGGTTGGCGGCGAGCAACGCCTGCTCGTCCGCCGTCGGCAGCTCGTCCACCAGGGCGGCGAGGCGTTCAGGAGGGAGCAAGGGCATACGCGGAGTCCTGGGCATCGGGGCGATCGAGGAGCGGGGCCAGCCAACGGCGCAGCCGCGCGCGGGCCTTGAAGAGCTGGGACTTGGAACCACCGACGGAGATGCCCAGCTGCTGGGCGATCTCCTCGTGCGTGAATCCTTCGACGTCGTGAAGCACGAACACGGCGCGCGCGCCGGCCGGCAGGCGCTGCACCGCCTCGTCGATCGTGGCGGCGAGCATCGAGCGTTCGACCGGGACGTCCGCCGCGTCCGCGGCGGCGGAGTCCTCCTCGATGGGCGTGTGCAGCCCCTCGAGCCGCTTCATGCGCCGCAGCGCGTTCAGCGTGCGGTTGACCGCGATCCGGTGCGCCCACGTCGAGAACTGGCTCTCGCCGCGCCACGACGGAAGCGCGCGGAAGATCTGCAGCCAGACCTCCTGCGCGACGTCCGCCGCGGCGTCCGGATCGCCGACGAGCCGCCGTACGACCGCGTCCACGTACGGCGCGTACCGCATCCACAGCGCCCGCATGGCGCGCTCGTCGCCGGCCATGGCCAGCCGGACGGTGGGCAGGTCGTCACTCATCTCGTGCAGTGTGTCACCTCGGGGGCGTACAGGGTTGCCCGAAGGGGGCCCGGGGCGTCCTTGACCGGCTCCCCCCGGTCGGGAACATTGCGAACAGCCCCTGCCCGGGAACCAAAGCAGCCGGGGAGCCGATACTCAAGGAAGCCCCCTGTCCGGTCCCCTGCGTGCTTGCTGCCCTCACCCTCGCCCTGACGCTCCACGACGGCCTGCCGGCCACCCGGCCGGCCGAGGTCGGCATGGCCGCGCGGCGGCTCGAGGCGATCGAGCGCGTGGTGCAGCGCGGCATCAGGGCCGGTGGATATCCCGGGGCGGCGGTGGTCGTGGGGCGGCGCGGTTACGCCGTCTTCCAGCGCGGCTACGGCCGCCTCTCGTGGTCCGGTGACAGCCCGGCCGTCTCGCCGAACGGGACGATCTACGACCTCGCGTCGGTGTCCAAGGTCGTCGGCACGACCGCCGCCGCGATGGCGCTGTTCGACGAAGGGCGGCTCGACCTCGACGCCTCCGTGGTGCGCTACCTGCCGTCCTTCGCCGACGGCGGCCAGAAGGACCTCGTGACCGTGCGGCACCTGCTGACGCACCGCAGCGGCCTGCCCGCGGGTCGCGATCTCTGGCGCATCGCCTTCACCCCCGCCGACGCCCGCGCGGCGCTGCTGCAGACGACGCTGCGCTGCGAGCCGGGCCGCTGCTACGAGTACAGCGACCTCGGCATGGACGTCCTCGCGCTCGTGCTCGAGGAAGCAGCCGGCGAGCCGCTCGACGCCTACCTCGAGCGGAAGGTCTTCGCCCCGCTCGGCATGAACGACACCCGCTACCGGCCGGCGAACGAGCTCCGCTGGCGGATCGCCCCCACCGAGCTGACGCCGCCGCGCGGGTATCCCCTGCACGGCGAGGTGCACGACGAGAACGCGTACATCCTGGGCGGCGTGGCCGGCCATGCCGGGCTCTTCAGCACCGCGGCCGACCTCTCGGTCTTCGCGCAGATGATGCTCAACCGCGGCACGTTCGCGGGCACGCGCGTCTTCGCCGACAGCACCGTGCGCCTCTTCACCGCCCGCAGTGCGGGGACCCGCGGCCTCGGCTGGGACACCTGCGCGGGCCAGCACGGCTGCGGCGACTACCTCGGGCCCGGTGCCTTCGGGCACATCGGCTATACGGGGACATCGCTCTGGATCGATCCCGAGCGCGAGATGTTCGTGATCCTCCTGACGAACCGCGTGCACGCCGCCCGCGCCCGCCGGCCGGCCAAGGTGATCGCCGACATCCGCAACGACCTCGCCGACGCCGCCGCGTGGGCGGTCGTTGACGACCCCGAGGTCGCGGTGGCCAAGGTGGCGTTCCGCGCCGACAGCCCGAAGGGATGGAACCGGCCGTACCGCGCCGCGCGCGCGAAGGGCCGACGCGGTGCGAAGGGCCGGATCGTGACGAAGCGGTCGGCGGTCGTGAAGACGAAGCCCGCCTCGGCGAAGCCCGCCTCGGCGAAGCCCGCCTCGGCGAAGCCCGCCTCGGCGAAGGCGCGGTCGGCCGCGGCGGCAGGCAAGGCGGCCAAGTCCAGGAAAGTCCAGCGCCCCAAGGCCGCGGAATCGGCGAAGGGCGGCAGCCGCAAGTCGGCGACGCGCTGACGGCGACGCGCTGACGGCGGTCATTCGAGGCGTCGCGGAATCGCGATTCCCGACTAGATTGTGCGGTTATGGACACCCCGCCCTCCGTCGAGGCGCCAGCCGAGCCCGCCGCCCCTGCGGCGGAGGGTGCCGGCCTCACGGCCGATCAGGTCAAGCTCGCGCTCCGCAAGGTGAAGGATCCGGAGCTCAACCTGAACATCGTGGACCTCGGCCTGATCTACGACATCAAGGTCGAGGCCGGCAACGTTGCGGTGGACATGTCGCTCACCTCGCCCGGCTGTCCGAGCGGCCCGGAGATCATGGGCCACGCCGACACCGCGATCCGCAACGTGCCCGGCGTCGGCACGGTCGCGGTCAACCTGGTCTGGTCGCCGCCGTGGAGCCCCGAGCGCATCGAGCCGCGCATCCGCGCGTACCTCGGCTTCTGACGGTCGGCACGTCACGCCGCACCGGCGACTGAGGCCCCGGTCGGCGGGTCAATCGCGGTAGGGACTGTCCTCGACCGGCGCCGGCGCGAAGGCCGCCATCGCCTTCACGAAGTCTTCCCCCATCAGCTCGACCTGCCAGCGGCGCAGTTCCGGGATCTCCGCGAGCTCGGCCACCTCGCGCGGCAGCCGGCGCGCCACCGTCTCGAGCCGCTCGCGCGAGCACAGCACGCCGGGGTCGAGCGCGAGCTTGGTCGCCCACTGGTCGCGGACCGCCTTGAGCTGACCGACCTTGTGGTCGAAGTCCGGGTCGCGGGTGAAGCGCGGCCCCTTGGGGAAGCGCGGCAGGTCCGATTCGGGCAGCGCGTCCGCGCGGTGCAGCAGCTCGAGCAGGTCGCCCGCGTGGCGCTCGAAGAGCCCGCGCGGCATTCCCTTCACCGCGCCCAGGGTCTGGCGCGTCGGCTCCGGCACCTTCGCGACCTCCAGCAGCACGTCGTTGCCGAGCACGCGGAAGGTCGAGCGGTCGAGTTCCTTCGCCTTGGCGTCGCGCCACGGCAGCAGCTCGCGCAGCCGCGCGAGCTCGCGCCGCGACAGGTCGCGCGCCCCCTTCACGCGCAGAAACGCGGTCGCCGGGTCCTCGGGCGGCCACCGCGTGCCCTCAAGGCGGGCGAACTCCTCGCGCGCCCACGCGAGGCGCTCGGTCGCGACGAGCCGTTCGGCCAGGCGGTCGCGCAGCTCCGGCAGCCACGCCGTGTCCTGCACGGCGTACGCGAGCATGTCGTCGGTCAGCGGGCGCATGGACCAGTCGGCCCGCTGGTGCTTCTTGTCGAGCACCACGCCGAAGTGCTGCTCGAGCAGCGCCGCCAGTCCGAAGGCCTTGATCCCCAGCAACTGCGCGGCGATGCGCGTGTCGAAGATGCGCTGCACACGCCACCCGTAGTCCTGGTGCAGCAGTCGCAGGTCGTAGTCGGCGTCGTGGAAGATCACCTCGACGTCCGGCGACTCGAGGAGCGCCCCCAGGGGCGAGAGCGGCCCGAGCGGGATCGGGTCGAGGATCGCGTGCCGACCTTCGACGGTGAGCTGCAGCAGGTAGATGCGATCGACGAAGCGGTGGAAGCTCGCCCCTTCGGTGTCGATCGCGAGCGTCGAGACGCGACCCAGCCCGCCGAGCCAGGTGTGGGCGCGGTCGGGGTGGTCGAAGTAGTCGAAGGCGGGCGCGGGCACAGGGGCAAGCTAACGACGCGACGGCACCGACGGCTGACGCGCGTCACCCTTGGCGAACCCGGCCGATGGCGCCATCCTCAGGTACCATGACGATGCCGCCCTACGTCGCCACTGTCCCCCTCGCCCACGACGACGTCGGGCAGGGTCCGACAGTGCTCCTGCTGCACCCGTTCCCGCTCAATCGCCTGTTCTGGCGCCCGATGGTGCAGCGGCTCGGCGGGGCGCTGCGCACCATCGCACCGGACTACCGCGGCTTCGGCGATTCGCCGGCGCAGCCCCCGTTCACCATCAACGCCTACGGGCAGGACGTTGCGGCGCTGCTCGACGGGCTCGGGACCGGGCCGGTCGTCGTCTGCGGCGTCTCGATGGGCGGCTACGTCGCCCTCGAGCTCTGGCGCCGGCGCCCCGACCTCGTACGCGGCCTCGTGCTCGCCCACACGCGGGCCGAGGCGGACGGCGAGGCGCAGGCCGAGGCGCGCCGCGCGAACATCGCACGCGTGCGGGACGAGGGCCCGGCGGCGCTCGTCGGGCGCATGTTCGAGGGAATGCTCGGCGCGACCACGCATGCCACGCGGCCCGCCGTGGTCGAGCTCGTGCGATCGGGGATGACCCATGCCCCGCGGCAGGGGACGCTCGGGGCCCTCGAGGCGCTGCTCGCGCGCGCCGACTCGAGGCCGACGCTGCCCACGATCACCGTGCCGACGGTCGTCGTCAGCGGGGACGAGGATGTGCTCACGCCCCCGCCCCTGCAGGACGTGATCGCCGCCGGCATCCGCGGCGCGCGGCGCGCGGTCATCCCGCAGGTCGGCCACCTCGGCCCGATCGAGGATCCGGTGCGCTTCGCCGGCCTGCTGCGCGCCTTCGTCGAGCCGATGCCGCGCTGACGCGACCGTCGGCCGCACCGGTTACGTTTGTCGCGTGACCTCCCACGACACCCCCCCGACCGCCGCCCGCCTCGGCGCGGTGCTCTTCCGGAATCGCGGCTGGCTCCCGGCCCCGTTCGTTATCGTGCCGCTCGTGCTCAGCGGCGGCTTCCATCTGGCGCAGTGGGTCGTCGGGCTCGGGATCGTCGCGCTGGGCGAGTGGTGGCGCCTTGCCGGCGTGGCGCGGGCCGGCCCGGGGACGCGGCGGCGCGAGGGCCAGTCGAGCGAGCTCGTCACGTGGGGCCCGTTCGCCTGGAGCCGCAACCCGCTCTACAACGGCAACTACCTGATCTGGATGGGCTTCGTCGTCATCTCCGGGGTCTGGTGGTTCCTCCCGGCCGCCACGGTGCTGTTCTTCACCGAGTACACCCTGATCGTCGCGTACGAGGAGGCCGACCTCCTGCGCGCCTTCGGCGCGCCGTATGCCGAGTACCGGGCGCGCACCCCGCGCTGGATTCCCCGGCCCCCCGCCCCCGGCGCCGCCGAGGGGCCCGCCGACCACGCGGCGGCGTGGCGCAGCGAGCGCAGCACCTTCCTGCAGTACGTCGTCCTCGTGATCGCGTTCGCGCTGCGCCAGCACTTCCTCCCGCCGATCGGCTGACCCGCCGATCGGCTGACCCGCCGGCGGGGACCGGCCGGCGGGGACCGGCGGTCAGCGCTGCGTCAGCACGACGGCCAGCAGGACCAGCAGCAGCAGCACGCCGCCCAAGGCCAGCCACACGAACGTGGCGCGGCGGGGGAGGCGGATGAACTCGCTCGACGTGTGCGGGGGCCGGGGCGGACGGGGGGTCCCCGGGACCTCCGCCGAGATCGCCGTGCTCGCGCGCGGCGCGCTGAGTCCCTCGAGGACCGCCAGCATCGCGTCGGCCGTCGGCGGCCGCTCGTCGGGATGCTTGGCCAGCGCCTGCATGACCACGTTGCAGACAGCCGACGGCACGTGGGGCGTCCGCGGCTTGAGCGGCGGCGGCGGCTCGTTCGCATGGGCGGTCATGAGCGCCATGCCCTGCTTCCCCGCGAACGGGTGCGACCCGCTCAGCGCCTCGTAGGCCACGATGCCCACGGCGTAGAGATCGGCGCGATGGTCGGCGGACGGGTCCGCCGCCGCCTGCTCGGGGGCCATGTACTGCGGCGTCCCGACGGACAGCCCCATGGACATCCGCCCGCTCGCCAGGTGCGGGTGCTGCGCGGCCGCCAGCGCCTTCGCCACGCCGAAGTCGGTGACGACGGCGACGCCGCCCGAGAGCATGACGTTCTCCGGCTTGACGTCGCGGTGCACGATGCCGTGCGCGTGTGCCCACGCGAGGGCCTTGAGCACGTCCCGGAAGACCTGGAACGCCTCGCGCAGATCGAGCGGTCCGCGCTGCAACCGCTGCCGCAACGTCTCGCCCTCGACGAACGGCATCGTGTAGAACGGCAGGCCGTCGGCCTCCCCCGCCTTGAGCAGCGGCACGATGTGGGGATGCTGCAGCGTCGCCACCATCTGGATCTCGCGGTGGAACCGCTCGTGCGAGATCTCCCCCGCCAGCTCCGGCGGGAGCACCTTGATGACCACCTTGCGGCCGAGTTGCCGCTCGGTGGCGAGGTACACCCGCGACATCCCGGCGCCGATCTCGGCCTCGATCGCGTACACGTCACCGAGGGCGCGCGTCAGGCGTTCGCGGAGCGAGGCCCTGGTCAACGGATCAGGTCCCGCCGGTGGGGGCTGGGAGGGGCGCCCGGGCCGGCGCGTCGGGCGCCAAGCGGCCCAGTGCCGCCGTCGCTTCGTCGTACATCGCGCGCTCGCCGCGCGACGCGCGTTCCTGCAGCCGGCGCACCATCGCCCAGGCCCGTCGCGCGTCGTCCCGCGCCCCGGCGGCCTCGGCGAGGCGCGCCACCTCGCGCCATGACGCGGCGACCAGCGGTCCTCCGCCCGCGGGCACGTTGCGCGCGATCACTCGGCGCGCGTCCGGCAGCCGCGCGACATCCCCCCAGGCGCGCGCTACCCGCAGGGCGAGCCAGCGGACGCCCAGCCCATCAACGTCGGGGAGGCGCGGCGCGGCGGAGTCGGCCGCGGCGATCACCGCCGGAGTCAGCGCGCCGGCCGCGCGCGCGAGTTCGAGGTCCACCAGCGCCAGCAGCCCTGCGCGCCGCATCGGGGCCGGGCCCTCGGCAAAGGCCGCCCCGTTGAGCCCTTCGAGCGTGCGGCGAAGGCCGCGCAGCGCGATCGTGTCGCCGCGCGCGCCGGCCGCCATCACCAGCGCCCACGGCCCGTCCGCCACCGTGAAGGCGTGGCGGCCCATCGGCGCGGCCGGCGCGGCCAGCGCCACCGGCAGCGCGGCCTCGAGCAGGCGCGTCGCCTCCGCGACCGGCATCGGCTCCACCCCTGCCATCGTCGCTGCGACGAGCGAGGCCGCTGCCCGCAGCGTGTCGTCGGGGACGGCGCGCAGCACGTCCCACAAGCGCCACGCCTGGCCAAGCGCCAGTGCCGCCGTCAGCGCCGGCCCGACCAGCTCGCGGCGCGCCGTCGGGAGCGACTCGTCCCACGCACTCCAGACGAGGCGTTCGACCTGCGCCACGTGACCGAGGGCCTCGGCCGCGAAGACGGCGCCGACCGTGGCCCGGAGGGTCGGCGCCATCCGCAGGGCGCTGGCCGTCGCCCGCCGCACCTCGTCGGTGTCGCCGACCACGGCCGCCGTCTCCAGGCGCAGCAGCGGACCAGGCAGGCCACCGGCCGAGTCGTCGCCCTTGAGCGCGGCGAGCGCCGTCCGGGCTTCGTCCCGACGACCGCTCAACGCGTAGAGCGAAGGCAGGCGCTCCCGCGCCGGCCGCAGCGTGCCGTCCAGCGCCACCGCGCGCTCGAACTGCTCGATCGCTCGCGACATCCAGTCGGGGACGTCGGCCAGTTGCCCCGCGCGGAAGAGCAGCTCGCCGAGCAGCACGTGCGCCTCCGCCTGATCGGGCAGGCGTGCGACGAGCCGCTCGGCGGAGGCGATCCGTTCCGCCACGGGCGTCGGCGCGGGATACATGCGGCCGGCGATGACATCGACCAGCATGCTGTCGTCCGCCGTCAGGCGGTCGCGCCGCCCCCACGCCATCGCGAGCCGTGGTCGGGGTGCCGGCGTCAACGCCCAGCCGGAGGCCAGCTCGCCGCGCAATGCCGCCATCGCGAACGTACTGTCGCGGTCCACGGCCGCGTCGAACGACGCCAGCGCGCGGTCGTAGCCGCCCCGCCGGTATGCGCCGAGGCCGTCCAGGTAGTGGCGCACCGCCTCGGGATCACGTCCGAGCAGCAGCGACAGCCGGTTCTCGAGGTCACCGGCGCGCGATGCGACGAGCGATGCCGCCAGGCGCGCGGCGAGGGCCGGCACGCTGTCCGCCGGGCCCTCGACCGTCGCCTGGGTGAGCTCGGCGCCATCGCGCACCTGGAACAGCGTCGCGCGGATCGTCATGCGCTCGCGCGTCCCGGTGACGCTCCCGTCAATCAGCTGGGCGGCGCCGAGCCGCTGCGCGGTGCGCAGCAGGGCGTCGAGGTCGGGGTCGGCCGGCGTGGCCTCCCGCCGCAGCGCCGCGAGGAACGAGCGTACGTCCACCGCGCGCGTCCCGGCGACGCCGGACAGCGCAGGCGCCAACAGGTCCATCATCCCCTCGCGCAGGTACGGCACGTCGGGGGCCCCGCTCACCCGGAACGGCGCCACCGCCACCGCCAGCGTGTCCGTTGGTCCCGGTCCGGCGTCGCGCCGCAGGAACACGAAGCCCGCCGCCAGCGCCCCGACCACCGCGAGTGTGGCGAGCGCTCCGCGCCACGGGACCCGGGCCGCGCTCACGGCCGCGGCGGGTCCCGCACTCGCCGCCGGTCCGACAGGCACCGCCGGCAGCGCCGGCGGCGTCCGCCGCACGAGCCGGCTGGCCGGCCCGTCGCTCACCCGCCGCGGGCGCGCCGGCGACGAACCTTCCAGCCGCAGGTGCCCCAGCATCGAGACGAGCTCGGTGGCGCTCGACGGCCGCGCCGACGGTGTCTTCTGCATCGCCCGTTCCACGAGTTGCGCGAGCGGCCGCGGCAGCGAGGGCTCCCGCGCGGCGATCGGCGTCACCGCCCTCGCATCGCCGGACGCACGACCCGCGAACGGGTGCTCGCCCGCCAGCAGTTCGTACGCGATGACGCCCCAGGCGTAGAGGTCCACCCGGTGGTCCATCAGCGGGTCACCGGCGACCAGCTCCGGTGCCATGTACGCCGGCGTCCCGACGGCGAGCCCGGGAGCCGTGATCCCGCCCCGTGTCCGCTCGGCACCGGCGGACGCGGCGATCGCCTTCGCCACGCCGACGTCGGTCACCAGCGCGGCTCCCGGCACGAGCAGCACATGCTCGGGCGTCACGTCGCGATGCACCACCCCGCGCGCGTGCGCCGCCGCCAGCCCCTTGGCCACGTCGCGCAGGATCTCCACCGCTTCGTCGAGCGGCACGCGCCCGCGCCCGAGCCGCGCGCGCAGCGTCTCGCCTTCCACGAACGCCATCGTGTAGTACGGCATGCCCTGCGCGTCGCCCGACGCGAGCGGCGGCACCACGTGGCGATGCGTGATGCCCGCCGCGACCGAGAGCTCGCGACGGAAGCGCTCGACGCTCACCGCTCCCGCCGCATCGACGGGCAGCAGCTTCACCACGACGCGCCGGTCGCGCGCGTGGTCGCGCGCGGAGAAGGCGCGCCACGGCCCGCTCCCGTCGAGCTCGTGCTCGAGGGTCAGCCCCGTGCCGAGGGCGGCGGCGAGACGGTCGCGGATCGGGTCGGTCATGAAGGTGCCTTCAAGGTACCGCCGACTACGCGGGTTGGCGCTCCGGCCCGCCGTCGGCGTCGAGCACGGTCACGGGCCGGGCCACCGGCTGCACCGCAAGTGTGGCGACGAATCCCACCGCCAGCGCGGCCGCGATCGCCGTGAAGGTCGGAGCGTAGAGCGGCAGGCGGGGCGCCCCGTCGGGCAGAGCCGCGAGCCGGGCTTCGCGCACGCGCGTGATCACCAGCGGGCCGACCACGCCCGCGGCGCTCCAGGCCGTCAGCAGGGCCCCGTGAATCGCGCCGACGTTGCGCGCGCCGAACAGGTCGGCGAGGTAGGCCGGGATGGTGGCGAAGCCGCCCCCGTACATCGAGAAGACGACGAGCGTCATCGCCTGGAAGGCCCGCCACGTGCCGTCGGCACCGACACGCGGTAGCAGCACGAACAGTGCCGCCTGCACGGCGAAGAAGGCGAGGAAGACCGCCCGCCGCCCCGCGACGTCGCTGAGCGAGGCCCACGCGAGGCGGCCGGCGGCGTTCGCCAGCGCAAGGATGCCCAGGAACGCCGCGGCCTGCGCCGGAGTCCGCCCGAACAGGTCCTGCATCAGCGGCGATCCCTGCGCGAGGAGCGCGATACCGGCGCTGATGTTCACGAACAGCATTCCCCAGAGGAGCCAGAACTGCCGCGTGCGCAGCGCCGCGCCCACGGTCATCGCCGGCAGCGCCAGCTGCGCAGCCCGGTGCGGGGGCGGGCGCCAGCCCGGCGGCATCCAGCCGTCAGGGGGCGGCACCAGCCGCTGCGCGGCCGCGAGCATGACGCTCCCGTACGCCGCCGCGAGGGTCCACAGGGTGGCGGGTACCCCGACGCGTTCGATCAGGGCGTTTGCCAGCGGCGCGGCGATCAGCGAGCCGCCGCCGAAGCCGAGCACCGCCAGGCCGGTGGCGAGGCCGCGCCGGTCGGGGAACCACTTCACCAGCGCGCTGACCGGCGACACGTAGGCAAGGCCGAGCCCGATCCCCCCCACGACCCCGACGCCGAGGTACAGCAGCCACAGGCGCGCGGACGCCACGCCAAGCCCGCCCAGCGCGAGCCCGCCGGCGAAGCACGCTGCGGCGAGCCGCGCGGCCGCGCGCGGCCCCGCGCGCTCCAGCCAGCGGCCCCCCACCGCCGCGCTGGCCCCCAGCAGGGCGATCGCGATCGAGAACGTGTACGCCGCCGCCCCCTTGGGAAACGCCGGGGCGCTCGCCTCGATCGGGCGGTTGAACACGCTCCACGCGTAGATCGAGCCGACGCACAGGTGAATCGCCACCGCGGCCGGCGCGATCGTCCACCGCGCCGCGTGGGGCGTCACCGCGCCGACCAACGCGCGAGGTCGCGCCGCCGGGCGCCGAGCAGCGCGACGCTGCGCGAGTCGCGGATGCGCGAGAGGGTGCGGACGGCCCGTGTCGTGTCCCCCGCCGCCACCCAGAGTTGCGCCGCGAGCCAGCTCGTCGCCTCGTGCCGGAAGCCGAGCCCGAAGTAGGGATCGGCCAGTTCGGCGTCGAGCGCCGCCAGCGAATCGCGCGACGGCCGGCCCGCCAGCGCGGCGTCGGCCTGCGTGGCCAGCAGCCACATCGTACGCGGGAGGCGGCCGAGGGGCGTGCGGTTGGCGTGGGGCCCCAGCCAGCGCGAGAACGACGCGAGCGCCGCACGGTCGCGCGCGTGCCACGCCCGCAGGATGAGCGCCGCCGTCGCGGCATCCCACGCCCAGTACGAGATCGCATCGCGCGGCACGGGCGGCAGCGTCGCCCGCAGGCGCTCGGCGAACGCGCGCGCCGGCGCCGCCGGCGCGGCGCCCACCCCGTGCATCGCCACGACCTCGGCCGGCAGCTCCGGCGAGGGGTCCGCGCCGTCGGCCAGCAGGCGGCCCACGGTCACCGAGTCGCCGTCGAGCCCGGCCACGAGCACCGAGGCCCGCTGCCACACGCGCCGGTCCCCGTCCGTCGCGACCTTCGGTCGCAGCGCGTCGAGGATCCGTCGGGGTCGCGCCGCCGCGGCGGGCTGATGCACCGCGAGGAGGAGCGCGACCTTCGCCACTTCCTGCACCGTTCCCTCGCCCACCAGCGCCGCGATGCTCGCCCGCTCGGCGGCGGTGTCGGCCGGCGGCGTGAGGAACAGCTCGTTCATCCGGACGGTCGGCGTCGGCGGCCGGTCTCCCCGCGTGCGCGCGAGCACCGCTCGCGCCCGCGCCGTGTCACCCTGCTCGGCGTAGAGCTGGGTCAGGTGCTCGCGGGCCGGGGCGAAGTTCGCGTCGAGCACGAGTGCGCGTTCGAACGCCGCGAGCGCCCGCGAACGGGCGTCGGGCATCTCGCTCATCTGCCCCTCGTGCAGGTACGTGTCGGCCAGCAGGTAGAGCGCGTCGGGGTTGGTGGGCGCCACCTCGACCCACGCCTCGCGCACGGCGAGCCGTTCCCGCGCCATCGTCGGCGCGGGGTAGTTGGGCCCGAGCCAGCCGATCAGCGCCAGCGAGTCGGCGACCCCCAGCCGCGACCGGAACGGCCAGACGCGCGCCGCGAGGACGGTCCGCCGCGGATCCTGCGTCCAGCTCGCCGCGTGGTGCGCCGCCATGCCGGCGAGCGCGAACGTCGTGTCGGCATCGAGCGCCGCGAGGAACGCCTCGGTCGCCTCGGCGTAGGCGCCGCGCCGGAAGGCGGCTCGACCCGCGAGATAGTGCCGGAGCGCCGCGAGCGGCGTCGCGGCGAGGATGCGTTGCCGGTCGGCCGTCTCGCCCGCGCGCGCGGCGAGCATCTGGGTCGCCAGGCGCGCCACCATGGATGCCAGCGAATCCTGCGGCCCCGTCACCTCCGCTTCCGCGATCGGCCCGAGGCGACCGGGCACGCTCGGCTGCAGCGATGCCCGCAGGACGAGCCGCGAGGCAGTGCCCGTCACGGACCCCGCCACCACCTGCCCCGCCCCGACCGCCCGCGCCGCCCGCTGCAGGTCCGCGACGGTCGGGTCGCGCCGGGCACTGCCCCCGACCCGCTGCCACGCCGCGAGGAAGGCCCCCGCCTCGACGACGCGAAGTTCGCGGTCGGCACCCAGCGTCGGGCCCAGCAGGTCCATGGCGCCGTCCCGGAGGTACTGGAGCGCCGGATCGGCGCCGGCCGTGCGGAACGGTGCCACCGCCACCAGTCGGTCATCGAACGCGTCATCGAACGCGTCATCGAACGCGGAGCCGCGACTCGCGACCCCGGCGCGCCACCACCACGCGGCCAAGCCGACCGTCAGCACGACGAGCGCCGCGAGCACCCCCAGGGCGACGTGCACCGGCGGCGCGGCGACCGACCCGCGGGGCACCGCGGGCGACCCCCCGGTCGTGAACTGCTCGGCGAGCTGGTCGAGGACCGCACGCGCCGTCGGCGGCCGGTCCGCGGGCCGCTTCGCCGCGAGCTGCTCGACCAGCCGCGCGAGCGGCGCCGACACACCGGGCCGCACCGAGGCGATCGGGGGAAGGGGGCGCGCGAGGTGGTCGGTCATCATCTCCGACGGCGCACGACCGGCGAAGGGATGGCGGCCGGCGAGCATCTCCCACGCGACGACGCCGAGTGCGTAGAGGTCCGCGCGATGATCGAGCGCCGGATCGGCGGTGGCCTGCTCGGGCGACATGTAGGCCGGCGTGCCCATGGCCGTCCCCTGCGAGGTGCGGAACGCGGCGTCGGGCGCGACCGCATCGCGCAGCGCACGCGCCACCCCGAAGTCGGCGACGAGCGCGACCCCGCCCGACAGCAGGATGTTCTCGGGCTTGATGTCCCGGTGCACGATGCCGCGCTGGTGCGCGGCGTCGAGGGCGCGGGCCACGTCGCGCAGGATCGGGACGATCTCGGCCGACGGCATCGGACCGCGCTGGAGCCGCTGCCGCAGCGACTCGCCGTCGATGTACGGCATCGAGAACCACGGCACGCCGTCGGTGGTGCCGGCGGTGAGCAGCGGGACGATGTTCGCGTGCTGCAGCATGGCCGCCGCGCGGATCTCGAGCGCGAAGCGCTCGGTTGACATCGTCCCGGCGACCTCGGGACTGAGCACCTTGACCACCACGCGGCGGCCGAGGCCGTGCTCGTGCGCTACGCAGACGCGGGACATCCCGGCGCCACCGAGTTCGCGCTCGAACGCGAAGCGGTCGGCAGGGAAGCCGAGGGGCGGCGAGGTCGGCGGGGTGGTCATTCGGGGCCGACCTCCGCCGGTCGCTCGGGCGACCGGCGGGGCGCAGGACTCAGCGCGTCGGGCGCTTCGGCGGGTTCTCGCCCTTGAAGGCCGACCGGTTGAGCTGCACGTACGACTGGAGATTCGCCGGCACGTCCTCCTCGGGGAAGATCGCCGTCACCGGACACTCGGGCTCGCAAGCGCCGCAGTCGATGCATTCATCCGGGTGGATGAACAGCTGGTTCTCGCCTTCGTAGATGCAATCGACCGGACAGACGTCCACACAGGACTTGTCCTTGACGCCGATGCACGCCTCGGTGATCACGTAGGGCATCTGGAGCGGTGGTATGAGGGAGCGGGAAAACTACACCGCCCCCGAGGAGGAGGGTATCGCGGGATCGCCGGCGGCCGAGCGCCGCCGGTCAGAACCGCTGGGACATCACGATCGAGTAAACGAGCACCGCGTTCGACGGGATATCCGGCGGGTTCCCGAGGCGGCCGTACGCCAGCGTCGAGGGAATGATGATCCGGCGGGTGCCGCCGACACGCATTCCCGGGATGCCCTCGCCGAATCCGGCGATGATGCTATTCGACCCGACCCGGAAGCTCAGCGGAACGCCGGACGGCTGGTTGCTGCCGAACTGCGTCCCGTTCGTCAGCCACCCCGTGTAGCCCACCGTTACCGAGTCGCCGTTGGCGATCGTCGCGCCCGTGCCCACCGTCTGATCCTGCACATACACCCCGTTCGCCGTCCGGGTGAACTGCGACAGGTTGATGTTGAGCGAGGGCGCGTACGTGACCTGCGTCGGATCGGGCGGGGGGAGGCGGTCCTCGCCGACGGGATTGTCGCAGCCGCCCAGCAGGGCGACCGTTGCCGTGGCCAGGAGCGTCGCGAGTCGGTGCATTTGCAGGATGGAGAAGCCGAACCGTCGTCGCGGGTCGGCGGGGGAGACAAGTCGTTGGACTGCGGGAAGCTAAACGGGTCTTGCGTGCGGCGGCGATGTTGGTAGATTATGCACTCCCAATGCATAACCTCGCAGCAGTCGCTCCGGCCTCGCCTCCCGTCGCCCCCCCGCGCCGGCGGGTGCTCCGCGCGCCCGGCAGAGCCCAAGTGGTTGCTCCGGCGCCCGTCGCCGCGCCGGAGCCGATCGTGCGGCTCGCCGCGTCGGCCGACGTGCCGCAGATCGTCGCGCTCGTCAACGGCTTCGCCGAGCAGGGACTCATGCTCGCGCGCACCGAGGACGACGTGCTGCGCGACCTCCCCAGTTACGTCGTCGCGGCGACGCCCGGTGGCCGCGTCCTCGCCTGCGCTGCGCTCAGCGAGTACTCGCCATCGCTCGCCGAGGTCTCGTCGGTGGCCGTCGCCGCCGAGGCGCACGGGCGCGGCCTGGGCTCGCGCGTCGTCCTCGCCGTCGAGCGCGTCGCGCGCCTGCGCGACCTCGAGGAGGTCTTCGCGCTGTCGCTGTCGCCCCGGTTCTTCCGCTCGCTCGGCTACGACGAAGTGCCCCTCGCGACCTACCCCGAGAAGGTCGCCCGCTACGAGCGTATGCGCGCCTCGGGGATGTCGGTGGTCGAGAAGGGGTGCTTCCGGAAGCGGCTCGGCTGACCGTCACGCGCGGCGCGGCGGTGCCCCATGCGCCGCGGCCGGGCGCGTAGCTTTCCGGCGTGCCCCGCCGCCACCTCACGATCAACGGCCGCGCCGAGACGCTCGACGTCCCGGACCATGCGACCCTCCTCGAGGTCCTCCGCGACCGTCTCCACCTCGCCGGCGCCAAGCCCGCCTGCGAGCGCGGCGAATGCGGCGCCTGCACCGTGCTGCTCGACGACCGGCCCGCCTACGCGTGCCTCGCGCTCGCGGCGGCGTGCGAGGGACGACGCATCGTGACGGTCGAAGGGCTGGGCGACGACCATCCCGTGCCCGCGGCCTTCGCCCGGCACGACGCCGCGCAATGCGGCTACTGCACGCCGGGGCAGGTCATGGCCGCGACGGCGCTGCTCGCCGCCGATCCCGCCCCGAGCGACGACGCGATCGTCCGCGCGATGAGCGGCAACCTCTGCCGCTGCGGGACGTACCCCCGCATCAAGGCGGCGCTGCGCGAGCTCGCCGACGCCGGCCACGGCGTCCCGCCGCGGTGAGCGACGCGATGCGCGACGCGATGCGCGACGCGGTGAGCGACGCCTCGGCGCGCTACGTCGCGACGCAGGTCGAGGTCGAGGGTCGGGTCGAGACCCGGCTCGTCGAGCGCCCGGCGATCGTCCTTCCCCCGTGGGAGGCCGACGCGACGCTGGCGGTGGTCGGGCAGCCCGTCCCGCGCGTGGACGGCCCCGCCAAGGCCGCCGGTCGTGCGCGGTACACCGCCGATATCGTCCGACCGGGGATGCTGCACGTGGCCATCCGCCGGGCCGGCGTCGCCAGCGGTCGCGTCACCCGCCTCGACACCGCAGCGGCGCGGGCGGTGCCCGGCGTGCGCGACATCCTCACCGCCGAGGAGGTCGGCGCCGCGAAGCTCTCCGGGGCCGCCGGCCGGCTGCTGGAGCTGCGCGTGGCATACGCGGCGCATCCCGTCGCCGCCGTCTGCGCCGAATCCCCCGAGGCGGCGCGCGCCGGCGCCGAGGCGCTCGTCGTCGAGGTCACCCCCGAGCCGTTCGTGCTCGACGTCGAGACCGCGCTCGCCAGCGGGGCGCCGCGCGTGCGCGGCGGCGCCTCCAACGCGGCGTTCGGCAGCCCGGTCACCCGCGCGCGCGGCGACGTGGACGCGGCCCTCGCGGCCGCCGCGACGGTCGTCACCATCACGGTGGAGACGCCGGCGGCGCTGCACTGCGCCATGGAACCGCACGGGGCGGTCGCCGAGTGGGACGAGGGGCGGCTTACGGTGTGGGAGGGAACGCAGGGCATCTTCCGTGTCCGCGAGAACCTCGCGCGCGCCTTCGGCCTCGCGCAGGGGGACGTGCGTGTGATCGGCGAGCACATGGGCGGCGGGTTCGGCGCCAAGAACTACGCGGGACCGCACACCTACCTCGCCGCGCTCTTCGCCCGTCGCCTGGGCCGCCCCGTGCGCTGCGTGCTCGACCGCGCCGGCGAGCAGACGGACACCGGGCATCGCAACGCCACCCGCCAGCGCGTGACGGCGGCGGCCGACGCGGCCGGGCGGCTGGTGGCGCTCGACCTGACCGTGGACGCGCCGATGGGGGTCGGCGGCTGGGCCGCCAGCGCCGCCGCCGTCGCGCACCAGATGTACGACTGTCCCAATGTGCGCAGCGTCGAGCGCTTCGCCTTCACGCACGTCGGCGCGATGGATTCGTTCCGCGCCCCGGGCTTCGTCGAGGGGGCCGTTGGCGTCGAGCGCGCGGTGGACGCGCTCGCCGCGCGCCTCGGGGCGGATCCGCTCGAGTTCCGCCGCCGGCACCTCGCCGCGCGCGACCCCGATCGCGACCGCCCCTACAGCGGCAACGCGCTCGACCGCTGCTACGTCGAGGCGGCCGAGCGCTTCCGCTGGGCCGACCGCCGCCGCGCCCTCGCCGCCGAGCGCGCGCGCGGCCGCCTCGGCCCCGTGCGACGCGGCATCGGTGTCGCGGCGCAGGTGTGGGGCACGGGCGGCGGCCCGCCGGCCCACGCGATCTGCCGCCTCAACCCCGACGGCTCGGCCGAACTCCTCGTCGGCACGCAGGACCTCGGCACCGGCATCCGCACGCTCTGCGCGCAGGTCGCCGCCGAGGTGCTGGGCGTCGCGCCGGCGCGCATCCGCGTCACGATCGGTGACACGGCGCAGACCCCGTACACGAACAACTCGTGGGGCTCCATCACCACGCCGAGCGTGCTCCCCGCGGTGCGGATGGCCGCGCACGACGCGCGCACGCAGTACGAAGAGGCCCGTGCGACCGGTGCCCCGCTGGGGAACATGCAGTTCCTCGGTCGCGGGACGCGCGGCCCGAATCCCGACCGCACCGGCGTCGCGACCTTCGGCGTGCAGTTCGCGGAGGTCGAGGTGGACACCGGCACCGGCGTCGTGCGCGTCACCGAGCTCGTCGCCGTCCACGACGCCGGCCGCATCGTCAACCCGCTGCTCGCCCGCTCGCAGCTCGAAGGAGGCATCCTGCAGGGGCTGGGCTACGCCCTCTTCGAGGAACGCGTGCTCGATCCGGCCACCGGCACGTCGCTCACGCGGGGCCTGCACGACTACAAGGTCCCGACGATGGCCGACGTCCCCGTGATCGACGCATGGTGCGTCGCCGGCGCCGATCCGGTCGCCAACGACGTCGGCGCGCGCGGCCTGGCCGAGGCGCCGATCATCCCCACCGCGCCGGCGATCATGAACGCGGTCGCCGACGCCCTCGGGGTCGAGCCCGACGCGCTGCCGCTGGCTCCGTGGCGCGTGCTGCGGTGGATCGGGCGCGACGGCCCGCCCTCGCCGCCATGACCTCGCTGGGCAGCAAGCAGTCGTTCTACCTCGACCTGATCCGTGACGCGTGGCTGCCGATCCCGTCGCGGCGCGAGGTCAAGCAGGCGCTGTGGGTGCTCGCCATCGGCCTCTTCTGCATCGGCGGCGGGGGCTACGCGATGCTCGTCTCGGCAGACTTCACGCCGTTCCTCGCCGGGATCGCCTTCACGGGCTGGGGGGCGCACACGCTCTGGCAGTACCGCGGGCTGGGGTGGGCGTGGCGCACGATCGGCCCCGTGCGGCTCGAGTTCCCCGCGGGGGCGCTCGTCGTCGGCGAGCTCGGCACCTTCGACATCGTGGTGCGCCCGCGCCGCGGCGGCGAGGCCGTCGCCGCGGCGATCACCGTATGGTGCCGCGACTCGCGCGGACCCGCCGCCTCGGCACCGTGGCATCAGGGACTGGTCTTCGACGCGCCGATCCCGCCGACGGTGCCCCTGCCGGGCGACGCGGAAACGCGGATCGCGGTCCACGTGGCGCTCGATCCCGCCGCGCCGCCGAGCCGCTTCGAGCGCGACTACACGCGGCAGTGGTTCGTAAAGGCCGAGCTGGCGCTCGGTGACGGGCGACGGTGGGAGCGCGAGTACCCGGTGGTCGTGCAGGGCTGAACGCGGATCGGCCCGCGCGCGGGCCTTAGAACGCCTCGCCGATGCTGAGGTAGAACCCGGTCGCACCGCGCCCGAAGGCGAGGTCGGCGCGCGCGGCGATCCGCTCGCGGGGGAAGAGGTACCAGCGACCGCCGACCCCGAAGGTCGGGAGCAGCCGAGCATTGGCCAGCGCCCCGGGACGCGGCGCGACCGAACCGGCACCGCCCCAGACCGCCCCGGCGACGCGCCAGAAGAGGTCGCGTCGCAGTTCCACCTGCGCCGCCCCCAGCGTGCCGTCGCGGTAGCGGCCGCGCTCGTAGCCCCGCATGAACGTCGAGGAACCGATCGTGGGAAGGCGCTCGAAGGGCGCGGTACCGCCGATGTCCTCGAAGAGGCCCTTGGCCGCGAACGTGAAGCCCGCCCGCAGGGGCCGGTACACCCGCGCATCGAGCAGCGTCCGCGTGTAGGTGAACTGCGAACCGATCGCCGGGAAGGCGGGGGCCCATTGCGCGGTGACGAAGTGCCCCGTGCGCGGCGCGTAGATGTTGTCGCGCGCATCGGCGATCAGCGAGAGCTCGAGCGCGGCGACGGTGCCACCGCGGCTGCCCGGCACGGTGCCGCGGACGAGCTCGCCGTCCGCCGCGACGCCGCGCATCCACGTGCGCCACGTCTGGTAGCCGATCCCCGCGTAGAGGCCGCGCCGGAAGCGGCGCTGCACACCCAGAATCGTGTTGATGGTGCTGGGCGTATAGAGCTCCTCGGCGGACGCGGGGGAGTCCGGGCCGATGCCGTAGTAGGCGAGCGGGAAGCGCGAGTACTCGACGTTCGTCAGCAGGCGCCAGCGATCCTCGGCGAACCACGCGTCGCGCTCGTACTCGAGCATGAACTGGTTGCGCGTGGTGAGGCGCGCGAGGAGGCGGTTGGTGGTCGGGCGCGAGGTGGCGCTCGCGCCGCGCGGGCGCGAGACGCGGAGCAGCATGCCGCCCACCTGCAGGTCGGTCTCGGGCGCGGAGCCGAGCACGGGGAGCACCGTCCAGCGCGGCCGCGGGGCTGCGGCAGCGCTGTCGGGACGCTGGGCGGCGGCGGGCGCGCCCGCCCTGACCAACAGCCCGGCGGCCGCGGCCGCGCGCGCGACCCGGGCTGCGCGCGACCATGACCGAGGGCGGCCGCCGCCGGACTCCGAAGCGCTGCGGAATCCGCGCAGCCCGGGAGAAACCGTGGGGGCCGCCCCATCGGGAAGTGTCATGTGATGGTCCCGCTGCGCACGTCGAATTCGGTGGGGCGCGGAGTCGCCGCACCGTCCTGCTCCAGCAAGCATACCGCCGACTCCGCCCCGGCGGACAAGGTGCAGCACCTCGGGGTCTCGAGCCGGTCGCCCCGCCGGCGCCGGCTCGAGCAGTAGTGCCGCGCCTGCGGGACCGTTCATCCGGTCGAGGCCTTGAACCCCGAGATGGTGCGGGAGTTCCGTCGGCCGCGCGCCACCGACTAGTCGGCCTCGATGCGCTCGCGATACAGCGTGAACGTCCGCCCGATCACCTGCACCACGTCCGCCCCGAGCGCCTGCGCCAGCGCGTTCGCCAGCGGCTTCGGCTCCGCGTCCGCGTTCCGCGTCAGGGCGACCTTCACCAGTTCCTGCGTGCGCAGTGCGTCGTCGATCGTCAGGCGTACCGCCTCGGTATCGCCCTCGCGACCGACGTGCACCTTGGCCTCGAGGCGGTTCGCCTGCGCGCGCAGGGCCGCGCGCGCCTTCGACGTCAACGGCATCAGCGGGCTCCGGCGGGCGCGCCGCCATCGAGCGTGAAGTAGGGCCGGGGATCCAGCGCCGGGCCGTCCCAGTAGCGCTTCGGGTCCGTCAGGCGCATGACCTGGAAGTGCAGGTGCGGCACGTCGGCGGGCGCGTTGCCGGTGGTGCCGACGTAGCCCAGCACGTCCCCCTGCCGCACGGCCTGGCCCTCGGTGAGCCCCGGCGCGTAGCGGTCGAGGTGGGCGTAGTAGTACACCAGTCGGCCGGCGGGATCGGCGCAGTGCACCGTGAGGCCGCCGAGGGCGTTCACCTTGATCGCGAGTACGCGGCCGTCGTCGGCGGCGAGCACCGGCGTGCCGCGCGGCGCGTGCACGTCCACCGCGCGATGGACGCGGTCGCCACTGCGCGCGTGGTCGAACGTGTCCTCGACGTCGAGGATGCCGCGGCCCAGGACCGGCACCATGAGGCGTCGGCCGCGCAGGTAGGCGTGGTCGGGGAAGTCCGTCGCGGCGCGCAGCGCGGGCGCGGCGGCTGCACCCGGGCCCGGCGCGCCGGCAAGGGGCGACGCCGGTGCGCTGGAGCGCGCGGGCGGTGCGCCAAGCGGTGCGCCAAGCGGTGCGCCGGGCGGTGCGCCAAGCGGTGCGCCAAGCGGTGCGCCGATCGGTGCGCCGGGCGGTGCGCCGATCGGTGCGCCGATCGGTGCCGGCGCCCGCGGGCCGGCCAGCGGCACGAGGGCCGGCTGGCAGGCGACGAGCAGCGCGAGCCACGGCAGGGTCGCCCGCGCTGCGGGGTACGGCACCGCCGCGGGTGCGCCGGCCGCCGGTCCCGATCGCCGCCGTCCCGTCATCGGCGGATGATCGCCCCGTTGTCGGACGAGTAGCGCGCGAGCATCACGTCGGTACTCCCGGCGGCCGTCAGCGTCGCGACGCCGGTACCGGGATCGGCGTTGAGACTGCCGGAGAAGCGGCCGCCGATCCAGAACGTGCTCGCATCCGCGCTGACCGACGCCGTGGGACGCACCGCCGGCACCGTACCCGGCCGCAGCCGCTCGGCCCACTGCATCACACCCGCCCCGCTGTAGCGCGCCGTGTAGAGGTCGGCCCCGCTGGAGAGGTTCGGCGACGTCGCCGTGAGGACCCGCGACGCGAGGCCGCGCGAGAAGTCCACCGTGCCCTGGAAGTCGCCCGCGACGAGCAGGGCACCCCCGGTCTGCGCTTGCACGGCCAGCACGGCGTCCTCGCCCGTGCCCCCGATCGCGAAGCCACTCGCCGCGAGGCCGTTCGAGCTGATGCGCACGACGAAACCGTCGCTGCCGCCCCCCGAGACGACGGGCGGCAGGCCGACGATCGTCCCGAGCGTCATCGTGCCCGCGAACTGCCCGCCGACGAAGACCTCGCGCGTGGCGGAGACCGAGAGCGCGTGGGGCGACATCAGGTCGTTCGCGGTGCCTCCCATGCGCTCAGCCCAGCGGAGCACCCCCGACGCCGTCAGCGACGCCACCCAGACGTCGGTGCCGCCGGCCGTCACGAGCAGCTGCTGCGCCGCCGTGGGGTTCGCGTCGAGCGTGTCGCTGTACGTGCCGGCCAGCACGACCTGCTGCACGTCGTCGTAGCGCAGTGCCCAGGCCTGGTCGGTACCGCGCCCGGCGAGCGGAACCGCCCAGCGCAGGGTGGCGTCCAGCCCGTAGCGCGCCACGAAGACGTCGGAGGGATCCGACGCGACATGGGGCTGGAGCAGCACCTCGGCGGCCGTCGGGTCGAAGTCCGCCGGGCCCTGATAGGTCCCGGTGAGGAACAGGTCGCCGGCGGCGCCGAGCGCGACGGCGCGCGCTTCGTCGCTTCCCGCGCCGCCGATGAAGACGGTTCGCTCGCAGCGGCCGTCGGCCGCCAGCACCGTGATGAACGCGTCGCGCGGGCCGGAGACCGTGCCGACGGTGATGCCACCCACGCACTGGAAGCCCTGCGCGGCCGCCCCGACCACGACCACGCGCCCGTCGGGCGCGACGGCGACGCTGTGCGCCACGTCGTTGCCGGGGCCGCCGAGCGCGGTCGCCCATGCCAGCGCGCCGGCCGAGTCGAACCGCGCCACGAAGGCGTCGGGGCCGCCGACCGCAGCGCGCGTCAATATGCGCGTGGAGGGATCGAAGTCCACCGTTCCGGTGAAGTCCCCGACGATCACGGCGCCGCCGTCGGCGGTCCGCACGACCTGCCGTCCCTCGTCGGCCGTCGGTCCTCCCATCCGGAAGGCGTACGCCCCGCCCGGCAGCCCCCCCCCGCCGCCGCCACCGACGACGACCTCGCGGACGCTGCAGGCCGAGAGCAGGGCGATGACGGCACCGGCGGCGGCACCTGGACGAAGGCGGGCGGCGAGATTTGTCATGGCAGTCAACGCTAGGACGCCGCGACCCCGGCCGGCGTCACCCCAACGGCGGCAGTGCGCCCTCGATCGCGCCACGCTCCGCCTCCAGCCAGGCCGGCAGCCGCAGGGTCCGGCCGAGCACCTCCGCCGGTTCATCCACCGCGAATCCCGGGCCGTCGGTGGCGATCTCGAACAGCATGCCGTCGGGGGCGCGGAAGTAGATGGACTGGAAGTAGGTGCGATCCATCACGTCGGAGACCGGCACCCCCATCGCGCGAAGCCGGTCCTGGAAGGCGAGCTGGTCGTCCGTGGACTCGGCGCGGAACGCAACGTGGTGTGCCTGCCCGACGCCGGGACGCGCGGCCCGCACGCCCGGCGGCCAGCCGAACAGAGTATAGGCGCTGTGGTCGGCCACGCGGGTGCCGTCGTAGTTGGCCCAGAACCAGTGCGCGGCGTCGGGGTCGTCCTGGTTGACCGACCGCTTCACGAGGCGCAGCCCCAGCGCCTCCCCGAGGAAGTCGTGCATGCGAGCGATGTCGTCCGTGATCCCGGTGACGTGGTGCAGGCCGCCGAGTGCCATCGCCGGGGTGATCGCAGCGATCGGCTCGGGCCACGTGGCGGCCGCGATGTCGCGCTCGTCTCGCCGGCCGCGCAGGTGCCCGTCGCCCGGTACGATCACCCGCTGGCCGAGGGCCTCGAGCGGTTCATCCACCGCGTAGCCCGGCCCCTTCGTGGCGATCTCGAGCACCTGCCCGTCGGGATCCGCGAAGTAGATCGACGTGAACCACTTCCGGTCGTACGGCCCCGATACCGGCACGCCATGCTGCAGCAGCCATCGCTTCCATTGCAGTTGGCCCTCGGGCGACGCCACCCCGAGCGCGAGGTGGTGCACGCCACCTAGCCCGAAGCCCCCGCGCGGCGCGCGGGGCCACTCGAAGACGGTGACGAGCGTGCCCGGCCGGCCCTGCGCATCCCCGAAGTAAAGGTGATGCGACCCCGGGTCGTCGAAGTTGACCGTGCGCTTGACCAGCCCGAGTCCCAGCACATCGCGGTAGAAGCCGAGCGTACGGCGGGCGTCACGGGCGACGAGGGTGACGTGGTGCAGGCCGGCGGTCACGGGGACGTGCATGAGGTCCTGAGCCGTTCGTGTCATGGCGGCCGCCGTCGCGTACGGCGCGACGCGGGTCGGCGTCCGGCGTCCGGCGTCCGGCGTCCGATGGTGCGGGCGTCACGTGGTGGGCGGCGGTCGCAGGCCCCAGCAGCAGGGAGCCTAACGGAGCCCCTCGGCGACGACAATCGAGACTCAAGTCGGTGCCGCGCCTGCCGAAACTTTCCCGCAAATGATCGCGCCCCGCTCGGTTCCGGTGCCGGACCTTCCGTCGCGCCTGCACGCATCGGAGGATGCGTGGTTCGACCACCCCTGGTGCCGGGCGGCGCAGACCGCCGGCCTCGCGGCGTGGCGGTACGATGTCGTGGCCGACCGTCTCGTGTGGAGCGAGGCGTTGCACGCCGCCCTTGGCTATCCGGCGCTGCCGTCCACGCCGACCATCCGGTGGTGGATGAGCCGGGTGCATCCGGACGACGTGGCGTCGGTCGCCCGCGCCTACGATGCCGCGTCCGCCCACGCCCTCGACGGCTGGGCGGTGCCCTATCGCCTGCGGCGGAGCGACGGCAGCTACGCTGCCGTGACCGACTTCGGTACGGCCGTACGCGACGATTCCGGCGAACTGGTCGGCCTCATGGGCTACCTCTCCTTTCGCTGAACGGCGCGCCACGCACGGCGCGCCACGCACGGCGCGCCCCCCACAGTGCCGCGCTCCCCGTGACCGCGGGGACGAACGCGACCGCGACGCGCTGCGACGGCGCCGCCTCCGCCGTGAAGAGGGCGAGCCAGACCCCGGCCACCAGCGTCGCCGCGCCGCCGACGGCGAGTGCGACCGCGAAGACGAGGCCGGCCAGCCGTCGCGGATCACGCGGCGACATCACCGGAACTCCCACTGGAAGCCGGCCACCAGGCGCGTGAAGCGCCGCCCCTTGGCGTCCCAGCGCAGGATCGACGTCCCTCCCGAGGCCTCCGCCACCGCCCGCGTCGCGAGATCGTCGAAGCCGTCGCCGTCGGCGTCGAAGGCGCGCAGCACCTCGTGCCCGTCGAAGCGCAGGTCGTCGAGCTTCACGCCGCGCGCCGCCCCGGTCGGCGCGAGGAGGGCGGCCCGCTCGGCCACCCACTCGGAGTTCTCGCCGCGCAGGGACGCCACGACGACCACCCACGGCGCATCACCGCACCCGGCCACGTGCGTCGTGCGCAGCAGCGCCGGCTTCGGCCGACGCGCCTGCTGGTACACCGTGATGCGCGGCACCAGCGCGCGGACGACCGCGACGAGGGAGTCCCGCACGTGCGTGATCCGCGGTGCGAGCGCCTTCGACAGCGAGTCGCGCGGGCAGGCCGCGAGCCGCGGCGCGGAATCCGCGGGCTCCCCCTCGTCCGCGCGCAGGCGCCACGCCGAGGCGACCGCCGGGGCCTTGGCCTTGGCCGCCGAGTCGGCGGCCGCGCTCGCCGCGACCGTCGCGACGATCCGCCCGTTCCAGACGTCGAAGCCCGTCACCTGCACGACCTCGCGGCCCCACGTCCCGCGCAGCAGGAACGCATCGCCGGCCCGCACCGTACCGTGTGCGGCGGCGAGGGCCGTGATCACCGGGATGCGGTCGGCGCGCTTCTTCGTCTCGGCGTCCACGCGGCCGACGTCCAGCAGCAGGCGGCCGTTGCGCGAGGCGGCGGTGAACCACCGCTGCGTCGCCGGCGGGAAGACGAGCAGCGGGGCGATCGTGTCCGCCATCGGCGACGCGAGCGGATCGGGAGGTGGCGGGGGCGCGGCTTGCGCAGCGAGGAGGCCGGGCGCGGCGGCCAGCAGCGCCGCGAGGAACCCGCCGAGGCGGGGCTGGATGCAGGGCGGAACCATCGGTGGTAACCTTCACCGACGCATGCGCCCGTTCCAGTACGTCCGCCCTGCCGACGGCGACGCCGCGGCGGCGGCCCTCGCCGCTCCCGGTGCAATGCCGATCGGGGGAGGTACCGACGTCGTGCCCCTCTGGCGGGATGGACTCGCCACCCCGGCCTCCGTGGTGGACGTCACCCTGCCCGGCGACGACGTCACCCCCGAGCCCGATGGCGGGCTGTCGGTGCGCGCGGGGGCCCGGCTCGCCGACCTGGCCGTTCATCCCGTGTTGCGCGCCCGAGCGGCCGCGCTCGCCCTCGCCTGCGACAGCGTCGGCTCCCCTGCCCTCCGCGCCCAGGGCACGCTCGGCGGCAACCTCGGGCAGCGTCCCCGCTGCTGGTACTGGCGGGGCGGGCACGCGTGCGCCAAGAGCGGCGCCGAGGGCTGCCCGGCCGTGGCCGGCGACCACCGCCACCACGCGATTGTCGAGGCGGGCCCCTGCTGGGCGGTGCATCCGTCGGACCCGGCCGTCGCGCTCATGGCGCTCGAGGCCGTGGTGCACCTCCAGCGGACGGGCGGTCGCCGCGCCGTGCCCCTCTCGCAGTTCTTCGTGCTGCCCTCGCAGGATCCGACGCGGGAGACAGTGGTGGAGCCGGGGGAGTTCATCACCCACCTCTCACTGCCGGCCGGGACGCTGGGAGGCGAGCAGACATACGAGAAGGTGATCCAGCGCGGGGCGTGGGACTTCGCCCTCGTGTCGCTCGCCACCGTGCGACGCCCCGACGGCGACGTCCGGCTGGTGCTGGGGGGGATCGGACCACGGCCGTGGCGCATCACCGATTCCATCGAGGAGGACGTCGCCTCCGGCGGCCTCGATGACGACTCGATCGACGCCTTGGCCGAGCGGGCGCTGTACGACGCCACGCCACTGCCGGGCACCACGTACAAGGTCGCGCAGGCGCGGGCCCTGCTCGTGCGCGCGATGCGGCGTCTGGGAGGGGTGGCCCGGTGACCAACGCGACCGACTGGCTCGTGGACCTCGGGGCGCGCCTGGCGCACCGGCTCGACCTGGACGTCATCACGCTCGGGCGGGATCCGCGCAGCCACGTTGTCATGCTCGACGCGACCGTGTCGCGGCGCCATGCCGAGCTCGTGCGGGGGGCGGGGGGGTGGCTGCTGTCGGTGAGCGGCTCGACCGGCGCGACGGTCAACGAGGTGCGCGTGGACAGCCCGGTGGCGCTCGCCCCGGGCGACGAGCTGCAGATCGGCACACGCACCTTCCGGTTCGTGCGCGGGCCGCTGCCCGATGGCGTAAGCCCGGCCACACCGGAGGAGTCGTCGCTGACCGATCCGCGCCTGCTGCGGACGACGGCGTCGCTCCCGGCGATCGACAAGGCCGTGTTCGTGGCCATGAGCGAGACGCGCGGCAGACCCCGGCGCTCGGCGATCCGCTGGGCGGCCGGCCTCGCGATCGGCGCGCTGCTGCTGGCGCTGACCTGCAGCAAGTTGAACTGACGCCGGGCGGCAGTTCGGGGGTGCCGCGGCCGCACCACCGCCGCGCCGGTGACGAGATCCCGCCCCTGTGAATTCGTCAACGTTTCCGTTGACGTAAGGCGTATATCCGAGTATTTTTCTGGCTTATGCAGCGCATCGCATTGGCCGGATACCGGGGGCAGAAGGCCGACCTCCTGGTGGCGATCAAGAAGTCGCAACCCGTTGGTGCCAAGGAGCTTGGCGCCACTTTCGGGGTGACGACGAACGCGCTGCGCCGGCACCTCGACGCCCTCGAAGAGGACGGCGTCATCGCGCGGCGGTCCGAGGTCCGCGGGGTGGGAGCCCCGGTCCACCTCTATTTCCTGACGCCGGCGGGCGAATCGCTCTTTCCCCAGGCCTCGGCGGACGCCCTCGGGGCGATGCTCGACGCGGTCGTGGCGGCGGGGGTGAGCGACGAGGTCGTGGCGGTCTTCCGGCGCCGGTGGGAGACGCTGGCGCGTCAGGCGAAACCGCTGATGGCCGGCTTGTCGTTCAGCGAGCGGGCGCAGCTCGTCGCCGAACTGCTGTCGGCCGAGGGCTATCTGGCCGAGGTCTCCGTCGCGGACGGCGACCGGCTCGTGATCACGGAACACCACTGCGCCGTGCGCGCGGTGGCCGAGCGCTTCCCCGAGCTGTGCGAGGCGGAGCAGCGCTTCCTGGAGGACCTGTTGGGCACGCCCGTCGAGCGGCAGGCGCGGGTGCTCGACGGCTGCAACCACTGCGCGTTCCATGCGCAGCCCGACCCCACCGCCGGCGCCGCCTCGGCGGCCTGAGCCCGCACCACCCCATAGAGGACCGCACGTGAGCGCGTCGATCGAGAGCCTGATCTCCAAGGAGTACACGGCCGGCTTCGTCACCGAAGTCGAGGCGGACGAGGTGCCGAAGGGGCTGAACGAGGAGATCATCGCGATGATCTCGGCGAAGAAGCACGAGCCCCAGTGGCTGCTCGACTGGCGCCTGAAGGCGTACCGGCAGTGGCTGAAGATGGCGGAGCCGCACTGGCCGAACGTGCAGTACGCGCCGATCGACTATCAGGCGCTGCGCTACTACTCCGCACCGAAGAGCGTCAAGCCGAAGCAGTCGCTCGACGAGGTGGACCCGGAGCTGCTGCGGACGTACGAGAAGCTCGGCATCCCGCTCACGGAGCAGAAGCGGCTCGCCGGGGTGGCGGTGGACGCGATCTTCGACTCGGTGTCGGTGGGCACGACGATGAAGGCGGAGCTCGAGAAGGTCGGCGTGATCTTCTGCTCCTTCGGCGAGGCGGTCGAGCACCATCCGGAGCTGGTGCGGAAGTACCTGGGCTCGGTGGTGCCGCACTCGGACAACTACTTCGCGGCGCTCAACTCGGCGGTCTTCTCCGACGGCTCGTTCGTGTACGTGCCGAAGGGGGTGCGCTCGCCGCTCGAGCTCTCGACGTACTTCCGCATCAACGCGGCCGAGACGGGCCAGTTCGAGCGGACGCTGATCGTCGCCGACGCGGGCTCGTACGTGAGCTACCTCGAGGGCTGCACGGCGCCCAAGCGCAGCGAGAACCAGCTGCACGCGGCGGTCGTCGAGCTCGTGGCGCTCGACCACGCGACGATCAAGTACAGCACGGTCCAGAACTGGTACGCGGGCGACGAGCACGGGGTCGGCGGCATCTACAACTTCGTCACCAAGCGCGGCAAGGCGATGACGAACGCCAAGATCTCGTGGACGCAGGTCGAGACCGGCTCGGCGATCACGTGGAAGTACCCGAGCGTGATCCTGCAGGGCGACCACTCGACCGGCGAGTTCTACTCGGTGGCGGTGGCGAGCAAGCGCCAGCAGGCCGACACCGGGACGAAGATGATCCACGTCGGCCGCCACACCAAGTCGAACATCGTCTCGAAGGGCATCTCGGCCGGTCGCGGGCAGAACTCGTACCGCGGCATGGTGAAGGTGCTGCCGAAGGCGGAGGGGGCGCGCAACTACACGCAGTGCGACTCGATGCTCGTCGGCAATCAGTGCGGGGCGCACACCTTCCCGTACATCGAGGTGGACAACAAGTCGGCGACTGTGGAGCACGAGGCCTCGACGTCGAAGATCGGCGAGGACCAGATCTTCTACCTCAAGCAGCGCGGGCTCTCGGCCGAGCAGGCCGTGTCCATGATCGTCTCCGGATTCTGCCGCGAGGTGTTCAAGGAGCTGCCGATGGAGTTCGCGCTCGAGGCCCAGCAGTTGCTGGGCATCACCCTCGAGGGCTCCGTGGGCTGAGGGCGACCCGCCCGCGCCCCCGACGACGCCCCACCGCCTTCCCGATCCCGATCATCCCGATGACGCCGCTCCTCCAGATCACCGACCTCCACGCCACCGCCGGCGACAAGGAGATCCTCAAGGGCATCACCCTCACCGTGAACGCGGGCGAGGTCCACGCCATCATGGGGCCCAACGGCTCCGGCAAGTCCACACTCGCGCAGGTCCTCGCCGGCCATCCCGGCTACGAGGTCACCGGCGGCGCGGTGCTCTACCAGGGCCGCGACCTGCTCGAGATGGAGCCCGAGGAGCGCGCGCAGGCCGGCGTCTTCCTCGCGTTCCAGTACCCGGTCGAGATCCCCGGCGTCTCCAACGCCTACTTCCTCCGCGCCGCCTACAACGAGATCCGCAAGGCGCACGGGCAGGACGAGGTGGACCCGCTCGAGTTCCTCGACCTCGTGGCCGACAAGCTCAAGCTCGTGAACCTCGACGAGGCGATGCTCAACCGGTCGGTGAACACCGGCTTCTCGGGCGGCGAGAAGAAGCGCAACGAGATCCTGCAGATGGCGGTGCTCGAGCCGACGCTGGCGGTCCTCGACGAGACCGACTCGGGGCTCGACATCGACGCCCTGCGCATCGTGGCCGACGGCGTCAACACCCTCCGCAAGCCGACCAACGCGACCATCGTCGTCACGCACTACCAGCGGCTGCTCAACTACATCGTGCCGGACTTCGTGCACGTGCTGGCCGGCGGGCGGATCGTGAAGACCGGCGGCAAGGCGCTGGCGCTCGAGCTCGAGGCGGCCGGCTACGATCCCATCCTCGAGACGGCGGGCACCTGACGATGGCGACCACGACGGCCGAGCCGACCTGGGTCGGCACGGTGCGCGCCAGGGGGGCCGCGGCCTTCGCCGCGACGGGCTTCCCGACGACGCGCAACGAGGACTGGAAGTACACCCCGGTGACGGCGATCGCCGAGGGCGGCTTCGCCCCCGCGGCACAGCCCCCCGCGCACGGCGTGACCGCCGAGGCACTCGCCCCCTACCTCTTCGGCGGCGAGAAGCCGACGGTCGTGTTCGTCAACGGCCGCTTCGACGCCGCGCTCTCGAACCTCGCGACGCTGCCGGCCGGCGTCTCGGTGCGCCCGCTGGCCGAGGCGCTGCGCGAGATGCCGCAGGCGCTCGAGCCGCGGCTCGGTGCCATCGCCGCCGAGCAGCCGTTCACCGCCCGCAACGCGTCCCTGATGCAGGACGGCGTGGTGATCCACGTCGCGGCGGACGTCGTGGTGGGCCGCGCGATCCAGGTGCTCTTCGTCGCCGACGCCGGCGCCCGGGGGCTCGAGCTGCCGGTGCGCAACCTCGTCGCCGCCGAGCGGCACGCGAAGGTGACGGTGGTCGAGAGCTTCGTCGGGCTGACCGACGCGGCGTACTTCACGAACGCCGTGACCGAGGTGGACGTCGCCGCCGGCGCCACCGTGACGCACCTCAAGGTGCAGCGCGAGGGGAGCGGGGCGTACCACGTGGCCCACGTCGAGGCCAAGCAGGCGCGCGACTCGCACCTCGTGAGCTTCTCCTTCGCCGTCGGCGGCCGGCTCGCCCGCACGAACGTCTATACCGTCCTCGGCGGCGAGGGCTGCGGCGCGACGCTCAACGGCCTCTACATCGGCGACGGCGAGCAGCACCTCGACCACCAGACCCGCATCGAGCACGTCGCGCCGAATTGCTACTCGCGCGAGGTCTATCGCGGCATCCTCGACGGCGCCGCGCACGGCGTCTTCAACGGCAAGGTGTACGTGCACCCCGAGGCGCAGAAGACCGACGGGAAGCAGGAGAACCACACCCTGCTGCTCTCGGAGCGCGCGACGATCGACACCAAGCCGCAGCTCGAGATCTTCGCCGACGACGTCAAGTGCACCCACGGCGCCACGGTGGGCCGGCTCGACCAGAGCTCGCTGTTCTACATGAAGTCGCGCGGCGTCGGGGCGGAGCTGGCCAAGCAGCTGCTGCTGTACGCCTTCGCGGCGGACGTGCTCGAGACGATCGAGGCCGAGGCCGTGCGGGAGGGCCTCGAGGCACAGGTGCTCCAGCGCTACACCGGCGGCCAGTGACGGGGGCCTCCTCCGGACGCGACGGGTCGGACCTCGAGGCGCTCTACCAGGGCATCATCCTCGACCACAACCGTCGCCCCAAGAACTACGGCGAGCTCCCCGCCCCCGTGCACCACGCGGCCGGCCGGAACCCGCTGTGCGGCGACGAGGTCGCGGTGTTCGTGAAGACCGAGGGCGACACGCTGGCCGAGGTGTCCTTCACCGGAAAGGGCTGCGCCATCTCCCGCGCCTCGGCGTCGCTGATGACCGGGGCGGTGAAGGGCAAGTCGCGCGCGCAGGTGGACGCCCTCTTCGACCTCTTCCACGACGTGGTCACGGGCCGGAAGAAGGCGGAAGACCACAAGGCCGAGCTCGGCTCGCTCGTCGCCCTCGGCGGGGTCGCCAAGTTTCCCGTTCGCGTGAAGTGCGCCAGCATGGCGTGGCACACGCTCAAGAAGGCGCTCGAGACTCCGGCCACGTGAGCGTTCCGACCCGCGTTCCGACCCGCGTTCCGGCCCGGTGCACCGCGCGGCGGGTGGTCCCGTGACGCTCGCCCCCCGCGCCGACTTCCCGCTGCTCGAGCGGCACCCGTCGCTGCATTACCTCGACAGCGCCGCCACGGCCCAGAAGCCGCGGGTGGTGCTCGACGCCATCCGCGCGTTCTACGAGGAGGCGAACGCCAACCCGCGGCGCGGGGCCTACGCCCTCTCCTTCGAGGCGACGCAGCGCTACTGGAGCGCGCGCGAGACGATCGCGCGCTTCCTCGGCGCCGCCGACCCCGAGTGCCTGGTGTTCGTGCGCGGGACGACCGAGGCGATGAACCTCGTCGCGGCCACCGCCGGGCGCGAGGGCATCTCGGCCGGCGACAACGTCGTCGTGACGGCCCTCGAGCACCACGCGAGCTTCGTCACCTGGCAGCGCGCCACGATCGAGGCGAACGCGCAATTCCGCATCGCCGAGCTGCGCCCCGATCTCACGCTCGACGTCGAGCACTTCGCGTCGCTCCTCGACGCGCGGACGAAGGTCGTCGCCGTCACGCACGTCTCGAACGCGCTCGGGCTCGTCTCCCCGGTCGCCGAGCTGGTGGCGCTCGTCCGCCGGCGCGCCCCGCGGGCGATGATCGTGCTCGACGGCGCGCAGTCGGCGCCGCACCTGCCGGTGCAGTTCGACGCGCTCGGCGTGGACTTCTACGCCTTCAGCGGCCACAAGCTCGGCGGGCCGATGGGGATCGGCGGCCTGCTGGGCCGCAAGGCGCTGCTCGAGACGATGCCGCCCTACCAGACGGGGGGCGACATGATCGAGTCCGTCGGGGACCAGGTCAGCACGTGGAACACCGTGCCGTTCAAGTTCGAGGCGGGTACGCCCAACGCGGCGGATGCGGTGGGGCTGGCGGCGGCGTGCGAGTACCTCACGGGGCTCGGGATGGCGCGGGTGCGCGCGCACGAGGTCGCGCTGCTGCGCGCGCTCGTCCCGGCGCTGACGGCGATCGAAGGGGTCACCGTGCACGGGCCGACGGACGACGCGGCCTTCGCGATGCGGAGCGGCGCGGTGTCCTTCGAGCTGGCCGAGGCGCATCCGCACGACCTCGCGACGATCCTCGACCAGGCGGGCGTGGCGATCCGGGCCGGGCATCACTGCTGCCAGCCGCTGATGCGGCGGCTCGGGGTGAGCGCGACGGCGCGCGCGTCGGTGTTCGTGTACTCCGGCGAGGCGGACGTCGCGGCGCTCGCCGGGGCGGTGCGGCACGCGCGGGCGGTGTTCGCGGGGGATTAGCGCGGCCGGGCTGGGCGCGCGACCATGGGGAATGCCCCGGCGCGAGCCGCACTCCCGGACGCCTGCGGAACCGATCTCCCGCCGTCAGTGTCCCCCGGCCGCGATCCACGCTTCCTGACGCTGGCGCAGGACGTACATCGGCATCGAACCGGCACCGAGGACCATCGCGTGCCACGCCTTGAGGTCGAAGCGGGAGCCCAGGCGCTTGCGCGCGTCCTCGCGGAGGACGAGGAACTCGCGTGCGCCCATCTTGTAGGCGAGCGCCTGCCCCGGCAGGTCCACCGAGTAGCGCAGCGTCTCGGTGTCGAGCTGGGTGTCGCTCTCGAGGGTGTGTTCGCGCATGAAGGCGATCGCCCGCTCGCGCGACCAGCCGAGCGCGTTCATCCCGGTATCCACGACGAGGCGGCATGAAATGAACATGTCCATCATCAGCCGGCCGTAGCGGTCGTACAGGTCGCCGTAGAGCCCGAGCTCGCCGGCGAAGGCGGAGGCGTAGTCGCCCCAGCCTTCGATGAAGGCGGTGTGGGTCTCGGAGCGCCGGAAGGGTGGGAGGGCCTGGTTCTCGAGGGTGAGCGCGATCTGGAAGTGGTGGCCGGGAATGAGCTCGTGGTAGATGAGCGCGGCCGCCTGCAGGGTGCTGCGCTGGTCGAGCTTGGAGCCGTTGTAGTAGTAGTGGCCCATGGAGTCGCGCGCCGAGGGCGGCTCGTAGAAGCCGAAGGTCAGGGACGCTTCGAGGCGCGGGTCGAGCCGGCGGACGTCGCCCTGTGCGCGCGGGAGCGTGGCGAAATGGTCGCCGACGCGGGGGCGGATTCGCGCGTCGTGGCGCATGAGCACCGCCCCGAACTCCTCCGGCGTCTTCACGAAGAAGCGCGGATCGGTGCGGAGTCGGGCGTGGAACTCCGCCTTGGTGCCCGTGAAGCCGAGCTCCGCGCGGACCGCCGCCATCGCGGTGTCCAGCCGGGCGACCTCGGCCAGGCCGATGCGGTGCACGGCGTCGGGAAGGACGTCGAGCGTGACGTGGCGCCGGACGAGGGCGCGGTAGAAGGCGTCGCCGCCGGGAAGGTTGCCGACGCCGACCGTCGCGCGGGCGGCGGGGCGATAGGGACCGTCGAGGTACGCCGCGAGCCGCTCGAAGGCGGGGTTGAGGCGCAGGGTGATGGCGGCCTCGACGTCGGCGGTGAAGGACGCGCGCGTCGCCGCGTCGAGCGTCGCGAGCCGCGCCGCCGGCGGCAGGTAGCGGGACTGTGACGGGGGCTGAATGAAGTCGCGGACATAGGGGATGATGAGGCGCAGCTCCTCCGCGGGAAGCGTGAGGCCTCGCAGGCGGCGGGCCTCGAGCCCTTCGCGGACGGTGTCGGTCATCGCCGCGGCTTCGGCGAGGAGGGCGAGGTATCGGGCGCGGTCCTCGGGGGTGTCCACCGACTGCGCGGCGATCAGCAGCGGGACGGAGCGCAGGGGCGACGCGTACGGCGTGATCGCAGCGAAGGAGAGCCAGTGGAAGCGCGCGTCCTCGATCGCCTCCACCTGCGCGAAGCGGATGAGGCGCGACGTCGTCCACTCGTCGGGCGTGAGCTCGCGCGGCACGAGGCGGTCGATCTCCTTGATGACCTCCCGGGCGCGGGCGGCACGGCGCTCGGCGCCGGCGAAGGAGAGGTCGGGAAGATGGAGGAGCGGCAGCCCTTCGCGGACGCGGCGGGCGGCGTCCTCTTCGCGGCCGCGGGCGTCGTGCTCGGTGGCAAGGCGCGCGAGTGTGCGGGCGCTGGGGGTGGAGTCGGGGCGGGCGGTGGCCCGCGCGGGGGCCCGCGCGGGGGCTTGAGCGGTGGTGGCGGCGGCGAGGAGGAACGCGGCGGCGCAGGCGGCAGAGGGGAGGCGGCGCATGGCACAACGATACCGCCGGTCGGCGCGGTCGGCCTCCCCCGGGCGACCGCGCCCGGGCGACCTCGCCCGGCCGACTGGGCGGTGCAGTCGCGTGGCGCCGGCGCCGACGCTCAGAGCCGGCGAGATCACTTCGCGCCGCCGCGCGCCCTCCGGTAGGCCACTCCCCACGCGCGCAGCGCCTCGATGGCCGGCAGGGTGGATCGGCCGAGTGGGGTGATGGCGTAGTCCACGCGCGGGGGGACGACAGCGTGCACGGTCCGGGTGAGCAGGCCGGCGGCCTCGAGCTCGCGGAGCTGCTGGGTGAGCATCTTGTGAGTGACGCCGTGGAGGTCGCGCCGCAGCTCACCGTAGCGCCAGCCGCGCTTCGCCAGGCGCCAGAGGATCGGCATCTTCCACTTGCCACCGATGATGTCGAGGGCGAGCTCGACCGGGTTGTGATAGACCTGACCGTCGAAGGTGAAGGGCGGCATGACGCTCCCTTTTTGGTAAGTATGGCGCCAGAAAGTGCATACTGTTTCTGCCGTATCGAAGAAGGTAGCCTCCGCTCAACCTTTGCGGAGACTCTCCTTGAGCGCCGACCTGAACGTGCCCGATCCTTCGCGCCCCAAGCGCATCCTGATGCTCGCCGCCAACCCGGCCGTGTCTCCTGTCACCGGGTGGCCGGTCGGGTTCTGGTGGGCCGAGCTGACCCACCCGTACTGGGCCTTCACCGAGGCCGGCTACGAGGTGGAGATCCGCAGTCCAGCCGGCGGCGCGCTGCAGGCGGACGGCTACTCCGATCCCGAGGACGCGAGCGGCTACTCGGCGCACGACATCCTTTCGCTCGGCTTCAAGAAGTCGCCGGCTCACGCCGGGCTGCTGACCGACACGCGGTCCATCGCCGACGTGACGCCGGCCGCTTACGACGCGCTGTTCGTGACCGGCGGGCAGTCGCCGATGATCACGTTTCGCGGCAACGCGGCGGTCCAGCGGCTCGTGGCGTCGTTCTACGAGGCGGGCAAGGTCGTGGCGCTCGTGTGCCACGGGACGTGCGTGCTGCTGGAGACTCGGCTCTCGACGGGCGAGCTGCTGGTGGCCGGAAAGACGTGGACCGGCTTCGCCGACAGCGAGGAGGACTTCGCGGACGCATTCGTGGGAAAGCGGATCCAGCCGTTCCGCATCGAGGAGGAGGCCCGGAAGATGTCCGGCACGAACTTCGTGGTGGATCAGCGCTTCCGAGCCTTCGCGGTGCGTGACGGGCGCCTCGTCACGGGACAGCAGCAGTTCTCCGGCGCCGCGGCCGCGCGGCTCGTCGTCGAGACCCTGGGGCGATAGGAGGCGTGATGAGCCTGCATGGCACCGGGGCCGGTCACGGTCGTCGTGACGCGGCACGTCAAGCCGAGGCGGGAACCGGACTACGAGGCGTGGCTTGCACGGCTCCTGCGGGACGCGGCGACGCACCTGCGCATGGCGGTGCACATGATCATCGTGGTGGCGCTGAAGACGTGGGTCCTGATGCCTCGGCTCACCCGGTGGATGGCGCGGTGGATCTATCCGACGTCACGCGCTGTGACATGACCCACAACCGGTCGGGAGGGGAATGACGATGCGCATCGCGATCATCGGGGCGGGACGGGTGGGGCGGACGCTCGGGGGACGCCTGGCCGCGGCGGGACACGCGGTGACCTACGGCGTGCGCGTCCCGAACGACCCCAAGCACGCGGGGATCGGGTCGGTGGCCGGCATCCGCGAGGCGGTGGCGGGAGCCGAGGTCGCGTTCCTGACGACGTCGTGGGCCGGGGCGCAGGGGGCGCTGGAGGCGGCGGGGGACCTTTCGGGGAGGGTGCTGGTGGACGCGACGAACCCGATCGGCCCGGGGATGGTACTGACGCATGGCACGACCGACTCGGGGGCGGAGCAGGTGGCGCGGTGGTCCCCCGGGGCGCGCGTGGTGAAAGCGTTCAACACGATCGGCATGGAGGTCATGGCGAACCCGCAGTTCGCGAATGGCCGGTCGGTGCTGTGGTTGAGCGGCGACGACGCGGCGGCGTGCGAATCGGTGGCGGGGTTGGGGCGCGAGCTCGGGTTCGAGCCGGTGCGGCTGGGGCCGCTGGCGCGGGCGCGGTTCCAGGAGCCGGCCGCGCTGCTGTGGATCACCGCGACGGCGACGATGGGGCGCGAGTTCTCCTGGGGAGTCCTGCGGCGGTAGGACAGGGTTCGGCTCGATCCCTTGACGCGAGTCCGCCGAGGGGGGTGAGCGCCGTATCGGGCGACCCGGCATGGCGGATAGCCACGAGCGCGCCGCTACCGCGGGGTAGTCATCGGATGGTGCTGCTCCCCGATTCGCTGGTGCCGCCCCTGACGCGCGCATCACTCGATGTGCGCGCGGCGCATCCCTTGGTGGCGCCAGCACGGGATGCTCTGTCTCTTTCCTGCCGCCCGGGCCTGCCGCGTGACGGGGGACGCCCCGCGACCGTGGCGGCGGCATCATGTTCACGAGACCGTGATCCAGCGCGCCGTCCCCCACGTCGCTCGGCGCGCCGAGGTCGGGGCACGGGTGATGTGTCACGCGTATCGTCCCAGCTTCGCGGCGCACCTGCTGGAGGCCGGCAACGACATCCGGACCGTACGGACTGCTCGGGCACGCGGACGTGAGCACGACGATGACCGACACGCGCGTCCTGCATCGGGATGGTAGCAGCGTGAGGAGCCGAACACATCGGCTCGGCAGCGGGGCATCCCTCTCTTGCCGGACGCTCACCAATTCACGGGTCATTCGCAGACCACGCCGGACAATCAAGCATGGCCGGGCTGCTACGAGGAGAGACGGCGCAAGTCACCGTGGGACCGAGGCTTGCGTGACTTGTAAGGGCTCGCCATCGTGCGTGCATCAAGGCGTTGGCTTGCAGGGTCTTGCGGCCAGATGCGCCGATCGATGCTGTCTAGAGCACGTTAGAGCGCCCTCCACGTGAGCATTGATGACACATCGCACGCCACTGGACGTTCTACACGAAGGCGTCGCAATCCTCGCCGCGGTGTTGCGCCCTGCCGGCTTCACGTCTATGGTAGGCACCGTGGATCGCGGGAGCGGTGGCGCCTTTGCGCAGGGAGCGTTTGTGCGCAACAGCCGGACGCTTTCGTTCAGCATGCGGCAAACGCTCGGCCTCGTGTGTTGCGCAAGCGGTGGCCTGCTCGTGAGCCACGAGGATTTCATGCGGGTGGTCGCACCTTGCGGCGCGGCGCACTATCCAGGCTTCTCGGAGGATCCACTTGATGGCTTCCGTGCTGTATCCTCGGATCTTCGAGCCTACGGGGCAGCGTTCGTCACCGGCACCGCTGCCGATTGCCACGCCGTGCTCAACGCGGCGGTGCATCGTCGTCCACCGAAAGGTTTCGCGGCGGTCGAGTTCGAGCGCAATCGGCGGGCGCTCTAACCCTTGGCGTTAGGCAGCACAAGAAACACCGTTTCGGCTCGCAGCGCTAAGGACACGAAACACGAGCCACCACCTAAACAGAACGCCCTCATACAATGAAGCTCGGATACACCATCGTCTACGTTCCACGCGTTGCGGACTCGCTCCAGTTCTTCGAGCAGGCCTTCGGTCTGGAGCGGAAGTTCCTTCACGACTCGGGTGACTACGGCGAGCTCAAGACAGGCGAAACCACCCTCGCCTTCGCCTCTCATGCACTGGGCGCGATGAACTTTCCAGCCGGTCACGTGCAAGCAAGCGAGTCCCATCAACCCCTGGGCATGGAGATCGCTTTCGTCACCGAAGACGTGCAGCACGCCCACCTATCCGCGATCAAGCATGGAGCCAAGGAACTGACTGCACCCGTAGCCAAGCCCTGGGGCCAAACAGTCTCTTATGTCCGCGCTCCGGACGGTACCCTCATCGAGCTATGCACCCCTGTTGGCGGGTGAACGGTACTGCCTAACCCCTCGGTCAACCTGACCCGCTACGGCAGGCTTTGTAAGCCCGGTCTGTGGCACCTGGTGCATCATCATGAGGGTCCCCCCGCCGCTTCTCCATTCTTGGGCAGACTGCTGGGTGGGCGGTGCTCGCGGGCAACTACCCGGGCACGGGCCCCGAGGTCGCGCGCAGGCGCCGCTGCAACAGCGCGGCCAACCACAGCAAGCCGACCACGAAGAACACCGCGCGCATCAGGTACAGGGGGCGCAGGAACGGCGGGCCGACGACGAAGATCGCCACCCCCACGGGGGCCTGCACCCAGCGCAGCGTGTGCGCCAGCCAGCGCTCCGCGCGATCGGCCGGGTCCAGCGCGAACGCGATCAGGAACAGTCCGGCGTAGCTCGCGACGAACTTGACCTGGCTCGCGATCGCCTGCCACTGGATCGCCCCTTGCGACAGGGGCATCCCCTGCTCGGCCGTCACGAGCGCGGAAAGCAGGTGGGCGTTCTCCGCCGCGTCGAGGAACGCCGTCACCAGCAGCGCCGCCGAGCCGAGTCGTGCGGCGATGGGGCCACGCGGGTCGGCCAGCCCCGCGAGTGCCGCCGGCAGGAGCGCGAAGCAGGCCCCGTACAGGATCAGGAACAGGAAGTCCACGAACAGCTCGAGGCGCATGGCGATCGCGTTCCGCACGAGTTGCTCCGCCATGTCGGCCGCCGGCCGGACGACCTCGAACTGCCCCTGTGAGACGCCGTGCAGGAGCGACATCGCGAGCAGGACCGCGGCGGCGATCGCCGCGGCGAGGGCGAGACGGGCGGTGACGACGCGGACGTCGGGCACCGTGGGAGCGGAGGACGGCATCGGGACTCTGGTCGGCACCCGTCACGATGCCCTCACGATACACCCCTGTCAACGCGCGCGCGGCGCCGGGCGACCGCGCGAACGTCGCCTCCGCCATGCCGGGAAGGCGGGAGGCGTGCTCGACGGCGCGACGCATTAAGTTGACGAGTGCGCTCCCCCGCCCAAGAACGGTCTCGCATGCCCCCGCGCCGCACACCTGGTCGTCGCGTTCGGGACTCCCGTCGCCGCCGCGGCCCCGAGCGGCGACAGCACCGGTCCCGCGACTTGTGGCGTGCCGCCGGGCTCACGTCCCGCTGAAGCCGAGGAGCGATGAGTGCACACTTGAACTACCAGTACGAGCAGCGGGGCCGGCGCCCGACCGTGGCCCTCGCGGTCGTGCTCGGTGCCGGGATGATCGCACTCGGGGTCGTCTATGGCGCCCCGTGGTACTGGACCACCGTCGTCGCGATTCCAACCCTGATGGCCCTGGTGATGTTCGTGCGGGACAGCCGGAGTGGCCTCGCCCTGAAGGGGGACACCCTGACGCTGTTCGCGGACGGGTGGCGCCACGAGATCGACGTACGGACCATCCGCCGGGTCCGCCTCACGGTCTGGGCGAATAGCCAGCCCAGCCTCTGGCTGGAGCTCGACGGGGCACCCCCGTACCGGGTGCCCAGCTACTGCTTCGGCGCCGCCACGCCGATCACCGACGCCCTGCGCCAACGCGGCGTCCCGATCGAGTGACCGGCGCCGCCAGCCGGTCGGCATCTACCGTCCACCGGTTACCTGGATGTCGGTGCCAAGCTCGTTGTGCGCGCAGCATGAGGAAGTGGAGCAGCGGCGGCACGCGGTCCGGATGAAGCGCTCCATCTTGCCGTTGGTCTGCGGGCAGTAGGGCTGCGTTCGTAGATGTCGAGGACTGCACTCGTGGGCGGTCCACGACACGCTGCCAGTCGCTCGGACCGAGCAGGACGCCGCGCGCGCCGCGGCGCCGTGCCTCCGCTCACTGATCTGCCGAGGCCCACCACACTGCTCCAGCCCAGCATCGAACTGTCTGCTCCAGGGTGGAGCTTGGGCGAGGGCGTTACAAGGCGCACCGCCAGCCGCCATCGCGAGCGGGGCCAATCGGCGCGCTGCCGCCATGGTGAGCGGCGACGTGGGACTGACGGTGGCCGGCGTGGTGACGGCGGGGTTGCTGTTCGCGCTGGGGTTCATTCCGGCGGTCGCGGCGATTCCGGCGTTGGTGATGGCGCTCGGCGGGTGGACGAAGGCGCGCGGGTTCCACAGGCCAATGGCGCGGGCCCAGGTGGCGCTCGACCAACTGCTGGACCGGCTCGAGGCAGGGGAGTTCAAGCTGCGGGTGGGGCTTTGCTCGACGCGTTGATGCAGGCAGCCTTGCCGGCGGGACGGCCGCAGGGTCAGCGGCGGCACGGGAAGGCGTAGGCGAAGTTCTCCGAGATCGCATAGACGCGTTCACCGTCTTCGACCAGATCGGAATAGGGGAATTGCCCGTCCTGCCAGTCGTTGAAGGCCTCGAGGCGCCCGGTGGCCCTGTCGAAGAAGGACAGATTGAAGTGTTCGGTGACGACCTGCTGCCCGCACACTACGGTGCTGAACGTCGTCCCACGACTGCCGCGGCTCCATAGCTCACGGCCCGTGGCAACATCAATGGCCACGACATCCTGCCAGCCGACATAGAGGATGCCGTCGCGGACCGCGAGGTCGGACACGGGAAACACTTCGTTCCGGGGCCGCGACACACGCCAGCGGAAGGACCAGGTGCTCGGGTCGAGATCATCCACGCCGGAGCGAGCCCTATTGCCGAGGAGCAGGCCACCGCGACCGTCGCTCCGGACCGAGCGGTAGTCGGAGCGAAGCTCCGGCGTGGTGAACCGGTGCCGTTCGCGGCCGGTGGCCGCGTCGAGGGCAAGGACGACGCCGCGGTCGCCGCCGGCATTCAGGCCGGAGATGCGCCCGACGGCGTACACCACCGAGTCGATCACGCCGGCGGCAAACAAGGTGAGCCGCGAGCCGCTGCTGGCGGTGTCCTCCCACCGCCA
>JAJTHG010000025.1 GCA_021298835.1 Gemmatimonadota bacterium
ACCCGGGCCGCCGCGACCGCCACCCGGGCCGCCGCGACCGCCACCCGGGCCGCCGCGACCGCGACCGCCACCCGGTCCGCCGCGGCCACCACGGCCACCGCGGTCGCCGCCTCCCATCGGGGGCGCGTCGCCCCCGGCGGAGACGGTCTGCTGCTCGTTGCCCGTTCCGGGCGTCTCGTTGTCGGCCATCTCAGAACTCCAGGCCGCCCTCGCGGGCGCCGTCGGCGACCGCCTTCACGCGGCCGTGGTACTGGTATCCGGCACGGTCGAAGACGACCTTCGTGATGCCGTGCTGCTTCGCGAGCTCGGCGACCTTCTTGCCGACCGCGAGGGACTTGTCCGACTTCTTCCCCTCGAACCCGTTGTCGGTGACCGTGAGCAGCGTCTTCTGCGCCACGTCGTCCACCAGCTGGGCCGAGATGTGCTTGAGCGAGCGGAAGACCACCAGGCGCGGACGCTCCGGGGTGCCGCTGACCTTCTTGCGGACGCGGAGGTGCCGGCGCAGGCGCGCCTTGGCGCCGCTCTTCGGGCTGTAGAATGGCGGCATCGCTTACTTCCCCCCGGCCTTGCCGGCCTTCCGGCGGATGATCTCGCCGGCGTACTTGACGCCCTTGCCCTTGTACGGCTCGGGCTTGCGAAGCGAGCGGATCTCGGCGGCCACCTGGCCGACCATCTCCTTGTCGGCGCCCTCGACGACCACCTGGGTCGGCTGCGGGGCCTTGAGCGACACGCCCTTCGGCGCCTTGACCTCGATCGTGTGCGAGTAGCCGAGCGACATGAGCAGGCCCCATGGCTTGACCTCCGCCTTGTAGCCGACGCCCGTGATCTCGAGCTGCTTCACGAAGCCCTGCGACACCCCCTGGACCATGTTGGCCACCAGGGTGCGCGACAGGCCGTGCAGCGACTTGTGGACCGCCTCGTCGGACGGCCGCGTCACCACGACCGTCTCGCCCTCGACCGCGATCCGCATGTCGGGGTGGAACGTGCGGACGAGCTCGCCCTTGGGGCCCTTCACCGTGACCGTCGAGCCGTTCACCGCGACGGTGACGCCCTTCGGAACGGGGACCGGATTCTTGCCGATACGCGACATGGGTGCGGGTCTCCTTACCAGACGAGGGCGAGGAGCTCGCCGCCGGTGCGCGACTGCCGCGCCTCGCGGTCCGACATCACGCCGCGCGACGTCGAGAGGATCGCCATGCCGAGTCCGTTGCGGACCCGCGGGATCTCCCCGACGCCGACGTACTTCCGGAGGCCCGGCGTCGAGACGCGGTGCAGCTCGCGGATCACGGACTGCCCGCCCTGGGCGTACTTCAGGGCCAGGCGCAGCACCGGACGGCCCTCCGCGTTCTCCACGACCTTGTAGTCGGTGATGTACGCGTTCTCCTTCAGGATGCGGGCGATCTCGGTCTTCAGCTTCGAGACCGGCATGTCGACGCGGCGGTGCTTCGACCCGCAGGCGTTGCGGATGCGCGTCAGCATGTCGGCGATGGGATCGGTCAGGCTCATGGGGCTCCTATGGTATCCGGGACGGACCTGTAGGAAGGTGGGAGGTCACCAGCTCGCCTTGCGCACGCCGGGGATCACCCCGTTGAGCGCGAGCTCGCGGAACTGGTTGCGGGACAGCCCGAACGCGCGGAGGTACCCGCGCGCGCGGCCGGTGAGGCTGCAGCGGTTCTTGATGCGCACCGGCGAGGCGTCGCGCGGCAGGCTCTGCAGCGCGAGCTGGGCGGCGGCGCGGTCGGCCGACGACGTCTTCGGGTCCTTCACCGCGGCCTTGAGCCGGGCGCGCTTCGCCGCCAGGCGCTTCGCCGTGGCGATCTTCCGCTGCGTGCGGTTGACGGTGCTCTTCTTGGCCATTCGTGGGTCCTCGCGGTCAGGCCGCGGTCTTCGCGCGCGACTTCTCGTCCGTCCGGAACGGGAAGCCGAGCTCCTTCAGCAGCGCGAACGCGTGGTCGTCGCGGACCGCCGTGGTGCAGAACGTGATGTCCATCCCGTGGATCTGCTCGACCATGTCGTAGTTGATCTCGGGGAAGATCATCTGCTCCTTGATGCCGATCGAGTAGTTGCCGCGGCCGTCGAACGAGCGGGTCGAGAAGCCCTTGAAGTCGCGGATCCGCGGCGCCGCCGTGGACACGAACCGGTCGAAGAACTCCCACATCCGAGCCCCGCGCAGCGTCACCGAGGCACCGATCTCCTGCCCCTCGCGCAGCCCGTAGTTCGCGATCGACTTCTTGGCCTTGCGCCGCACCGGCCGCTGGCCCGTGATCACCATCAGCTCCTCGACGATCGAGTCGAGCAGCTTCGGCTGCTTGATCGCCTCGCCGAGCCCGACGTTGAGCACGATCTTCTCGAGCGTCGGCAGCTGCATCGGGTTCGCGAACCCGAACTGCGCCTGGAGCCGCGGCTTGACCGTCTCGGCGTAGAACGCCTTCATCCGCGGCGCGGGCACCGGCAGCCCGGCCCCCGCGTGCTCCTTCGGGAGCATCGAGCCGCGCTTCTCGCCGCCCTTCGCGCCGCCCTTGCCGGCGGCCGCCTTCTTGTCGGCCTTCGTCTGCTTCGCCATCGGTCAGCTCCTCACCGCGTCCGGGGCAGGGCGTCGCCGCTCTTCACCGCGATCCGCTCCGTCGTCCCGTCCGCATCCGTGCGCCGCCGCGTCCGCGTCGGCGTCCCCGACTTGGGGTCCAGCAGCATCACGTTCGACAGCGCGATCGGCGCCGGCGCCTCGATGATGCCGCTCTGCTCCTCCGCCGAGCGCGCCCGGCGGTGCTTCTTCACGATGTTGATCCCCTCGACGAGCACACGGCCCTTCTTGAGGAACACCCGCAGGACCTTCCCGTCCTTTCCCTCGTCGTCGCCGCGCATCACCCGGACGATGTCGCCCTTCGTGATCCGCGTCGGCAGCCGCTCGGCCTTCCCGGCGTGCCGCCCGGCGCCCAGCCGCTGCCCGCGGTCGGTCTTGTAGTGCTTGAGGATCCGCATGTCACAGCACCTCGGGGGCGAGCGAGACGATCTTCGTGTACCGCTTCTCGCGCAGCTCGCGCGCGACCGGCCCGAAGATGCGCGTCCCGCGCGGCTCCCCCTGGTCGTTGATGATCACCACCGCGTTCTCGTCGAACTTGATGTAGCTGCCGTCCTTGCGCCGAGTCTCCTTCACCGTGCGCACGACGACCGCCTTCGCCACGTCCGACTTCTTCACCGTCCCGTTCGGCAGCGCGTCCTTCACCGCCACCACCACCTTGTCGCCCAGACGCGCGTAGCGCCGGCGGGTCCCGCCCAGGACGCGGATGACGAGCGCCTTCTTCGCGCCCGAGTTGTCCGCGACCTTCACCATGGATTCCTGCTGGATCATCGTCGGTCTCCGGTCAGCGGGCGCGTTCGACGATCTCGACCACGCGCCACCGCTTGTCCTTCGACAACGGGCGCGTCTCCGCGATCCTCACGGTGTCCCCGACCTTCGCCGCGTTGGCCTCGTCGTGCGCCTTCAGGCGGGTCGTCCGGGTCACCATCTTCCCGTACACGGGGTGCGGCACGCGACGCTCGATCGCGACCACCACCGTCTTCTGCATCTTGTCGCTGACCACGAGCCCCGTGCGCACCTTGCGCGCGGGCCGGGTCGCCGTCTGCTGCTGCGTCTGGTCCGTCATGTGCTGGTCCTCAGCGCTGGGTGGCGGCGAGCGCCCGCTCGCGCTGCACGGTCTTCAGCCGCGCAAGATCCTTCCGGAGCTCGCGCAGCCGCATCGGCTTCTCGAGCGACTCCGTCGCCCCGCGGAACCGCAGGCGGAACCGCTCCTCTTCCAGCTCGGCAACCTTCGACGCCAGGTCGGCGTCGCTCAGCTCCCGGATCTCGTCACTCCGCATCCGTGTGCGCCTCCTCGCGGGCCACGAACTTCGTCTTCACGCCGAGCTTCGCCGCCGCGAGCGCCATCGCCTTCTGCGCGATGTCGGGCGCGACGCCCTCCAGCTCGAACAGCACGCGGCCCGGCTTCACCACCGCGACCCACATCTCGGGCGAGCCCTTGCCCTTGCCCATGCGCGTCTCGGCCGGCTTCTTCGTGATCGGCTTGTCCGGGAAGATCCGGATCCAGACCTTGCCGCCACGCTTGATGTAGCGCGTCAGCGCCACACGGGCCGCCTCGATCTGCCGCGCCGTCACCCAGCCCGGCTCCAGCGCCTGCAACCCGTAGTGCCCGAACGAAACCTCGGCCCCACGCGTCGCGATCCCGCGCGTGCGCCCCTTGAACATCTTGCGGAACTTCACCCGCTTCGGTGCCAGCATCGGTCAGCGCCTCACGCGTCGGTGGAGTAGGTGGACCCGCGACGGTCGTTGGCGACCTCGCCCTTGTAGATCCACACCTTCACGCCGATCGTGCCGTACGTCGTCTTCGCCAGCCCGTACGCGAAGTCGATGTCGGCGCGCAGCGTGTGCAGCGGCACCCGCCCCTCGCGGTACCCCTCGACGCGCGCGATCTCGGCCCCGCCCAGGCGACCCCCGCACTTCACGCGGATCCCCTGCGCGCCCATGCGCATCGTGCTCTGCACCGCCTTCTTCATCGCCCGGCGGAACGAGATGCGCTGCGCCAGCTGGGCCGCGATGTTGTCGGCCACCAGCTGCGCCGAGAGCTCCGGCCGCTTGATCTCCTCGACGTTCACCCCCACTTCCTTGCCCGTCAGCTGCGCGAGCTCGTCGCGGAGCTTGTCCACCTCGGCGCCCTTCTTGCCGATCACCACGCCCGGGCGGCCGGTGTGGATCGTCACCACCACCTTCCCGGGCTTGCGCTCGATCACCACGTCCGCGATCGCGGCGTTCGCCAGGCGCGCCTTCAGGTACTTGCGCAGGAGGTTGTCCTCCTGCAGCAGCTGCGGCAGGTCCCGGCCCGCGTAGTAGCGCGAGCGCCAGTCCTTCGAGACGCCCAGCCGGAAGCCGATCGGATTGGTCTTCTGTCCCATGGGGTTACTCCTTCTCCGCCACGACGATCTCGACGTGGCTCGTGCGCTTCTGGATGGGCGTGGCGCGCCCCATGGCCGCCGGGGTCCACCGCTTGAGCTTCGGCCCCTCGTTGACCACCGCGTGCTTGATGAACAGGTCGTCCGGGTCCACCGACCCGTTCGCCTGCTTCGCCGCCTGCTCGGCGTTCGCCACCGCCGAGAGCAGCACCTTCCTGATCTGCACCGCCGCATGCTTCTTCGAGAACGTGAGCAGGGCCAGGGCCTCGTTCACGCTCTTCCCGCGGATCTGGTCGATCACCAGCCGCATCTTGTAGGGCGACTGCCGGGCCGTCCGCTGCAACGCGCGCGCTTCGGTCATGGCTTACTTCCCTCCCTTGGCGCCCGGCGCGCCCCCGGGGGCGGCCTTCTTGTCCGTCTTGTTGTTCCCCGAGTGCCCGCGGAAGAGCCGCGTCGGCGAGAACTCGCCGAGCTTGTGCCCCACCATGTTCTCGGTCACGTACACCGGGATGAACTTGTTCCCGTTGTGCACCGCGAAGGTGTGTCCGACGAAGTCCGGGACGATCGTGCTCGCCCGCGACCAGGTCTTCACGACCTTCTTCTCGTTCTTGCTGTTGAGGGCCGCGACGCGCTTGAGCAGCGAATCGTGCACGAAGGGGCCCTTCCGGATGGAACGCGCCATGGGTCAGCTCAGCTCTGCGTGGCCTTGCCGCGCTTGCGCCCGCGGACGATCAGGCGCTGCGACGACTTCTTGGTGTTGCGGGTCTTCGTGCCTTCCTTCTTGCCCCACGGGCTCACCACGTTCCGGCCGCCGCGCGTGCGGCCACCGTGCGGGTGGTCCACCGGGTTCATCACTTCGCCGCGGACCTTCGGCCGCTTCCCCTTCCAGCGCGCCTTGCCCGCCTTGCCCCACGCCTCGAGCTCGTGCTCGGCGTTCCCCACCTCGCCGATCGTCCCCAGGCAGCGCCCGTGCACCTTGCGCATCTCCGTGGACGGCATGCGCAGCGTCACATAGTCGCCTTCCTTCGCCACCACCTCGAGCGCCATGCCGGCCGAGCGCGCCAACTGCCCGCCCTTGCCCGGCTTGAGCTCGACGTTGTGCACGAACGTGCCCGTCGGCACCTCGGCCAGCGGCAGCGCGTTCCCGACGCGGATGTCCGAGCCCGGCCCGCTGACGATCGTGTCGCCCACCGCCAGCCCCTTCGGGTGGAGGATGTAGCGCTTCTCCCCGTCCGCGTACGTCACCAGCGCGATCCGCGCCGAGCGGTTCGGATCGTACTCGATCGTCGCGACCGTCGCGGTCACGCCGTACTTGTTGCGCTTGAAGTCCACCAGCCGGTACATCCGCTTGTGGCCGCCACCCAGGCGCCGCATCGAGATGTGCCCGTGGTTGTCGCGGCCGCCGCTCTTCTTGAGCGGCTCGACCAGCGACTTCTCCGGCGTGGACCGGGTGATCTCGGCGAACGACGACACGCTGCGGTGTCGCGTGCCGGCCGAGACCGGCTTGAATTGACGGATCGGCATCGCGTTAGCCCTCGAACACCGGGATCGAGTCGCCCGCCTTGAGCGTCACGATCGCCTTCTTCCAGTTGGGGCGCTGGCCCGACGAGGTCCCCACGCGGCGCGTCTTGCCGCGCTGCAGGGAGGTCCACACGCCGGTCACGGTGACGCCGAAGAGCCGCTCGATCGCCTGCTTGATCTCCGGCTTCGTCGCCCTCGGGGCCACCTCGAAGGTGTACTCCCCGCGCGCCTGGTAGGCCGCCGAGCTCTTCTCGGTGATCAGCGGCTTGATGATGGTCTGGTGCAGCGTCGGCATCGGTTACTCCCCCTTCGCCTTCTTCGGGGCGGCCTTCTTCGCCGCGGTCTTCTTCGGCGCCGCCGCGGCCTTCGCCGCCGGGGCCGCCTTCGCCGCCGGCGCGGCCTTCGCCTTCGCCGCCTTGGCCTTCTTGTCGGCCGTCGCCTCGCGCTTGGCCTTGACGGCCTTCTCGGTCTTCGGCTTGGCCGCCTTCGCGACCTTCACCTTGCCCGTCGCCGTCTCGGCCACCGGCGCCAGCGCCTGGCCGATCGCGCCGGCCTCGACGAGCACCGCGTCCGACCAGAGCACGTGGTACGTGCTCGCCTCGGCGAACGGCATCACGTGCACGTTCGGCAGGTTCCGGCCGGAGAGCCACACCGACCGCTTCAGGCCGTCGGTGAGGATCAGGACCTTCTTCGCCGAGAGCTCCAGCCGCGCAAGGAGCTGCGCGATCGCCGAGGTCTTCGGCGCCGCCATCTCGAAGCGGTCGATGACCATCAGGTTCCCCTCGCGGGCGCGCGTGTTGAGCGCGCTCTTCCGGGCGAGGGCCTTGACGCCCTTCGGCAGCTCCTGCTCGTAGCTGCGCGGCTGCGGGCCGAACACGGTACCGCCGCCGGGCCAGTGCGGGGCGCGGGTCGAGCCCTGACGGGCGCGGCCGGTCCCCTTCTGCTTCCACGGCTTCTGGTTGCCGCCGGTGACCCAGTGGCGGGTCTTCGTGGCGTGGGTGCCCTGGCGCTGGTTGGCCAGGTAGGCCTTCACGGCCTGGTGCATCACCGGCACGTGCACGGTGCCGTCGAACGGCGTGGCCGGCAGGGCCACCGCGTCGCGCGCGGTGCCGCCCTGGGTGAAGGCCTTCGCCTGCATAGTCGTCGTCTCGCTCATGGGCTTACGCCTGCTTGCGGACCATGACGATCCCGTTGGTCGGGCCCGCCACTGCGCCGCGGATGTAGATCAGGTTCCGCTCGGCGTCGATCTTCTCGACGCGGAGGTTGATCTGGGTGTGACGCGCCGCGCCCATGTGGCCCGGCATGCGCTTGCCCTTGATGACGCGCGACGGATCCGTGCCCGCGCCGACCGAACCGGGGCGCCGGTGCTTGGTGTTGCCGTGCGTGTTCGGGCCGCCGCCGGCCTTGTGGCGCTTCACCATGCCCTGGAAGCCGCGGCCCTTGGTGGTGCCGGTGACCTTCACGTACTCGCCGGGGGCGAAGATCTCGACGGTGATGTCCTGCCCGACGGTGACCGCCGGGATCTCGCCGCCGGGCTTCCCGTCGTCGAGGCGGAACGAGCGCAGGACCGCCGGGGCGGCCGCGAGGCCCGCCGCCTTGCCGTGGCCGAGCATCGCCTTGGGGGCGCGCGCGCCGCGCGGGGTGCGCTTGCCCTTCGCCTGCGCCGTCACGAGCGAGCCGGTGGCGAGCTCGACGGCCTTGTGGCCGGCGTCCGTGACCTTCGTGACGCGGTTCGGGACCGCGTGCACCACGGTGACGGGGATCTGCTGCCCCTGGTCGTTGAAGATCTGGGTCATGCCCAGCTTGGTGCCGATGATGCCGATCACTGCGGAATTACCTCGCGAGTCGCGGCCGGAGGCCGGAGGACTGAGGGGGCGGCGGCGCGTCGCGCGCGGTGCGCGACGCCTGGGCCGTCGTCCCGTGCGGTGGGACCCTGCGCCTACTGGACCTTGATCTCGACGTCCACCCCGGCCGGCAGATCCAGCTTGGTGAGGGCGTCAACCGTCTGCGCGCGCGAGTCGAGGATGTCGATCACGCGCTTGTGCGTCTTGAGCTCGAACTGTTCCCGCGACTTCTTGTCCACGTGCGGCGACCGGAGCACGGTCCACCGGCGCGTCTTCGTCGGCAGCGGGATGGGCCCGGAGACCTGCGCGCCGGTCTTTTCCGCGGTGCGGACGATGTCCGCCGCCGCGGTGTCGATCACCGCGTGGTCGAAGGCCTTGAGTCGGATGCGGATGCGGCCAGCCATGGAGGGCCTCGTGGCGGTCGGCGCGTCCGGACGGACGCGCCGACCCCCGTCGGGGTTACTTGAGGATCTTGGTGATGACGCCGGCGCCGACCGTGCGGCCGCCCTCGCGGATGGCGAAGCGCAGCTGCTCCTCCATCGCGATCGGCGTGATCAGCTCGATGGTCATCTTGATGTTGTCGCCCGGCATGACCATCTCGGTGCCCTCGGGCAGCTCGATCGAGCCGGTCACGTCGGTCGTGCGGAAGTAGAACTGCGGACGGTAGCCCTTGAAGAACGGCGTGTGGCGGCCGCCCTCCTCCTTCGTCAGCACGTACACCTCGGCCTCGGCCTTGGTGTGCGGCGTGATCGAGCCGGGCTTGGCGAGCACCATGCCGCGCTCGATGTCCTTCTTGTCGATGCCGCGGAGGAGCAGGCCGACGTTGTCGCCGGCGAAGCCCTCGTCGAGCAGCTTGCGGAACATCTCGACGCCGGTGACGACCGTCTTGGCCGAGGAGTTGAAGCCGACGACCGCGACTTCCTCGCCGACCTTGATCTTGCCGCGCTCGATGCGGCCCGTCGCGACCGTGCCGCGCCCGGTGATCGTGAAGACGTCCTCGACCGGCATGATGAAGGGCTTGTCCACCTCGCGGACCGGCTCCGGGATGAAGCTGTCGAGCGCGTCGTAGAGCTCCTGGATCTTCTCGACCCACTTCGCCTCGCCCTGGATCGCGGGGTAGGCCGCGCCGCGGATGACCGGCGTGTTGTCGCCGTCGTAGCCGTACTTCGAGAGCAGCTCGCGGACCTCGAGCTCGACGAGGTCGAGGAGCTCGGCGTCCTCGACGAGGTCGCACTTGTTCAGGAAGACCACGATCTTCGGCACGTTGACCTGCTTGGCCAGCAGGATGTGCTCGCGCGTCTGCGGCATCGGGCCGTCAACGGCCGAGACGACCAGGATCGCGCCGTCCATCTGCGCCGCGCCCGTGATCATGTTCTTGACGTAGTCGGCGTGGCCCGGGCAATCGACGTGGGCGTAGTGCCGGTTCTGCGTCTCGTACTCGACGTGCGACGTCGCGATCGTCAGGATCTTCGTCGCGTCGCGACGGCCCTGCGACTCCGACGCCTTCGCGACCTCGTCGTACGCCACGTACTTGGTGCCGAAGCCCTTGTCGGCCGACACCTTCGTGAGCGCCGCGGTGGTGGTCGTCTTGCCGTGGTCGACGTGGCCGATCGTGCCCACGTTCACATGCGGCTTCGTCCGCTCGAACTTTGCCTTCGCCATGGTCGTGCTACCTGTGCTGCGGGGTTGGGAAAAGGAAACCGTCGGGTCTCACGGGGGCCTGCCGAACCTGCTGCCTTACGCCTTCGCCTTCGCGAGGATCTCCTCGGCCTTCGCCTTCGGAACCTCCTCGTAGTGCGCGAACTCCATCGAGTACACCGCGCGCCCCTGCGACATCGACCGGAGCTTCGTCGAGTACCCGAACATCTCGGCGAGCGGCACGCTGGCCGCGATCACCTGCGCCTCGCCGCGCTGCGTCATCCCGCCGATCTTGCCGCGGCGCGACGACAGGTCGCCGAGCACGTCGCCCATGTACGACTCCGGGCAGACGACCTCGACGTTCATCACCGGCTCGAGGATGACCGGCGCGGCCGCCTTCGCCGCCTCCTTCACCGCCATCGACCCCGCGATCTTGAACGCCATCTCGCTCGAGTCAACGTCGTGGTACGAGCCGTACACCAGCTCCACCTTCACGTCCACCATCGGGTAGCCCGCGATGATGCCGTTCTCGAGCGCCTCCTTGATACCGGCCTCGACCGGCCCGATGTACTCGCGCGGGATCACGCCGCCGACGATCTTGTCCTCGAAGACGAAGCCCTGCCCCGGCTCGGCCGGCTGCACGTTGATCACCACGTGCCCGTACTGGCCCTTGCCGCCCGACTGCCGGATGAACTTCCCCTCGATCTTCTCGACGCGCTTCTTGATCGTCTCGCGGTAGGCCACCTGCGGACGGCCCACGTTCGCCTCGACCTTGAACTCGCGCATCATGCGGTCCACGATGATCTCGAGGTGCAGCTCGCCCATCCCCGAGATGATCGTCTGCCCCGTCTCCGCGTCCGAGTTCACGCGGAACGTCGGATCCTCCTCCGCCAGCTTCGACAGCGCGATCCCCAGCTTGTCCTGATCGGCCTTCGACTTGGGCTCCACCGCCACCGAGATCACCGGCGCCGGGAACTTCATCGCTTCGAGGATGATCGGCTTGTCGTCGTCACAGAGCGTGTCGCCCGTGCGCGTGTCCTTCAGCCCGATCGCCGCGCCGATGTCACCCGCGCGCACCTCCTCGATCTCCTCGCGCTTGTTCGCGTGCATCTGCAGCAGGCGACCCACGCGCTCGCGCTTGTCCTTCGTGCTGTTGTACACGTACGAGCCCGACTTGAGCAGCCCCGAGTACACGCGGAAGAACGTCAGCTTCCCGACGAACGGATCGGTCGCGATCTTGAACGCCAGGGCCGCGAACGGCGCCTCGTCCGCCACCGACCGCGTCTCGAACGTCTCGTCGTGGTGCGGCAGGTGCCCCTTGATCGCCTCGATGTCCACCGGCGCCGGCAGGAAGTCGATCACCGCGTCGAGCAGCGCCTGCACGCCCTTGTTCTTGAACGAGGCGCCGCAGAGCACCGGCACGAACTCCATCGCGATCGTCGCCTTGCGGATCGCCCGGCGGATCTCCTCGACCGTCAGCTCCTCGCCGGCGAGGTACTTCTCCATCAGCGCCTCGTCGTGCTCCACCGCGGCCTCGACCGCCTCGTGCCGCATCTGCTCGACGCGCTCCCGGAACTCCGCCGGCACGTCCACCACCGTGAACGTCTTCCCCAGCGTCTCCTCGTCGAAGATGTACTGCTTGCGCTCGATCACGTCGATGTGGCCGGTGAACGTCTCACCGGAGCCCACGGGCAGCTGGAGCGCGAAGGCGCGCTTCGTCAGCCGATCCTTGATCATCGCCAGGCAGCGATCGAAGTTCGCGCCGACGCGGTCCATCTTGTTCGAGAAGATCATCCGCGGCACGCGGTAACGGTCCGCCTGGCGCCACACCGTCTCCGTCTGCGGCTCCACGCCCGCCACCGAATCGAGCAGCGCGCACGCCCCGTCCAGCACGCGCAGCGACCGCTCCACCTCGACCGTGAAGTCCACGTGGCCCGGCGTGTCGATGATGTTGATCCGGTACTCCGGCCCCTCGCCCTTCTTGTCGCTCTGCCCGTGACGCTGCCAGAAGCAGGTCGTCGCGGCCGACGTGATCGTGATCCCGCGCTCCTGCTCCTGCTCCATCCAGTCCATCGTCGCGGCGCCATCGTGCACCTCGCCGATCTTGTGCGACTTCCCCGTGTAATAGAGGATGCGCTCGGTCGTCGTGGTCTTGCCGGCATCGATGTGCGCCATGATGCCGATGTTGCGGTAGTGCTCGAGCGGCGTCGTGCGGGCCATAGGAATCGCGAAGGGAGAATCGGCGGCGGACCGCCGAGTGTTTGGACGTGCGTTCTGCGGAAACTCCACCAACACAAAAGCGGCTGGACCAGGCGTCCCGTTGGGACCGGTATCCATCCGCCGTCACCTGGGTGCAGCCGCCGCTCCGGCACGGCTGGGGACCCTGGTGCGCCGGGCTCACGCCCGACGTCGCGTTGTCCGGGACTTCTTGCAGGAGCGACGTGCCGTCCGCTCGCGCCCAGGCGTTGGGCGATGGCTGCAACCTGCGGGTGTCCCGTGAACCCGCCCCCGCCAAGGCCGAAGCCGTTTCTGGGGAGCCGAGAAAAGTTACCCCCGTCCGGCCCGAAGTCAACTCCCCGCAACCACTTGCCCTGCGCACGCCGCCCCGTCCCCGCCGACCCGTCCCCGCCGACCCGACCGGTCCCGCCTCCGTGCAGCCCGGCCCGCAGCCAGCCGACACTCAAGAGGTCCCCCCGCCGCCTCTCCCCTTCCCCGACCGCCTGCCCGTGCGCCGCATCATCCTGACCGACCTCGACCGCGGCACCGTCCACGAGTTCCGGGACGTTGACGTCCGCATCGGCAGGGAGGCGGCGTGCGAACTCATGGTCGTCGAGGCCCCCGCATCCGCGGACATCGGCGGCGTCCACGCCCGGCTCGCCCCGAGGCCCACGGGGTGGTGCCTCACCGACGAGCGATCCCGCGGTGGCACCTTCGTCAATCACGTCCGCCTCGTCGGGTCCGACCAGGCGATCCTGCGAACCGGTGACGTCATCCGCCTCGGCATCGGGCCCGCAGCCCGTCGGTATCGGGTCGCCCGAATCGAGACGGTCGCCAATCCCCGTCGCACCCAGGCACCGGGCAGGGTCGAGGTGCCGCAAGGCACCGGCGACATGGAGATCGCCACCGGTGCCGTCGGCGGGGCCGCCGCCGCCACCGCCGCCGCGGCCCGGGCTCCGCGCAACGCCCACCTCGCCGCAGCCGCCGCGGCCGGTACCGTCGTCGCGTCCATGACGGTCGGGGTCGCCGGCGCTTCGACCGGAGGCCCCGCAGCACCGCCCCTGGCACCGAGACCGGGCAGCGGCGCCTTCTCCGGCGCCTGGACCGGCGCCTCGACCGGCGCCTGGACCGGCGCCTGGACCGGCGCCTCGACCGGCGCCTCGACCGGCGTCTGGACCGGCGTCTGGACCGGCGTCGCCGCCAGCGCGATCGCCGTCGCGGGAGCCGTCGCGGGAGCCGGCGGTGCCGTGGCGTGGCGACCGGCGAACGACCGAGCGCCGCTCACCGTGGCGCTCCAGCCGGCGGCAGCCGTCCGGACCGCCGTCGGCGCCGCCGGCAACATTCTCGCCGATGTCTCCGCCTGGTACGGCGGTCGTCGCGTACGCGCCACCGGGCTCGTCGTCTCCGAGGGCGGGCTGGTCGTGACGGTCCGCGACGCCGTCCTCGGCCCCGACGGTGCCGCCCCGGATTCGGTCGTCGTGTCGTGGCCGCACGGGGGTCGGCACCGTGGGGTGCCGCAGCGGGTGGCCGACCGGCTCGGCGTCATCGCCCTGCAGCAGTGGCAGGGGCAGTGGCTCGGGGCGGCGGCACACGGAACCCCGGCCGCCACGGCGACGCCGACGGTCCTCGTCGGGTTCGATCGCGACTCGTCCCGCCCCGCCCTCGTGGCGTCGGAGGCCTCGGCAGCCGGTGCCGGAGCGGCGATCGACGTCCGCGGGGCGTCCGATCGCCTGCTCCCCGGGTCCGCCCTCGTGAATGTCGAGGGCCGGGTGGTCGGCCTGTGGCTCGGGCGCGGCCGCGCCGCCTCGCTCGACGAGGCGCTGCGGATCGCCTACCGCTGATCGGCGTTCGCGCGACGTCCCGCGGTCGCCCGGGAGGCCGTCAGCGCTTCGCGACGATCCGCAGTTGCTCGATCAGCAGCGTGGGGCCGGAATCACCCAGCGTCACGGCCTGCTGCGCGGCCACGCGCGTCGCTCCCGTCAGCGGCCGGCCGTTGAGGCGCGTGCCGTTGGTGCTCCCGGCGTCGAGCAGCACCACCGACCCGAAGGCATCGATGCCGAGCTCGCAGTGCACGCGCGAGACGCCGTCGCCGGGCGCGGCCGGAATGCTCAGTTCGCACTCCGCGCTGCGGCCGATCCGGATTCGCGCCGCCGTCGCCTCGTACACCGCCCCCCGCTTCACGTCCCGCAGCACCGCATGGACGACGAGGGATGGGCGCTCGACCTTGGCGGTCTCCTCGTCGTCGGGTGTCCCCACCGCCGGCGTCATCGCCGCGCGGCAGGCCCGAAGGAGAATCCGCCACCGAGGGTCAGCACCCCCATTTCCTCCGGGGCGCTGCGATTCCCGTTGAGCGTCACCGCATAGGACTCGGCCCGGTAGCCGACCTGCACGAACACCGGCAGGCGGCGCAGCCGGTAGAGCAGTGCCGTCTCGCCCTCGAGGCCGCTCGCCTCGCGGACCCCCGTCGGCAGCGTGGCGCCCTGCATGGACCACGCCCCGATCATCCCGCGCAGGCCGCTGCCGCCCAGCGGGAAGGTCGAGCGCAGGCCCACGCGGTTGAGGGTGTACTGGCTCGACGCGAGTTCGCCCACCAGCGCGCGCTGCGTCCGGCCCGCCTCGACCGACAGCCACTGCGGACCCAGCACCACACGCGCATCGAGGTTGGCGACGCCGAGCCCGCGGTCGAGGTCCGCCCCGAAGCTGCGCACGTGCAGGCCGCCGAAGGCGAACCGGGCGAGCACCTCGACGGTGCCGCCTGTCCCGGTGAACTGCTGCGCGGCGGTGCCGACGACGCCGTTCCGGACGGTCGGCGCGGAGAGGGCGGTCACCCGAAACTCGGCCTGGGCGACCGCGGTCGCGGGCACGGCACCGGCGAGTGCGGCAAGGGCCAGCGATGCGCGGCGGAGCCACGGCATCCGGCGGGAACGTCGGGCGATCATCGCGTGATCCTCACCGTGGTGACGGCCGCCGCGAGCCGGCGATCGTTCTCGGCGACCACTTCGGCCGCCTCGCGTGCGTGCGTCGCCCGGCGGTCGGCATTGGCCTTCGCATTGTCCGGCAGGTCCCGCCCCTTGTCGAGGAACACCGCCATGCCCGCCCCGACGGCGAGCGCCGCGGCGACGCCGAACGCGCGCGCATCCACGCCGTAGGCGGAGCGCACCGGGTCCTCGGCCCGCAGGCCCGACGCCATGGCCGCCGTGGCACCGCCGAGCACCACCCCCGCGAGCAAGGCCCGCCTGCCGATCGGCTTGGCGCGCTCGGGCTTGAAACCGGTACTGTCGAGCGCCGGCACCGGCAGGAAGACCAGCGAGTCGCTCGCGAAGGTCGCTGCCAGCCGCACGACCTCCGAGTCGGCCGGCACGCGCGCCGAGACGACGAGCGTCCAGTCCCCGTTCGCGAGGAGGGGCACCCGGTCCCGCAACGCGGGGACGCGCAGCACCCCGTCCGGCCCCCGGCCGGCGGCGAGCGGCACGACGGCGCCGTTGCGCTCCGCGGTCAGGGCAACGTCCGCGGCCATCGTGGTGCGGAACGGCAGGACCCACGCGCCGTCACCACCGCGGACCTGCTGGTCGCTCGCCGGTACGACCGCGAGCGCGAGCGTGCGCGTGCGCACGTCCGCGAGCAGCGAGTCGAGGCCTCGCCATCCAAGGGTGCGCGGGAACGTCGCGTCGAGGTCGAGCTTGACGAGCAGGCGCAGCGTGCGCGCCGCCGAGTCGGGACGCGCGGCGTCGGGATCGTTGGGGTACTGCGCGGCCGCGAGGACCCGCAGCACGTCGAGGCGCTGGGCGCGCGTGATCGTGGGCTGCTGCAGCGCGAGTCGGCAGATGCTGATCGCGCGACCGTACTCGAGGTCGTCGAAGGCCGTGCGCGCGGACTGCAACAGGCGGACGACGGGGTCACCGGCGGGCTGGGCCGTCGCGGGCGAGGGCGCGAAGGCCGCGCCGGCCGCGAGGCCCACTGTGCACAGGATTCGGATCATCGGGGTCACGGACACACCGGGGATGCCTTGTTGCGACCGACGACCGTCGTCTGGCCGGCTTCGATCTTCACGGTGCCTTCGGCGGCGACGCAGCCCGCCTTGCGGACGACCCAGTTGATCGTTCCCGCCTTCACCGGGACATTGCGCGGGGCCATGCCGACGGTGCCCTTGCCCACGCCGTCGATCTCGAGCGCGGCGTCATCCACGGAGCTGGCGATCTTGAGCGTCCCCATGGTGCCGGCCGCCCCGCCGTCCGAACGGGGGGAATCGGCCTTCGGCTCGGGGGCCGGGTCGGCGTTGTTCGGCGTGACGGCCGGCGCGGTCGCGCCGGCGGCCGCACGCACGCGATCGACGGCGCTCGGCGTCCCCTTCGCCCGCGCGAACTGCGCGAGCCGATCCTTCTCGGCCTGCGCCTGACGGAGGCGTGCGGCGTCCTCCTCGGCGCGGCGACGTTCGTCGGCGATGCGCTTCTGCTCGAGCTCGGCGGCCGCCAGCTTCGCTCGCCGCTCCTCGGCGGCCCGTCGGCTGGTGGCCTTGTCCGGGGTGGGCACCGGGCCGGCGGCAGGGGCCGGCGGCGGCGGGGTCTCGACCGGCACCTCCACCGGCGGCGCCGGGGCCGCGGCGGACTCCGCCGGCGCCTGAGGCGCCTGAGGCGCCTGCGCGACCGGGGCGCCCGCGGGCGCTTGCACCGTCTCCGCGACGACGGGGGGGCGCCCGGACGTGAAGTACCAGGCCCCCCCGCCGACCGCCGCCAGCGCCAGCGCCGCAGCGGCGATCACCCCGACGCCGCCCGACGCCTTCGCGGGTGCCGACCGGAGTGCCGACCGGGGTGCCGACCGGGGTGCCGGCGCCGGCGCGGATGCCGGCTTCGCGGCGGGCTCAGTGGCGATGGCCGCCTCCACCGTGGGCGCCGACGACGCGGGCCGCTTCCCGGGCGGGATCGGCGAGAGGGGCACGCTCATCCGGGGCCGGAGCATCGCCCCGGTCTTCGCGAGCTCGATCAACTGCGTGCGCGCGGGATGGTGGTCGGGCAGCACCTTCGCGTCCAGCGCCGCGCTCACCGCCGCGAGGTCGGCGAAGCGGTCGTCGATCCGCTTCTCGAGCATGCGCATGACGGTCGCCGCGAGCTGCGGCGGCAGGTCGCCGCGCTCGGTGGCGATCGGGGGCGGGGCCTCCATGAGGTGCCCCTTCATGATCGTCATGATCGAGTCGCCGCCGAACGGCGTGTGGCCGGTCAGCATCTCGTAGGCGACGACGCCGAGCGAGTACTGGTCCGCGCCACCCGCGATGTTCTTCCCTTCGTACTGCTCGGGCGACATGTACGCCGGCGTGCCGACGGTCGCGCCGGTCATCGTGAGCCCCTTGGCCTCGGAGACCTTGGCGATGCCGAAGTCGGTCACGATCGCGTTGCCGTCCTCGTCGATCATGATGTTGGCCGGCTTGATGTCGCGGTGCACGATGCCGCGCTTGTGCGCGTAGTGCAGCGCGCTGCAGACCTGCGACAGGATGCCGGTGGCCATCTCGACCGGGAGCGGTCCGACGTCCTTGATGATGGAGTCGAGCGGCCGCCCCTCGATGTACTTCATGACGAAGAACACGATCTTCGGCGTCTGCTTGACGGCGTAGATCGGGATCACGTTCGGGTGCTGCAGGTTCGCGGCGGTCTGCGCCTCGCGCCGGAAGCGCGCGATCGCGTCGTCACCCATCAGCATCTGCGGGTGCATGACCTTGATCGCGACCTTGCGGTTGAGCGCGAGGTCGAGGGCGAGGTACACCGTGGCCATGCCGCCCTTGCCCAGCATGCCGTAGATGTCGTAGTCGCCGAGGGTCGCCTCCATCAGGATCGGGAGGATCTCGTCCTTCTCGAGGACCGCCGTGGCCGCGTCGGCGCCGGCGGCGGGCCGCGCCCCCGAGACGTCCGTGCCGCAGCTCGAGCAGAAGCGCGTGCCGGGCGCGTGAGCGGCGCCGCACCGGTGGCAGGCGAGGGTGGTGGTCGTCATGCGATCCTCCGGAACGACGGCGCGCGCATCACAGGATGTTGAAGAGGAGGCTCAGAATGGCCGCGGTGACCCCGGGCACGCTGGTGCCCGCCGTCACGGCGGCCCGGAGCTGGTAGCCGGTGCCGGGATTGTTGACCTGCAGCCCCGGGAAGGTGGCGAGGCCGTTGACCAGGTTCACCGGACCGCCCCCCGACAGCACGGTGCTCGCGCCGCCCACCGAGGTGGCGTTCGGCAGCGTCAGCGTGATCGTGCCCGTCAGGCCGTTCACCCCGGTCGTGAGGTTCGACACCACGTTGCCGAAGGCGTCGGTCACCCCGACCGTCACGGCGGGCGTGATGTTCGTGGCGCGGTTCGTGTTGGACGGGCCCTGCCGGAGGCTCAATTGCGCCGGGTTGCCGAACGGCACTACGGCGAACGACCGGTTGCCCGACAGGGTGGTGAGCCCCGCCGCGGTGATGGTGAGCTGCAGCGAGTCCGCGGCGGTCACGCCGGTGAAGGCGCGTCCGTCGAGCCGCGTGAAGCAGCCGGTCGTGGTCTGGGTGGACGAGCCCGACAGCGCGATCCCGGCCGGCGGGGCCGTCCCGTTCGTCCTCCGCACGCCGAGCGTCACCGAGGGCGGTGCGGACGAGGCGCAGTTGCCAAGCGAATCGAACACATAGAGGTAGGCGGCGAGGGGCTGGTTGTTGGCGAACCGCGCGCTGAACGACGAGTCCGTGCCGATCAGCGCCGCGGCCGGCGCGCCGCCCAGCACGACGAAGCGCGGCGTGCTCGCCGACCCCAGGCCCGTCGCGTCGAAGAAGAATCGGTTGAAGTTCTGCTGCATCGCGAAGCGCGGCCGGAGCCCCGTGAACGTCGCGATGCCCGAGACGGCGTTCACTACGACCGGTGCCGTCACGTCCAGCGCCGTTTCCGTGGTCGCCGTCAGGTACGACGAGTCACCCGGGAACGACTGCCGACCCCGGAGAGTGACCGCCGAGGTGGCCGAGGTGACGATGTTCTGGAAGCCGTCCACGATGGCGACGCGCAGGGAAGGCCACGTCGTGCCGGCCACCACCGTGGGCAGCGAGTCGAGCACGCGCAGCGCGGCGGCGGCGGCCGGTTCCACCGGCACGGCGTTGGCCGACGTGGCGGCGTTGAGTCCCGGGCTCGTGGCGACCAACGTGTACGGCCCCCCCGCCCGCTGGATCGTGGCGGCCGGGAACGTGGCGACCCCGTTGACCGCCGCGACCGTCACCGTCCCCGCGAACGGCGCGGCGCTCCCCTGCACCGACAGCGTGATCGGCACGGTGCCGGACGTGACGCGCGCATTCGACGAGTTGACCACCTCGACCGCCAGCGTCCCGCCGGACCCGCTGAGTACGCCGCCGGCCGTCGCGCTCGTCGGGACCGTCGTCGGGAGGAACCGGAGCGCAAACGCATCGCTCGCCTGCACCACGTTGAAGGACGCCGAGAGCCCGGCGTTCACCCCGTTCGCCGTCGCCACCAGCGCGTAGCCGCTCCCTGGGGCGTTGACCGACAGGTTCGCGAAGGTGGCCGTCCCCGTGCCGGGCGCGGGGGTCGCCGAGAGCGTCCCGAACAGGGATCCGTTCGTCGGTGTGTTCAATCCGGGCTGCACGCCCTGCTGCAGCGAGATCGAGATGGACCGCGCGACGCTGTCGGTCACGACGTTGCCCACCGAATCGAGCACCGCGACGACGGGGCTGCTGCCCATCGTCCCGCCGGCCAGCACGGTCGAGGGCTGGGTCGTGAACTGCAGCGCGGCGGCCGGGCCGTAGGTGGCGATCGCCAGTGGCACCGAATCCGGCTGCGGCGACGCCGCCACGCCGCTCCCGGGGGACAATGTCACCACGAGGCGCCGGGCCCCGCCGGCGTCCGGCACGAGGTTGGTGAAGGTGACGGTGCTGGCCGTGTCACCGGTGCCGATGGACGTGACCGCCGTCGTCTGGCCCGCGAGCGCCCCTCCGCCGGACAGCGCGATCGAAACCCGCGCCCCCGCCATGCGGACCCCTTGGCCGAGCGCGTCGAGCAGGATCACCCGCACCGGACCCATGGCGCCGTTCCGCACCCCCGTGGCCGGTGCCTGCATGATGCGCGGCCGCATCGCCGGTCCCATCACGACGAAGGGCGCCGACGTGTCCGCGTCCAACGCGGGGCTGGTGATGACCCAGCGATACTGGCCCGGGGTGGTGAGGACGACGGGCGAGAGCTGCCACGCCCCATTGACGCTCGTGGTGGTGGTGGATCCACCCACGATCGCGCCCGCCGGACCGATGATGCCAAGCGTCACCGGAACGGCGGCTGTCGTCACCCGGTTGCCGCCGGCATCCAGGACGTTGCCGAAAAGGAGGTAGCCCGTGCCGGCCGAAATCCGGCTCCCCGCGTTCCACTCGACGCGCACCCGCTGCGCGCTGCCGACGGTGGCGGTGACCGCCGCTGTCGTGTCGCGCCGCGCGTAGGAGACGCCCCGCCAACTGAACGGCGTGAGGCGCACCTCCTGTCCCGGGGACGCCGACACGAGCAGCGAATCGAAGCGCGCCACGCCGTTGACGAGCGCCACCCCGGTGCGGCCGAAGGTGCTCCAGAAGGTCGGGCCCGGCGAGAAGGGCGTCAGCCCGATCGAGTCGCTCGCCGTGGTCACCACGTTGCCACCGCTGTCCGTGGCTGCGACGACCGGCGACGGCGTCATCCGGGCCATCGGGATCAGAGTCGCCGGCACCTCGAGGAACCGGAGCCGCGAGACCGGGCCGACGTTCACCCGGAACCGGGGGGTCGAATCCGCGACGATCCCCGGCAGGCTCGACTGCGCCACGATCCGCAGCCCGGTGTCGGCGCGCGGGATCGTCACGCCCGTGAACTGCGCGACCCCGTTGGCGGCCGTCACGGTCGTCGTCCCGGCGAGGGTGGCGCCCGCGGCCCCCGTCAGCGACAGGGTGATCTGGTCGGTGCGCGTGGAGACCGTCGTCCCGGCCGAGTCCACCACCGCGACGCGGATCGCGGGGTTGATCGGACTCCCGCCGTTGATCGTGGCCGGCAACGCCGAGAACCGCAGGCGCACCGGGGTCCCCGGGACGCGGACCGAGAAGGAGTCGGACGTCGCCGAGGTCACCGATGCCGACGCGAACTGCAGCCGATAGCCGGTGCCGGCCGCCGCGATGGACAGGTCGCCGAAGGTGGCGATGCCGTCCCGCGTGATGGCGCTGATCGTGCCCCCGAGCGCGGCCGCAGCCCCGCCCGACGCTGTCGCGGAGGCGGTGATCGCCAGCGAGTTCCCGACGAAGGCACCGGTGGCGAGGTTCAACGAGACGTTCCCCAGCGAGTCGGTCAGGGCCACCTGGACCGGCGGAATCGGCGAGCCGACCCCGGTGGTCGTCGGCTGGGACAGGACCCGCAGCCGGGTGCCGGCGCCGGCGCCGACGGTGTACGGGCCGGAAGTGTCCGGTGCGAGGCCGGCGGCCGAGACGACGAACCGATAGGTCCCCGCCGTGCGGACCCGCACCGCCGCGCCGCTCGCGACGCCGCCGGTGAAGATGGAGTCGCCCGGCGCCGTCAGGACGGCACCCGCTGGTCCGGACAGGATGCTCACCGCATACGGGAACCGCGTGAGCGTCGAGCGCACCCCCGCCGTGTCGAGCAGTTCGATCGGCACGGCGATGCCGAAGCCGGCGAACCCCGACGCCGGCGCCTTCGTCCGCCAGCGGATGCGCGCGGCGGGACCGGGGGCGCGTACGTTGAACGGCGCCGAGGTCACGTTCCCGAGCCCGGGCGCCGAGGCCACCATGGTGAAGCCCGTGCCGGCCGCGCTGACCGACGGCTGGAACTGCACCAGCCCGAAGCTGAGGGCGCGGGCCGTGTCGCTCAGCGTCGCGCCGCTGGGGTTCACCCCGAACCGCAGGGTGACGTTGATGCCGCTGACGTTCGTGGCGTTGCCGCCCGAATCGGTCGCGATGACGTTCACGAACTGCGTCACCCCGGGAGCCACGCTCACCGGGGCGTCCCGGAACGCCAGCCGGGCCGGCGGACCGGTCTCGATGAAGACCGACAGCGTCGCCGACAAGCCGCCGGCCGTGGTGGCGCTGATGACGACGGTGTTGTTCGCCCCGCCCACGAGGCGCAGGTCGTCGAACCGCACGCGGCCACCCACCGCGGCGCGCCGCAGGGTGCCGGTCAGGGTCGCAGCGGTCGTGGACAAGCTGAGCGACACCGTGTCCGAGGCGCCGAGAGCGCGGAAGTTGCGGGAGTCCAGCAACTCGAACTCGAGCGCCGGCAGCAAGGTGCCGCCGAGGTAGCCCGACACCGACGACGTGCTCACGAGCGAGGCCGCCGGCAGCCCGATCGTGAACACCGCGCTGGTGTCGCTCCCGCCGGCCGCGCGCGTGGCCACGAGTCGCGCACTCGTCGCGGTGTCCGCGAAGACGAGCGAGTCGAATTGCGCCACGCCGAAGGCCGCGGCCACCGAGAGCGCCCCTGTCAGCGCCCCGCCCGCCGCACCGACGCGCGCCACGGTGATCGTGTCCGTCGCCGCGGCCACCACGTTGCCCGCCGAGTCCACGACCGCCACCTGCGGTCCGGGCGCGATACGCGCGGCGCGCGTGGCCCCCGTCGGCTGTCGAACGAAACGCACGCCGACCGCCGGGCCCGCCAGCGCCGTCGCCGTGACCGCGAACGGCGGGAGCCCCGTCACCGAGACGAGCAGCGTGTCCACCCCCGACGTCGGCCCCAGTCGCCATCCGCCGACGGTTGCCTCGCCGGCGGCGTTGGTCGTGGCACTACCGCCCGTGATCGTCCCGTTGCCGGCGTTCGGCACGCTGAAGGTCACTGTCAGGCCGCCGATCCCCTGCTGGCCGGAGTCGCGGACCACGATGCGCGGGGCCACCGGAAGATCCGTCCCGTACCGTGCGCTCTGGCCCGCCCCCGCCGCCACGATGATGCCGGCGGGCACCTGCTGGACGCGCGTCCGGGCCCGCGAGGAGGTCAGCACGAGCGTCTGCACCTGATAGCTCGACGTGTCCCGCACGCGCGCCCGGAGCCGCGGCGCCGTCGCCGACGCGCCCGGTCCCGTCGAATCCACCTGCAGCCGGACGGTGTCGAGGCCGATGAACCGGAAGGGCAACCCGACGATCGCCGAGTCGCCCGCGTCGAGCAGCCGCACCGGGGCGCTGCGCGAGGTGAACAGGGCACCGAAGGCGAGCGAGTCCGCGACGATTCGCGTCAGCCGACGGCGGATCGGCACTCGCACCGAGTCGAGCGCACCGTCGAGGTCGGCCACGACCCACACGAGCCCCGTGTCGCGAGCGACCAGGGTCGCGCTGCCGGGGGCCTGCGGCCGGAGCCGGAGGGTGTCGCGGGAGGTGATCGTGGCGGTGACCGTCGGCGTCCCCGCCGCCGGCGAGCCGTCGGCGCGCGTGCCGCGGACGACCACGGTGCGCTGGTTCGCATTGTTGAGCGGGCCCAGGCCGGCGATCGTGTCGATCGGATCGATGCGGATCGCGCCGAAGCGCACCCGCGCGCGCGCCGAGTCCACCCGGCCGCTCGGCAGCTCGGGCGACCGCGCCGTGAAGCGCACGCGCAACGCGCCGTTGCGCCGCCCGGTGATCCAGGCGGTCTGGGCGCGAACCGAGTCCACGCGCGCCAGCGACGTGTCCGACACCTCGAAAGCCAGCGCGACGTTCGCGAAGTTCACCGGGGCCGACGGGGTCACCGTGAACGGACGCGAGGCCCCGACCGTCAGCACCGAGTCGCCGCTGACCGCGAAGGTCACCGAGGTCGCCGCCGAGTCGCCGCCCGTCAGCTTGTCGAGGCCGCAGTTCGCGACGGCGACCGCGAGGAGCAGCGCCCCGACGACGCCGGGACGCGAGCGGCGGGATCGACCAGCAATGATTGGCGGATGGGAAGGCGACATCGGGGTCGGGACGATCGTTGGATCGGGGGATGGCCGGACAAGCGCGGTCACCCGGGCTGGCCGCAAGTTCCGGTCCGCCCAGCGGGTCAGCCTGGTCGAGTATCGGCAAGATCTCGCCGTAAGTGATCCCCGGGCAAGTTGATGACCGGCGGAACCGGCTGCGCCCCGACGCCCGCCTCGCCGCCTGCACGTGACCGCCCCCCTTCGCCATCGCCCGCTGCGCCTTCGCAGCCGGCCGCTGTGTCCGGTCGGAGGGTGGGACGCCGCTGGTACGTGGTGGCCGGGCCGAGGGCCGCCCGGGGCCGCAAGTGCTTCCCGTTGCTTGACTTCGCTCCCGGCAGCGGGTACGATTGAGGGCTCCCGGTGCTTGTGCGCCGGACGTCGGTCGTTCCGGCCGACTCCTTTACGTCCTCGCTGCACAGTCGCAATGCCCACGATCAACCAGCTCGTTCGGCGCGCCCGCCGCGATGCGGTGGTGAAGTCCAAGTCGCCGGCGCTGAAGGCCAATCCCTTCAAGCGCGGCGTCTGCACCCGCGTCTACACCACGACGCCCAAGAAGCCGAACTCGGCCCTCCGCAAGGTCGCGAAGGTCCGCCTGCAGAACGGCATCGAAGTCATCGCCTACATCCCGGGCGAAGGCCACAACCTGCAGGAGCACTCGATCGTGCTCGTCCGCGGCGGCCGCGTGAAGGACCTGCCGGGCGTGCGGTACCACATCGTCCGCGGCACCCTCGACGCCGCCGGCGTCAACGGCCGCAACAAGAGCCGCTCGAAGTACGGAACCAAGAAGCCGAAGGCGGGTGCCGCCGCGGCGGGAGGCAAGAAGAAGTGAGCCGCCGCAAGAAGGCCATCAAGCGCCCGATCCTCGCCGATCCGCGCTACGACAGCCAGACCGTCGCCAAGTTCATCAACGTGATGATGTTCGACGGCAAGCGCTCCCTCGCCGAGGGCATCTTCTACTCGGCCATGGACCTCGTCGAGAATCGCACGCAGCAGCCGGGCGTCAACGTGTTCAAGCAGGCGCTCAACAACCTCAAGCCGGTCGTCGAGGTCAAGAGCCGCCGCGTCGGCGGCGCCACCTATCAGGTGCCCGTCGAGGTCCGCCCCGACCGCCGCACGGCGCTCGCGATGCGCTGGCTGATCTCCTTCTCGCGCGACCGCAACGAGAAGTCGATGGCCGAGCGGCTGGCCGCCGAGGTCATCGCCGCGTCGAAGGGCGAAGGCAACGCGGTGAAGAAGAAGGAAGACACGCACCGCATGGCCGAAGCCAACAAGGCCTTCGCGCACTACCGCTGGTAAGCGGGCGGGACGTCCGATGTCGAAGCGGGGCGCTGCGGGAGCGGCGCCCCGCTGACGTTTCCTCCCGTCATCCGCGAGGGACCGCGGCACGCCGCGGCACGCGCATCTCCCCCGTCGTCAGCAGGTCCGCCAGCAGCGCATCCCGCGCCCGGACCCCCGCCTCGAACGGCCCCACGAGGTGCGCGATCGAGTTCGCGTAGTACGAGATGAGTTCCCGCCCCCGCGGCAGCACCGCGTAGCCGTCGCCCGTCGGGGCCAGCACCCGCCGCAGTTCGAGCATCTCCACCGCGCGCGCGAGCCACTCGTCCAGCGTGCCCTCCCCCTCCAGCCCGCGGGCCGAGAGCTCCCGCAGCACGTCGCGCAACTCCTCCACCCGCTCGCGCAGCGCCGAACCCGAGATGAAGTCGCCCCCGAGCGTCTGCAGCGCCGCACACACCAGCGGGACCGGCGTCACGGGGACGATCTGCCCGATGCGCGCCATCAGTTCGTTCATGAGCGCCTGGACCACCGCCAGCCGCTCGTGCCGCTCGAGTCCGAAGATCCGCTCCGCCCCCACCTCATCGAACCACGGGGCCAGCGGCACCGGCTGCCCGAGCGTCACCGCCGCGAGCCCGTACCGGCGGAAGCGCCCGAACGCGAGCCGCGTGAGGTTCCAGCCCAGGTACCGACCCACGCCCGCCAGTTGCCGCCACCGCCCGCCGCGGGGCGGCGCGTCGCCGCGCTCGGCCGCCTCGCGGCGCGCGTGCTCGTGCAGGAGCGAGCGGTCCTCCAGCACCCGGTCGTAGTTGATCCCGACCGGCACCACGTACAACCGGCCGCGGTAGGCCGGGTCGCGCGCGATCCCCAGCAGGTAGTCGAAGAGCCCGATCTTGCCCGGCAGCAGCCGTCCGTCGCGCGTCAGCCCGCCCTCGGGGAAGATCCCCTGCGTCACGCCGTTGCGCGTGATGAGCTGCACGTACGCCTCGAGCACCGCGTGGTAGAGCGGCTCGCGATAGCGGCGGCGGATGAAATACGAGCCGAAGGCCTTGAAGAGCGGCTCGAGGGGCCATGCGCGCGCCCACTCCCCGACCGCCCAGGAGATGCTCACCTCGCCGGCCAGCGCGTATCCTGCCAGCACGTAGTCCGCATTGCTGCGGTGGTTGAGCAGGTAGATCACCACCGCGTCCTTCGGCAGCGCCGCCAGCGCCCTCGGCGCCTCCTGCGTCACCACCACCTTGTAGAAGAGCCCCAGCACCCGCTCGGCAACCGGGTGCCCCAGCCGGTAGTACGCGAGCAGGTTGAAGCTCGGCACCATCTCGTCGATGTAGCGCTCGACGCGCTCCCAGCCCGCCTTGGCCGTCGTGCCGTTCGCGCGCGCATGCTCCGCCACGGCCAGCGCGATGCGCGGGTCGGTCAGGAGCTCGGCGGCCACGAACGGCTTCGCCTGCAGCTTGTAGCGGTCGAGCCGCGCCCCCGAGCGGCGGATCACCCGCACCGCGAGCCGCTGCAGCCGGCGGCGCAGCATCGCCGCAAAGAGGACCAGCGCGGCGATCGTGCCAAGCGTCCACGCCAGGCCCGTCGCCAGCGGACTCACGGCCGCGCGGAATCGCGGGGGGCGTGGCGGGCCGTATCGGCGGACGCCGGGCGGGGGGCGGCGGCGGGCGGGGGCACCCGGCCCACCGGCTCGCGCGGCGGGGCATCCCGCGGCGTCGGCGGCAGCACGCCCGTGAACGCGCGCATGGGGCTGCGCGACACCTCACCGGTGAAGTGGCGCAGCAGCACCGCGGAGGTGTCGAGGTTCGCCATGATGCGCACGATCTCCGGCTCGCGCGCGGTCGCGAGCCGCGTGAGGTCGGCGAGCGACCGCCGGGAATCCGAGAGCAGCGTTGCCACCGAGTCGGTCACCCGCAACGCCGCCGGCGTCACCTGCTGCAGCCCGCGCAGCAGCGTGTCGGCGGTCGCGAGGTCGCGTTGCACCGCCGAGAACAGGCCCGGCAGCGCCTCCTGCGTCGTGCGCACCGCCCCCTCGGCCGCCCCGAGCGCGGCGTTCGCGGTGACGGCCGTGCGCTTGAGCGAGTCGAGCAGCGCGAGCGTGCTCGCGATCACGCGCCGGACGTCGCGGTTGAGGTCGCCCGCGAGGCGGTTGAGCTGGTCGACGACCGCCGTCGCCCGCGTGCCGGGGATCATGCTGCCGGGCGGCAGGAAGCCGCTCACGGAGTCCGGGGTCTCGAGCGCGATGCTCGCTGCGCCGATCACGGCCGGTGGCACCAGCTGCGCCGTGGTCCCCCGGGGGATCTGGAACGGCCGCCCGTCGGACAACTGGGCGTCGAGCCGCATCGTGACCCGGAAGAAGTAGCCGCGGGCCGCATCCCGGACCGGCTCGATCTCGGCGACGCGGCCCACGGTGAACCCGCGCAGCTTGACCTCCGACTGCACCGCCACGCCCTCGATCCGGTCGAACTCGGTCTGGTACCGCACCGAGGTGTCGGTCACCGCGGGGGCGAACCACACCGCGCTGCCCACTGCGATCGCGACCGAGCCGAGCACCATCGTCCCGACGGCGAGGTCGCCGCGTTCCCACTTCACCTGGGTGCCTCCGCGGGGGTGAAACCCCGGCTGTCCCACAACGCGATCCGGTCCGCCGCGTCGTACAGCGGTTCGTTGCGACGAAAGGTCGTCACGAGCGCGCTCGGCGCAAGCGCCCGGCAGCGCCGCAGCATCGCCGCCGCCTGCACCGACTTCACTGCCGCGAAGGGATCCTCGAGCACCAGCACGGCCGGCCGCCGCGCGACGGCCCGGACCACCGCCACGATGGCCCGGACGTCCTCGGGCAGGTCCGAGGGCCGCGCCTCCGCCCAGGAGGCGAGGCCGAACTGCTCGAGTCCCTCGCGCGCCCGCGCCTCCGCCTCGGCGGCCCCGCAGACGCCGGCGTACACCAGCGACACGACGAGGTTGCGCCGCACCCCCATGTTGCTCACCAGGCCGTCGGGCTGGAGCGCCGTCCCCAGGCGTCGCCGGAACGGCCCGAGCGCAGCATTCGACAGCTGCCCCGGATCCTCCCCCAGCACCGAGACGGTGCCCGCCGCGCGCGACTGCAGTCCGACGCAGATGCGCAGGAGGGGCGACGAGCGCGCCGGCGTCGTGCGCACCACGAGCCATTCGCCGTCCGCGACCGAGACGTCGAGCGGGGCCGTCCATTCGCTGGAACCGGCAGGCAGCACCCCCGCCAGCGCGACCGGTGCCGTCACGAGTAGCGCAGCAGGGCCGCGGTCGCCGTGATCACGACCAGGCCGAGCAGCGAGAAGACCATCGCGTCCGTCACGCGACGCGGGATCTCGCTCGGGCTCTTCTGCGCCTGCAGCCCGGCGAAGGTGCAGCACCCGGCGATCATGATCCCCGAGGCCGTGCCTTTCGCGAGCGATTCCCAGACGTCCGACGGCCGCAGCACCAGCCGGAGCGACTCCACGTAGCGGTCGAGGGACACCTGCTGGAGCACCGTCGTCGCCGTCACGCCGGCGCTGCCGAGCACGATCAGGTTGAAGAACAGCGTCAGGCACGCCACCGACAGCCCCACCCCGAGCAGGCGGGGCATCACGACGAAGTGCAGCGGGTTCACCCCGAGCGCCTCGAGCGCGTCCGTTTCGCCGAGGACCCGCGCGGTGGCGACCTCGGACGCGATCGCCGTCCCCGAGCGCGCGAGGACGAGGATGGCCGCGAGCAGCGGACCGGCCTCGCGCACGACCACCGTCGCGAGGAGGCGCGCCAGCGTGTCGGCCACCCCGAGCGCGACCGCCGCGGCGTTGGCCTCGACGATCACGACGACGCCGATCGCAGCGGCGATGACGACCGTGAGCGGCAGCGCCTGGACCGCGGTGAAGCGCACCTGCGACACGACGGCCCGCATCACCGGACCGGCGGCCGTTGCCGGCAGGTGCGTGGCGGCGCGCAGCACCGCCCCCGCGAAGCGCGTCAGGTCGAGCGCCTGCCCGCCAAGCACGCGGGTCGCACGACCGGTGGCGGCGACGGTGTCGAGCACGACTCCCCCCGCCTAGACCAGCGTCATCCTCGGGTCGAACGACCGCCCGTCGCCGAGATAGGCCGTCGCCGACACCTCGACCAGCATCGTCCCGCGCAGCTCCGCCCCGACGATCGTGCGGGCAGGATACGGCGCCTCGAAGAACTCGCTCCACACCGCCTCGAACGCGTCGCGGTCGCCGACGTGCCGCAGGTGCACGAGCACCTGCACGACGTCCCCGAGCGACGCCCCCGACGCCTCGAGGACGATGCGCAGGTTCCCGAGGCATCGCCGGGCCTGCACGCGAACGTCGGCAGGACCGAAGTCGCCGGTCGCCGGGTCGCGTGGGGTCATCCCCGCGACGTAGAGGTGCTGTCCGGCGCGAACGGCGGACGAGTAGTGGCCGGCCGGCGGCATCGCGGCGTTGGCGGCCGGCACAGCGGCCCAGGTGCGCTTGGCTGGTGACATGCGATCGTCGGGATGGCGGAGGGACGCTGCGTGCGGACGTTGGCCGGCGTGAGGGCCCGGCGTCAAGTCGCGGATCAGGCGGCAGCGCCGCGCCGCGTGATCTCGAGCTGCGCCGCGAACTTGCCCCCGGCCTCCACCTCGACCGACTCCGCGACCACGACCTGCGCGATGAGCTGGCCGGCCGCCATGACCGCCACCCGCGTCGCGTGCACCTGGGACGCATGGAGGCGGCCGTGCACGACGAGCGCCTCGGCGCGCGCCGTCTCGACCGACACGACCCCGTGCGGCGCGACCTCGCAGCCAGCGGCCGCCATCAGGGGACCCTCGATCGCGCCGTCCACCCGCAGGTCGCCGCCGACGCTGACCGAACCGCTCACCCGCGTGCCGTCCGCGATCACGGTGATGGGAAGCGTGCGGGGATCACGCCCGTTGGTCGCCGCCATGTGATCAGCGAGCCGGCGGGACGCCGGGCGCGCCGCCGGCCTTGACCGCGCCAGCGGGCGCCGGCGTTCGGAAGGCCGGCTCGGGCGACGGGATCCGCCGCGGATTCACCGGTTGGCCATGGCGGCGCACCTCGTAGTGGACGTGCGGTCCGGTGGACCGGCCGCTCGAGCCGACGTGCCCCACGACGTCGCCGCGCGCCACCCGCGCGCCGGCGACGACCGTCGCGCGCTGCAGGTGCCCGTAGATGGTGGTGTAATCGCCGCGATTGCGCACGGTGACGGCGAGGCCGTAGCCGCCCACGGTCGCGACGGTCTCCACGATGCCGTCCGCCGTCGCGCGCACCGGCGTCCCTGCGGGGGCCGGGAAGTCCAGGCCCGCGTGCCATTCGGCCCCTTCGCCGCTGAAGGGATTCACCCGCCAGCCGAAGGTCGAGCTCGTCCGGGCATCGGCCACCGGGACACCGGACGGCGTGCCGCGCATCAGCGACACGCGATCCGTCACGGCCCCCGCGACCGCGCCGAACCGGCGCCGCAGCGTCCCCAGAAAGGTGCCGGTGCCGTCCACGGCGTCCCCTGCGGCGCTCGCGGCGTCAGGTGGTGTTGCCGCCGGCCCGCCCTCCCCCTCGCCCCGTCCGGGGAGCCCGGCGTAGCGCTCGAGCTCGGCGATGTTGGTGCTCAGGCGCTTGGCTTCCACCGTCAGCGCCGCGACCTGCGTGGCCAGCGTGTCGCGCTCGAGGCGCGCGTGCAGCACGACTACCCCGAGCGCGGCGATCGGCAGCAACCAGACCGCCACGAAGACCCATGACCCGACACGCAGGGCCGTGCGCGGATCGAACCGCACCTCGCGCACCGGATGGGCGTCGCGGACGATGAGCAGGCGCACCGGGCCACCGATGCGCCTCGCGAGCCATGACGTGGGGCGGGTCGGGGGGACGCTCACCAGCCCAGTCCCGTGCCGGGGCTGCTCGATTCGTCCTCGCGCAGCCGACGTGACTCGCGACGCGGCACCGGCCGCGTCTCATCAACGACGGGTTCGGGGGTCGCCACCGGCAACACCAGAAACTCCCGTGCATCCACCCCGATGCGGCAGGTCGCGCGCACGGTGGCACCCGCCTCGACGCGCAGGCGGCTCCCGTCGATCGACCCGGTCACGGTGCCGCCGGCCCCGACGACCAGCCGATCGCGCACCGTGAGGGTGCCGTCGAATTCCCCCTCGACGGTGACGGCCTCGGCCGTCACCGTCCCCTGCACGCGATCGGCAGGCCCGACGACGAGCCCGTCGCGCGGGGGCGCGGGCTCGCGCCGACGGAACATCCGCTAGCTCGCGAGCGCCGCGGCACTCGAGCGCGCCCACTCGAGCTGGTCGTCCGCGACCGCTGCGTCCCCTTCCTTGCGAGTGGCGACGATCGTCTGCGCGTTGCCGATATCGAGGCCGATCACCGCCCCGCCCGCCTTGCGCGCGAGCGCCTGCGCGGCGTGCAGGTACCCCGCCGCCGCCTGCAGTTCCGGGTCGGGCACGACGACGATGTCGAGGATGCCCTCGAACTCCCGCTTGAACTGCTCGACCAGGTCGGCGTAGTGCGCGCCGCCGCCGACGAGGTACAGCTTGTTCGTCCGGGCGAAGTCGTCGTCCGTCCAGACGTTGCGGAAGACGGGTCGCAGCGCGTCGGTGAACCAGCGCTCGAGCGCGGTCTTGCGCAGGTCGGCGGTGCTCACCTTCTGGCGCGAAATGGTCATCTCGCCGTTGCGGAAGCCGGTGTCGAGCTGGTGCGACCGGCGCAGCCCCGTCGGGTACCGGCGGGAGAGGTCGCGCCCCATGATCTCGACGGCCACGCGGATGCCCGGCGCCGACACCATGGTGCGCTGCACCACGCCGCTGCGCGTCATGCGGCAGGCCTCGGTCGTGCCGTAGCCGAGCGACACCACGAAGGCGTCGCTGTTGACGTTCAGCGGCCCGTACCGGAGCGCCACGGCGCACCCGACGATCTCGGGAAGGATCTCGACCCGCGCAATGTCCACCTGCTTGCGGGCCGCCGCCCCGCCCCCGTGCGGGCGCGCGTCGTACTCGATGTCCACGAGGCGGGTGTAGAACTGCGTTGCCGCCTCGCGGTTCTGCAGGAAGGTGCCCCACGGGAACCCGGTGACGAGCGAGATCGGCTCGTCCGTCTGCTGCGCCCCGACGAGGACGCCCGCCTTCGCGAGGACCTGATAGCCGGCGTCGGCGGGCGACTCGTTGACCGCCTTCTGGGCCGACTGCCCCTCGACGACGGCGAGCTGCCCGACAAGGTAGGCCTGGCCCTCGTGCAGGATCTTCATCCCGTTGAGGAGGTTCGGCGCCACCTGGCGGAGTTCGCCGGCGTGGCTCTCGACAAGGCTCGGGAAGAGCAGGAACTGATTGGTGGCCATGTGCGCAGACGAGTCCTGTCCGGCGACGCGTCGCGGTCACCGGCACGGGTGGGATGGGCCTGCCGACGCCTCACGGAAGCTGGCGCGACAGGATCGCCAATGATATCCGATCGCGCGCAGCACGGCGAGGGGAAATCAAGGCGACTGCTCACCACGTGACGATGAATCACCGCTGCGCGTCACAACCTGCGACAGCTCGAGCCGTTCTTCGGCGTCCGTTCGGGTCAATGTTCATGCGCCGCGCCCCGCATAAACCGCTCGGGCCCCGCATGGCCATGCGGCACCCTTCCCTCGCGCCGGGCGGCCCGCTTGCATGCGCCCACGTATGCCCGCCGACTCGAACGCCACCATCCGCATCATCGGGGCTCCCATGGACCTCGGCACCTCCCGCCGAGGCGTTGACATGGGCCCCTTCGCCGTCCGCTACGCCGACCTCCGCGAACGCCTGGCCGCCCTCGGCCACACGGTCGAGGACGTCGGCAACGTGCCGGTGCCCTTCCGCGAGGACGCCGAGCGGGGTGCCCAGCGGGGCGCGCGCTACCTCGGCGCGATCACCGACGTCTGCCGCGACATCGCGTCCCGCACCCGCGCGGCCGTCGAGGCCGGGGCGCGCCCCCTCGTGCTCGGGGGCGACCACGCCATCGCCGCCGGCTCGGTGGCGGGCGCCGCCGCCGCCTACCGGGCGCGGCAGCAGGCGATCGGCCTCCTGTGGCTCGACGCCCATGGCGACGCGAACACCCCCGCCTCGTCGCGGAGCGGGAACGTGCACGGCATGCCGGTCGCGCACCTGCTGGGTCACGGCGACCGTGCGCTCGCCCACGTGGCCGGCCCCGGGGCGTCGCTGTCGCCCGCGCACGTCGCCCTCGTGGGCGTCCGCGACCTCGACGCCCCCGAGCGCGACCACCTGCGCGACTGGGGGGTGCGCGTCTTCACGATGCGCGAGATCGACGAGCGCGGCGTCAAGGCGGTCATGGAGGAGGCGATCGCCATCACCACGCGCGGCACCGCCGGCACGTGGGTCTCCTGCGACCTCGATTGGCTCGATCCCGCCGACGCCCCCGGGGTGGGCACGCCCGTGCCCGGCGGCGCGACGTACCGCGAGGCGCACCTCGCGATGGAGATGCTCGCCGACACCGGCCGCGTCCTCGGCCTCGACTGCGTCGAGGTCAACCCGGTACTCGACCACCGCAACCGCACCGCCGAGCTCGCGGTCGGCCTGATCCTCTCCGCCTTCGGCCAGCGCATCCTGTGAACGACACGCCGTACACGCCCCCCGACTTCGGCCGCCTCGCCGGCGCCCCGGCGGCGACGTTCGTCCCCGCGCCGGCCGACGGCGTCCTGCCGGACGACTTCTTCGCCACCAGCAACCTGCCGACGTACGTGCACCTCGGCGGCGGGCGATGGGAACGGCCGCGCGAGCCGCGCATGGACGGCGTCATCGTCCGCGACGGCGAGGCGCTCCTCGTCCGCGAGGGACGCCGCGTCCGGCGCGGCGACCTGGTGTGCACGGGCCACGCCGAGGACGGCTCCGCCGGCGTGCTCGTGCACGCCGACGGTTTCCGGGTGCCGGGGGCCGCCGCCGACGACTTCCACTTCATGAGCTCGCAGGTCAGCCGCGAGAAGCCCATCGACTACGAGCAACTCGCCCGCGTGCTCGTCGCCGAGCGGCGGCGCGGCGGACACGTGGTGTGGGTCGCGGGGCCCGCGGTGGTGCACAGCCGGGCCCGCGACAACCTCGTGTGGTTCATCCGCAACGGCTTCGTCGGCGCGCTGCTCGCCGGCAACGCGGTCGCGGTGCACGACATCGAGGCCGCGATCTACGGCACCACGCTCGGCATGACCGACACCGGTGCCGCGACGAGCGGTGGCCACGCCAAGCACGTGCGCGCGATCAACCGGGTGCGCGCGCACGGCTCCATCGCCGCCGCCGTGCAGGCCGGTCTGATCGGCGGCGGCATCATGCACGCGCTGGTGGTCGAGGGGGTGCCCTTCGTGCTCGCGGGGTCCATCCGCGACGACGGTCCGCTGCCCGACGTGACCACCGACGCGATCGCCGCGCAGGACGCGATGCGCGCGCAGTGCACGAAGGCGACGATGGCGGTGATGATCGCCACCGCGCTGCACTCGATCGCCGTCGGCAACATGCTGCCGGCCTTCACCGAGGACGCCGAGGGCACGCTGCGGCCCCTCCCCACGATCTGCGTGGACGCCTCGGAGTTCCTCGTCAGCAAGCTCAAGGACCGCGGGACCCACCAGGCCTTCGGCGTGGTGACCAACGCGCAGGACTTCCTGCAGATCCTGCGGATGCACGTCGAACGGGCCATCCGCGGGGGCTGAGCAGGCCGGCCGGTTGCCGGCGGATCGCGGCCCGTTAGCCTTCAGGGTCCATCTCACCTTCATCGGTCAGGAGCGACCCCATGACGGACCAGCAGTCGTCGGGCAGCGGTGTGTGGAAGTGGATCCTCGGGGCCCTCGCGGTCCTGTTCGTCGTCGTCATCGCTGGCGGCTGGTTCGCCTGGCGCAAGTTCTCTGGCGGCATGCAGGAGAACATCCAGGCCATCGCCGTCGTGCAGGACAAGATCGGGACGATCCGCACGCTGCGGCTGAATGCCGAGGCCATCGCCAAGGTCGGCCGCCCCGGCGTCGTCGTCTTCGACCTCTCGGGATCCGCCGGCGACGGCCAGCTCACGCTCGAGCTGGACACGGCCTCCACGAGTCGCCGCCTCATCATGGGTGGGTCGCTGGTCCTCAAGGACGGGTCGAAGTGGCCCGTCGTGATGGACGAGCCGGACGAACCCGTCGGTCCCGCACCGGCGGTCCCGGCGGCACCGGCGGCACCGGCGGCACCGGCGGCACCGGCGGCACCGGCGGACTCGGCACGCGCAGCCGCCCCCTCGACGCCGGCGCCGAAGAAGCCGTAGGTTCGGGGGCCAGGGCCGCAGGCGCGGCCCTGCCCCTGCTCCGCGAGGCGCCCGTGTTCCAGGAAGCCGAGCTCGGCCACCGCGTCGACAAGCGCACGTTCGACCGCGAGGCGGCGCCCCTTCGCCTGGCGCTGCTCGCCGCGCAGCAGCGGTTGCGCGAGGAGGCGCGCACGAGCGTGGTCCTCGTCGTCGGTGGGGTCGAGGGAGCCGGCAAGAGCGAGACGGTCGCGCGGCTCAATGCGTGGATGGACCCGCGGCACATCGAGACCAACGGGTTCCGCCCGCCGACCGACGAGGAGCGGCAGCGGCCGCCCATGTGGCGCTTCTGGCGCGTGCTGCCGCCGAAGGGACGCATCGGGGTCTTCTTCGGCTCGTGGTACACCGACCCGATCGTCGAGGCGGTCGAGGGCCCGCGCCGCAAGCGCGCGCGGGCCGCGCTCGACGGCCGGCTCGACGACATCCTGCGGTTCGAGCGCATGCTCGCCGACGAGGGTGTGCTGGTGCTCAAGTACTGGCTGCACCTCTCGAAGGCGGCGCAGAAGGCGCGGCTCGAGGCGCTCGCGCGCGACCCGCGGACGCGGTGGCGCGTCACGCGGCAGGACCGGGACCGGCTCGCCTCCTACGACGCGTTCGTCGCGACCTCCGAACGCGCACTCCGGCGCACCTCACGCGGCCATGCGCCCTGGATCATCATCGAGGGCACCGACGCCCGCTATCGCGACCTCGCCGTCGGCCGGTCGCTGCTCGAGGCGCTCGAGGCCCGCACCGGCCGCGAGCCGGCATCCGGGCGTCCGGCGCGTCGTCGTCTCCCCGTCGGAGCACCGGACGTTGACCGGCGCACCGTGCTGAGCGCGCTCGACCTGTCGTCGGCGCTGCCCGACGGGCGATACGAGGCGGCGCTCGAGCGCTGGCAGGCGCGGCTCGGGACGCTGCTCCGCGATCGCGCGTTCCGCACGCGCGCCGCCGTGCTCGTCTTCGAGGGAGTGGACGCCGCCGGCAAGGGCGGCGCCATCCGGCGCGTCACCGCCGCGACGGACATGCGCTGGGTGAAGATCGTCCCTGTCGCCGCCCCGTCGGACGAGGAACGCGCGCGGCCCTACCTCTGGCGCTTCTGGCGGCACCTGCCGCCCCACGGCACCGTCACGATCTTCGACCGCTCGTGGTACGGGCGGGTGCTCGTCGAGCGCGTCGAGGGCTTCGCCGACCCCGAGCACTGGGAACGTGCCTACGGCGAGATCAACGACTTCGAGGACGCGCTCGTGCGCCACGGCACCGTCGTCGTGAAGCTGTGGCTGCACATCTCGCGCGCCGAGCAGTTGCGCCGCTTCCGCGAACGCGCGCGGACCGACTACAAGCAGTACAAGATCACCGCCGAGGACTGGCGCAACCGCCGGAAATGGCCGCAGTACGAGCAGGCGGTCTGCGACATGGTCGAGCGTACGAGCACGCGCGTCGCCCCGTGGACCCTCGTCGCCGCCGAGGACAAGCGGTGGGCGCGGGTCGAGGTCGTGAAGACGGTCGTCCGGCGCATCGAGGCGGCGCTCGACGGGGCGTAGCGACGCCGCGCGGCCGTCAGCGCAGCACGGCCGTCGGGTGGCCGGCGAAGGCGCGCGCCCGGTCGGCGAAGTCCACCGCCGCGCGGCGCGGCACGAGCCACCACCGCACGACGATCCCCGCCGCCACGACCGCGAGCAGCAGCGGCAGCGCCACGAGCGACGACGGGGCCGCCACCCCGGCGACCAGAACGGCCACGTTGCTCGACGCATGGAAGAGCATCCCGGGAGCGGCACTCCCCGTCTCCTCGACCAGCCACGAGAGGACGATCGCCCCGCACAGCAGGCCGAAGGCGACGCCCGCGAGCGCTCCCGGGGTCAACGGCATCCGGTACAGCAGGAACGGCGCGTGCCACACCGCCCACATCGGCCACAGGAGCAGCGTCGCCGCCAGCGGCCCGTGCGTCATGCGCAGGTGCGGATACAACCAGCCGCGCCAGCCCGGCTCCTGGAACACCCCGGAGGCGAGGGCCCCGAGGACCAATGTGTCGGTGATCCACCGGGGCGACGCCAACCGTTCGGCGAGCGCCGCGCCCTGCCACGCCGCCGAGGCGTCGCCCGTCCAGCCGCGTACGATCGCGACGGCCAGCGCGAGCGCGCCCAGCGGCATCGCGAGCGCGGCCAGCCACCAGCCCACGCCGACGTGCCAGTCGAGCACGCGCTCGCGCCAGTCCTGCACCCCCTCGGCTCCGTCCTCGCGCCGCGCGACGTACCACGCCGCGAGGGTCGGTCCCAGCGCCCCGAGGGTGTGCCACCACGCGGGGGCCGCGGGCGACCCGCCGGCGAAGCGGCCCCAGGCGAACGGCACGACGACCGTCGTCGTGAGGGCAACGGCGAGGCCGAGGTACAGGCCACGGGCGCGGGACGCGGCACAGGCGGAACAGCGCATCTCCCAACCTGCGCGCGGAAGAGCCCACTGTCCATCCGGGGCCCGCCCCGACGGTCAGCGGGCGGCCTGCCGGGCCCGCAGATGGCGCGCCAGGTACCAGACGATCGTGAGGTTCACCGCCAGCAGGGCGACCTTCGGCAGCGTGAGCCCCTTGGCCAGCTCCCAGCACTCGAGCGGCACGAACGACGACGTGACGACCACCGTGAGCCATTCGGCCCAGCGCTGCTGGCGCAGCAGCCCGACCCCCTGCACGAGGAGAATGGCCGCGTAGGCGAAGGCGCCGAAGCCCACCTCCTCGAACCGCTGCCTGGGGATGCCGGCGACCTTGGCGAGCACCTCACGCATGACGTCGCCCTTCACGTCCGCGCCGACGGCGTCGATCCACCCCGACACGGTGGCGACCGCGTCGGCGTCAACGAGGTGCATCGCCCCCAGCCCGACCGTCGAGAGCAGCAGCACGCCCGTCAGCTTGAAGGCGGCGATGACGTAGAGCCCCGTGTCCTTGGCCCCGGCCGCGGGAGTCGTGGCGCTCACGACGCGGCCTCGACGGCCTCGACGGCGTCGGTCCACGCCTGCAGCGCCCCGTCGAGGGCGCGCCGGGCGGCGGCGAGTTCGTGCTCCAGCGCCTTGCGTCGCCGGCCCGCCTCCGCTCCCGTGACCAGCTGTGCCTCCCCCAACGCCGCCTCGAGCTCGGCCACCTGCGCCTCGCGCTCGTGCACGGAGCGCTCGGCCGCCTCGACGGTGCGCTGGCGCTGCCGGCGCTCCTCGGCGGACGCGGCGCCGGTCCCCCGCCGCTCGGCCTGGCGCGCGGCCTGGCGCGCGGCCTGGGCGCGCTGGTCCTTCTCGCGCGCGGCCTTCGCCGCCTGCGCCGCGGCCCCGTCGCGCTCGGCCTGCCGTCGCGCGGCGACCTGCTCCCACTCGGCGAACGGCCCGGGGAAGTCCTCGAGCCGGGTGCCGTCGAAGGCCCACACACGCGTGGCCAGCTCGCGCAGGAACGCGCGGTCGTGGCTCACGACGAGCACCGTCCCGTCGTACGCCTCGATCGCGTCCTCGAGCGCCTCGATGCTCTCGACGTCGAGGTGGTTCGTCGGCTCGTCGAGCACCAGGAAGTTCGCCTTCCGCAGGACCATCAGCGCGAGCGCGAGCCGCGAGCGCTCGCCGCCCGAGAGCGTGCTGGTCGAGCGGAAGACCTCGTCGCCGCTGAAGCCGAAGCAGCCGAGGTGCCCCTGGATGTTGCCCCGCGCCCAGAGCGGCCGCTCGTCCTGGATGCAGTCGTAGATGGACCGGTCGAGCGGCAGGTCCGCGAGGTCCTGCCGGTACCACGCGGCCGTGATCGAGCCGCCGACCCGCGCCTCCCCCGCCTCCGGAGAGCGCTCGCCGAGCAGCGTCGCGATGAGGGTGCTCTTCCCCGCGCCGTTGTCGCCGACGAGGGCGATCACGTCGCCGCGGCGCGCGACGAGAGTCGCCTCGCGCACGAGCGTCCGCCCGTCCACCCCGACGGTGAGCCGGTCGGTGACCAGCACCTGGTCGCCGCCGCGGTCGGCGATCTCGAGCGTCAGGGCCATCGCCCCCGCCTCGCCGGGCGGCGGCGAGAGACGCGGGAGCCGCGCGAGCTTCGAGCGCCGGCCCTTGGCCTGCGCGCTGTTCTGGCCGGCGAGGTTGCGGCGGATGTAGTCCTCTTCCTTCGCGACGAACTTCCGCTGCTGCTCGACCTGCCGCTCGAGCGCCATGCGCCGCTCGGCCCGCTGCGTCACGAAGCTCGAGTAGCCGCCGCGGTATGCGACCGCCGTCCGCGCCTCGACGTGCAGCACGTGGTCGGCGACGTCGTCGAGGAAGGCGCGGTCGTGCGAGACGACGAGCACCGTCTCGTCGAGCTCGGCGAGGTAGCGCTGCAGCCACGCGATCGTGCCGAGGTCGAGGTGGTTCGTCGGTTCGTCGAGCAGCAGGAGATCCGCCGGCTGCGCCAGCTGCGCGGCCAGCCCCACGCGGCCGCGCTCGCCCCCCGAGAGCGACGCGAGCGGGCGCGCGCTCGCGTCGGCGGGGTCGAACCCCAGCCCCTGCAGCACCGCGTCCACGCGGGCGTGGTAGTCGTAGCCGCCGAGGTGCGCGAACCGCTCCTGGTCCCGGCCGTAGCGGTCGAGGTCGGCCTCGGTGACACGCTCGCCGAGCTCGCCGAGGCGCGTCGCCTGCTCGGCGAGCGAGGCCTCGAGCGCGACGACCTCGCCCCAACCCACCGCGGCGGCGTCCCACACCGTGGCGGCCGCGCCGAAGTCACGGTGCTGGTCGAGCAGCGCGATGCGCAGGTTCGGCTGTCGCGCGACGCTCCCGCGCGTCGGGGCGAGCGCCCCGGTGATGACCTTGAGCAGCGTGGACTTCCCCGCTCCGTTGCGCCCCACGATCCCCCAGCGCTGGCCCGCGCCGATGGTCACCGTGACGCCGGAGAGCAGGGTCGTGGCGCCGAAGTCAACGCCCACGTCGGATAGCGAGACGAGAGTCACGCCGGGGAATATCGCACCGCGGCGAGGGCGGCGAGCACGGTCGCGTCACGGCCGTCGGCGTGCAGCTCGCGGACGCCGGTGTGGGCCACCAGCGCGGCGGCGTGGTCGGCCCGCACCGTCCCCCCTGCGAGCACCGTGACGCGGTCCCCGCCGCGGCGCACCAGCGCGCGCAGCACCTCGCGCCCGGCCCACGCCGTCGGGGCTCCGCCGCTCGTCAGCACCCGGTCCACGCCGAGGTCCGCGAGGGCGTCGAGGGCCCGGGGCAGGTCGCGCGCGCGATCGAACGCGCGATGGCAGACGAGGGGCACCCCGGGAGCCGCCTCGGCCACGGCACCGAAGACGGCGGGATCGAGGTCCCCCGCCGAGGTGAGCCCGCCGAGCACGAGCGCCGACGCCCCCTGCGCCGCGGCGCGCCGGGCGTCGCGGGCCATCCGGGCGCGCTCGGCGGCGTCGTAGGTGAAGTCTCCCCCTCGCGGGCGGATCATCACCGCCACCGGGACGCCCCAGCGGTCGCCGGCGCCGTCCAGCAGGGCGTCCGTCGGGGTGACGCCGCCGAGCGACAGGTCGCCGCAGAGCTCGAGCCGCCCCGCGCCGGCGCGCACCGCCGCCCGTGCAGCGGCGTCGCCGTCCACCGCCGCCTCCAGCAGCGGCGCCACGCCCGCAGCGCCGGTTCGGGGACGGCCGCCGGGCGGCTGCGGGCCCGACGTCACTTCCCCGGTGCCGCCACGGCCCGGAGCACGCGCGCGATGAACGGGTCCACCTCCCGGCTCTCGATCCACCGCGCCACCACCACGAGATCGTTCACCGGATCCACGTAGATCAGGTTCGTCCCGTTGCCCAGGTGCACGATCGCCTGCCGCGGCGCCGAGGGAATCTGCGTGCCGTCCACGTTGAGGAACCAGTTCATCACGCCGTAGTTGCGCTGCACGGGGGTCGGCGTGGTGGCGTAGCCGACCCACGCATCGCTCAGCACCCGCTGCGTACCCCACGTCCCGCGGCGCAGCGTGAGCAGCCCGAAGCGCGCCATGTCCCACGCGCTGATGAACATTCCGCCGCCCCAGTGGCCGCCGCCGGCGACGCTCTGCACTGCGGTGCCGTCGAGGACGATCCAGCTGGTGTCGTAGCCGAGCCAGCGCCACGTGGGCGACGCGCCGATGGGATCCATGACGTATTCGCGGAGCACCTGCGGCAGCGGGCGGCGCCACACGCTGGTCGCCGCCAGGGCGAGCGCGTTGACGCGCACGTCGTTGTACTCGTAGGCGGTCCCGGGCTCCGCGCGCGGCCGCGTGCGCCACGTGGCCGGCTCGCCCGTGGGGCGGTCGGCCCACTCGGGCTTCCCCCACAGGGTCCCTTCCCAGTCGCTCGTCTGGCGCAGGAGGTGGTCCCACGTGAGCCGCCGGTTGTGGGGCGAGCCGAAGGGCTCGATCCATTCGCCGCGCGAGGCGAGCCCGTCCGCGCGATCGCCGCGCGGCCCGAACCGCAGCGCGTACACGGGGCCCACCGCGTGCGACACCGTATCGTGCACGCTCCGGATCAGGCCGCGATCCAGCGCGAGCCCCACGACGGTCGAGACGAACGATTTCGTCACGCTGAACGTCTGATCCACGCGCGCCGGGTCGCCCCACCGGGCCACCACGTAGCCGCCCTTGACGACGAGCCCGGCCGGATCGCCGCGCGTCGCGAACGGCCCCACCGCCTCGCCGAACGGCTCGCGCCCGAACGTCTGGTAGTGCGCCTGCTCGAGGTCCCGCGGCGCCTTCGCCTCGGCCCGCATGTGGAACGCGCGCGCGCTGTCGAGCCAGGCCGCATCCATCCCCATCGCCGAGGGCGCCCGCGTGTCCCACGTCCCGCGCGGCGGCACGTAGCCCCCGGTCTTCGGTTGCGCGCTCAGGGACATGGCCGCCATCGCCAGCACCGGGAACGCGCGCATCACGGCTCCGACTCGCATCGTGGCTCTCCTCTTTCCCCCTCGTGCGGCCGTGGCCGCCGGCCGTGGCCGCCGGCCGTGCACGGCCGCGGGTGCCGGGTGGACGAACGTGGAACGTGGACGAACGACGGAAGCGCAGGCCCGTCACCGGTGCCTGCGCTTCCGTCACGTGCGGGCCGCGAACGCCCTCTCAGTAATCGTCCCCACCCGCGAACGAGTCACTGAGCGCCGGCAGGTCGGCCAGCGGGTTGAAGACCGGTTCCGGCGGCGGCGGCGGCATGGTGGGCACGGCCTCGCCCTCGAGCTCGACGTCGTTGTACCGGTATTGGCCCGTCCCCGCGGGGATGAGGTGGCCGATGATGATGTTCTCCTTGAGGCCGAGGAGGTCGTCCTTGGCCCCGCGGATCGCCGCGTCGGTGAGGACGCGGGTGGTCTCCTGGAACGAGGCCGCCGAGACGAACGACTGCGTCGTCAGCGAGGCCTTGGTGATGCCGAGCAGCAGCGGCTCGGCCACCGCGGGCGCGAGCTTCTTCTTCTTGGCCCGCTCGTTCTCGTCGCGGAAGACCGACTTGTCAACGTTCTCGCCCTCGAGGAACTCCGTCTCGCCCGGGTCGGTGATCCGGACCTTCTGGAGCATCTGGCGGACGATGACGCCGATGTGCTTGTCGTTGATCTTCACGCCCTGGAGGCGGTAAACCTCCTGGACCTCGTTGAGCAGGTACTCCTGGACCGCGCGGGGGCCCTTGATCCGCAGGATGTCGTGCGGGTTGACGGGGCCTTCGGAGAGGCGGTCACCGGCGCGGACGCGGTCGCCCTCGTGCACGCGGAGGTGCTTGCCCGAGATGACCTCGTACGAGACCGGCTCGGCGCCCTCGACGAGCGAGCCCGACGGGTCGATCGGGAGGACGCGGATCTCGCGCTTGCCGCGCTTGATGTCGCCGAACTGGACGATGCCGTCGATCTCGGTGATGGTCGCCGGATCCTTCGGCTTGCGCGCCTCGAAGAGCTCGGCGACGCGCGGGAGGCCGCCGGTGATGTCGCGGGTCTTGTAGGCCTCGCGGTTCACCTTGGCCAGGATGGTGCCGGCGGTGATCTGGTCGCCGTCCTCGATGGTGAGCTGTGCGCCGACCGGGATGATGAAGTCGCGGACGCGCTTCTCCTTGCCGCCCTTCGCCTGCCACACCTCGATGTGGGGGTGGAGCTTCTTCTCGCGGTCTTCCACGACCACGCGCTGGGCCATGCCGGTGAGCTCGTCGAGCTCGTCGGAGATGGTCTCGCCCGGCACGAGGTCCACGAAGCGGATCGTGCCCTCGACGTCCGAGATGATCGGGTTGGTGTACGGGTCCCACTCGAAGATCGGGGCGTCCTTCGCGACCGTGTCGCCGTCCTTGACGAGCATGATCGCGCCGAGCGGCACCGCGAGGCGCGCCGACACGCCGGCCCCCTTGTCCTTCGACTGCTTGATGCTGAGCTCGCCCTCGTAGGAGGTGACGACGACCTTGCCGTCGGCGTTGACGACGGTGTTGAGCCGGTCGCCGAACGCGACGACGCCCGCGACCTTCGTCTTGCGCGCGGTGTTCTCGGCGATGCGGCTGGCCGCGCCGCCGATGTGGAAGGTGCGCAGGGTGAGCTGCGTGCCGGGCTCGCCGATGGACTGCGCGGCGATGATACCGACGGCCTCGCCCAGGTCCACCATCTCCATGGTGGCGAGGTTGCGGCCGTAGCACATCCGGCAGAGGCCGCGCTTGGCCTCGCAGGTGAGCACCGAACGGATCTTCACCGTCTCGATGCCCGACTCCTCGATCTCGCGCGCGGTCTCCTCGGACATGAGCTGGCCGGCCTCGGCCAGCACGCGCTGGCGGCCGTGCTCGTCCTTGAGGTACGGATCGACCACGTCCTCGGCGGCGACCATGCCGGTGATGCGCTCGCCCAGCGGCTCGATGACGTCCTCGCCTTCCTTGAGCGCCGAGATCTCGAGGCCCTGGATGGTGCCGCAGTCCTCCTCGGCGATCGTCATGTCCTGCGCGACGTCCACGAGGCGGCGGGTGAGGTAGCCGGCGTCCGCGGTCTTCAGCGCGGTGTCGGCGAGGCCCTTGCGGGCGCCGTGGGTGGAGATGAAGTACTCGAGGACCGAGAGGCCCTCGCGGAAGTTCGACTTGATCGGCGTTTCGATGATCTCGCCGATGCCGCCGGTGAGCTTCTTCTGCGGCTTGGCCATCAGGCCGCGCATGCCGGCGAGCTGGCGGATCTGGTCTCGGGAGCCGCGCGAGCCGGAGTCGAACATCATGAACACGGGATTGAAGCCCCCGCGCGACTCCTTCATCGACGCGACCATCGCCTCGGCGATGTCCGAGTTGGCGTGCGTCCAGGTGTCGATCACCTTGTTGTAGCGCTCGCCGTTCGTGATGTTGCCGGTCGCGTATGCGCGCTGGAAGCGCTCGACGCGCTCCTGCGCCTCGCCGAGGATCGTCTCCTTCTTCGCCGGGATGTGCAGGTCCTCGACGCCGATCGAGACGCCGCCGCGGGTCGCGTGGCGGTACCCGAACTCCTTGAGCCGGTCGAGGAACGCCACCGTCTCGGCCAGGCCGGCGCGGCGGAAGCTCTCGAAGACGAGCTCGCCGAGCACCTTCTTCTTGAGCTCCCGGTTGACGAACCCGAGGGCCGCCGGGGTGACGAGGTGGAAGAGCACGCGACCCGCCGTCGTCGCGATCCACTGTCCCTCGTGGAGGAAGCGGACCGGCGAGTGGTACGTCAGGCGGCCGGAGGCGATGAGCCGCTCGACCTCGGCGGCGTCGCCGTAGGCCGGGGCGGCGTCCTTGACCTTGTCGAAGTCGGCGGGCGACTTCGTGGCGAAGTAGCAGCCGAGCACGATGTCCTGCGACGGCTCGGCGATCGGGCGGCCGTCCGACGGCTTCAGGATGTTGTTCGACGACAGCATGAGGACGCGCGCCTCGAGCTGGGCCTCGAACGACAGCGGCACGTGCACGGCCATCTGGTCGCCGTCGAAGTCGGCGTTGAACGCCGCGCAGACGAGCGGGTGGATGCGGATCGCCTTGCCCTCGACCAGCACCGGCTCGAACGCCTGGATGCCCAGGCGATGCAGCGTCGGCGCGCGGTTGAGCAGCACGGGGTGGTCGCGGATGATCTCCTCGAGGATCTCGTACACCTCGGGGCTCTCGCGCTCGACGATCTTCTTCGCGCGCTTGACCGTCTCGGCGATCCCCTTCTCGACCAGCTTGTGGATGATGAACGGCTTGAACAGCTCGAGCGCCATCGCCTTGGGCAGGCCGCACTGGTGCAGCTTGAGCTCCGGGCCCACCACGATCACCGAGCGGCCCGAGTAGTCCACGCGCTTGCCGAGCAGGTTCTGGCGGAAGCGGCCCTGCTTGCCCTTGAGCATGTCCGACAGCGACTTCAGCGGCCGCTTGCCGCGGCCGCGGATCGCCTTCGAGCGGCGCCCGTTGTCGAACAGTGCGTCCACCGCCTCCTGCAGCATGCGCTTCTCGTTGCGCAGGATGACCTCCGGCGCGCGGTGCGAGATCAGCTTGGTGAGGCGGTTGTTGCGGTTGATGACCCGGCGGTAGAGGTCGTTGAGGTCGGACGTGGCGAACCGGCCGCCGTCGAGCGGCACGAGCGGCCGCAGGTCGGGCGGGATGACCGGGATCACGTCGAGGATCATCCACTCCGGCTTGTTGCGCACGTCGCCCGACTCGCCCGAGGTGCGGAACGCGTCCACGATCTTCAGGCGCTTGAGCAGCGCCTTCTTGCGGTGCTGCGACGTCTCGGTGGCGACCTCGGCGCGGAGCTGCTCGGCGACCTTGTCCACGTCGAGCCGCTTGAGCATCTCGCGCACGGCCGGGGCGCCGATCTCGGCGTGGAACGCCGTGTCGCCCTCGGCCTTCGCCTTCTGGCGCAGCTCGAGCCAGCGGTCCTCCTCGAGCAGCTCGTTCGCCTCGCACTCCTGGTTGCCCGGGTCGATGACGACGTAGTTCGAGTAATAGACCACCTTCTCGAGGTCGCGCAGCGACAGGTCGAGCAGGTTGCCCATCGGGCTCGGCAGGGTCTTGAAGAACCAGATGTGCGCGACCGGCACCGCCAGCTCGATGTGGCCCATGCGCTCGCGCCGGACCTTCGAGAGGGTGACCTCCACGCCGCAGCGGTCGCAGATGACGCCGCGGTAGCGGATGCGCTTGTACTTGCCGCAGTGGCACTCCCAGTCCTTCACCGGCCCGAAGATCTTCTCGCAGAACAGGCCGTCCTTCTCCGGCTTGAACGACCGGTAGTTGATGGTCTCGGGCTTGGTCACCTCGCCCCACGACCACCACGTGCGCAGGCCGGCCATCTCCAGCCGCTCGCGCTCCTTGGGATCCTTCGGGCCGCGGATCTCCTCGGGAGAGGCGATCCGGACCTGGATGAAGTCGAAGCTCGAGGCGCGGGTCTCGCGCGTATTCCGGAAGTCGATCATCGGTGCTTACTCCGCGGGAGTCGGGGAGTCCGCGGCGAACCCTTCGCCGTCGTCGGTCGCGCCCAGCGTGACCTTGATGCCCAGCGCCTGCAGCTCCTTGACGAGCACGTTGAACGACTCGGGGATGCCCGGCTCGGGGAGGTTCTGGCCCTTCACGATCGCCTCGTACACGCGGCTGCGGCCGTTGACGTCGTCCGACTTGACCGTCAGCAGCTCCTGCAGCGTGTGCGCCGCGCCGTAGGCCTCGAGCGCCCACACTTCCATCTCGCCGAAGCGCTGGCCGCCGAACTGCGCCTTGCCGGCCAGCGGCTGCTGCGTCACGAGCGAGTACGGCCCGATGGACCGCGCGTGGATCTTGTCGTCCACCAGGTGGCTCAGCTTGAGCATGTAGATCTCGCCCACCGTCACCGGCGACGCGAACGTCTCGCCGGTCCGGCCGTCGCGCAGCCGCACCTTGCCCGCCGTCGTCAGGCCGGCCAGCCGCAGCAGCTCCGCGGTCGCGCCGTCCACGTCGGCCTCGCTCTTCTTGCGCAGCAGCTGCGCCAGGTGCGGCAGCTCCTGCTCGGCCAGCAGGTCGGCCGCGTCGGCCTCCCGCCGCTTCTCCAGCGGCTTGATCGCCGCCTTCGCCGCCGCCCGCTCGGCCGCCGGCAGCGACTCGTCCTCGGCCATCGCCTGGGCGTGCGCCAGCTGGCGGGCCACCTCGGCCGCCTCGCGCGCCGCCAGCACCTTCGCGGCCGCCGCGAGGGCGTCGCGCACCGCGTGGTACACGTCGCGCGTCGCCTGCGACATCCCGCGCCCGCCCAGCAGCTCGAGTGACGCCGCCTCGAGCAGGCGCGTGCGCGCCTCCTCCTCGTCCGCCGGCTTGACGTCGGCGAGGATCGCTTCGACCTCCGCCTTGCCGACCTGCGGCGCCGGCACGTCGAGCGCCAGCGCGTCGAGGCCCCAGCTGACGCCCGCCAGCTTGAGCAGCAGGCCGATCTCCTGCTCGTTGGCCCCCTGGAAGACCGGGGTCTTCGCGTAGAAGCCGAGGAGCTTCGCCGCCCACCCGAGGTGGGTCTCGAGGATCTGCCCGACGTTCATGCGCGAGGGCACGCCGAGCGGGTTGAGCACGATGTCCACCGGCCGCCCGTTCGGGAGGAACGGCATGTCCTCTTCCGGCACGATGCGGGCGACGATGCCCTTGTTGCCGTGGCGGCCCGCCATCTTGTCGCCGACCGAGACCTTGCGCTTCTCGGCCAGGTGGACCTTGACCAGCTGGATCACGCCCGGCGGCAGCTCGTCGGGCTGGAGGATGCGGTCGATCCGCTCCTCGGCGCGCTCCTCGATCTTCGCCTTGACCTCGTTGGCGGCGTCGATGATCGCGCGCATCTCGTCGTTGACCTTCTTGGCCTCGACCCGGAACGTCTTGAGGTCGAGCTGCGAGAAGCGCAGGTCGGCCAGCACCTCGCGGGTGAGCTTCGTGCCGGCCGGCAGCGACTCCTCGACCGTGCCCGCGCGCAGCGCGAGCGCCACCACCTGACCCTCGAGCAGGTCGCGCAGCTCGTCGTCGCGCACGTCGTTGACGCGGATCTTGTCCTCGCCCTCCAGCCGGCGGACCTCGCCGATGCGCTCGCCGCGGTCCTTCTCGACGACCGAGTCCTCGATCCGCGAGAAGATCTTCACGTCGATCACGGTGCCCTCCATGCCCGGCGGCACCTTGAGCGACGAGTCCTTCACGTCCTTCGCCTTCTCGCCGAAGATCGCCGTGAGGAGCTTCTCCTCGGGCGACAGCTCGGTCTCGCCCTTCGGCGTGATCTTGCCGACGAGGATGTCGCCCGGCTTGACCGTCGCGCCGATCCGCACGATGCCCCGCTCGTCGAGGTCCACCAGCGACTCCTCGGCGACGTTCGGGATCTCGCGCGTGATCTCCTCCTTGCCGCGCTTGGTGTCGCGGACGTGGAGTTCGAGCTCCTGGATGTGGATCGACGAATAGACGTCGTCCTTCACCAGGCGCTCGGAGAGCACGATGGCGTCCTCGAAGTTGTGGCCGTACCACGGCATGAACGCCACGGTGACGTTGGCCCCGAGGGCCAGCTGGCCCTGCTCGGTCGCGGCGCCGTCGGCGAGCACGTCGCCGGACTTCACCCGCTGCCCGACCTTCACGATCGGCCGCTGGTTGATCGCGGTGTCCTGGTTGGTGCGCCAGAACTTGCGGAGCTTGTAGCGGTCCTGCTGCTGCAGCCGCACCAGCGGCGTGTTGGCGTCCTTGCGGGTGCCGGCGAGGCCGGCGTCCACGATGATCTCGTCGGCCGTCACGCGCGTGACCATGCCGCCGCGGCGCGCCAGCACCACCGCGCCGGAGTCGCGCGCCACCTTGGCCTCGAGGCCGGTGCCGACGAACGGGGTGCGCGGGTTGACCAGCGGCACCGCCTGGCGCTGCATGTTCGAGCCCATCAGCGCGCGGTTGGCGTCGTCGTGCTCGAGGAAGGGGATCAGGGCCGCCGCGATCGAGACGAGCTGCTCGGGGGCGACGTCCATGTAGTCGATCCGGTCCGGCGCGGTCAGCGGCACGTCGCCGCGCTGGCGGCAGAGCACCAGCTCGTCCTCGAACGTCCCGTCCGGGTTGAGCCGGGCGTTCGCCTGCGCGATGATCGCGTTGTCCTCGCGGTTGGCGTCGAGCCACGCGATCTCGCCGGTGACCTTGCCGTTCTTCACGACGCGGTACGGCGTCTCGATGAAGCCGAGGTCGTTGACGCGCGCGAAGCACGCCAGCGACGTGATCAGGCCGATGTTCGGGCCTTCCGGCGTCTCGATCGGGCACATGCGGCCGTACTGCGAGTAGTGCACGTCGCGGACCTCGAAGCCCGCACGCTCGCGCGTCAGGCCGCCCGGCCCGAGCGCCGAGAGGCGGCGCTTGTGGGTCAGCTCGGCCAGCGGGTTGGTCTGGTCCATGAACTGCGACAGCTGCGACGACCCGAAGAACGCCTGAATGACCGCGCTGACCGTGCGCGCGTTCACGAGGTCGTCGAGCGAGATCCGCTCCGGGTCGGTGTTGATGCTCATGCGCTCCTTCACGAGGCGCGCCATGCGCGACAGGCCGACCGAGAACTGGTTGGCGATCAGCTCGCCGACCGACCGGATGCGCCGGTTGCCGAGCTGGTCGATGTCGTCCACGTCGCCGCGCCCCTCGCGCAGGTCGATCAGCTGGCGCACCAGCTCGACGAAGTCCTCGAACGTCAGCACGGTATGGCTGGCCGGCGTCTGGAGCTCGAGGCGCTGGTTGATCTTGTAGCGGCCCACGCGGCCGAGGTCGTAGCGCTTGGGGCTGTAGAACAGCCGCGCGAGCGCCTGCTCGGCCGTCTCGCGGTTCGGCGCGTCGCCGGGCCGGAGGAGGGCGTAGATCTGCTTGAGGGCCGTCTCGCCGCCCAGCCGGCTCTCGACCGGGTTGCCGTTGCGGTCGCGGCCGGTCGGGTCCTTGGCGAGCGTGTTCTTGACCAGGGCGCTGTCGGCGCGGCCGGAGGCGGTGAAGCAGTGCACGCGGCCGACGTCGGCCTTGCGGAGCTTCTTGACCAGCGCCTCGCTGAGTTTCTGGTCCTTCTCGGCGAGCACCTCGCCCTCGGCGTCCACGACGTCGCGCGCGAGGACGCGGGGGGTGGGACGCTCGCCGCGCTCGAAGGCGTCGAGCTCGTCGCGCAGGTCCACGCGCTGGGTGGAGGCGAAGACCTTGACGGTCTTCACGCCCTGGCGGCGGAGCCGGTTCCAGACTTCGTCGGTGAGCTCGTCGCCGACCTTGACGAGGAGCTCGGCCTCGGCGCGCTCGCGCGCCTCGCGGGCCTTCTTGGTCTCCTTCTTCGCCTTCTTGCCGTCCTCGACGGCCGGGGCCTCGACGACCTCGCCGGCGAGGGTGATGTCCTCGGCGACGATGGCGCCGAGGACCTCCTTCTGGTCGGCGCGGGACTCGCGCGACTTCGTCAGGTCGAGCTCGCGCTCGGCGAAGAAGAGGCGGAGCAGGTCGGCGTTCGAGCCGAACTCGCGGTCGCCCTTTTCCAGGCTGCCGAGGGCGCGCAGCAGCGCGGTGGCCGGGAACTTCTTCTTCTTGTCGATGTGGACGTAGATGACGTCGTGGATGTCCACCGTGAACTCGACCCACGACCCGCGGAACGGGATGATGCGGGCCGAGAGGAGCCGCTGCCCGTTGGGGTGCGTCTGCTCCTCGAAGACGATGCCGGGAGAGCGGTGGAGCTGGCTGACGATGACGCGCTCGGCGCCGTTGATGACGAACGTCCCGAGCGGGGTGATCATCGGCAGCTCGCCGAGATAGACCTCCTTCTCGATGATGTTCTTCGGCCGGCGCGTGTTGTCGGCGAGCGTCTCGTTGATGATCAACCGCAGCGTCGCCTTCAGCGGCGCCGAGTAGGTCATGTCGCGCTCGATGCACTCCTCGACGGTGTACTTGGGCTCGCCCAGCGCGTAGCGGACGAACTCGAGCGAGAAGTTCTCGTGCACGTCGGCGATCGGGAACAGGTCCTTGAAGACCCGCTCGAGACCGACGTCCTCGCGGTCGTGGGCGGCGGCATCCAGCTGGAGCAGCGCCTCGAAGGCGCGCGTCTGGATGTCGAGGAGATGGGGCATGTCCATCCCCGTGGCGAGCTTGCCGAACGAGATCTGCGTCAGCGATTCAGCCATTGGTCACCCCGGCCGGCTGCCTCGAGGGCGAGCGGCCAGTGCTGCGGGTCAAGTGCGTGCGGGAGCCGGCGATGGGGCGTGCCGGGTGCTGCGGCGGAGCCATGGTGCGGTCGGACCGGGCGGTCGGGCGGGACCCGCCGACGGCGGAGCCCACGCCCCCCGGGGGAGGCGTGGGCCCGCCGGCCGTGCGGCGTTACTTGACCTCGACCTTCGCGCCCTCGGCCTCGAGCTTGGCCTTGATCTGGGCGGCCTCGTCCTTCGAGGCGTTCTCCTTGACGGTCTTCGGCGCGCCGTCCACGAGGTCCTTCGCTTCCTTCAGGCCGAGGCCCGTCAGCTCGCGGACGACCTTGATGACGTTGATCTTCTTCGCGCCCGCGTCGGCGAGGACGACCTGGAACTCGGTCTTCTCCTCGACCGCGGCGGCAGCGCCGCCGCCGGCGCCACCGGCCGGCGCGCCCGCGGCGACGGCGGCGATGGTGACGTTGAACTTGGTCTTGAACGCCTCGATGAGGTCGGTGAGCTCGATGACCGACATGTTGCCGATCGCGTCGAGGATCTCGTCCTTGCTCAGGGTCGTGTTGGCCATGGTGTCTGGTCTCCTGAAGTGCCCCCAGGACAATGCCGGGGCGGGTGGGTCAGGCGGCTGCCTGGGGAATCAGTTGGGGGTCTCGAGCTGCGTCTTCCGCGCGTCCAGCGCGAGGGCGAACATCATCAGCACGCTGTTCAGGCAGCCCGCGAAGATGCTGAGCGCCTCCTCCCGCGTGGGGAGCGAGGCCAGCCTCTTCACCGTCGCCTCGTCCACGGCGGCCCCCTCGTACAGGCCGCCCTTGATCGCGGGCCGCTGGTCGTTCTCCTTCGCGAAGTCCGCCAGCACCTTCGCGGCGGTGATCGGGTCCTTCGCGACGACGACGCCGGTCGGGCCCTTCAGCCGCCCGACGGCGAGGCCGCTCTCGTGCACGGCCCGCAGGGCGAGGGTGTTCTTGATGACGACGTACTCCACGCCGGCCTTGCGGAACCGGCGGCGGAGATCGGTCATCTTCTTCACGTTGAGCCCCGTGAAGTCGGTGTAGTACACCGCCTGCGCGCCGGCGAGCTTCTCCTTCAGGCCGGCGACGAGCTGTTCCTTCTCGTTGCGCTTCATCGTCGGTTACCGGTAGAGGGTGGTGTCCACGCGGACGCCGGGCCCCATCGTGCTCGAGACCGCGACGGTGCGCACGTACACGCCCTTCGCCGCGGCGGGCTTGGCGCGCACGAGCGTCTCCATCAGGGCGGTGAAATTCTGCTCGAGCGCCTCCACCGGGAACGACACCTTCCCGATGGCCGCATGCACGTTGCCGCCCTTGTCCACGCGGAACTCGATCTTGCCGGCCTTGAGCTCCTTGACGGCCTTGGCGACGTCCATCGTCACCGTGCCCGCCTTGGGGTTCGGCATCAGGCCGCGGGGGCCGAGGATCCGGCCGAGCTGGCCGATCTGGCCCATCTGGTCCGGCGTCGCGACGAGCACGTCGAAGTCGGTCCAGCCCTCCTTGATCTTCGCCACGTACTCGGTACCGACGAAGTCGGCACCGGCGTCCGTCGCCTCCTGCGCCTTCGCGCCGACGGCGATGACGAGCACGCGCACGCTCTTGCCGGTGCCGGCCGGCAGCACGACCGTGCCGCGGACGACCTGGTCGGCGTGCTTCGGATCGACGCCGAGCCGCACGGCGACCTCGACGGTCTCGTCGAACTTGGCGAACGCGGCCGACTTCACGAGCTCGAGGGCCTGCTTCGGCGCGTAGCGCGCCTCGGGCGAGACCTTCGTCGCGGCGGCCGTGAACTTCCTGCCGTGGACGCGCATCAGTCGCGCACCTCCACGCCCATCGAGCGCGCCGCGCCGGCGACCATCGCCATCGCGCTCTCGAGAGTGTCGCAGTTGAGGTCGGGCATCTTCATCTCGGCGATCTTCTTCACCTGCGCCTTGCTGATCGCGCCGACCTTGGTGCGGTTGGGGACGCCCGAGCCCTTCTCCAGCTTCGCCTCCTTCTTGATGAGCTCCGCCGTCGGCGGGGTCTTCAGGATGAAGGTGAAGCTCTTGTCGGCGAAAATCGTCACCTCGACGGGCAGGATCGTGTCCTGCCCCTGGGTGCGCGCGTTGAACTCCTTGCAGAACATCATGATGTTGATGCCCTGCGGACCCAGCGCGGTACCGACGGGGGGGGCCGGCGTCGCCTTCCCTGCAGGGATCTGCAGCTTGACGAATCCGGTGACCTTCTTGGCCATTCGGCCCTCCTGACTGGCGTACGTCGTGCGCCCGCGCCCGGCCCAGTGCCGACCGCCGCCACGACCCTACTCCCACTGTTGTTTTGACGTCGGCGTGGTCTCCGACGGTGCGCTCCTCGCGGCCGAGCCGCCGCCCCGCGCAGGGGCCGTGAACCACGGGATCGAACGCGTCGCCGGTGTCGCCACCGGGGAGGCGCCGCGGAATCCGGTCGAGGGCCGTGGGTCCACCCCCCTCGCCGGTCGTCGCGGGACGCCGCCTCCGCTATCGCCCGCCGCTCAATACCCCTTGAGCTGCAGGTAGTCGAGCTCGACCGACGTCGGTCGGCCGAAAAGCGACACCGAGACGCGGACCTTGCCCTTGTCGGGCATGACCTCCTCGACGGTGCCGTTGAAATCCGTGAACGGGCCTTCGGTGATCGTCACCGCCTGCCCGACCAGGAAGGGAATCTCCTCGCGCGGCGCCGAGGCCTCGATCTCCTCGACGATCCCGAGGAGGCGATTGACCTCGTCCTGCCGGAGCGGCTGCGGCTCCTTGCCCTGCCCGACGAACTTGATCACGCCCTGGATCGCGTTGATCTCGTGCCCCGTCTCCTGCGTGAGGACCATCTCGACCAGCACGTAGCCCGGGAAGGTCTTCCGTTCGACGGTGACCTTCTTGCCGTTCTTGACCTCGACGACCTCCTGCGTCGGCACGAGGACCTGACGGATGAGGCGCTGCTCCGGGGCGGCGGGATCCACGTCGATCTTCCGCTGGATCAGCCCCTTCACCTTGTTCTCGTGGCCGGACGTCGTCTGGACGGCGTACCAGCGGTGCTCGAGCATCGTGTCGGTCATGCGATCTCCCGCCGGGTCAGCGGGCGAAGAGCGTGGGCAGCCACCGCACCAGGACCTGCTGGAACAGCAGGTCCATCAGGGCGATGACGAGGCCGATGAAGAGCGAGAGCGCGATGACGCCGATCGCCAGCTGCTGGATCTGCGGGCGGTCGGGCCACGTGACCTTCTTCATCTCGGCGACCATGTCGTGCCAGAACTGCACGACGCGCGCCGGCACCGAGGGCGTGGGGACGAGCTCGGCCACGGCTTACTTCGTTTCCTTGTGGGCGACGTGCTTGCCGCAGCGCGGGCAGAACTTCTTCCACGTGGCGCGCTCGGGATGCGTGCGCTTGTTCTTCGTGGTGAAGTAGTTGCGATTCTTGCACTCGTCGCAGGCGAGGATGATGTTCTCGCGGGGCATGGGCGTGACCTCGGGCCGATCGTGGACTGCGGTTGCTGCCGATCCGGCGCCGACCCCGACCTGCCGAGGCGTCGCCAGAGAGCTCACGACCGGGATTGAACCGGTGACCTCACCCTTACCAAGGGTGTGCTCTACCAACTGAGCTACGTGAGCGAACGTGCCCACCGCCGTCCGACGGGGCGGAATGCGGGGAGCAAAAGAAGTTAGGCGTCGGCGTAAACGAATGCAAGGCGGACACTTGAGACCTCCTCCCCCCGCCGATGTCGCCGCACACGGGACCGAAGGAAAACCGGCACTCGCCGGTGCGCGACGTCGAGGGCCCGCGCGTCGCTCCGGTTAACGCCGTCCCGTGGTCCGCGTCTCCCCGTTCGTCGGGAGCGGCGCACCGAGGCGCCGCCTCCCGCGAGACTCACCACCCGACGAGGAACACATGCGGGCACTGCACGTGGCTTCGACCCTGCTGGCGGCAGCGATCATGCTGGTCCCCGCGGCACACGCCCAACGGCCCGGTGGCGCCGGTGCCCGAGCCGGCGCGCAGGAGCGCCGGACCGAGATGCGCGAGCGGCTCAAGGCGATGTCGCCCGAGGAGCGCAAGGCAGCGATGGACAAGGCGAAGGAGCGGCGCGAGACACAGCGCGAGACGCAGCGCGAACAACTCTCCCCGGAGCAGCGCGCGTGGGCGCAGGCGCGGGCCACCGAATCCAGGCGGGTACGGGAGGGCGTCGCCGCCGGGACGCTGACGCGCGAAGCCGCCGCCGAGCAGCTGCGGGCGTGGCACAAGGCCAACCCGCGGCCGGGGAGCGGGAGCGTCAAATAGTGGGGGGCGTCACCGCGGCGGCGGGCCGCTCGCCGATACGCAGGCCGCGCTCGATGCCGCGCTCGATGCCGCGCTCGACAGCACGCAGGCACTCGCCGTCGGCGCGGCCGGCACGTCGGTGATCGACCTCGAAAGCCCGACGCTCGGCCTCGCGCCGCAGGCCGGCGGCCGCGGACGCTTCTCCGTTCCCGTCGGCGACATGGTGCTGGGGATGTCCGTGGCCGCCGAGCGCGACCTGCCGCCCCCTGCGATCGGGGCCACCTACTGGCAGGGGGCGGCGCGGTGACGCTGTCGGCGGCGACCAACGGGACCCTCGGCACGGACGGCGAGGTCTTCGTCGCCGGCGACGTCGCCTTCGTCCAGCCGTTCGGCAACGACCGGAACGACCAGCCGACGCTTCTCATTTCGCAAGGCACCTTCGCCGGCGTCAACGGCATGGCGGCGTTCGACACGGGGCCGCTCACCTGGTCCCCGTCGCTCGCGCTGCTGCGGGAGGCGAGTGCGGCGAAGGTGACGGTGCAGCAGGGGACGCTGCGCACGAGCTCGTCGCTCGACAGCCGGGCGGGGACGCACGTCGGGCCGGACCACCACCAGCGGATTCCCGGATCCCGTGCGCGGGTGGTGGGGCGGCGTCTCCGTCCGCATCCGGCGCCAGGCGCAGGGACGGCCCTCGCGCCGGATCGCGGGCGTCCCTCGTCTCGCGCCGTGTCCTCAGCGGGGCGGCGGCACGCGCGCACCGGAGTCGGGGCTGCGCCGGTCGTTCGCCGCCCGGGCCTGCCGGCTGGCGGGGTCGTAAAGGATGCTGTGCGCGTCGCCCTGCGACCGCGCCGGCGCGATGCGGATCGCGTGCCCCATCGCGCGGAGCGACGCGAGGACGTCCGGCGTCGCGGCCCCGTCCTCGAAGGTCGCGGTGTCCGGCATCCACTGGTGGTGGATGCGCGGCGCGTCCACGGCGGCGCGGATTCCCTCGCCGAACGCGGTGACGCCGAGCACCACGTTGAGCACGGTGTTGGGGATCGTCCGGCCACCGGGCGAGCCGGTGACGAGCCGCAGCGCCCCGTCGCGGGTGACGATCAGCGGCGACATCGAGCTGAGCATCCGCTTGCCGGGCGCGATGACGTTGGGCGGCGTGCCGATCGCCCCCCGCGCATCGGTGTAGCCGGGCTTCTTGTTGAAGTCGCCCATTTCGTTGTTGAGCAGGATTCCCGCGACCGTCACGCCGGCGCCGTAGCCGCCCTCGAGCGTGAAGGTGTTGGCGACCGCGTTGCCCTGGGCGTCCACGACGCTGAAGTGCGTCGTCTGCGGCGGCTCGGGCGGGGGCGAGAGGATGTCGCGGCCGAGGACGGCGCTCGACCCGGCGCGCAGGGTGTCGGTCGCGTCCGCGAGGGTGCGCGCGTATGCGGGAGACGTCAGCCGCTCGACCGGGGGCTCGCCGTATTCCGGATCGCCGAGCCAGCGCGCGCGGTCGAGGTAGGCGCGCCGCGCCGCCTCGAGGCGGCGGTGCAGCGTGCGCGCGTCGCCTCGGGCGGTCCCGCTGAGGCCGAGCGCCTCGAGCTGGTTGAGCGTCTCGAGCATCACGACACCGCCCGAGCTCGGCGGTCCCATCGCGATGAGCTCGTGCCCGTTGAAGCGCCCGCGCAACGGCGGGCGCTCGACCGCACGGTAGGCGGCGAGGTCGGCGTGCGTGACCAGTCCACCATTGGCGCGCATCCGCGCGGCGATCGAGTCGGCGATCCATCCGGTATAGAAGGCGTCGGGCCCCCGCTCGGCGATGGCCCGCAGGGCGCGCGCCAGTTGCGGCAGCCGGAGCGTGTCGCCGGCCCCCCAGGCGCCACCGCCCGGTTTGCCGTACGCCGCGACCGACGCGGGAAAGGGCGCGAGGACATTCGCGACCGCCCAGTTGAGTTCGTCGGCGAACGGTGCCGAGAGGGGGAATCCGCGTTCGGCCAGCGCGATCGCCGGCTGCACGAGATCCGGCCACGGGAGCGTTCCGAACCGGCGGTGCGCGAGCGCCAGGCCGCGGACCGTGCCGGGCACGCCCACGGCGCGCCAGCCGGAATCGGTCGCGGCGTCGAGGATGCGCCCGTCGCGATCGAGGTACATCGTTGCGTTCGCGCGCGCCGGTGCGGTCTCGCGATAGTCGAAGGTGGTCGCCGTGCCGTCCGCCAGCCGCACGACCATGAAGCCGCCGCCGCCGATGTTTCCCGCGGCGGGATACGTGACCGCGAGTGCGAAGGCGGTCGCGACAGCGGCGTCCACGGCGTTGCCGCCGCGCGCGAGAATGGCGGCGCCGGCGTCGGAGGCGAGATGCTGGGCGGAGACGACCACGCCGGTGGACGAGACGGTCTCGTCGGCGGGAGCCGGGGGAGTGGCGGGGCGGCAGGCGGCCGTCAGCAGGAGGGCAGCGGCGAAGCGGCGAAGGGGCATTGGGCGGCGGCGGAGGGAGTGGGGAGTGTACCGCCGCGGGGGACGCGACGCCGTGGGGTCGGCTGTGACGCTCATCACTTGACGAGGTTGCGCTTCAAGTCGGAATTGGCGCGCAGGATCGTCCGCCTTCCACTTGTGCCGGAGCCACCATGTCGCCGCAGCATCCAAGGGTCGCGGTCGTAACCGTCGTCTCGATGTTCGCACTGACCGGCTGCTCGACGCAGGATTCCCCCGGGGGGGGGGGGTAACGACCCCGTCGGCTGATTCGAACATGCGTCCCGCTCATGTCTCAGCGCTGGTCGAGCGGTCGCTGGACATGACCCAGCCGTACTGGAGCGGGTACGTGACCTACTCGTCCAGCGGCGCGGTGTGGTCGGAGACGTCGGTCATCGACCCGGTCACCACGTATCCGACGCACACGTATCCCGTGTCGGTACCGTCCTCCACGCAGTTCGTGAACATCGGCTTCGGCTTCGACGGCGCGCCCGTCGTGGTGCTGCATTCCATCGAGCCGCTCGAGCCGGATGCCCCGGCAAGCGAGCAGGCGACGACCGCCGTGCTCGAGAACGGGATCGGTACGCTCTACGACGCGAACGGCCAGCGGTTCGATGACTGGCCGACCGACGGCGAGGCACCAATCACGGTCCTCGACGAGCTGGCGCAGGAGGTCCTGTCGTGGAGACCGTACGATGGTCCGGTGTTCTCGCGCGTTCCCGACGGGAGTCGGCGCACGCTGGTGTCCGAGACGCGGCGTGACTCGTCGGGTTTCGAGATCCGCACGCGCGTCGAGGACCTGCTCGTCGTCAGGGCGCGAGGGCCTGCGGAGCAGCTTCGCGTGCGGACGTCCGAGCGATACAAGCGGAACGGCAAGCGTCTCGCGTACGACGGTGGATCGCGTTCGACCACGTCGTTGGATCGTGCACGCCCATCGAAATACGACGAACGCTGGCATGTTGCGACGCTGGCGGGTGGGACGGACCTGCCGGCCGTCATGGACACGATCTCGGCCCGGGAGGTGAAGCACGGGGCGGCGTGGAAGGCGCTCGCCGAGGCGGCGTCGCGCGACGCCGGCCTGCGCCACTCGCGGTTCGTCTCGACCGTCACGGAGCAGTCATCGAGCGGGTGCACCAAGCAGACACAGTCGGTGCCGGGGGCGGTACCGGCCGCGGCCAACGCCATCATCCTGCAGCATGGCATCAAGAGCGACAACTGCACGTGGCAACGGGTGGTACCAGGCTTGGTGCCGGCGATGAACGTCAGCCGGATCGTGACGACGAAGACCAATTCGTTTGACCCCCTGAACCAACAGGCGGAGACGGCGGGGAACAGCGTGGTCGCACTGCACCCGGAGGCGAATCCGTGGGGGGAGTCCCGCTACCGCTTCGCGATCGTCGGGCACAGCCAAGGCGGCCTGGTCGGGCGCACGCTGGCCACCTGGGCGGAAGAGGAGAACTTCTCGTGGATCTCGGGCGTCGTGACGCTGGACACGCCCAATCACGGGGCGATCTTCGCCGAAGGGTACAATGCGGTGAACGGCATCTCCGCGATGGTCGTGGGTACGGAAACGGTGTACACCTACGGGCTGCTGTCGCCGCTGGCGAATGCCATAAGCGAACTCATCGAATTCACGGGACCGCTCGCCAGACGCAAGGCCTGCGACTCGTACCCCCTCTTCTGCGACTTGGCACCGGGATCCACGTACCTGACGAACCTCAACGCCGCTCCGGTTTCGTTCCATCGCACGGCGATCGTGCAGGATGTCCGGCAGCGGTGGAGCGGCTTCCGTTGGCTCGGGGACGGTTTTTTCTGCAAGAGCACGGAGGTTACCGAGGAGAACTGCGGGCCGCGGCTCGTGCATCGTGTCGAGTATCTGTACCGTTCGTACCGCAACTGTACGAAGGTCACGTCGGTGCTCGGGGCCTTTCTTCCGGGCCTCTGGTACATCACGTACAAATGCGTTCGGAATCGGGCGGCATTGGAGACCACGGATCGCGTCTGGAACGCCTCCGTTGCCCCAGGTCGGTCGTCGGACGGGTTCATCGGCGCGGACCAGCAGTGGTACCCGGGGGTACCGGTGTCGGAGCAGTATTACTACGCGGCCATGACGCCGTCGCACGCCGGGCTGACCCGGCATCGGTTCACGGCGGGCAAGATCTGCCTTGCGTTGGTGGAGCAGATCAGGGTCCCGCTGGCGCCAGGAAAGGACTCTTGCCCACCCTGGCAATGACGAAGAGCCCATCGCCGTCGCTGGTGCTTGCCGGCCTCGGCCTGACGATGGTGGCCTGCGCGAGCTGGCGGGACGCGCCGACCACGCCGGGCAGCCCGATCACCCCCGTGTGGGAGTCGGGATCGCTCTCGTGTCTCGGCCTGAGCAAGCCGTTCTTCCTGGATCCGTACGCGGTGACCGGCGGGACCTTGGTCCTCCAAGGCTTGGACACGACCTCGACGTTCACCTCGGCGGTCGGGATCCGAACCGCCGATGGCACGCCGAGCTGGTGCGAGCCCCGCGCCCGCCTCGGCAACTCGCCGTTTCGCGGTGACTCCGGCTTTGTCGTGTTCCTCGATTATGTGAGGTCCACGATCGTGCGCATGCGCGCCGCCGACGGCGCGACCGCGTGGGAGACCCCCTTCACCCCGGCGGTCGGCCAGTGGACCTACGAGACGGGCTACAGTGCCTCGGCCGCCGTCACGGCCGTCGCGAACAGCGAGTACCCGAGCGCGCGCTTCGAGACCGCGGCCTTCTCTTCCGTGGATGGTCGGCTGCTGTGGTCCCGGATCGACTCGACCGAATTCCGCTTCCGGCCCATGGTTGACGGCACCGTCGTCATCGGGGACACGGTCTTCACCTACGGCACCGAGCCGCTCGACCGCAACTCGGTCCGGCGCCGCCTCTTCCTGCACGCTTATGCCGCCGCCACCGGGGCGCCGCTCGGTCGCTTCACCAGCGGCGACTCCGCCTCGTCCACCATCGCCCCGGTCGCCGTGGCGGGCGACCGCCTGATCTTCAGCAACATCGAGGGCGGCCTCCTGGCGATGAATACGCGGGGCGAGGTGCTCTGGCGCGTCCGCGGCCGCGGTATCGGGCCCCGCCAGTCCCCCGTGATCCTCGACGGCGTGGCGTATGCCGCCTCCGCCGACGGCACGGTCCGGGCCGTCAACGTGGCGACCGGCGCGCAGCTCTGGGTGACCGATCTCACGTACAGCTTGGACGGCGTGGGGGTCTGCGGGACGCACGTCTATGTCCAGATGGTGACCGACCTCTGGCGCCTCGACCGCGCCACCGGCGCGATCACCGGCCACGAGGCGGACGATCCGGGGGGCGTGCGCAGCCGGTTCTTCGGTCCCCTCATGTCCACGCCGGATGCCGTGTATGTCGGCAGCCGCGGTGGGCGGATCTTCCGGTTGCCGTGCTGATGCGGCATCGGTTCACGGCGGGCAAGATCTGCCTTGCGTTGGTGGAGCAGATCGAGGTCCCGCTGGCGGACGGGGAGTCTTGCCCACCCTGGCAATGACGAAGAGCCCATCGCCGTCGCTGGTGCTTGCCGGCCTCGGCCTGACGATGGTGGCCTGCGCGAGCTGGCGGGACGCGCCGACCACGCC
>JAJTHG010000018.1 GCA_021298835.1 Gemmatimonadota bacterium
CCTGCCGCTCGGTCCCGCCCCGCGCGTCGCGACCGTGTTCCCGCGCCTGACGGCGTCGTACTTCGCCGAGCAGGGGCGGCCGGTGGAGGTCGTGCCGGTGTCGGGGGCGGCGGAGATCGCGCCCCACCTCGGCATTGCCGACATCGTCGTGGACCTCACCTCGACCGGTTCGACCCTCCGCATGAACGGCATGCGCGAGGTCGGCACGGTGCTCACCAGCTCGGCCCGGCTCGTCACCGGGAGCACCGTGCGACGCGACGCCGCCAAGGCCGCGGCCGTGCAGGAGCTCTCCGGGGCGCTCGCCTCGGTGCTGCGCGCGCGCGGCCAGCGCTACGTGATGGCCAACGTCCCGCGGGCGGCGCTCGACCAGGTGAAGACGATCCTCCCCGGCATCAACGGCCCGACGGTGATCGACATCGCCAATGGCGGCACCATGGTGGCGGTGCACGCCGTCGTCGCCGCCGACCAGATCTACCGCACCATCGCACAGCTCCAGGGCCTCGGCGGCACGGGCATTCTCGTGACGCGCATCGAACGCCTCGCCTGAATCCTTCCGGATACCACTCGTGCCTTCCAAGTCCGGCGCCGGCCTGGCGCTCCGCTTCCGCGGTCGGCTCGCCGACCTCTCCGCCGCCGACCGCGCGGCACTCTTCGACCGCACGACCACGAACGACGAGGCCGTGCGCGACCAGGTCGCGGCCATCCTCGACGCCGTGCGCGCGATGGGAGACGAGGCCCTGCGTGGCCTCGCGGCCGAACTCGACGGCGTGGTGCTCGCCGAACTCGAGGTGCCGCGCGCGGCGTGGACGAAGGCGCTCGATGCGCTCGAACCCGCCCTGCGCCGCGCGCTCGAACAGGCCCTCGCGAACATCTCGATCGTCCACGAGGCGTTCCGGCCGACGGCGCAGGAAGTGGTGGTCGCACCGGGCATCGTCGTCGGCCGGCGCCCCGACCCCCTCGACCGCGTCGGGGTGTATGCGCCGGGCGGCCGCGCGGCGTATCCGTCGTCGCTGCTCATGGGCGTCGTCCCCGCGCGCATCGCGGGAGTGCGCGAAGTGGTCGTTTGCTCGCCCCCGGCCAAGCACTCCAAGCGACCGCTCGACGTGGTGCTCGCGGCGGCGGCCCTCGGCGGGGCCGATCGCGTCTTCGCGCTCGGCGGTGCCGGCGCGGTCGCCGCGATGGCCTACGGGACGGCGACCGTCCCGCGCGTGCAGCGCATCGTGGGCCCCGGCAACGTCTGGGTCGCGGAGGCCAAGGTGCAGGTCGCCAACACGGTCGCCATCGACTCACCGGCCGGGCCCAGCGAATTGCTGGTGCTCGCCGACGATGGCGCCGACCCGGCTGCCGTGGCGCGGGAACTGTGCGCTCAGGCGGAGCATGACCCGCGAGCGTGCGTCGTGGCGGTGGTGCGCTCGGCCACGTTCGCCGCAAAGTTGCAGGACGTGCTGGGGGTGATGGCCACCGCCCAACCCCGGGCGGGGATCGTCATCGAGGCGCTGGCGAGCGCCGGCGGCGTACTGGTCGCCGAGTCGGCGGACGAGCAGATCGCCTTCGCCAACGACTACGCAGCGGAGCACTTACAGTTGCAGTGTTCTGATGCTGATCTTGTTCTGGCTCGTTTGCGTAACGTCGGAACGGTCTTCGTTGGCCCTAGTGCCAGTGTGGCCTTCGGCGACTACATGACCGGTGCCAACCACGTCCTGCCAACTGGCGGCCTGGCGCGGTCGTTCAGCGGCCTGTCCACGCTCGATTTCGTGCGCTGGACGTCGTGGCAGCGGGTCGCGCCGACCGCCGCGCGTACGCTGGCCGAGCCGGTCGGCTTGTTCGCCGACGCCGAAGGACTGCCCGGACACGCGGCCGCCGCCAGGGCCTGGGGAGGTGGCGCATGACCGATGGCGCCGTGTCGCCCCTCGCCGTCCCGATGATCGGCGGACTGGCGCGGTACGCGCCTCCGCCGGCGAGCGGCCTGAACCTCGCCGACAACACGAACCTCTGGGGCACGCCGCCCGCCGCGGCGCGCGAGATCGCGGCGGCCGCGGCGGGCGTGGCCTCGTACCCCTCGCTGTACGGCGAGGAACTCAAGGCCGCTGCCGCCGGGCTTCTGGGCGTCACGGCCAACGACGTCGTGACCGGCTGCGGGTCCGACAACGTGCTCGACGCGGCGATGCGGGCCTTTGCCGCGCCGGGGGCGCGGGTCGCCTTCTGCGCGCCGACGTTCGTCATGGTGCCGAAGTTCGCCACCCTCGCCGGAGCGACGCCGGTGCCGCTTGCCTTCCGCCCCGACGGCGACATCGACGCCGAGGCGCTGCTCGCCGCCGACGCGGCCATCACCTACGTATGCGCGCCCAACAACCCGACCGGGGTGCAACCGTCGGATGCCGCGGTGGCGCAGGTGCTGGCGCACGCGCGCGGCCTCGTGATCGTTGACGAGGCCTATGCCGAGTTCTCCGGCCGCTCGTGGGCCGGTGAGGCGCGCGCGCACGGGCGCCTGCTCGTCTGCCGCACGATGTCGAAGGCCTACGGCATGGCGGGGCTGCGCGCGGGCTATGGCGTGGCCCGCGCCGACGTCGTCGCGGCGGTCGAACGGGCGCGAGGGCCGTACACCCTCAACGCGCTGGCCGAACGTGCGGCGGCGGCCGCGCTGCGCGGGGACGCTGCGTGGATCGCCGAGCACGTCCGGCTGGCGGTGCAGACGCGCGAGCGCCTCGCGGAGGGGTTGCACGCCCTGGGCTATGCGCCGTTGCCTTCGGCCGCCAACTTCCTGTGCGTACCGGTGGCCGGCGCGTCCGTGGTGGCCGCGCGGTTGCGGGAGCGGGGGCTGCTCGTGCGCGCCTTCGCTGCGCTGCCGGGCATCGGCGACGCGCTGCGGATCACCGTGGGGCCGTGGACGATCATGCAGCGCCTGCTCGACGCCCTCGCGGAGGATCGCTGACAATGGACGCGCTCCTGCGCTGCACCGTGTTCGACTACGGCGCCGGCAACCTGCACTCGCTCGTGAAGGCGCTCGAGCCGGCCACCGGCCCGGTGCGCATCGAGACCGACGCGGCCGCCGCAGTACACGAGACCGACCTGCTCGTGCTCCCTGGCGTCGGGGCGTTCGGGCTCGCAGCCGAATGTCTGGCGGCCGGCCGCGACGCGATGCGCGCCGCCATCCTCGACGGCCTCCCTACGCTCGGCATCTGCCTGGGCATGCAGCTGCTCTTCGCGGAGAGCGAGGAAGCCCCGGGCATGGGCCTCGACGTCCTGCCCGGCCGCGTGACGCGGCTGCGGGCGCAGCGCGTCCCGCAGATCGGCTGGAACACCGTGGACGACGTCACCGACCCGGCGGCCCGGGAGGCGCCGCTGCCGGCGGTGTACTACGCCAACGGCTTCGTCTGCCGCCCGGTGGATGTGTCGGTCGTCACGGGCTGGACGACACACGACGGGGACCGATTCCCGGCGATCGTGCGGCGCGGCGCGACTGTCGGCGTGCAGTTCCATCCCGAGAAGAGCTCGGCGGCCGGTGTGGCGTTCGTGCACGCGATCGTCCACGGCGTGGCGCGCGGCACCCTGTCACAGGGGGCGCGATGATCGTCCTGCCGGCGGTGGATCTGCGCGAGGGACGATGCGTACAGCTCGTGGGGGGCGACTACGCCAAGGAGGCCGTGCGGCTCGAGGATCCGCTGGCGGTCGCGCGCGACTGGTGGCGCCGCGGCTTCGGCTGGCTGCACGTGGTGGATCTCGACGCCGCCACCGGGCGCGGCAGCAACACCGACCTCGTCACCGAGTTGCTGCGCGAGGCCGCGCGGCACGGCGCCTCGGTGCAGGTCGGAGGCGGCGTGCGGTCGCTCGAGCGCATCGAGACGCTGCTCGACGACGGCGCGGCGCGCGTCGTTGTCGGGACGCGCGCCCTCGAAGACGCCGACTTCCTGCGCGAGGCGGCCGAGGCCTTTCCCGGGCAGCTCGTCGTCGCGGCCGACGTCCGCGAGCGGCAGGTCGTCACGCGCGGCTGGGATACGACGCTGGCGCGCGACGTGCTCGACGTGATCGAGGCGCTGGGCGAGCATCCGCTGGCCGGCGTGCTCGTGACGGCCGTGCACAAGGAAGGACAGATGCAGGGCCCCGACCTGCGCCTCATGGAAGCCGTGGCCGAGGCCTGCGTGTGGCCCGTGTTCGCCAGCGGCGGCGTGGGCGGCATCGGTGACCTGCGGGCGCTGGCCGAGACCGGCGTGGCCGGCTGCGTGGTGGGGATGGCCCTCTACACCGACGCCTTGGCGCCGCAGGCGGCGCTGGACCTCATGGAGGAGACGGCATGACGACGATCGTGCGCGACACGAAGGAGACGAGCATCCGCGTCGAGCTGCGCGGGGCGGGGCACGGCATCGAGGTCGAAACGGGCGAACCGTTCCTCGACCACATGCTGATCACCCTCGGCCGTTACGCGGGGCTCTCGCTCAGCGTCGGGGCCCGGGGCGACCTGCGGCATCACCTGGTCGAGGACGTGGGCATCGCCGTGGGCGCCGCCGTGGCCGCGTACGCCCCGGCGACCGGCGCGCGATACGGCGAGCGTACGATCCCCATGGACGAGGCGCTGGTGCAGGTGGTCGTGGACATCGGCGGGCGGCCGTACTACGCCGGCCGGCTGCCGAGTTCGCTGTACGACCACTGGTTCCGCTCGTTCGCGGACAACGCCAAGGCCACGGTGCACGTGCGCGTGCTGCGCGGCCGCGACCGGCACCACGTCGTCGAGGCGGCCTTCAAGGCGCTCGGACTCGCGCTGCGCGACGCGTTGACCGACACCGGCGCCGTGTTCTCGACAAAGGGCGCAGTGACCCAGATCGAGGAGCCGTGAGCCGATGCTGACGCGACGGCTGGTGGTGTGCCTCGACGTGCAGGGGGGCCGCGTCGTGAAGGGGGTGCAATTCGAGTCGTTGCGGGACGTGGGCGACCCGGTCGCGCTGGCGGTTCGCTACGAGCGGGAGGGGGCGGACGAAATCGTCTTCCTCGACATCTCGGCCTCGGCCGAGGCGCGCGCGACGCTGCTCGACGTCGCGCGCCGCACGGCGGAGCGGCTTTTCGTGCCGCTTACGATCGGCGGCGGGGTGCGCACGGCCGACGACGTCGGGCGCGCGCTCCGCGCCGGGGCGGACAAGGTGAGCATCAACTCGGCGGCGGTCGCGACGCCGGAGATCCTGACCGAGTCGGCGTATCGCTACGGCGCCCAGTGTGTCGTCGCCAGTATCGACGCCAAGCGGGACGGCGATCGGTGGCGCGTGTACGTGAAGGGTGGCAAGGTGCCGACGGAGCTCGATGCGGTGGCGTGGGCGTGCGAGTGCGTGCGGCGCGGGGCAGGGGAGATCCTGCTGACGTCCATCGACCGCGACGGGGCGCGCACGGGATACGACCTGCCGCTGACGCGGGCCATCGCCGATGCCGTGTGCGTGCCGGTGGTCGCCAGCGGCGGCGCCGGCGAAGCGCGCCACGTCGTGGACGCCATCACCGAGGGTGGAGCTGACGCGGCACTCGTCGCCGGCATCCTGCACGACGGCGTCACGACGGTACGCGCCCTCAAGGCGGCCATGCAGGCCGCGGCCCTGCCGGTCCGGGTGACGGTATGAGCCAGGTGCCGCTGCGCGTGCTGCTCGAGGCCGCAGAGGCGGTCGCGAAGGTCGCGGCCGACGCCGCGGTGGCGTGGTTCAGGACGGACATCGCCGTCGAAGCCAAGGCCGACGGGTCGCCGGTGACGCTGGCCGATCGCGCGGCCGAGACAGCGGCCCGCACCTGGATAGAGCAGCGGTTTCCCCAGGACGGCATCGTCGGCGAGGAATTCGGCGAGACGCGGCCGCATGCCACGCGGCGCTGGTTCGTGGACCCGATCGACGGGACCAAGAGCTTCGTGCGGGGGGTGCCGCTGTGGGGGTCGTTGGTGGGGATCGTCGAGGGCGACACGGTGCTGGCCGGTGCCGTCTGCTGCCCTGCGGTGGACGAGACGGTGGCGGCCGCGCGCGGGGAGGGGGCGTGGTGGAACGGGGCCCGCTGCCGGGTGTCCGACACCGCGTCGCTCGACCTGGCGACGGTGCTGGTGACCGACGAGCGCGCCTATGGCGATGCGACCAAGCGTGACGCTTGGCGCCGGCTCGCCGACGCAGCGCAGATCGCTCGTTCGTGGGGTGATTGCTACGGTTACGTACTGGTAGCCACCGGTCGTGCGGACGCGATGGTGGATCCGAAGATGAACCCATGGGATGCGGCAGCGGTGCTGCCGGTGATCGAGGAGGCGGGCGGCGTATTCACTGACTTCAGCGGCGCGCGCGCCGCGTTCGGCGGCGACGTGATCGCCACCAATGCGGCGCTCGCCGTCGCGGCGCGGCAGGTGATGGGCGCCGGGGTGCCCCGATGACCGGCGGCGCCGGGGCTGAGGGCAGCATCGCCCTCGATGCGGCGGCGCTCGAGACCGTCAACTTCGCCAAGGGGGGCGGGCTCGTGCCCGTCGTCGCGCAGGATACCCTCACGGGCGCGGTGCTCATGATCGCCTTCGCCGACCGCGAGGCGCTCGCCGCGACGCTCGCCACCGGGGAGATGCACTACCACTCGCGCTCCCGTGGCCTCTGGCACAAGGGCGGCACCAGCGGCAACGTGCAGCGGGTGGTCTCACTGCATCTCGATTGCGATCGGGATGCCGTGCTGGCGCGCGTGCGGCCGGCCGGCCCGGCGTGCCACACGGGAGCGCGCACCTGCTTCGACCCGCTCGGCCGCGAGGCCGACGCGCTCGCGGCCCTCGACGCCACGATCGCGTCGCGCGCAGCGGAGGTGCCCGCCGATGACGCGGCACCCTCGTACACCCGCCGCCTGCTGGGCGACCGCAACCTGCGGCTCAAGAAGATCGGCGAGGAGGCGGCGGAGTTCGTGACGGCGTGCGCGGACGGGGATGCGGCGCGCGCGCGGGAGGAGGCGGCGGACCTGTTCTATCACGCGCTGGTGGCGCTGCGGGCGGCGGGCGTGAGTCTGGACGAGGTGCGGGAGACGCTGGCGGGGCGGGGGCGGTGACGACAGCTGCGCACGTCAACGCGGGGCATGAGCTGTGCCAGCGAAGCCGAAGGGCATTCGTGTCGAAGGGAAGTACGACTTCATCCCGGAGATCGGAGGCAGGTTCCGACCGACGAGCTGTGTCGGGTGCTGGGGGACGCGCACACCGGGTACGACACGTGAGCGACGCGTGGCGGTGGTCCTGCCGCGCCAACCAGCACGAGCCGAGTGTGGGCCGGATGTACCTCTGCCGGGCCAGCGTGGAGGCGGCCGGTCGCGTGCGTGAGAGCGTCAGCCGGGTCTCCACGGACGTCCGGCCGCTTCAGACTGGCAGGCGCGGAGCCCGGGACCGCGACACTCGCAGTGCCCTTGTTCATGTTGAAGCCCCCTGCACGGCGACTGCACGACGGGTCGGATTCAACCGCCGCCGGCCAGGCCCGCAGTGTGACGTAGCCTCATGGCTTTCCTGTCTGAGCCCGCACCACGAACCATCCCCCCTCGGATCGACCACTCAACCCCGGATTGAAGTTCTCTGCCGCGTGAGCCTGCGGGCGAACGAACCGCCCCGCGGTCGTCGCGCGCACCACGTAGCTGACGGTGGACGACCCGCGATACAGCTTCCGGGCGAAGAAGACCGTGTGCTCGTCATGATGACGTGCATTGCTCCACGGCGACCACCAGCCGCCAACCCACGAGCCGAAGTGGTCATCGTCGGAGACACGTTCCGTTTCGCTGTCTCGTCGCCGTCCCCGGGCCAAGCTCGCGGCGGCGGAGAAGGGACCAAGCGTCGAGGACGTCTTCAGCGCCAGATCGACCGCTTCGAGGCCCGCCGGCAGCGCATCTTCGAGCACGACATACTCCCGGTCCGCCGGCGCGGTGACCTTCAGTCGGACGCGGACGAGCTCTCCCTCCTCGACCTCCGTCACGGGGCGTCCATCGTCCACACGCTCGTACCAGCGCTCGACCGTGAGGCCGCGCACCACTGGCGCGACTGGACGCGCGCGCGTCACCTCATTGAGCGTGATCGAGTAGAACTGCGAGCCCCCGCTCGTCCGCAGGGTCACGATCAGCCCTGCAGCACCATCGGCCGCGCCAAGCGCGGCGAGGCTGACTGGGGGCATCTCACCGCCCCGGGCCGTGATCGTCAGCGTCGTGTCGCGCCGGCCGGCGCCGGCTGACTTCGTCGAGATCTGCACGACCATGGGCGCATCGTGTGGGCGTCGCCGGTGCGCGAACCGCGCCAGGGCACTGGCCGCCGCGACGTGGTCTTCCGTGTTCCACCACGCATCCCGGTCGGCGAGCGTCCGGACCGTGAGGCGCTCGACAAGCTTGCCGATCCGCGGATTCCCGGGATCGATTGCCAGCGTGGCACGCAGCAGACGCGCCGGTGGCCGGATGTGCGAGTGAAGGCCGACGGTGCTCAGGACCGAGTCGGGGAACTCGACGCGGTTCCCGACGTCGGCGAGGGACGACCAGAGCCGCTGCAGCAACGCCTTGGCAGTGCCGTGACGACCGACGGTTTCGAGCAGCTCGGCGAGCGAGACGCGATCTTCCCACGTGAGTCGGTCCGCGTAGCGCAGCGACGGCCGGATGTCGCTGGCGCGTAGCGTGCCAACGCGCCGCAGGACATCGAGCGCGCCGATGCGCCGCTGGAGGTGCCATGCGATACGGGCAGCTCGTTGGGCTCGGTTCCCGTACGTCGTGTCCGGCAACACCGGTCGCTTCTCGAGCATCGCGCGGTACTCCCGGGCGAATCGCGCCACCAAGGCGGTATCGATCGTGAGACCGATGTCGCGCGCGTCGAGCATCAGTGCAACCGAGGCCTCGTGCAGGTCCGGCAGGATCCACGCAGCTCCCCAGCAATCGACGATCTGTCCGGCACGCCGCGCGAGTTCGTCCACCAGCCGCTGCAACTCGTCGCGCGCCTCGACGGTATCGCGCAGGACGCTGACACCGTGACGCTGGGCATCGAGCAACGACACGAGAATCCGACCGCGCGACGCCAGGTACTCGGAACAGCGGTACTCGGCGCCGCGCAGGAAGTCACGCGCAGCACCTAGCGTCGGCACCGGGCCGGACCCGCTCCGAATCGCGATCGTGGACTTCATCGGATCGAGATCGGCGGAGAGTCGCATGCGGATGGTGACCGACTCACGGATCATCCCGGCGACGGTGCGGGCCTGAGGCACGCGATCGGCCGCGACCGGAATGGCGACACGCACCGCATCGGCCGTGACGCCATCCGACGCGCGCAACGTGATCCGCGCGGAGTCGGATGCCGCGCCACGCCACGCAAACCGCACCTCGGCACTCCGGCTGTCCAGGGTCGCTGACCTGCGGCCATCGCCGAGCAGCGAGATGCCGGTCCCCGACGCGACCACGTCCACGGTACCAGGGCGGCCGTCCCGGACATTGATGACGGCACCGGCAACCAGCGAGTCGCCGGGCCGGACGAGCCTCGGCAGCGCCGGCCGCACCACGAGCGGCTTGAACACCATCAGGGCCCGCTCGGCACTGCCGTACTGCTCGTGCGCTCCAACGGCGACCGCCATCAACCGAAACGTCGTGACGTTGTCCGGTAGCTTCACCGTGATGCGCGCGTTGCCGTTGGCGTCGGTGCGGATGCCGGAACGGAAGAAGGCGGTGGCGCGGAATCTCGAACGTACCAGCACGGTGTCGCTCAGCGCGTCCGGCGGCGAGGTCCAGCCGGCGACACCGGTGAGTTCCAGAGGGTAGCCGCGGGAACGTCCATCGCGCCACTCGCCTCGCGCGCTGCCCCACAGCCACGACGGGGTACCTGGCTTCAACATCCGCACGGCCGCCGCGACACTCACACCACTCCGCGTCAACGGTACGAGCGCGGCCATCGGATCGGGGGTCGGAAATCCGGTGATCGAGAGCACGCCTTCATCGGTCGCCCAAAGCGTGACCTCGCCGGTGGCGGCTCCGCCGCGGACGTCGCGGAGCGACACGTCGAAGCTTGCGCTATCCCCCGGCGCATAGGTCTCGCGCTGCGGCGTGATGGCGACGACGAGCCGCTTCGGCGCGTCGTCGACCCGAAACGCGGCGTATCCGATGCGAAGGAACCCGGGTGCCGAGTCACCGGGGACCACCGCACCGCGTCGCGCGAGGGATACCGAAATGAAGCCGTTCGGGATGTCGCGCTCCGTGACGGGCAATCGGACCGTGACCGTTCCATGAACATCCTGCAGCAGTCGGTGCTCGAAGACACCCTCCCGCTCGATTGTGATCCACGCGTCGGCACGCTCCCACGGCGAGGTGAAGGACGCGACCACGTCGTCGCCGGGCTTGAGGTGATCGCGCTGCAGCCGCACCGCGAGCTTGAACGGCGACGCGCCGGGGATGGGACCGCTGCCGCAGACCCAGCGACCGAGCGACGAGCTCACCGGGCGTGATTGCTCATCCACGGTCGTGGCGATCAGCGCGAGTGCGCCCTCGGACATCGGCGGCACGGTGATCGTCACGGCACTGTCCGCCGTCGTCAGGGAATCGACACGGACGGTGTCCGCGCGCCATCTCCCGGTGGCGCGACCGAACTCATCCGCGGTGGGCGGCTGCCAGTGGTAGCGCACGAGCGCCAGCCGGACCCGAACCCCGGCCACGCGCCGCCCGTCGGGGCGAACCGCGATCAGCGCGACCGGGTGCGGCGTGTCGGCCGACCACCAGAACGATGAATCCCGGATCGCCAGGGAGAATGACGCGGAGTGCACGACGGAGGACGCGGTCGCTGTCACGACCTGCCGATTCACGTCGGACACCGTCACGTTGATGTTGACCCGCGCCGGCCGGCGGGCCGGCGACGAGTCGGTGGGCACCTTGATCCGCGCGATGCCCGCGGCGTCGATCCTGTCCCGACCGTGGTGTGTCTTGGGATATTCCATCTTCTCCTCGTCCCACCAGCCGCCGCCGGTACCGACCGTCCAGTCTCGCCCAAGTCCGGGAATCCGGAGCTCCCCCGGCCGCATCTGGCGGAAGGTGACCTGCCACCGCACGACGGCGTCGGCCATCGCCGCACCGAGGAGATAGTTCGCGCGTACCTGTATGCCGAGCGTGTCTCCACGAAAGTGCTCAAGACCGTCATCGTGCGCCCGAACGAGGAATTCCGGGGCGCGATACTCGGCCAGCCGGGAGGCGGCGGCACCGGCCTGCTGCCACGCCCCGTCGCGGAAGACCGATGCCGTCACGGACAGGTCGCCGAGTTCGCTGCGAGCGGCGAGCTGGAACGTGTGGTGGGCGCTTCCCAGAGCCGACTGGCGGACGACCGTATCGCCGATCACGTCGGCTTGACCGAAGTCACTGCTGCGTTTCAGGATGAAGCGGACGGAATCGACCGGCGGCACCCTCCGGTACTGCCCGACAATTCCTTCGCGGATGACGGTGCTGACGTACATCGGTTCGCCTGGCCGGTAGATCCCGCGGTCCGTGAACACCAAGGCGTGAAGGTTCCGTCCCCGCCGGAACGGCGAACCGTCCGTATCGCCAACCGTCGGTTGTTGCTCCTCGATAGACGCGTCGCGAAGGTCGGTGAGTGACCGCTCGCCCTCGAACTCCACGTCGATGAATCGCGCCTCCGTCGATCGCGCGAGTACGGCGACCCCCGCGGCATCGGTTCGCGCGGAATCACGCACTCCGCCGGTGGTATCCAGTGCCGTGACCTGAGCGTTTGGCACGGGCGCGCCGTCAAGTGCCGATGTGACTCGCACATACGCACCGGTCGCGCCCGTTCGGCTGTACACCAGGAGCGCGGTGGACTGCAGCAGCGCGCGCGCCGTTCGGAGCGACCGGCGCGAGTCATCCTTCGACGGTTGTTCCCCTGGTCCTCCTGCTGGCATCGCGTCGAGCGACGACCGCTTGAGTGACGCCTGCAACACCACCAATTGACCGCGGTAGCGCGACCGTAGCTCGGGCAGCGGGATATCGGATTCGCCGATCGCATTGCGCGGCGCGTGTACCGCGACCACGCGGACGGTCGTATCACGGAGCGGGTGCTCCGGCCGTTCTGTCGTCCGATCGGGGTGAAGCATGTGCTTCACGCGCTCGGAGTCGGGTACCGGCATGATGTAGAGCCGGATGCTGTCCACGTTGATGTGCCGCACGCGGATGGTTGGAGTCGGCGTCGGCGGCAGGTACACGTGCCCAGTGGCAAACCCGAAGTCAACCGCGAAGTCTCCGACCGACACCGTGCGGGATAGGGGGCCACTGATGCGACGCCCGAAGCGATCACGGAGCGTCGAGTCCACCGTGACGGTATACGAACCTCCCGGCATGATCGTCCCGGGTACGAACCAATCCTGCGTTGAGTACGCCGGGACGGCGGGTCGGAACGCACTCGCGGGCGAGAGATGCACCGCCGGAGGCAGGTCGGTGGCGGGAACCGGCGCCGACAAGTCGATGGCCAACCCACGGGGCAAACGGCAATCCGGGTAGCAACGCACAGACGACAAGACGAATGGTCGCCTCGTCTCCACCGGGTAATTGATCATCGGGCCGTCGAGTGAATCGAGGGACAGCACCGACAACGTACCCTTGCACCCCTCGGGTAGCGCGCGATCGGGGGCGAACTCCACGATCCGTCGCTGGCGCTCGGCGATCGAGTCGCTATTCCACGCCGCTTCTCTGACCAGCGAGTAGTCGTCCTTCGGGCTGCCGGCGCGCTGCCGCAGGACGTGATAGCCAATCCCCGTTGCGCCGGCGCACGGCCCAGTGCCACGCAGTGCAAGACGAACGGCGCGTGCCAGGACCGAATCGGCTAGGGGGGCGCTGAACGCAATGGTGACGTGGCCCGGCGGATCAAGTTGCGTCGGCCACTCGGACTGGAGAGAGGGTTCCATGCCCAGAACGACGGGCCCCCGGACGCGAAGACGAATGCGGTGCGGTGCGGCGAGGCGGCTGCCATCCATCGCCTCGAAACCGGTATCCACGACGATGGTGTACCGCGTGCCGGGGCTCAAGCCATCGACCGGCAGTACGCGAATCGTTGACGGATCGCGCCACTCGACGAGGATGCGAACCGCCGGCTGAATGCGGACAAACCGGGATGGATCGAATGTGTGTTCGAGAGTGCCGACGACGGGACGATCGAAGGTGATCGTCATCGCCCCCGTAGGCCGCACCACGCCGCGCGGCGCGTACGACTGCACCGCGAGCGGCGGCTGCGCATGCGTCGGGTCCGGGATCGCCAGCGCGACCGCAACACGCAGCGCCGCACACGCGAATCGCCGTGGAGGGATCCGGGGACTTCCCATGCCCTCCGCAAGCTGTGCGGGGCGTGGGCACGCGTCAACGGAGGGTCGGGAAGCCGTCCGCGGCGCCGAACTTCGTGTGCTCCCGCATCCCGCCAGTGACGTTGGCCGATCAGCCGCGTATCGCCTGGCCTGGTGTGACGTGTCGGGGATGTGCCGGAAGCGTGTTGCGTACCGCATGGCCTCGGGAAGGGCAGGGTGCCGTGAGATGGGGCATCGCGAGGGAATCCACGATCCGCGAGTCGGAGGAAGCCGCTCCTGCGGCGGCCGTGTCGAGACGCTCCGGTGCCGGTCTTCTGGCGCGAAGACCTTGTATGCTGGTGTCGGAGTGGTAACGTCGGGTTGCGTCTTGCTGCGCACAATTCGCGTGAGCGATGGTGATCCGTGGGTTACGCGTGGAGCATGTCCCGTGGCCATCTCAAGGCGTCAGTTCGTGAGTGCAACGTGTGGACTGTGCGTGGCGTCCGTGTCCACGTACGCGTTCGGCATTGCGCCCCATCGGCTCCTCGTCACGCGGCACCGGATGGCGGGTGGTCCCGGTCCGGTACTGCGCGTCGCGCAACTCTCCGACCTCCACCTGAAGCGCATCGGGCCCTATACGGAACGGGTCATCGCGGCCGTCCATGAGGCGCGGCCGGATCTCGTACTGCTGACGGGAGATGCGATTGACCGCGCTGACGCGCTCCCGGTGCTCGCGGGCCTGCTTGCCCTGTTGCCGTCCGGTTCCGCGCGGCTGGCCATTCTCGGGAACTGGGAGCACTGGTCGGGCGTGGATCTGCGCCGATTGGCGGCATGCTACGAGCGTGCCGGTTGGCAGTTGCTGCGCAACGCCTCGGTGCGACTCGTCTTTGGGGGTGCCGAGCTGCTCGTCACCGGCCTCGACGACCTGGTGGGTGGTCGCCCGGATGTGCGCGCCTCCCTCCACGACCACGACCCGGCGCCCAATCACCTGCTGCTGGCCCACTGCCCGACGCATCGTGAGTTCTTCACGCAGGAGGTCGCCGCCCCGCCCCCGTTGGGAGCTCGTCTGGCGCCGGTCGCCCCCGGCTTGCGAACGCCGCAGTTGATGTTGGCTGGACATACGCACGGCGGGCAGTTGGCCCTGGGACGGTGGGCGCCGGCACGGCCACGGGGCAGCGGTCGCTACGTCGCCGGGTGGTATCGCGATGACGCGATCGCGCTGTACGTCTCCCGAGGCATCGGCACATCCGTCCTGCCTGTCCGACTGGGAGCTCCGCCGGAACTCGTGCTGATCGAGTGGACGCTGAACGCGTCTGGCGTCCCTGATGCGCCGGACGATTCAGGGCCAGGCCCGTGATGTGCGGCGACATCGCGATCGTTCCGCGATGACCGGGCAGCGAGCCCGTACCGTCGCGCGGCATCACGCGACACGCCTCTCACGGGACGACACGCGCGCGGCGCGCGGTGGATCGTCAGCCCTTCCGCTCCATGTACGTGTTCCCCACCGCCCCCTCCCGGAATCCGTATTGCGCGTACAACCCCTGCGCATCGCGCGTGAGCAGCGCCGTCCGCCGACTCACCTGCAGCGCCGGATGTGCCAGCAGCGTCGCGACGAGGCCCTTGCCGATGCCCGCCCCGCGACGCGCGGCGTCCACTACGATGTCGGTCCAGTAGACGAACGTCACGTGGTCGGTGATCGCGCGGCCGAACCCGACCAGCCGGTCGCCGTCGAACGCGCCAACGCACACCGAGTGCTGCATCGCACGCTCGAGGTCGGCGCGGGGCATCGTCGAGGCCCACGCCGTGGTGTGCAGCAGCGCCAGCGCCGGCGCGACGGGAATCTCCGAGCGGTCGGTCGTGTAGCGGATCGGCATGGCGGGGCGGGTGGGTCGGGAGGTCAGAACGCGCTGAGCCGCGACCGCGTGAGCTTGCGCGGATCGCCGATGTAGGCGAGCCGGAGCCCCGTGAGGTAGCGTTGCGCGACCCGGCGCACGTCCTCCGGCGTGACGCGGCGGATCTCGTCCGGAAACGCCTCGGCCAGCTGCCAGTCGCCGCGATACAGATACGCCCGCGCGAGGCCATCGGCCTGCTTGAGGTTCGTCTCGTTGTCGAGGTAGTAGTCGGTCAGGAACTGGTTCACGAGCTGCTCGAGCCCGTCGCGGGTGATGAGCTCGCGCTTGAGCAGCGCGAGCTCCTGTTGCATGAGCGCCAGCACCGTGTCGGGCGCCACGGTGCTCACGTACAGGCCCGCGGCCGCGATCGCCCGCTCCTTGAACGGAGCCCCCACGGCGTAGGTCAGGTTGCGGCGGCTCCGGATCTCGCTGAAGAGCTGCCCCGAAAGCACCGCCGCCGCCACGCGCAGGGCCTGGTAGTCGGGCGAGGTCGCTGGCGGGCCGGCGAAGTAGCCCGTGAGGTAATTCGTGGGGAGCTGCCGCCCGTCCATTCCCAGCGCCGGCCGGCCGGTCGGCTGGGTATCGGGGAGCGTCCAGCGGTATGTCCCTGCAGGCAGCGCGCCGAACGCCTCGCGGACCAGTCGTTCGATCTGCGTGCGCGTCACGTTGCCGACCACCGCGATGAGCAGCCGCGACTTCACGAGCTGCGTGCGGCGATACTCGAGCAGGTCGTCGCGGCTGATCGCACCGAGCGATGCCTCGGACCCCACGGGGTCGATGCCGTAGGGCGTCCCCGCGAAGGCGATCGAGTCGGCGAAGTACTCGAGCCACGTGTCGGGATCGTCCCGCCGCTGGCGCACCCCCGACAGGAACTGCGCCCGGACGAACTCCACCTCGGCCGGCTCGAGGCGCGGCCGCAGCAGCCGGTCGGCATAGACGGCCCACGTGCCGTCGAGGGTGCCCGTCGTCGCCATGAGCGTGAACGTCGTCCACTCGTGGGTCGCGTTGACGCCGATCTGCGTCCCGAGCTGCGCCATGGTCTCGCGCAGCTGCGCCTTGGGGAAACGCTCGGTGCCCTGCTCGCTCGCCTGCAGGTAGAGCGCCTCGAGCCCGGCCCTGGCCGCCCCCGTCAGCCGGGTGCCGCCCAGGAGGTAGGTGTTCACGGCCACGACATCGTTGGCCAACGTGCGGCGCAGGATCACCGGCACGCCGGCGACGGTGAACTGCGACGTCCCCGCCGGCTCCACCGGGGCGGCGACGACCGGTCGGGACGGCGCGGGGCGCGTCGGGCGGCGCACCTGGGCCTCGAGGGCGGGCGCGAACGTCAGCACGGCGAGCGTGACGGCGCGGGTAACGGTGGGTGCCGAAGCCCACCCGAGGTGGGGGGCCGCGACTCCGCGGGCTGGGGAGCGATGGGTCATCGGCCGCGCCCTCCCGTCAGGTCGGTGTCCTTCAACTGCAGCTTCGCCCGATCCTCCGGGCTGATCAGCACCCCGACGAGCCGCGGCCTGCCGACGATGTACGTGCGGGCATACCGCTGCAGGTCGGCCAGCGTCTGCGCCGCCATGTTGTCCACGTAGCCGAGGAAGTAGTCGAGCGACGCCACCGCCCACCAGAAGCCGATCGTGTGCGACAGGTCGCTCGCGCGCTCGAGCCCGAACGCGCTCGTGACGCGGCGCGAGGCCTTCACGTGCTCCAGCTCCACCGGCCGGATGTAGCCCAAGTCGTCGAACTTGGCGAGTTCCTCGTCGAGCGCGCGCATCGCGGCTCGGAAGTTCTCGACCGTCGTCTGGCCGGAGAGGGTGATGGGCCCGGTCTGGTCGAGCGTGTAGTAGTTGACCCCGAAGCCCTGCCAGAGCCCGCTGTCCACGAGCTGGCGCTGCAGCGCGGATCCGGGCTGGTTGAGGGCGTCGCTGAAGACGTCGGCCGCGTACGTGGCCGTCGGATCGCGCCGCACGCTCGGCCCGTTCCACTGCACCAGGACGGTGATCGCGGAGACCGGGGCCTCGATGATCACCGCCGTATCGCGCATGAACGGGGGCAGCGGCGGCACCGGGGCGGCGGCAAAGGGATCGGGCTGCCGCGGCCAGTTGCCCAGCAGGCGCCTCGCGAGCGCGAACACCGAGTCGGGCACCACGTCGCCGGCGACGATGAGCGCGCAGTTGTTCGGCACGTAGTAGCGCTGCTGGATCGCGCGCATCTGCTCCGGCGTGGCGGTGCGGATCACCTCGCGGTTGCCGATCGTGTTCTTGCGCGCGAACTCGCGCCCGTAGAGCAGCCGCCCCATCGCCTGCTGCAGGGCGAAGAAGGGGCTCGACTCGTTGCGGTCGTACTCGCCCAGGACCACCTCGCGCTCGCGGGCCAGCTCGTCCGCCCGGAAGAGCGGGGCGCGAAGGGCTGCCGCGAGGAACTGGAGCGCCCCGGCCATGGAGTCGCGGGGCACGGTCAGGTAGTAGTTGACGCGCTCCTCCTGGGTCGTCGCGTTGAAGCGTGCCCCCAGTTCCGACGCCCGGCCGAGAAAGTCGTCGGCGTCCGGCCAGCTGGCGTTCGCCTTGAAGAACATGTGCTCGTACAGGTGCGCCAGCCCCTCGGTCTCGGCCGTCTGCGTGAAGGCACCGTTGCGCACGTCCACCTCGAGGGTGACCAGCGGCACCGCATGGTTCTCGACGACGATCACCTCGAGCCCGTTCGACAGCACCTCGCGCCGCAGGACGCGCTCGAGGACCTTCCGGCTCTGGGCTTCTCCCGGCGTCGCCAGCGGAAGCAGCACCAGCCCGAGCAGGGCCGCCAGAGTGGCTCGCCGCCAGCCGCGGCGCTTTCTTTCGGTCGTGCCAACCTTCACGCGTTCGTCTCCCGTAGAGGCCGCCGCACTGGCCGAGTGCGCCGCGAGGCTCGACCCGTCGCGGCTCGCGCGCGGCGTCGCGCTCGCCCCCTACACCACGTTCAGGATCGGGGGTCCCGCCGATCTATTCTATCGCGCGCACGACGCCGATGACTTGGCGCGGGCCGTCCTCGCCGCCCGGGCAACCGGGGTCCCGGTATTCGTGCTGGGGCTCGGGGCGAACATCCTCGTCGGCGACCGGGGGTTCCGCGGGCTGGTCGTGAAGAACGAGGCGCGCGGGGTCACCTGGCACGACGACGGCCACGTGCGCGCCGAGAGCGGCGCGGTCGTCGCCGACCTCATCCGGGAGGCGGTCGGCCGCGGCTGGAGCGGGCTCGAGCACTACGTGGGCATCCCCAGCACGGTGGGGGGGGCGGTCTGGCAGAACCTGCACTTCCTGAGTCCCGCGCCGGCCCGCGAGCGCACGATGCTCATCGAGGAGATCGTCGAGGCGGTCGAGCTGCTGACCGCCGAGGACGAGCGGCGGACGGTGGACCGGACGTACATGCAGTTCGGCTACGACTTCTCGGTGCTGCACGTGCGGCCCGACATCGCGCTCGCCGTGACCTTCCGCCTTGCACCCGGCGACCCGGCCATCCTGCACCGCATCCTGCAGGAGAATCTCGCGTGGCGCGGCGGCAAGCACCCGTGGCTCGAGTACCATCCGTCCATCGGCTCGATCTTCAAGAAGATCGAGGGGGTCGGGGCGGGGCGGCTCATCGACCAAGTGGGGCTCAAGGGCCACCGACTCGGCGGGGCGCAGATCAGCCATATCCACGCCAACATCTTCGTGAACCTCGGCGGGGCCACGGCGGCCGACGTGCTCGCCCTCATCCGGCTGGCCCAGGAGAAGGTGCTGGCCGAGACGGGCTACCGGATCGAGACCGAGATCGGCCTCGTGGGGGACTTCGCGGGGGCGCTGCCGGCGGATTGACGGACGGACGCCGGCCAGGACGCCGGCCAGGACGCCGGCCAGAACACTGCCCGGGCGCCGGCGCGTCAGGCGCCCAGCAACGCCCGCGCCGCGGCCCGCACCCCCCGGGCGATTCCACGCGCCCGCACGACCGCCGCCCCGGCCGCCCAGCCGGCGATCGCCGCCACCTCCTCGACGCTCGGAGACGCCTCGTCGCCCAACGAGCGCAGGATGCGGGTCCGCATGTGCAGGACCAGCGGCGTCCCGACGGCGATCGCGTTGAAGTAGGGGTCGTAGCGCGTCCCCAGCCCCTCGATCAGCGCCGCCGTGCGGGCGAAGTACACCAGTTCGCGCGGCAGCAGCACCGGGAACTCGTGCAGCGCCGTCATGATGCGGTCGGTCAGGATGGTCTCAAGCCGGTCGCGCGTGGTACTCACCGTATCGGCCATGACGATCATGACCCCGGCGAGGCGTTCGATCTCGCGCGGGTCGGCACCGGGCGCCACCAGCCCGAGGGCGTGGAAGCCGGCCGCGACGTCCGGCACGCTGCGCCGCACCGCGGCGAAGACGGTGCGCACCAGCGTCAGGCGCATCGGCCGCGGGACCCGCACCATCATCCCGAAATCGAGCAGCACCAGCCGCCCGTCGGCGTCCACGAGCAGGTTGCCGGGGTGTGGGTCGGCGTGGAACAGCCCGTCCACGAGCATCATCTGCACGTAGGTGGTCATCACCGCGGTCGCGAGGCGCCGGGCATCCACCGTGGTCGGATCCAGCCGGTCCACCCGCCGGCCCGCGACGTACTCGAGCACCAGCACCCTCTGGCGCACGAGCGGTCGGATCACTTCGGGAATCACCACGTCCCGTTCGCCGGCGAAGTTCGCCCGCACCTCGGTGGCGTATGCCGCCTCCTGCCGGAAATCGAGTTCCTCGGCCACCCGCTCGGCGAACTCCTCGACCATCGCGGCGAGCCCTTGGACGTGGGGCACCGGCCAGCGCCGCGCGGCCCAGGCGGTGATCGCCCGCGCCGCCCTGACGTCGCGCGCGACGACGGCCTCGATGCCGGGCCGCAGGACTTTCACGACGACCTCGCGTCCCTGCCAGCGGGCCCGATGCACCTGACCGAGCGACGCCGCCGCCAGCGGCACCTGGTCGATCGCCTCGAACGGTCCGGTCGGGCCGGCGTCGTAGGCCGCCGACAGTTCCCGCGACACGGCCGCCCAGGGAACCGGGGCGACCGCGTCCACGAGCGTGCCCAGTTCGCCGAGGTACGGCTCCTCGATCAGGTCCGCCCGCGCAGCGAACACCTGGGCGAGCTTCACGAACGTGGGGCCGAGCCGCGTGATCGCCGCGACCAGCCGGCAGGCGCGCCGGGCGTGAAACGCCGGGGACCGCACGGCAGGGGCACCCCACCACAGCCAGCGGCGCTGGTCGCGGAGGAACGACAGCACGAACGGACCGAGGGTCAGGACGACGCGGGCGGTGTGCCACATGCGTCGCTATACGCGGCGTGGTGCCGCTGGGTTCGCGGGGACCGCCCGCCCGCGATCGGTCGCGGGGGAATGGGACCGGCGTGGCTACCGGATGTCCGGCGGCGCGTCGGTCCCGCGCGCGCCGGCCGTGGCGTCGAGCTTCTTGGCCGAGGCGTCGGCCACCGCACTCGCCACGACGCCGGCGACGAGGATCAGGAAGACGAGCACCAGCAGGTAGAGGTTGGCGTTGGGACCGAGTTGGTCCTTGAGGACGTCGGCCAGGAGCATCTTGAGCCCGACGACCGCCAGGATCACCGCGAGCGAGATCTTGAGGTAGCGGAACTTGTCCATCGCCCCCGCGAGGGCGAAGTACAGCGACCGCAGGCCGAGGATCGCGAAGACGTTCGACGTGAAGACGAGGAAGGGATCGGCCGTGATCGCGAAGATGGCCGGGATCGAGTCGAGCGCAAAGACGAGGTCGGTGGTCTCGACGAGGATGAGCGCGACGGCCAGCGGCGTGAGGAAGAGCCGGCCATCGAGGCGCACCGTGAAGTGGTCGTCCTGGAGCGTCGCCGTCACCGGGAAGAAGCGGCGGATGAGCTTTACGACCCCTGTCTCGTCGGGCCCTTCGGCGGGCTCCTTCTGGACCAGCAGCTTGATCGCCGTGTAGACCAGGAATGCGCCGAACAGGTAGAGGATCCAGTGGTAGCGGGCCACCAGCTGCGCCCCGACCACGATCAGCGCGCCGCGCATCACCAGCGCGCCCAGCACCCCCCAGAACAGGGTGCGATGCTGGTAGATCGCCGGGATGCGCAGGTGCTGGAAGATCAGCGCGATGACGAAGACGTTGTCGGTCGAGAGCGACAACTCGATCAGGTAGCCGGTGAGGAACTTCACCGCCGCCAGACGCCCGTCGTTGACCTGCTTGTCGATCGCGTCCACGGCGAGGCCGAGCCCCAGCCAGTGCTGGTCGTACGCCACGTACACCACGCCGCTGAAGGCGAGCGCGAGCACGGCGAGCACCCCGGTGAAGGCGAAGGCCTCCTTCACCGAGACGGTGTGCGCTTCCTTGTTCAGGACGAAGAGGTCGATCGCCAGGACGGCGAAGACGAAGACGAGGAAGAGCCCCCATGCAACGAGCGTCACGGCGCCGCCTCCACCCAGCCCTTCCAGGTCGGCTCGGCATCGCCGACCGCCAGCTGGTGCTGGTGGCGAACGAGCGGCTGTACGAGCAGCAGCGGCTCGTCGAGGAGCTTCTCCTCCCAGCGCGCGTCGCTCAGGACCGCGGCGGAGAGCCCGAGTTCGGCGAACCGCTTGCCCTGACGATCCACGAGCGCCTGCACCCCGAACTTCTGGGTGAAGCGCGCCAGCTCGCCCTTGGCCATCCCCCGCTCGGCGAAATCCACGAAGTGCACCGAAATCCGGCGCTCGGCGAAGAACCGCTGCGCCTTGCGCACCGCCGGCGACTTCCTGGAGCCGAAGATTTGAACGGTCACGGGGGAGGGGGGAGGAACGGGGCGGACAGTACCAGTGGGCGGGCCCGGGAAACCAACGGCCCGGGTGCGCGTTCGGCCGGTAATCTACCTCACTGTGGCGCAGCGTTCGTCTTTCCGTCCCGCGTGGTGGCTCCCGGGCCCCCACCTCCCCACCATTTATGGTCGGCTGGCCCGTCGGCTGCCGGCGGCACCCACTCGTGCCGAGCGGTGGCCGACACCCGACGGCGATGCGGTGACGGTGCACCGGCTGTCCGGGCAGCCCGGGCACCCCCGCGTACTGCTCCTGCACGGCCTCGAGAGCGGCATCCATGCGCCGTACGTGCAGGGACTGCTGCACCAGGCGCGGTTGCGCGGCTGGTGGGCCGACCTCCTCGTCTGGCGGACGTGCGACCCGGCCCACGTCGTCAACGCCGTCCCGCGGGCGTACCACAGCGGGGAGACGACCGACCTCGCGATGGTGGTGCGCCGTTTGGTGGCCGAGTCGCCGGGAACGCCGGTGGGCATCGTCGGGGTGTCGTTGGGGGGTAACGTGCTGCTCAAGTGGCTGGGCAACGAAGCCGCCACGGTGCCTCCGGAAGTGACGGCGTCGGTCGCCGTGAGCGTCCCCTTCGATTTGGGGCGCGCATCCCGTCATCTCGAGCGCGGCATCAACACCATCTACACGCGGTACTTCCTGCGGTCGCTCGTGGCGAAGACCGAGCGGAAGCTCACCCGCTTCCCGGATCTTGTGGATGCGACGGCGCTGCGACGCCTCCGGACGCTCTGGGAGTTCGACGACGTGGTGACGGGTCCGATCCACGGTTTCGCCGGCGCGGCCGACTACTACGCGCGGTGCAGCTCGCTCCCCACGCTCGGGGGGGTGGACCGCCCGACCCTGCTGCTCAACGCGGCTGACGATCCGTTCCTGCCGAGACAGGTCCTCGACGACGTGCGCGTGGCAGCGCGCGGCACGTCGGCGCTGACGATCGAGTTTCCCGAGCGCGGTGGGCATGTCGGGTTCGTCGCGGGGGCGATCCCCGGCGGGGCGCGCTACTGGATGGAGGGCCGCGTGTTCGATTGGCTGAGCGGTCATCTGGCATCGCGCGCCGCGCCCATTGCGCGCGAGCCCGCGGGGACGGCAGCGTAAAGACGTGACGTCGTCGTCGTGGTGCGTCGCCCGAGGTGTCCGCCCCGGGCCCCGCGCGCTGGATCGTGAGTCTTGAGGAGAGGGCGTCGTGCGCGTGCTGACGGAAGGGCGGGGAATGGCGGTGCGGTCTGTCGCGCTGACTCTGTTGGCGCTGAACGTCATGGTGGCGCAGCCGGTGGGGACGCGACGAGCGGTGCCGGATCAGCCAGGAGCGGCGGCGTTTCGTCGTAATGGTGCGGGACCGATTCGTCAGGTGCCTACTATTCCGGCTGGTTCGTCGAGCGCATCAGACAGGATATTGAAATCATCAAGACACCATGAATACGTCAAGATAGCGACAGGAGAAACACCTGGAGACTCCGTGGCGGCTTGGGTAGTCTATCCGCAGGTCCGCGGCAAGGCCCCCGTCGTGCTCGTCGTCCACGAGATCTACGGTCTCACGACCTGGATCCGTGCCGTCGCCGATCAGCTCGCCGCCGATGGCTTCATCGCCATCGCCCCCGACCTCATGACCGGGAAGATCAGCCCGGCCACCCCGGACTCCGCCCCCCAGCTCGCTACCCAGATCATCCGAACCCTCTCGCCCGCGACCGTCCACGCGCAACTCAAGGCGGTGGGGAACTACGGGCTGAGTCTCCCGGCCGCCAAGCAAGGGACGTACGCCGTCGTCGGGTTCTGCTGGGGCGGCTCCACCGCGTTCGCCCACGCCGTCGCCAACCCGGAACTTGGCGCGGCCGTCGTCTTCTACGGCTCGTCTCCAGCCAGCGCCGACCTCTCGAGAGTTAAGGCACCGGTGTTGGGCCTCTACGGAGAGCTCGACGCCCGCGTGAACGTCTCGATCGCCTCGGCGGACTCGGCGCTTCAGGCGTCAGGCAGGAAGTTCGATTGGCAGATGTACGCAGGAGCCGGGCACGGATTCCTGCGAAACCAGGACGGCATGAGCGGCGCCAACCTCGCCGCCGCGAAGCTCGCCTGGCCGCGTACCGTCGTCTTCCTGCGGAACACCGTCGGACGATGAGCGCGCACCCCCTCGCTCGCTCGGCACCCTGATGGGCTACGACGGATGGGTGCAGGACGCACTCATCTTCCTCGCCGTCATCGGCGGACTGGTCGTGCTGCGCATCGTGGCGGCAACCTGGGTCTTCCTGTGGCTCCTGCCGGACGGTACCCGATGCCCCCACTGCGATGACGAGACGCTGCACGTCGCCCATCGCGGGTGGAACACGCTGCTCCCTTGGTTCCGGACCGGCTGGTGCCCGGGCTGCGGATGGGAGGGACTGCACCGGCGCACCGCGCCGCGTCAGGCCCCGGCCGCAGCGAAAACGGCGAGCCAATCAGGCCAGTTGCCGCTGAGCTCGAAGTAGTCGTCGAAGTAAACGAGCCCCAGCTGCTCGAGGTCCGCGATCAGCGACTCGAAGCCCTCCTCGTCATGGATCGGTCCGATCGTCACGAGGCGACCCTCCACGCGGAACTCCTCGTCCGTCAGGCCCAGCCGCTCGTCAATCGCCGCCCGCACCAGCCCGACACGTTCGAACGCATCCTTGGTGATGAACAGCGTTGGGTGCCCGGCAGCGATCGGCAGCGGCATCTTGGGGTACGGAGAGATGGGAAGCCCACCCGCCATCGGGCGGCTGGTTGCGGTGCCCGGACGATGGTCGTCTCGGCTCCAACGGGCAACCCCGCAGCTGATGCGACCGCCCCGCGCCGATCACGCCACGCCGCCCCGTCAGGAGCCCCCATGACCGATTCGCCCTTCGCCCGCCGGACGCGCCTCGTCGGCGCCGCACTCATCGCCGCGATCAGCGCCCTCTCCACCTCGGCCCATGGGCAAGCCCCCGGTGCCCCCGGTGCCCCCGAGCCGTCAGCCATCTCCGTCAGCGGCCTCGGCGAAGCGCGAGTGACACCGGATCGGGCGACCGCGACGATCGGCGTCGAGACACGCCGACCGACCGCGTCGCAGGCCGCAGCGGAGAATGCACGGCAGACGCGTGCCGTGATCGAGGCGATCCGCGCTGCCGGCATCGCAGCGGAAGACATCACGACCAACGATTACGCTGTCGTCCCCGACTACCAGTACGACCAGGCGACCCGCAGCTCGCCGCTGAAGGGCTACTTCGTGCGCAACACCGTTCGCGTGCGGATCCTCAAGATCGAGAACACAGGCGCGGTGCTCGATGCCGCACTCGGCAAGGGCGCCAACACGATCCACTCCGTCGAGCTCTATTCGTCCACCCTGCAATCCGCTCGGCGCGACGCGCTGGCCAATGCCGTCGAACAAGCCAAGGCGGATGCTGAGGTCATCGCCAAGGCGGCCGGGGGCACGCTCGGACCGCTGATCGAGCTGAACTCGACCGAGATGGTGCTGCCAGTCCTCGAACGGGGGATGGCGATGCGAGCGATGGCAGCCGCGCCCGATAGCCCCACGCCGATCGCCAGCGGACAGCAAACCGTTCAGGCCCGCGTCGCAGGACGGTGGCGATTCCTCCCAGGCCGGTGACTTCCGGCGGCTTGTGCCAATCCGGGGATCGCCGGAGTTTCTCGACAGCTCCCTACAATGGTCTCCGTGGATGGTTGTGGATTGTTCCACGTGGAACACTTCTCCACAGCAACAGCCAGAACTGCGCGCTGAACTGGGAGTCAACCGCCCCGTAAGGGTCGATCCCAACTCCGTCGGCGCCCGTGCCGCCACCTGGGACACGCTATATTCGCCCGCCGGAGGAATACCGTGGCCAGGGTCATCGCAATCGCCAACCAGAAGGGCGGGGTCGGAAAGACGACCACCGCCGTCAACCTCGCCGCGTCGCTCGCCGTGGCGGAACAGCGCACCCTGCTGATCGACGGCGATCCGCAGGGTAATGCCACGAGCGGCATCGGTATTCCCCGAGACGCCGTCGAGCTGACCACATACGACGTGCTGCTCGGTGAGTGCTCGATCGAATCAGCGCTCTGGAAGAACGTCGGCTTCCGGCACCTCGACGTGCTGGCCGCCACCCCGGACCTTGCCGGGGCCGAGGTCGAACTGGTCAATAGGCCGCGCCGAGAACATGCAATGCGCGACGCTATAGAGACAGTAAAGAGTCAGTACCAGTACATTTTGATCGACTGTCCTCCATCCCTCGGGCTCATCACCCTCAACATGCTCGCGGCGGCGGATGCGTTGCTCATCCCGCTCCAGTGCGAGTACTACGCTCTCGAAGGGATTTCCCAGCTGCTCAATACGGTGCACCTGGTCCAGCAGGCGGTGAACCCGGCACTCGGGATCGACGGCGTGCTGCTCACGATGTACGACCATCGCCTCAACCTCTCTCGGCAGGTGGCGGCGGAGGCGCGCGACTATTTCGGGGACAAGGTCTTCGAGACGCTGATTCCCCGGAACATTCGCCTCGCCGAAGCGCCGAGCTTCGGGAAGCCCATCATCCTCTACGATCTGCAGAGCGTCGGCGCACAGGGATACATGCAGGTGGCGCGCGAACTCATGACACGGACCGCCGCACCTGCAACCGAACGGAACGCCGCCTCCGGGCCCGCCGCATGACCGAGAAGCCGCGTCGTCTTGGCCGCGGACTCGAGGCACTGCTCGGCAGCGCGCCGACCCTTACGCCGCCCACGCCGCCGGCCAGCCGCGATTCGGACGCGCCGCGCTCCGGGACGGGCACGCTACCGATCGCGAGCATTCGCCCCAACCCGTATCAGCCGCGCAAGACGTTCAAGCCCGAGGAGCTCGCCGAACTCGAGGCCTCGCTCAAGGCCAACGGCCTGCTGCAGCCGGTCACCGTGCGGCCGGCGCCGAGTGGACAGGGCTACGAGCTCGTCGCCGGCGAGCGGCGTTTCCGTGCCGCCACTCGGCTCGGCTGGACCGAGATCCCGGCGATCATCAAGGTCCTCGACGACAAGACGCTCCTCACTCTGGCGCTCGTCGAGAACCTCCAGCGCGCCGACCTCAACCCGATGGAAGAGGCCGAGGGCTACCAGCAGCTCATGGACGATTTCGGGCTGACGCAGGCGGAGGTGGCAGAGGCGGTCGGCAAGGATCGCTCGACGGTGGCCAACCTGCTGCGGTTGCTCTCGCTCCCCGGCGGCGTCCAGACCCTCGTGCGCAACGGCACGTTGTCGCTCGGGCACGCGAAGGCACTGCTCACCGTTCGCGACGAACGCCAACTCCTGGCGCTTGCACGCCGCACGGTGGACGACGGGCTCTCCGTGCGCGAAGTCGAGCGCGTCGCCCGGGAACAGCCGTCGTCCCGGGCGGCGCAGGCCCCGCGCCGCGACACACCCAAGCCCGCCCCTCCGGGTCCCCGCGCCGCCGGCACCGTCGCCGAACTCAAGCGCGTGGCTGACGACCTGCGGCGCAAGCTGCAGACGGACGTGCAGGTCTCCCAGACCGCCGCCGACCGGGGCGAGATCCGCATCGTCTTCTACGGTGCGGACGACCTCGACCGCGTCCTCGAACTCATTCTCGGACCTGGGCGTTCGGAGTACTGACCGCCGTTCCCCGACCACCCGCCCCGTTCGCCATGCGACTTCGCCACCTCGCGCTTGCCCTTGCTCCCGTCCTCTCGACGGCCTGCGGCGGCGCCAAGGACGCCGCGCCGTCGTCCACGTTCAAGGTCGCCCTGCTGACGCCGGGGCCGATCTCGGACCAGTCGTGGAACGGCGGTGCGTACGCCGGCCTGCAGCGTATCAAGGACTCCCTGGGCGCACAGGTCAGCCACATCCAGACGAAGACGCCCGCCGAGTTCGACGAGAACTTCCGCCAGTACGGAGCGCAGGGGTACACGCTGGTCTTCGGGCACGGCTTCGAGTACCAGGATGCGGCGCTCCGCGTCGCGCCGCAGTTCCCGAAGACCATCTTCGTCACGACGTCGGGGACCACCGTCGGCCCCAACATCGCGGGGATGAACTTCGCCTTCGAGGAGGCGAGCTACCTCGCGGGCATGGTCGCCGGCGCCACGACCTCGACCGGGACGATCGGCTGCATCGGCGGCACCGAACTGCCGCCGGTCAAGGTCAGCTTCGCCGCCTTCGAGGCCGGAGCCCGGCGCGTCCGCCCCGACGTGAAGGTCGTCGTGAGCTACCTCGGCAACTGGGACGACGTCGGGGCGGGGAAGGAGCAGGCGCTGGCGCAGATCGGGCGGGGCGTGGACGTCATCTTCCAGAACGCCGACGCCGCGGGGCTTGGCGTCTTTCAGGCAGCCCGCGAGACGCGCAAGGCGTTCGTCATCGGTTCGAACGCCAACCAGAACGGGGTCGCCCCCGAGGTGGTGCTCGGCTCGGTGGTGATCGACATCCCGCACGCGCTCATGCTGGTCGCGCGCGAGGTCAAGGCGGGTACCTTCACGCCGCGCGTGGTTCCGCTCGGCCTCAAGAGCGACGTCGTCACGCTCGTCCTGAACGATGCCCTGCGGGCGAGGATTCCCGCAGCGGTCCTCGCGGGGGTGGACAGCGTGAAGGGTGAACTGCTGGCGGGCCGTATCGTCGTGCCACGCGGCACGACGCCACCCGTGACCCCGTGACGCCCCTGCGGCTGGAGGTGGTGACGGGCTGGGCCGATGCGCAGTTGCGCACCGCCGAGATTCCCGACTACCCGCCGGCCCTCAACGGCCTGCAGCTCACCAACCCGGCGGGCACCGTGACCCGCGTGGCGGCCGCCGTGGACGGCTCGCGCCGCGCCATCGAAGGGGCAGTTGCCGTCGGGGCCGACCTGCTGCTGCTGCACCACGGCCTCTTCTGGGGGGGCAACCAGCGGATCGTCGGCGCCTATCACGACCGGCTCGCGCTGCTCGTCCGGCACGGCGTCGCGGTTTATGCGTCGCACCTGCCGCTCGACCTGCACCCGTCGCTCGGGAACAACGCGCGTCTGGCGGAGCAGCTCGGGCTGACGCCCTCGGCGGGCTTCGGCCGCTTCCAGACGGTGCACGTGGGCTGCCAGGGCGCGACCGACCTCGAGACGGCCGAGCTGGTCGCGCGCGCCGGTGCGTTCGCCGCTGCGCAGGGAGGGCGCGTGCACCACAGCCATCTCGAGGCGGGGCGGCGCACGCGCCGATGGGCGATCGTCACCGGCAGCGGGGCGTCGAGCGACACGCTCCGCGAGGCCGCGGCGCAGGGCATCGACACCCTGATCACGGGGGAGGGGCCGCATCACACAGCCGTCGAAGCCCCGGAACTCGGCCTGGTCGTCATCTACGCTGGCCACTACGCCACCGAGACCCTCGGCGTCGCCGCGCTGGCCGCGGCGATCGGGCAGGAGTTCGGCCTGCCGTGGACGTTCGTCGCCGCGCCCACCGGCACGTGAGCGTCGCCCCACCCGGGGGACGACGCGCGCCGACGCTCGCCCTCACGGGCATCCTCAAGCGGTTCGGTCCGACGCTCGCCCTCGACGACGCCGGCGTCGTGATCCGACCGGGCACCGTGCATGCGCTCCTCGGCGAGAATGGCGCCGGCAAGAGCACGCTCATGCGCATCGCGTTCGGGCTCCTGGCCCCCGATGCAGGGACGATCACGCTCGACGGGCGGCCGGTGCACTTCGCATCCGCGGCGGCCGCGCTCGCCGCCGGGCTCGGTATGGTGCAGCAGCACTTCTCGCTCGTGCCGGCCATGACGGTGGCCGAGAATGTCGCGCTGGGCGGACGCGGGCGGTTCGACGCCGCGCGCGCCGCCGCCGTCGTGCGGCGCATCGGCGAGGCCACAGGCCTCGGGCTCGATCCCGGCGCGCGCGTCGGCGAGCTCGCCGTACACGCCCAGCAACGCGTCGAGATCGTCAAGGCGCTCGCGCGCGACGCCGCCGTGCTGATCCTCGACGAACCGACGGCGGTGCTGGCCCCAGCCGAGGCGCATGAGGTGCTCGGGTGGGTCCGCCGCTTCGCGGAGGGCGGCGGGAGCATCGTGCTCATCACGCACAAGCTCGCTGACGCGCTCGCGGTCGCGGACGACCTCACTGTGCTGCGCCGCGGGCGGGTGGTGCGGTCGGCCCAGCGCGCCACGTGGTCCCACGACGCGCTCGTCGCGGCGATGCTGGGAGAGGTGCCCGAGGGTCCCGCGGTGGCCCCGTCGGTGCGGCCCCCGGGCGACGAGGTGCTGGCGCTCGAAGGCGTCACCTACGCCGACGCACGTGGCGTTGTGCGCGTCGAGGACGTGTCGGCCAGCGTGCGGGCCGGGGAAGTCGTGGGGATCGCCGCGGTGGAGGGATCTGGCCAGCACGAGCTACTGCGCCTGCTCGCCGGCCGGCTGGCCCCGACGCGCGGCCTCGTACGCCGGCCGGCCACGGTGGGCTTCGTGCCGGAGGACCGGCACCGCGACGCGATCCTGCTGGACGCACCGCTGCGGGAGAACGTCGCGCTCCGCGGCCTCGGCGCCGCGCGCGGCCGGATGCCGTGGGAGGCGCTGCGGGCGCGCACGCGCGAGCTGATGGCGCGCTTCGACGTCCGTGGTCCCGGACCCGAGGCCCCCGCGCGGGCGCTGTCGGGCGGCAACCAGCAGAAGCTCGTGCTCGCCCGCGAGCTCGACCCGCCGCCCCCGGCGCTGGTGGTCGAGAACCCGACGCGGGGGCTGGACCTGCGCGCGACGGACGCGGTGCTCGGACGCCTGCGCGAGGCGCGCGACCAGGGGCTCGCAGTGGTGTTCTACTCGAGCGACATCGACGAGGTGCTCGCCGTATCCGACCGCGTGCTGGCGATGCACGACGGTCGGCTGGTGGCAAGCGATGCGACGCGCGAGTCCGTCGGCCGAGCGATGCTGGGGGCGACGCCGTGACGCGGCACCGATGGACTGGGCGGCTGCTGCTCATCGCCGCGACGGGAGGGGTGGCCGCGCTGCTGCTGCTGGCGATCGTCGCCCTTGCGGGCTACGACGCGCCGCGCGCGCTCGGCGCACTGGCGGGTGGCGCCTTCGGGTCGCTGGATGCGGTGCTCTCGGGCACGCTCGTGCGGGCGACGCCGCTCGTGCTGGCCGGCCTCGCGGTGACGCTGGCGTTCCGCGCGGGGGTGCTGAACATCGGGGCCGAGGGCCAGTTGCTCGCGGGGGCCGCCGCTGCCACCGCCGCCGGGCTCGCGGTCACGGGCCCCGGGCCACTGCCCCTCGTGAGCGCCCTTACGGCGGGGATCGCCGGGGGCGCGGTCGTGGCCGGCGTGGCCGCATGGCTCCGGGCGCGCTTCGGCGTGCTCGACGTGATCAGCACGCTGATGCTCAACTCGGTCGCGCAGTTCGTCGTCGCGTGGCTGGTGCGCGGGCCGCTGCAGGAGCCGCTGCGCATCTATCCGCAGAGTGCCTCGCTGGCGGCGGCGGCACGGCTGCCGGTGCTGGTGCCTGGCTCGCGCCTGCATCTGGGTTGGCTGATGGCCGTGGTACTCGCCGGCGTCGGGTCGTGGTGGCTCGCGCGCACGGCGGCGGGGTTCCGCCTGCGCGCGACGGGGCTGAATCCCCTCGCGGCGGCGAGTGCGGGTGGCGTGGCAACGGGGCGGGTGACCGCGTGGGCCTTCGTGGGGAGCGGCATGCTCGCCGGGCTGGCTGGCGCGGTCGAGGTCACCGGCGTCACCTACGCGCTGTACGAGAACCTTTCCCCGGGCTACGGCTTCACGGCCATCGCCGTCGCGCTGCTCGCCGGGCTCGAGCCGGTGCTCGTCATCGCCACCGGCCTCGTCTTCGGCGCGCTCGAGGCCGGGGCGAGCGCCATGCAGCGGGATGCCGGCGTTCCGAGCGTCCTCGTGGCGGTCGTCGAGGCGCTGGTGATCCTGCTCCTGGTGCTCGCCGAACGCGGCCGGCAGGCGGGATGGTGGACCCGCAGGACCCCGGAGGCCGCCGGCTGATGGCGGATGCGCTGACGGGCTTCCTCGAGGCGGCGGTGCGCACGGCGACCCCGCTGGCGTTCGCAGCGATGGGCGAGACGATCGCCGAGCGCGCCGGGGTCATCAACGTCGGCCTCGAGGGGTGCGTGATGGCCGGCGCCTTCGGGGCGCTCGTGGCGGCCGGCGCGGGCGGCGTCGGCGCGGGGTTCGCGACATCGGCCGTCGCCGGAGCGGCGCTCGCAGCGCTGTTCGCGCTGTGCGTCGTGCGGCTCGGCACCGACCAGATCATCACGGGCACGGCGATGACCCTGCTGGGGCTGGGCGGGACGGGCGCGCTGTATCGCACCTGGTACGGCGCGGGCGGGGCAGCGCTGTCGGTGCCGACGGCAGGACCGATGGCGGTGCCGGGGTTATCGAAGCTCCCGGTGGTCGGGCCGGCATTCTTCTCACAGCCGGTCGTGACGTACCTCGCGGCGCTGCTGGTGCCGGTGCTGTGGTGGTTCCTGTATCGCACGCATGCGGGGCTGGCGCTGCGGGCAGTGGGCGAGGCCCCCGAGGCCGCGCGGGCCGCAGGGGTGGCGACCGCGCGGCTGCGCACGCTCGCCGTGGTGGCCGGCGGGGCGCTTGGCGGGCTGGCGGGGGGGACGCTCGTCCTGGCTCAGGCCGGCACGTTCGCGGAAGGCATGAGCGCGGGCCGCGGCTTCGTGGCGATCGCGATCGTCGTGCTCGGCCGCTGGCATCCGGTGGGAGCGGCGCTGGGGGCGCTGGTCTTCGGCGCGGCGACGGCGCTGCAGTTCCTGATCCAGGCGATGGGCTGGACGCTGCCGTACCAGCTCTTTCTCGCCCTGCCGTACGTGCTGACACTCGGCGCGCTTGCGCTCGCGCGGGGCCGGGGCCGGCCGCCGGCCGCGCTGGGGCAGGCAAGCGGCTAGCGGCGCACGGGGCCCCGGGTCTCGGGCAGGACGTCCGGGTCGGGCGGGGGCGCAGTGCGCAGCACGGTGCCGGGCGTCACGCCGAAGTAGCGTCGGAAGTGCCGCGTGAAGTGGCTCTGGTCCGCGAAGCCGAACCGCAGGGCAACCTCCGAGACGGACGCGGCCGACAGCAACGCGCGCCGGGCCGCCTCGAGCCGCCAGGCCAGCACTTGCCGCCACGGACTTCGGCCGAAGCTCTCGCGAAAGGCGCGCTGGAAGTGTCCGGTACTCACGCCGCAGGCGGCGGCCAGTTCGGCGATGTGCGGCGGATCGTCGAGGCGTTCCTGCACGAGCCGCAGCACCGTGCGACGCGCCCGCGCCGACAGCCCCCCGCGCGCCGACGTACCGAGATCGTCGGCGCCGAAGTGCTGCGCGAACTGCAGCGACATCGCGCGCCCGAGGGTCTCGATGAACGGCAGTCCCCCGGCGCCGGCGCTCGCCGCCTCCGCCACGAGCGCCCGGAGAATCGCGGTGAGCGCCGTCGCCCGCACGTCGTAGCGCCGCAGCAGGCGAGGCGGCGCCTCGCCGGCCGGCACGGCCAGCCAGCGCGCGAACGCCTCGGGGGTGATGGTGCACAGGGCGAAGTGGCACCGCGCGTCCACGCGATGCGAGAAGCGCTCGCCGGCGGGACAGAACCAGCCGGCACCGGGCCGCAGCGTCTCGGTGCGTTCCACGCCGCCATCGCGGACGAGAATCGGCAAGGGAACACGCTCGAGGTTGAGCGCGAAGTAGTGGGCATCCACCGTCAGGTCCCCGACGTCCCAGCCGTCGTTGACACCACGTTCCACGAGCAGTCCCGGCCAGCCGAGCGCCCGGCTCGTCACGAGGATGCGTGCGGCGCCAAGGGCGTCGATCTGATGGCGGCGTCGCGCGTGCCGAAAGGGCACCCCACTGCGGTTCACGACTCGCTTCCCCCTGGTCCCTATCAAGGCCTTCCAGCCGGGCGACGGTCCGACCCGAATGCCCGCGCGCGAATCGTACCACGCCTCGGAGGAATGTACCGGTGGCACCCGGGAGTCGTGTCTAGTGTCGAGGGAGGATCCATGCTCCCACGCCAACCGCCTCCCGCACGATGACCTCTACCCTCGCCGACTACCGCACGCTGGGCCGCTCCGGCCTCAAGGTGTCTCCACTCTGCCTCGGGACGATGACCTTCGGGACTGACTGGGGATGGGGGGCCGACGACGCAACCAGCCGGGCGCTGTTCCGCCGGTACGTGGAGGCAGGCGGGAACTTCGTGGATACGGCCGACCTGTACGTCGGGGGAAAGTCGGAGGAGATGCTCGGCCGCTTCATGGCGGAGGACGGCGTGCGTGACCGGCTCGTCGTCGCCACCAAGTACTCGTACAACGCCGAGCCGGGCAACCCGAATGCCGGCGGCAACGGGCGGAAGAACCTGCTGCGGGCCCTCGAGGGATCGCTCAGGCGCCTGCGCACCGACTACGTGGACCTGCTCTGGCTGCATTCGTGGGACGTGCACACGCCGCCCGACGAGGTGCTGCGGACGTTCGATACCGTCGTGCGGAGCGGTCGGGTCCGCTACGTCGGCCTCAGTGACGTGCCCGCGTGGTACATGACGCGGTTGCAGACGCTGGCGGAGGCCTCGCACCTCGAGCGGATCATCGCGCTGCAGCCGGAGTACTCGCTGGTTGAACGCACGGTGGAACGCGAGCACCTGCCGGCCGCCGCATCGCTCGGTATCGGCGTCACGCCGTGGAGCCCGCTGGCGAGCGGGTTCCTCAGCGGCAAGTACGTTCGGGGAGCCGTGACCGCGGGTCGCCTCGAGACGGTGAAGGGCTCCGGCAACCCGGTGTTCGAGAAGTTCTCCGACCGGAACTGGGGCATCCTCGACGTCGTGCGCGAGGTGGCCGCAGAGGCGGGGAGTACACCGGCGCGCGTCTCGCTGGCGTGGCTGCGCGACCGACCCGGGGTCACCTCGATCCTGATCGGCGCCACTCGCCCGGAGCAACTCAGCGAGAATCTGGCAGCCCTGTCGCTCTCGCTGACCGACGAGCAGCGCACCCGGCTCGACACGGTCAGCGCACTGCCCCAGGCTCACCCGTACGCCCTCTTCGGGCCCACCATGCAAGCCATGTTGACCGGTGGCGTGACGGTCCGCGGCTTCGACGGGCGCTGAGTCCGGGTCGGTCACCGCGCTGGTGCGCACGTCGGCGTCGGGGACCGGCGCGGCCGCTACCGCCCGTCAGCACCCACTCCACGCGCTCGTCCACCGGCGTTCCCAGCCCTGAGCCGTTCGCACGAGGAGCTCGAAGCGCGCCCCCTTGGCGCTCTCGCGCTGGAGGACGACGATCGGCGGGTCGGCGCCGAGCTGCAGGGCACCAGCGAAGTCGCTCGACTCGATCGACTCCTCGACTCCGTCGGTGCGCACGAACCAGCCGGCACGCCATGGCGTCGCCGTCCCGGAATCGCGCTCGGCGACGAGTGCAATGCGTTCCTCGAGGGGCGTCGCCTCCTGCCCGACGCGGCGGACGATCTCCGCGACGACCACCTCGCGGGTCGGGACGCCGGAGACGCGCACGGCGGTGCGCACAGCGGTGCGCACGAGCATCGGCAGCCCGCGAAACGACGGATTCGAGTCGCCGGGGAGACCCGACGCGAGCCGGGCCAGCTCGACGACGAGTCGTGCGGAGTCCCGGCCCCCCATCGCCGTGACGTCGAGACTGGCCATGGGGACGGCGATCCCCGTGCGGGCCGCGAGTGACCAAGGGCCGACCGCTGCGTTCGTCGGCAGCTGCAGTCGCGCCATCGGCCAGGCGACGCACTCGGTGGTGTCGGCGCGCTCGACGGCGACGATCGTGGCCTCGCCGACACGCCCCGTCGCCCCGAACAGCTCGACGCGCGACCCGCGCACGGCCGCGAAGGCCTCGGCCTCGTTGGGCGCATCTGGGAGGAGCAGGACGCCGCTGCGCACGGAGCCGCCGGGAGTGCCGACGACCAGCAGGCCGCCCAGCGCCGAGGGCCAGGACGCCAGCGCCGGATCCACCGCGCCGGCAGCCGCGGCTGCCGGGGACGCATCCGGGGCCCTATCGTTGGGGGTCTGACGTCCGGCCTCGCCGCTACACGCTGCAACGGCGAGGCCGACGCTCCACGCGAGGTGGCGCCAAACGCGCCGGCGGCGGTCGCACACGCCGTACAATCTGCCGCGCGGGACGCCCGCGCGCACGTTCCGGCCCGAGACCATGTCCCGCCCCCCGCTGTTGAGCCGCCTCGGCCTCGCCACCCCCGCGCAACGCGCGTGGGCGATGTACGACTGGGCACTGTCCGCCGCCCAGACGACGCTCATGACGGCGGTCTTCCCGATCTACTTCGTGAAGGTCGCGGGGGCCGACCTGCCCCCCGCCAAGGCGACGCAGGCGCTGGCGACGGCGAGCACCCTGTACCTGATCGTCACCGCGGTGCTCTCCCCGGTGCTCGGGGCGGTGGCCGACGTCACCGCGACGCGGAAGCGCCAGTTGCTGGCGTGCACGGTGCTGGGGGTGACCGCGTCCGCGGGGATGTTCCTGATCGGCCGGGGGGATCTGACGCTCGCGTTCTGGCTGTTCGTGGCGGCGATGATCGGGGCTGTCGGGGCGACGGTGTTCTACGAGTCGCTGCTGCCGCACGTGGCGTCGGGTGACGAGGTGGACCGCGTGAGCACCGCCGGCTACGCGTTGGGCTACGTGGGGGGCGGAGTGCTGCTGGCGCTGCAGTTGGCGTGGATCCAGAAGCCGGCGCTGTTCGGCTTGCCCGAGGACAGCACGCTGCCGGCGCGGCTGGCGTTCGTGAGCGTAGCGGTGTGGTGGGCGATCTTCACGGTACCGATCCTGCGCGGCGTCCCCGAACCGCCCCGCGTGCGCGAACCGGACGAAGCCGCGGGGCAGTCGGTGTGGCGCACGACGCTCGCACGCCTTGGCGAGACGCTGCGGTCGCTCCGCCAGTACCGGCAGGCGGGGCTGATGCTGCTGGCCTTCCTGATCTACAACGACGGGATCCAGACGATCATCAAGATGGCCACCGCGTACGGCACCGAGCTGGGGATCGGGCAGGGCTCGCTGATCGCGGCGATCCTGGTCGTGCAGTTCGTGGGGATCCCGTGCGCCTTCGCCTTCGGGTGGCTCGCGGGGAAGATCGGCGCGCGACCGGCGATCTATCTCGGGCTGGTCGTGTACACGGTCGCGAGCGTGCTGGGCTACTGGATGCGCGACGCGGGCGACTTCCTGCGGCTCGCGGTGCTGGTGGGGCTCGTGCAGGGCGGCACCCAGGCCCTCTCGCGCTCGCTGTTCGCGAGCATGGTGCCGGCGCACAAGAGCGGCGAGTTCTTCGGCTTCTACAGCGTCTTCGAGAAGTTCGCGGGGATCTTCGGGCCGCTGCTCTTCGCGGTGGCGATCGAAATGACCGGATCGAGCCGCAACTCGATCCTCAGTGTGATCGCGTTCTTCGTCGTCGGCGGGGTGCTGCTGGCGTTCGTGGACCCGGCAGCGGGGCGGGCCGAGGCGCAGGCGGCGGACGCGGCGCTGGTCCCGGGGAAGTAGGGGCGCGAATCGGCACGTGACCGCATGCGGGGGGCCGCCCGGCAGCCGGCCCACCGGGGTCACCCCCCACCCTTCCCGTCGGGACGCGGGGGGAGGTACCGCCCCACGAGATCCCAATGCCACGCATCCCGCCGCTCGCCCGTATCGGGATCCTTGAGCGGCTTGAACTGCAGCCGGTAGAGCGGCAACCCTGCGGCACGGCCGTAGGCCTCGAGGGCGGCGCGATCGGTGCTCACGAGGTGCGCCATGGGGGTCCCGCGCCACACGTGGCGGTGCAGCCAGAGGCCGCCCGCCATCGCGTGCCGCATCCCGTCGCCGCGCTTGGCGAATTCGCGCCACGCAAGATGGTTCCCGTTCTGATCCACGATCGCGCCTACTTCGCGTCCACCCAGTTGGGCCCGGACCCGAGCTCGACGAGCAAGGGCACCGAGAGCGTCGCGGCCCCCTCCATCTCGGTCTTCACCAGCGTCGACAGCCGATCGAGCTCGCCCGGTGGCGCCTCGAAGACGAGTTCGTCGTGCACCTGCAGCAGCATCTTCGCCGCGAAGCCCTCGTCGGCGAGTCGGCGGTGGAGGCGGATCATCGCGACCTTGATGAGGTCCGCGGCGGAGCCCTGGATCGGGGCGTTCTGCGCGACGCGCTCGCCGAAGGCGCGGATGTTGAAGTTCTTGTCCGTGAGCTCGGGGATGTAGCGGCGGCGGCCGAAGATGGTCTCGACGTAGCCGCGGCCCTTCGCCTGCTCGACCATGCCGTCGAGGAAGGCGCGGACGCCGGCGAAGCGCTCGAAGTACGTCGTGATGAACTGCTTCGCCTCGACGTGCTCGATGCGGAGCTGCCGGGAGAGCGCGTGCGCCCCCTGCCCGTAGATCGTCGCGAAGTTGATCGTCTTCGCGCGCGCGCGCATCTCCGCGGTCACGTCGGCGAGCGGGACGCCGAAGATGATCGCGGCGGTCTGCCGGTGGATGTCGCCGCCGGCGCGGAACGCCTCGACGAACGCCGGGTCGCCGGAGAGGTGGGCCAGCAGGCGCAATTCGATCTGCGAGTAGTCGGCGGTGAGGAAGACCCAGCCCGACCGCGGCACGAAGCCGCGCCGGATCTCGCGCCCGAGTTCCGAGCGCACGGGGATGTTCTGCAGGTTCGGGTCGCTCGACGCCAGGCGACCCGTCGCCGAGCCGGTCTGGTTGAACGACGTGTGCAGCCGGCCCGTGCGCGGGTGGACCATGCGCGGCAGCGCGTCGAGGTAGGTGCTCTCGAGCTTCGCCACCTCGCGGTACTCCATGAGGCGGATCGGCAGCTCGTGCCCCATCGCCGCGAGTTCCTCGAGCACGCTGGCGTCGGTCGAGGCGCCGGTGGCGGTCTTCTTGAGCACCGGGAGCCCGAGCTTCTCGAAGAGGATCCGGCGCAGCTGCGGCGTCGAGTTGACGTTGAAGACCTCACCGGCCGCCTCGTGCAGCGCCGCCTCGAGCCGCGTGCGCTCGGCCGCGAAGCGCGCCTTGAGCTGCGCGAACCACGCGAGGTCGATCGCGATCCCCTCCCACTCCATGTCGGCGAGCACCTGCACGAGCGGCATCTCGACGTCGCGGAAGAGCGCGGCCTGTGCCCCGAGCGTCGGCACCAGCCGGTCGGCGAGCCGCCGGGTCATGTCGGCGTCCTCGCACGAGTACGCCGCCGCCTCGCGCACCGGCACCACGTCGAAGCCCAGCTGCCCCTTGCCCTTCCCGACGAGTTGCTCGTACGTCGTCATCTCGTGGCCGAGCAGCTCGAGGGCCAGCAGGTCGAGCCCGTGCGAGCGCCGCCCCGGATCGAGCACGTACGACGCGAGCATCGTATCCACCGCCAAGCCGCGCAGGCGCACCCCTGCGCCGCGCAGCACGAGCAGGTCGTACTTCGCGTTCTGCCCGATCTTCGCCACTGCCGGATCGTCGAGCAGTGCCCGCAGCGGTGCCAGCGCGTCGCCCAGCAGGGGCGGCAGGTTCACCGGATCCGGCGCTCCCGCCGCCAAGGCGCGCGCCGCGATCGAGTCGCCGGTGACGGTGGCCCCCAGCAGGTCGCCCTGGCCGCCCTGCGGCACGCGGTGCGCCAAGGGGAGGTACCACGCCTCCCCGGCCTCGGCGGCGATGGAGATCCCCACCAGCGTCGCGCGAAGCGGGTCCACCGCCACGGGAGCGTCGGGATCCGTGACCGTCTCGGTATCCACCGCGATCGTCCCGACGGCGCGGCACCGCGCCACGAGCGCCGCGACCGCCTCGACGGTATCGGCGACGACGTACTGCGCGACCGGATCGGTCGCGGTGGCCGGCGGCGCCTCGGACGGGCCGGCGGTGGCGGCGGCGGTGACCGCAGCGGCGGTGGCAGCGGCGGTGGCCGCGGCGCCGCCGCCGGCGGCCGGACTCGCGTCCTTGGGAAGCCGCGCGAGCAACGACGCGAACTCCAACTCGACGTAGAGCTGCTTGAGCGTCGGCAGGTCGGGCGGGTCGAGCGTGAGCGCCGAGACATCGAGCGTGACCGGCACGTCGCGCTTGGCCTTCGCCAGCGAATACGAGAGCCGCGCCTCCGCCTCGGCGGCCCGCAGCGCCTTCTGCGCGCGCGGCGGTGTCACCTCGTCGAGGTGCGCATAGATGGCGTCGAGCGATCCCCACTGTGCGAGCAGGGCGGCGGCTCCCTTCTCGCCGATCCCCGCGACGCCGGGCACGTTGTCCGAGGCATCGCCGACGAGGGCGAGGAAGTCCACGACCTGGTGTGGCGGCACCCCCAGCCGTTCGTGCGCCGTCTCGACGTCGTACCACTTCTCGGTGGTCGCCCCCGGCCGGCCGTGGTAGGGATTGAGGATCCAGACGCCGGGCCGCACGAGCTGCACCAGGTCCTTGTCCGGCGAGACGACGACGACGTTGAGGCCCGCCGCGACCGCCTCGTCGGTGAGCGTGGCGATGACGTCGTCGGCCTCGTAGCCGGGAACCTCGAGCAGCGGAATCCGCTGTGCCGCGAGCAGCGCCTCGACCCGCTCGACCCCGCGGTCGAAGTCCTGCTGCGCGGCCTCCTCGAGCGCCACGCGGTTCGCCTTGTAGTCGGCGTATTCCGTCTCGCGAGCCGACATTCCCGCGTCGTGCACCCAGCCGAGGTATTCGGGGTGGTGCACCCGCAGCAGCCGGTCGAGGAAGTTGGCGATGCCCCACGGGATCGCCGTATTCTCGCCGCGGCGCGTGGTGAGGGGCCGGTTGCCCGCCGCGTGGAAGGCCCGGTACACGAGCGCGTAGCCATCGACGAGGAACAGCCGCGGCGCCGGCGGCAGCGTGACGTCCATGACGCCCAAGCATAACGCCCGACAACGGCGGCGTCGGGGCGGGCGGGCGACGCGTTCGGCCGGACGGTGGAGGGGGAGACACCGTCCGGGTCCTGCCGTCGTGAATCAGCCGACCCGCTTCACCTTCGTGGCGCTCATTCCCTTGTCGCCAAGGCGGACCTCGAATTCGACGTCGCAGCCTTCGGGGAGGGTCTTGAAGCCCTCCATCTCGATCTGCGTGTAGTGGACGAAGATGTCCGGTCCCCCGTCGGGTCCGCTGATGAAGCCGTACCCCTTGGCGTCATTGAACCACTTCACCTTGCCGACGCTTGCCATGGCATTCCCCTCCCGCATCCAGTGCTTCGCGTCCGTACGGAACGCGATCCGTCGCGGCCGGATTGACCGCCAATAAGGGATACGGTGGGTCGGCTTATTTTGTCAATGAGTTAGCGCAATAATGAGAATACCTGTGAGTGCGACCCCCCCGGCCGTCCGCAGGTTGTCGTCGAGCGGACCCGCCGGGGCTTCGGACAGGGCCCCCGCGAGCCCGAGCCCGAGGGCCGTCATGGGGGACCAGTTTGCGAGTCCCCAGGCCCCGGCCGCCGTCATGGACAGCAGGGCGACCGAGCCCTCGAGGGACTTGCCGCTGGCCCAGCGGTGGCGGCCGACCAGCCGGCCGATGGTCCCGGCCGCCCCATCACCGGCCGACACGGCCCACATGGCCGCGACGGCCACGGACGGCGGCGTCAGGAGACAGACGAGGAAGAAGGCGGCAAAGAGCCAGGTGGCGCCGGCCACGCCACCGCCGGCCTCGTGCGTCCGCAGCAGGGGACCGGCGAGGCGGTCGAACCGTTCGCGCACGGCGGGAGACCAGCGACGGGCGAGTTCCACGGCGATCGCCGTCGCGAGGAGGGCTCCCGTGAGACCCACCATCACGGGACGCCGGATCCCGGCGGCGTACGCTACGGGGAGGACGGTGGTGGCCCCGTGGATCGCCTTGCGCTGCAACTCCCGCCGCACGGTCAGGGCGGGGGAGTCGGCGGTCATGTCCCGTTCCGATCCTGGAGCGCGCGGGCGAGGGCCTGGAAGTCCCCCTGACTCTGGACCGACAGGCGCCAGCGGCCGAAGCCCGTCTGGTCGATGAACACCAGCGTGACGCGCCGGGAGGGATAGTCCCACACGAGCGCGCGACCGCGCGACCCGACGTCCAGGGGATTCGTCTCGCGCACCAGCTCGGGCTCGCCGAGGGTGATGAAGACCATGCCGCGGTCGGTGAGCCAGCCCTGCTGCCCCTCGTCCCGGAAGCGCGCATTGGCGGCCTGGATGCGCTGGAAGTACTGGCGCAGCCCTTCGTGCTCGGGCGTCGCCGGCGTCGGATCGGTGGAGGCCACGAAGCGCGCCCAGGCCTCGGCCCGCTGCTCTGCGGCCACCTCGCGCAGCGCACGCAGGCGGGTCGGGGACGCGAAGTAGCGCAGGTAGCTCAGCATCTGCTCGAACGAGGCGACGGGCAGGTCGTCACCGAACGAGACGAACACGGGCACCGTGGTCGTGTCGTCGGGGGCGTCGGAGCGGGAGAACCCGATCGTCGTCACCCCGATCCCGAGCCGGCGCACCGGCACCGCGAAGATCCCGCTGAAGAGGCCGGGGCCGCGGCGCACGAGCGGCAGGGAGTCGACGAAAAGGGTGGCACCCTCGGTCTCGACGCGAGCGCGCAAGGTGACGCGCTCGGCGGCACCGTAGGCCTCGAGGTAAACGGGCACGACGGAGTCGCGGCCGAAGACCACCGTCGAGCGGGGCGACGGCACCAGGCGCGGCAGGGAATCGAGACTCGGCCGCAGACTGGCCTGATAGAACGGCACGGGGCTGCCGAGGGCACTGCGGCCGGTGAGCGTCGGGACGGTGAGCGGGCGCGACGCCGTGCCCACCCGCCCGGAGCCCTCGTCACGGACGGTGACGGTGAGTTCTGCCTCGCCCGGCGGCAGCGCCAGCAACTGCTCGAAGATCACGCTCTCGTCGGTGCGACCGGTCTCCTTGAACGAGGTGACCCGGACCGTCTCCGTGGTGGTGACGCGGGCCAGTGGCGCGTCCCCGCGCCGCGCCTCGAGGGTCACGGAGTAGTTCGCCACGTAGCGATCACCCTCTCGGGTGAACCCGAGGGAGCGGTTGCCCAGCGACAGGGTGACCAGCGCGAGGGTGCTGTCGGCGCTGCGCCCCCCGAGAAAGGCAACGCTGCCCACGAACGGCATCGGGAACCCGGAGGCCAGCAGCCCCAGCTGTCGGTACAGGGCGACGACGTCGAAGGTCGAGAGGTCGGCGCCGGCAGGCACGCCGGGGGCGACGCCGGAACGGCCAGCGGGGGTCGGCGCGGGGGTAGGCGCCGGGGTGCCACGGGAGCAGGCCGTGACAGCGAGGAGTAGGGCGGCCAGGCGGCGAGCCGGGCGGGAGCGTCGAATCGACATCACGGACCAGAAAGACCGGCGGGGACTTGCGCGCCTTCGATTCTACACCGCTACCCCGTCGGCCGCTCGCTTGTGCCTCTCGGTCGGCGGCCGTTAGCTTCGACGCGTGGCGCGAGACCCCCTGATCGGCACGACCCTCAACGGGTACACGATCCTCGAGTCGGTCGGGGAAGGTGGCACATCCGCCGTTTACCGCGCGACGCACCCGCAGCACGGCACGGTGGCCCTCAAGGTGCTGCGGGAGAAGCTGCGCCAGGACCGCACCGCCATCGCGCGATTCGTGCGCGAGGCGACATACGGGCTGCAGATTTCACACCACAACGCCGTACGCACGATCGAACAGGGCGAGGGGCCGGGTGGCCTGCAGTACCTCGCCCTCGAGTGGGCCACGGGCGAGCTGCTCGAGAAGTACGCCAAGCGTGTCGGGCCGATGCCGCCCGACGAGGTGGCGACGATCATCTCGCAGATCGCCGCGGCGGTCGCCGTGATCCACGCCCGTGGCATCGTCCACCGCGATCTGAAGCCGGACAACGCGATGTACGATGCGGCTACGCGCCACGTGAAGCTGCTCGATTACGGCATCGCGGTCGCGACGGACACCGCCCCGAACGAACGGCTGACGCGCGCCGGCTTCTTCGTGGGGACGTTGCTGTACGTGGCACCGGAGGCGCTGTCGGGGGAGCTCCCGGGGCCCGCCGCCGACCAGTATTCGCTCGCCACGATCGCCTACTACCTCCTCACCGGCGTGCTGCCCTACGGGGCCAAGGCCCCGCGGGAGATGTTCACGATGCTGCTGTCGCAGCCCCCCACGCCGCTGAATCAGGCGAAGCCGGGGCTCCGATTCCCCGCGCCGATCGAGCAGGTCGTGATGAGGGGGCTCGCGCGGCCGCCGGGTGACCGCTACCCCGACATCGAGACCTTCGCCCGCGAGCTCGCATCCGCCTTGGCGCAGGGCGAGGCACCGTCACCGGTGCCCGGGCTGCCCGACGCCGAAGGCAGCGGCCTCTTCTCGAAGGTGCGAGGCCTCTTCGGCGGCAAGAAGTGACGACCGATCCGCAACGCCGGCTCGTAGCGCTCCTGGCGCGCGAGTCGGCGAGGACCGGTGACTTCGTGCTCGCCTCGGGACGGCGATCGTCCCTGTACATCGACGCGCGACGCACCACGATGCATCCCGAGGGCCTGACGCTCGTCGGGCCATTGGGATTGGCTGTCTGCTCGGCATGGGGAGCGTCGAGCGTCGGCGGCCTCACGCTGGGGGCAGACCCGATCGCCTACGCGATCGCGTACGCCAGCCAACTGGCCGGAACACCGGTCCGTGCGTTCACCGTGCGGAAGGAGGCGAAGCAGCACGGGACCGGCCAGCTGATCGAGGGCCAGTTCCGGCCCGGGGATGCCGTCGTGGTGGTCGAGGACGTGATCACCACCGGGGGATCGGCGCGCAAGGCCGTGGCCGCCGTGCGCGCCGCCGGCGGTGAGGTCCTGGGCGTGCTGGCGGTCGTGGATCGGGAAGAGGGCGGCCGCGAAGCCCTGGAACAGGACGGGCTCCGCGTCCATGCCCTCGTTCCCGCCCGAGAGATCCTGGCCGCCCTCACGTAGCGACCGGGTCGCCCGTCTCAGGCCGCCCGTCTCAGGCCGCCCGTCTCAGGCCGCCCGTCGGTCGTCCGTCGCCGGCCGCCGTCGCGGCGGCGCATGCGGGACTCCGCCGAACGGCCGGAGCGAGCACAACGTCGTCGCGAACGGGGTGACGAGCTGCGCCCGGAAGTGGGCCAGCATGGTGTCGAGGCCCTCCGTCCCCCGAAACTCCCAGGCCGTCCGCCCCGTCCAGCGCCGGATGTGGCGATTGAAGCACTGCGGCGAGGTGTACCCCAGCCGATAGGCGACCTGCGCGATGGAGAGCCCGGGGTTCTCGAGCAGCGCAGCCGCGCGGACGAGCCGCGTCATGGCGAGGAACCGTTTGGGCGTCGGCACCCCCGCGCGGAAGAACCGCGAGGTCAGCGACGAGGCGCGCACCCCGAGCTGACGAGCCAGATCGCGGACGGTGGGCACCTCGCCGCTGCCATAGATCAGGGTGTCGAAGAACCGGCGCAGGTCGGGATGCATGGTGGGCAGCGCGTCGCGCAACATCGCTGCGAGGCGGCGATCGGCGTGCGCCTGCCGCTGCTGTGCCAGCAGGAGCCGCAGTTCCTGCCAACCGGCCGGTGTCCGCACGTCCACGAGCCGCGAGACCCCGGCCTGCCCAAGGGCGAGAGCCACCGGGGCGGCGGCGGGATCCGCCGACGAGAGCAGCGCGACCGCCGGCACGCGCGGAAACTCGCGCACCAGTCGCGCCAGGGACTGCGGGGTGCGATTGTCGCAACGCCCGATGCCAAGCACGACGGCATCGACGCCGCTGCTGCGCAGGTCACGCAGGATCTCGTCGAGGGTTTCGCGATGCCGCATGCGGTACGTCCCCAAGGCGATCGCGTCGAGGCGCAAGCGCTCCTCGGGACTGACGACGGTGCCGATGACCGCTGGGTCTGGGCGTGCCGGGACGGGTGCAGGCGCGGACTGACGGAGACGAACGGGCGACATGGACCGGGACCTCCTGAGTCGAGTGTGGGCCGAGCAAGAGCTGCACGAAGGCTCTGCCGCCACGATGCACTCATCGCGTCATTCGGGCGTCACAGCATCGAGCCCCGGTTTCGACTAGCTTTCCGATGACGTCATCGACCGGACGGTCGCGTCGCGCGTCGCCTCGGCGACGTGGCGCCGAGGAAAGTCCGGGCTCCATTGGGCACGCCGCCAGGTAACGCCTGGGCCCGAGGTGCGCGAGCGCCGAGGGACGGACAGGGCAACAGAGAGCAGACCGCCGTCTCCGCGAGGAGGCGGTAAGGGTGAAACGGTGGGGTAAGAGCCCACCGCGCAACCGGCAACGGAAGCGGCACGGCAACCCCCGGCGGGAGCAAGGCCAAATAAGCGGCGAGGAGCGCCCACTCCGATCAAGACGCCGCGGGTAGGCTGCTGGAGCGTCCGGGTGACCGGGCGCCGAGAGAAATGACCGTCACCCCGCGAGGGGGACAGGACCCGGCTTACAGGTCGGTGACGTCGCCGGGGGCCTCGCGGCCCCCGGCCCACGCCGGACGGCGCGCCCGGTTGGCGGTCGCGCCGGCGCCGCCGCTCAGTCGACGAGGCGCAAGGGCATCACGAGAGCGAGGAACGCCGCAGGATCCTTCCAGGCCTCCGGCTCGATCGTCGCCGCCCGCTCCGGGGCCTTCAGGGTCAACTTCACCTCATCCGTCGGGATGAAGCGCAGGACCTCGAGCAGGTACGAGGCGTTGAAGCCGATGTCGATCGGATCGCCGTCGAACCGCACCGGGATCTCGTCCTGCGCCTCGCCCAGGTCAGGGGTCTGGACGGCGAACTTCAGCATCCCGGCGTTGAACGACAGCTTGATGCGATGCGTCTGATCGCTCGCGATGACGCTCATGCGCTTGATCGCGCTGGTGAGGAGCGCTTTGTCCGCGATGCAGACCTTGTCGTTGTCCTTGGGAATCACCTGCTCGTAGTTCGGGTACGGCCCTTCGATCAGGCGCGTGAAGACCGACGTGAGTGGCGAGCGGAAGCCGAGGTGGTTCTCACCCTTGGCGATTTCGAGCTCCTCCTCGGCGGGAAAGAGCCGGCGGATCTGCTCGAGCGCCTTCGGGGGCACGATGAGGTCCTGCGACCCACCCCCCCCGTTGACCGGGAGCTCCATCTTGGCGAGCCGGTGCCCGTTCGTGGCGACCATGCGCATGCGATCGGCACGCAGCTCCCAGAGGACACCGTTGAGGATCGGCCGGCTCTCCTCGGTGGAGACAGCAAAGGCAACGTGCGAGATCAGTTGCTGGAGTTCCCCCGACTTGATCCGGAGGGCATTGGCGAACTTCACAGCCGGGAATGCCGGGAACTCGTCCTTGGGAAGGCCGAGGAGCTTGAACTTCGAGCGACCGCATTCGAGCGTGATCCGCTGGTCCCCGCTCGAGGCCACCTTCACCGGATTCGGCGGCAACTCGCGGGCGATCTCGATGAGCTTCTTGGCCGGGATCGTGATGCCCCCCGGACTGTCAACGTCAGCGGCGACCTCCGTCGCCACCGCGATGTCGAGGTCGGTACCGGAGAGCCGGATTCCCTTGTCCGTCGTCTCGACCAGGATGTTGGCGAGGACGGGGAGGGTGGTCTTCGACGGAATGCTCGCCCCGACTGCCGACAGGCCTTCCTGGAGCTTCTCGCGCGTGATCGTGAAACGCATCTGGATACTCCGCGGCCCGTCACCGGGCTCCTGTTCCTCTCATTCCCTTAGAAGGAAAGACAGGAGGATGTAGTAGCAGGCGGCGTGGAAATGTGTACGAACGGCGTAACCTACTGCACCAGCAAGGGTTGGCAACGCTCTCGAAATGTGCAATGGGGTCTTGGAAACGCGTGGGAAACCCCCGGAATACGCAACGGTGACACGCGCGAGACGGACAACCGCGGAAGGGTGTTCATGATCCGCGACTTTCCAACAGCAGGCGAAGCCGGTCGGTCCGATCCCGTATCTCCTTGTCCTCGGCCAACATCGCCTTGGCGCGGTCGAGACTGTGGATCACGGTGGAGTGGTCGCGGTTCCCGAACGCCTGCCCGATCTCCACGAGCGACGTGCCGAGCAGGTCGCGGATGAGGTACATCGCGATCTGCCGGGGCACCGTCAGGACCTTGGTACGGGTCTGCGAGCGGAGACCCTCGGGTGTCACCCCCCATTCCTTGGCCACCGCCTGCTGGATCGTGTAGGGGGTGAGCCCGGGGTCTCCGAACTGGCCGTCGGCGCCAGGGCGCAGCTTGTCGCGCAACGCCTCACGGGCGAGGTCCACCGTGATCGTCCCTCTCCGGAGCGACGCGAACGCCAGCAGCTTGATGATCGAGCCCTCGAGCTCGCGAACCGAGGCACGCACGTTTTCCGCAATGAACCGGAGCACCGCCTCGGGGATCGTGTGATTGAGGGCGTCGAGCTCGACCTTTCGCTGGAGGATGGCGATCCGGTGCTCGAGGTCGGGCATCCCGACGTCGGCGACCATACCCCACTCGAACCGCGAGACGAGGCGCGCTTCGAGGCCGGGGATCTCGTTGGGCGGCCGATCGCTGGTGAGGACGATCTGGCGCCCCGCCTCATACAAGGCGTTGAACGTGTGGAAGAACTCTTCCTGCGTCCGCTCCTTGCCGGCGATGAAGTGCACGTCGTCCACGAGCAGGACGTCGGCCTTGCGGTACTGGTTCTTGAAGCTCGCCTGGCTGCCGTTGCGCATCGCCGCGATGAGCTCGTTGACGAATTGCTCACTGGGGACGAAGGCGATGCGGAGCTCCCGCCGCCGCTGCAGCAGGGCGTGCCCGAGCGCCTGCATCAGGTGCGTCTTGCCGACCCCGGTCGGCCCGTAGATGAAGAGCGGGTTGTAGGTCTTGCCGGGCGACTCGGCGGCTCCTTGCGCAGCAGCGGCTGCGAGTTCGTTGGACTTTCCGATGACGAATGTGCTGAAAGTGTATCTGGGGTTCAGCGTGGTGTTTATGCCGCCGGTCTGCTGCTCGTCTGTTTTGACGATGTCGCCACTTGATGATGGAGCAACAAACAAATCCATCTGGTCTCGTTTTGCTCTCTCCTCGTCCACCCTGAAGATGATTCGGACAGGATGACCGATTGCCGTCGCCGCGTAGGAGGCCAGGAGGGGCGCATGCTTGGCTTCGTTCCACTCGACGGCCATCTGGTCCGGGACGGCGACCTCGATGGTGTCGTTCTCGTAGCGAAACGGCCGAGCGGGCTCGAGCCAGGTCCGGAAGGTCAGGTCGGAGATGTCGGGGCGCGCCGCGTCGAGCAGACGGGTCCAGGCTTCGGCGGCAGAAAGGGACATCTCGGTGGTGACCGGGGCGGATCTTCGGACCAGAGGGAGGGGGGCGAACCTAGGAATTGCCTGTGGAAAAGTCAACGCATGTGATGTGCCCGGCCGTGGCTTCCTTTCCCGTGAACGGCCGAGGGACTTGATCCAAGTGCCGGAGCCAGCGATACTTACGGTCTTCCATCTGACACACCCTTTCGTTCGTTTCGGAGCAGCACATGGGCAAGCCGACGTACCGGCCGCGCAACAAGCGGCGAATCGCGACGCACGGGTTTCGCGCGCGCATGGAGACCAAGTGGGGCCGCGCGACGCTCAGCCGTCGTCGCAAGAAGGGTCGGAAGCGCCTGACCGTGAAGCTGCCGAGCAAGTACGGCGGCGTCTGACGGTGCCTTGCTCGCACGTCGGCATCGGCTGACCCGGGCGAGCGACATCGCGCGTGTGCGCGCGGAGGGGAAGCGGATCCGGACGAGCCTGCTGGAGGTCCGGGTCGCCGCTTCCCCTCGTAGCATTCCGCGGGTCGCGGTGGTGGTCGGGAAGCACGGGCACGGCTCGGTGGAGCGCAACCGGCTCAAGCGGCGGGTCCGCGAGCTGGTGCGCACGCGGATCCTTGCTGGCCTTGGCGCTACCGATTCGGTCTGGCGCCCGGCACCTGCGGCTTACGAGGCGACGTTCGCCCTGCTGGAGGCCCAGGTGCTGTCCCTGGGCCGGACGCTCGGCGCGATTCCTCTGGAGGGCTGATGCGGCATGTCCTGATCTGGCTGGTCCGGCTGTATCAAGTGGGGCTCTCCCCGCTGCTGGGCCCGTCGTGCCGCTACCTTCCCACCTGTTCCTCGTACGCCATCGAGGCGCTCGACACGTACGGCGCTTGGCGCGGCGGCTGGATGGCGCTGCGGCGCATCGGCCGCTGCCACCCGTTTCGAGCGGGTGGATTCGATCCTGTTCCCTGACGAACGGCACGCGTGATGGATAGGCGGTTGATTCTGGCGTTGACGCTCGGCGTCGGCGTGATCCTGCTCTCGAACGTCCTATTCCCGCCGCCGCCCGCGCCGGTGGCGAAGGGCGCACCGTCCGTGACGGCCCCGGGGATTCCGGCACCGACCTCGCCGAGCGGTGGCGGGCAGCCGACTGCCGCGCCGCCGGCCGGGGCGGTGCCGGCTCCGGCGGGCGCCGCCGCCGCACCGGCGGCGACGCCCGCGTCTGTGGCGGCGGCCCCGGCGGAGACGCTGGTCGTCACGACGCCCAAGGCGACGTATCGGCTCAGCACCTACGGGGCGACGATCGTCGGGGCGACGATGAACGACTTCGCCTCGCTGACGAGCGGGGCGAGGGCCGACGCCTCGACGCCGCGCGTGGAACTGGTGCGGCCGCGCGAGACGCTGTTCACCTATGGCGTCGTGGTCCCCGGGGACACACTGTCGCTCGTGGGGGTGCCGTTCGCGGCGACCCGGACGAGCGACGCGGTGGGCGAGACGATCACCTTCACCGGGACGGCGGGCAGCGGCGCGACTGCGGCGACGGTGACGATCGCCTATACCTTCGCGCGCGACACCGCCAAGGCGTACCGGGCGCTGGTGCGTGCGAGCGTGGCGGGTGTCGCGGGGACTCCCTACCTGCTCGTGGGGATGCCGGCCGGGCTCTCGCTGACCGAGTCGGACCCGTCCGAGGCGGCCAATCACACGGCGTATGCGTGGCACCGCAAGGGTGGCGACGCGAGCATCCTGCCGTTCGGCAAGCTCGACCCGGGTGAGACGCGCCTCGAGCCCGGACCGCACACGTGGGTCGTGGCGAAGTCGAAGTACTTCGTCGTCGGCGTGCTGGGGATGAGCGAGGCCGAGACGCCGTTCGAGGAAGTGCACTTTGCCGGCGGGGTGCGCACGGAGAAGGCGGCGCTCAACGGCGTGGCCAGCGTCGTCACCTCGCTCAAGGGCGGCAACGCGGCATGGGAGCTCTTCCTCGGGCCGCAGGAATGGAAGCGGCTGCTGGCAATGGGGCGCGACTTCGAGAACTCGAACCCCTACGGGGGCTGGCTGCAGGGGGTCGTGCAGCCGTTCGCGACCATCGTCATGCGGATCCTCCTGTGGATGAAGCAGACGACGCAGCTGAACTACGGGTGGGTGCTGGTGATCTTCGGCCTCGCGGTGCGGCTGGTGCTGTGGCCGCTCAACCAGAGCGCGATGCGCACGAGCATCCGGATGCAGCGCATCTCGCCGGAGCTGCAGGCGGTGCAGGCGAAGTTCAAGAGCGACCCGCAGAAGATGCAGGCCGAGGTCATGAAGGTCTACGCGGCGCACGGACTGTCCCCGTTCAGCGCGTTCTCGGGCTGCCTGCCGATGCTGCTGCCGTTGCCGGTGCTGTTCGCGCTCTTCTTCGTGTTCCAGAACACGATCGAGTTCCGTGGCGTCAGCTTCCTGTGGCTGCCGGACATCTCGATGAAGGACCCGCTCTACGTCATCCCCCTCGCGATGGGGGCGACGATGTACCTGCTGAGCTGGATCGGGATGCGCAATGCGCCGCCGAACCCGCAGGCGAAGCTGATGAGCTGGCTGTTCCCCGTGATGATGACGTTCCTGTTCCTGAACTTCGCGAGCGGGCTCAACCTGTACTACACGGTGCAGAACCTGGCGGCACTGCCGCAGCAGTGGCTGCTCGCCAACGAGCGGGGCAAGGAGCAGGCGCGGGTGAAGGGCTAGCGTCACGTCCGGGCGGCGACGCCGGGATCCGCCCCCGACGGGCCTGAGGAACGAAGGGGCACGGAGCGAGGACATGGGTACCCGGATACCACATGACTTCCTCCGTGCCCCTCCGTTGTCTCCAGCCGTGCGGCTCGTGCCCGTGCGGCTCGTGCCCGTGCGGCTCGTGCCTGTGCGGCTCGTGCCCGTGCGGCTCGTGCCTGTGCGGCTCGTGCCCGTGCGGCTCGTGCCTGTGCGGCTCGTGCCCGTGCGACGACGTCAGGCGGTTGCGAGGCGCGTCCCCAAGGCCGTGAGTTCCTCCGCCGGGGCGCGGACGGCCCACGCCAGGCCCTTCTGCTGCACGGCAGCGTCCACCATGCGCGCGCCAAGGAAGTAACCGGCACGCTCGGGCAGCACGAGGCGGTCCACCGTGCGCGCCTGGTCGGACATGCCGCCGGACAGCCACCGGAGCCGGAGGCCGAGCGCGGACCGGTCGAGATCCTCGGCGGCGAAGCGTTCGAGCTGGCCTTCGAGCTCGCGGACCCGCGCGTACTGCCGGCGCCCGTAGCCGAAGTACTCCCAGGCCGCGTGGCCCGGCGAGATCTGGCGGGAGACGTGGATGGCGAGCCCCTCGTTGACGAGGTGCTCGCGCAGCGGGATCCGGCGGCCGGTGTCCCAGTAGCTGTAGAAGCCCCCCGCGTGCTCGACGGCGCGCTTCATGGAGGACTGGGAGGCCGGGCTGGTGTAACGAACGGCATGGGCGATCTCGTGCGCGAGCCACATCGGGATCAGCTCGGGATCGAGGCCCAGCCCCTGCGTGTCGGGATTCGCGACGCTCGTGAAGTGCTCGAGGCAGACGAAGGCCGTTCCCCGCCCGTCGACGACGAGCTCGCCGGCGTTCGCGGCACCGACGCCGACCATGAGCACCACGTCCACGATCGCGTCACTCTCGAGCAGGATCGAGCAGAGCTCCTCGGTGCGGCGAGCGAGCGTGACCACGTCCGTGCGCTCGAGCATGCCGCGCAGGTCCGAGCGATCGGCCATGACCGTCGCGCGCGCGACCTCGGTGAAGTGCGGCCCGTCGGGGTCGAGGACGTAGTTGTGCCAGTAGGCCTCGAGGAGCCGACGGTGGGTGTCGTAGTAGCGGCGGTAGGCGGCGACGCGGTCGGTGCTGTTGAGGACGGCAAAGAAGTCCGGCAGCAGGTTGATCAGCATTCGCGACCTGTGGAGTACGACAACGGCGGCTACCCGACCGAGCGGAAGATAGGACACCACGTGAAACCGAGCAATAGGACTGTGCAGAAGATCGCAGTGTTCTTCCACATCCGGACCGTGGACGGGCCTTTGCCGCCGAGGAGGCGCTGTCCCGCCCCGCCCGCCGTGCGGGCCGTTGGGGCTCAGCGCGTGCCGAAGAGCCGGTCGCCGGCGTCGCCCAGGCCGGGCACGATGTATCCGTTGACGTTGAGCTCGCGATCGAGCGCTGCGGTGAAGACGCGCACGTCGGGGTGATCGGCGGCGAGGCGTCCGACCCCCTCGGGGGCCGCGACGAGGCACAAGAGCCGGATGCGGGTCGCGCCGGCGGCCTTGAGGGACGCCACCGCCGCGCTTGCCGATCCGCCGGTGGCGAGCATCGGGTCGAGCAGGAAGAACTCGCGCATCGGTGCGTCGCCGGGGACGCGGAAGTAGTAGTCCACCGGCGCGAGGGTGTCGTGGTCGCGGTAGAGGCCGATGTGCCCGACGCGCGCCGAGGGCACGAGCCGCAGCACGCCCTCGACCATGCCGAGCCCGGCGCGAAGCACGGGGACGAGCACGAGCTTCTTGCCGGCCACCTTGTGCCCGGTCATGGCCTCGAGGGGCGTGTCCACGGTCACCGGCTCGAGGACAAGGTCGCGCGTGGCCTCGTACGCGACGAGGGTCGCGACTTCCTCGACGAGTTCCTTGAACTGCTTCGTCGGCGTGGTCCGGGCGCGCAGCAGCGCGAGCTTGTGCTGCACCAGCGGGTGCTCGACGACCGTGAGCGTGGGGAGCGCGGGGGTTGTGGGCACAGCCGACACGCTACAGCGTTCGCCGCGATGACGGAATACCAGGCGGTGATTCTGCGCGTGACGCGACATCCGCGCGAGGACGAGGAGGCGCTGACCGACCTCCTCAACGAACGCAGCCGATCCGGCTGGATGTTGGCAACCCTTGCCCACGGGGACGACCGGCTGACGGTCGTGTTCGCGCGGGCCGGCGCGCCGGGCTGAGGGGCGCGTGGCCACCGATCCGGCCCTGACGCTGCAGTTTCAGGGAGCGGCCCGGGAGGTGACCGGGTCGTGCCATCTGGTGCGCGCCGGTGCGACCACCGTGGCGCTCGACTGCGGGCTGTTCCAGGGCCGCCGCGCCGAGTCGCGCGCGAAGAACGAGCGGCTGCCGTGCGCCGTCGAGGCGCTGTCGGCCGTGGTCCTCAGCCACGCCCACATCGACCACGCGGGCCGGCTGCCGTTCCTCGCGGCGCAGGGATGGCGCGGCGACATCGTGACGACGGCAGCCACGCGCGACCTCTGCGGGATCATGCTGCGCGACTCGGCGCACATCCAGCTCAAGGACGCCGAGTACCTCGAGCGTCGCGGCCGGCCGCACGCCGAGCCGCTCTACGGTCCCGAGGCGGTGGACCGGACGATGGACTGCATGATCGGGGTGCCGTTGGGGCGGCCGCACCCCGTCCTGCCGGGCTGGCGGGCCACGTTCCACGAGGCGGGCCACATCCTCGGCTCGGCGTCGGTGGCGCTCGACGTGGAGACGCCCCGCGGCGGGCGGCGCGTCGTCTTCAGCGGGGACATCGGCCGCTGGGGGATGGACATCATCCGCGATCCCGAGCCGCCCGACGGCGCCGACGTGATCATCATGGAGAGCACGTACGGTGATCGCACGCACGCGACGATCGCAGACGCCCGGGCGCGACTGGCGGCGATCGTGCGCGAGACGGCGGCCAAGGGGGGCCGGGTGTTGATTCCGGCGTTCGCGGTGGGCCGCACGCAGGAGCTGCTGTACGACCTGCACGGGCTGTTCCGCGAGGGGGCCATCCCGCGGATCCCGATCGCGGTGGACTCGCCGCTGGCGATCGACGCGACGGGCATCTTCGAGGCCAACCGCGAGCTCTTCGACCGGAGCGAGCCGCTGCTGCAGGCGCTGCAGAACCCGTTCGCGTTCGAGCAGGTGCACTACACCCGCACCGTCGAGCAGTCGAAGGCGCTGACCGCCGGTCGCGGGCCGGCGGTGATCATCGCGGCGAGCGGGATGTGCGAGTCGGGCCGGATCCTGCACCACCTGCTGCACGGTGCCTCGGACCCGCGGAACACGATCCTGATCTGCGGTTTCCAGGCGGAGCACACGCTCGGCCGGCGCATCGTCGAGCGGCGGGAGCAGCTGCGCATCCTCGGCGAGGACGTCGCGCTGCGCGCGCGGGTCGAGGTGCTCGACGGCTACTCGGCCCACGCTGATCGGCTCGACCTGCGGCGATGGCTGGACGCCGTGCGGGAGCGGAGCCCGCGGTTGCAGCGGGTCTGCCTGGTGCACGGAGAACCGCCGGCGATGGACGCCTTGGCGGCGACGCTGCGCGACGCCGGGCTCGCCGTCTCGACGCCGGCACCGGGCGAGATCATCCCGGTCGCCTGATCCCGATGAGCGCGGCAGCCCAGCGGATCCTGACCGCGGCGGCGGAGCGGCTGGCCGCGCGCGGGCCGGCCGGGCTGTCCATGCAGGACGTCGCGGTGGCGGCGGAGGTGAGCAAGGGGCTCATCCACTATCACTTCCACGACAAGGAGACGCTGCTGGCGCGGGTCGCCGACTGGGTGACCGAGGAGTGCCTGATGCGTGAGCAGGAGGCGCTGGCGCGCGTGGATGCCGCGACCGCGCTCGACGCGGTCTGGATGTGGTTGACGGCGGAGATCGCGGCGGGGCAACGGCGCCTGCTCTTCGACCTCGCGGTGGAGGCCGGGCCGGTGCTGCGCGAGACGCTGGCGCGCTCGGCGGTGGCGCGCCGCGCGCAGGCCACCGACACCGTGCGCGCCGTCTTCCGCGCCTTCGGGATCACACCGCGCGTGTCGGTGGCGGCGCTGGGCGAACTCCTGGCGAGCGTCGTGGACGGCCTCGTCGTCGCGGCGGCAGTGGACGCGGGACGCGACCGCCGAGCGGTCTTCGACGCCTTCTGGCTGGGCATGCTCGCGCTCGGCCGCGAGACGCCCTGACCCGGCGGCCGTCGCGGGCATCGTCGGCGCGGTGCGAGTGTCCAGTGCTGCCGAGGCGCTCGTGATCCGCTAGGTTTCGCGGTGTAATGGCTCGCCTGCCCGCACCACCCCGACCGTCGCGCTGGCGCCGCGTGGTGCTCGTCATGGCGGCGGGGGCGGCGGCAGCGTGGCTTGTCTCGGCGGTGGCCGTGGGCGCCACCGCCTTGCGCGACGACGCCCGGAACGGGGCTCGCAGCGACGTCATCGTCGTGCTCGGGGCGGCACAGTATGCCGGGCGTCCATCCCCGGTCTTCAAGGCGCGGCTGGATCACGCGGTGACGCTGTGGCGCCGAGGCGTGGCGCCGCGCCTCGTGCTCACCGGCGGCGTCGGGGCAGGGGACACGATCAGCGAGGCGGCGGCCGGACGGCGCTACGTCCGGCGGCTCGGGGTGCCGGACAGCGCGCTCGTGCTCGAGCACGACGGCCGGACGACGCGGGAGTCGCTCGCGAACACGGCCGATCTGCTGCGGGCGCGTGGCTGGACGCGGGTGACCCTCGTCAGCGACCCGATGCACATGCTGCGCGCGGGAATCCTCGCGCGCCGGTTCGGCCTGTTCCCGGCGCTGTCCCCGGCGCGGGACAGCCCGAACGGCCTCGGGGTATCGTACCTCGTGAGTGAATCCTTCAAGGCGCCGACCGCGTTCCTCATGGAACGGGCGCGCCACTGACGCGCCGGCCCTTCCGGTCCGACATGCAGATTCCGATCGACACCCATACGCTGCCCAACGGCCTGCGCGTGACCCTCTCCGAGGATCACACCGCACCGATCGTGGCGGTGAACCTGTGGTACCACGTGGGCTCCGCCAACGAGCGACCGGGCCGGACGGGGTTCGCGCACCTGTTCGAGCACATGCTCTTCCAGGGGTCGGCGAACGTGGCGGCCAACGAACACTTCGAGCTGGTGCAGCGCGCCGGGGGGACGCTCAACGGCTCGACGTGGCTGGACCGCACGAACTACTACGAGACGGTGCCGTCGCACCAGCTGGCGCTGGCGCTCTGGCTCGAGGCCGATCGCATGGGGCGGCTGCTGCCGGCGATGACGCAGGAGAAGCTCGATACGCAGCGAAGCGTGGTGAAGAACGAGCGGCGCTGGTCCATGGACAACCAGCCGTACGGCACGTGGTGGGAGCGGCTGCCGGCGCTGGCGTTCCCACCGTCGCATCCGTTCCATCACTCGCTGATCGGCAGCATGGAGGACCTCGACGCGGCGTCGCTCGAGGACGTCGCGGCGTTCTTCCGCACGTGGTACACGCCGGACAACGCGGTGCTGACGATCGCCGGGGATTTCGAGCCGGCCGAGGCGCTCCGGTTGGTCGGCGAATACTTCGGCCCGATACCGCGGGGAGCGGGGCGGCCGGCGCTGCCGTCGTTCGCGGTACCGGCGACCTTCGGCGACCCGGCGCCGCGGACGGTCGTCGAGGACGACGTCCCCGCCGCCCGCGTGCTGTGCGCGCTGCGCTCGCCGGTCTTCGGGAGCGACGGCTGGTACGACGCGCAGATGACGGCAGCGGTGCTGGGCGTGCGGCGCGGGAGCCGGCTGTACCGCGGCCTCGTGCGGACGCGGCAGATCGCCGCGGACGTGGGGGCCTACACGTTCGACCTCTCTCGCGGGAGCGATCTGCTGGTGGTGGACGTGATGGGGCGTCCCGGGGTCCCGGCGGAGGAACTCGAGCGGGCGCTGCACGCGCAACTCGACGCGCTCCAGGCATTGGGGGTCGAGGAGGGCGAACTGGCGCGCGCACAGGCGCTCGTCGAGACCGACCTGATCCGTGCGCTGCAGGGGGCGGGGACGCGCGCCGACCGCCTGAGCCAGTTCGCGACGTACGTCGGCGACCCGCGGCGGCTGAACGAGGAACCGGAGCGCTTCCGGGCCGTGACGGCGGAGCGGGTGAATGCCTTTGCCGCGGCGCGGCTCGTGCGCGAGAACCGGGCACTGCTCGTGTACGTCCCGCGGACGGCGTCGGTGGCGGCATGATCCCGCTCGAGACGGCACCGGCCCGGCCGGGTCCGGGCCAGCCGCGTCCGTGGGCGTTCCCGCACGTGGAGATGCGGGGGCTCGGCGACGGGCTGACGCTCCTGGCGGCGCCGGTGCACACGCTGCCCCTGGTCTCGGTGCTGGTGGTGACGGCCGCAGGTGCCGACACCGACGCGCCCGGCGCGGAGGGGCTCGCCGCGCTCGCGGCCCGGGCGATGGTCGAGGGGACGGGACAGCACGACGGGGCGTCGTTCGCGCTCGCGGCCGAGCAGCTGGGCACCGCCATCGACGCCGGCGCCGACTGGGACGGCGCATACGCGAGCTTCACTGCGCTGGCCCCCAAGGCGGAGGCGGCGATGGCGCTCCTGGCCGAGGCCGTGGTGGCGCCGGCGTTCCCGAGTCGCGAGGTGGAACGGCTCAAGGGGGAGCGCCTGGCGGACATCGCGCAGACGGAGAAGGAGCCGCGCGGACTGGCGGAGGAGCACTTCGCGGCGGCGGCATATCGCGGCGGGTCGCGCTTCGCCCGGCCGCTCGGCGGCACGCGCGCGAGCGTGGGCACGTTCGACGCGGCGGCCTGCCGGGCGCAGCACGCCGCGCGCTGGCGTCGGGCCGGCAGCACGGTGATCGTGGTGGGCAACATGACGGTGGACGGCGCAGCGGCGATGGTGGAGCGCGCACTCGCCGGATGGCGCGGGGCACCGGCCCCGCGCGTGCCGGTGGACGACGCGCGCACGACGGCGGGGCGTCGGGTGCTCGTGGTGGACCGCCCCGGGGCGACGCAGAGCGAGCTCCGCGTGGGGCACGTGGCCGTGCCGCGGACGCACCCCGACTACTTCCCGCTCGTCCTCGGCAACGCGATCCTGGGCGGGCTGTTCAACTCGCGCCTCAACATGAACCTGCGCGAGCGGAACGGCTTCACCTACGGCGCGGGGTCGGGGTTCGACTGGCGGCGGCAGGCGGGGCCGTTCGTCGCCAGCGCCGCCGTGGAGACGGCGGTGACGGAGCCGGCGCTGCGCGAGATGCTCGCGGAGCTCGAGGCGATCCGCGCCGCCCCCGTCGCCCCGAGCGAGCTGGACCTCGCGCGGCAGTACCTCGACGGCGTCTTCCCGCTGCGCTACGAGACGACCGGCGCGATCGCCGACGCGCTGGCGGCGCGGGTGACCTTCGGGCTCCCCGAGGACTGGTTCGCCACGTATCGCGAGCGGGTGCGCGCGGTCACCGGCGAGCAGGTACAGGCGGCGATGCAGGCGCACCTCGACCCGACGGCGTGGCAGGTGGTGGTGGTAGGGGACGCCGCGACGGTGGTGCCGGTGCTCGAACGAATGGCGATCGGCCCGGTGTCGGTGGTGCCGGAGCAACTGCCATGAGCGGCGCGCTGCCGCCGGGCGGGACGCGGGGGGAGCGGCTCGGCAGCCGGACCCAGTTCGACGGCCGGGTCTTCCGGCTCGATACGGACACCGTGCGGTTCCCGGATGGATCCACCGGGGAGCTGGACATCATCCGGCATCCAGGGGCGTCGGCGATCGTCCCCTTCCTGAGCGACCCGGCGGGGGAGGATCCGCAGCTCCTGCTGCTGCGCCAGTTCCGCTGGGCGGCGAACGACGTGCTCTACGAGATCCCCGCTGGCCGGCTGAATCCCGGCGAGTCGCCGCTCGAGGCGGCGGCGCGGGAGGTGCGTGAGGAGACCGGCTGCGCCGCCGGGCACCTCACGCACCTCTTCACGATGTACACCACGCCGGGCTTCACCGACGAGACGATCCACTGCTACCTCGCGACCGACCTCGTGACCGCGACGACCGAGGGGCGGGACGCGGACGAGTTCATCGAAGTGGAGACGGTGACGCTGTCCCGGGCGCTGGGGATGGTGCGCGACGGGACGATCCACGACGCGAAGACGGCGCTGGCGCTGCTGTACGTGGCGGGGTACGTGGCGGGGCGGTGACGCCCCGCCAACCCGCCTAACGTGCGAAGGGCTCCGTCAGCGACCGCGACGCCGGGGTCATGAACTTCGCCCCGTCGTCGGTGATGTACATGTCGTCCTCGAGCCGCACGCCGAACTCCCCCGGGAGGTAGATGCCGGGCTCGTCGGAGAAGACGTTGCCCTTCTCGAGCGGGACGGTGTTGCCCTTCACGAGGTAGGGCCACTCGTGGCCGTCCATGCCCATGCCGTGCCCGACGCGGTGCGTGAAGAACCTGTAGCCCGGACCGTAGCCGCCCGCCTCGATCACCTTGCGCGCGACGGCATCCACCTGCTCGGCCGGCACGCCCGGTTTCGCGGCGGCGAGGGCGGCCTGCTGCGCCTTGAACTCGAGGTCGAAGACGCGCTGCATCTTGTCGGTGGGCGTGCCGATCACGAAGGTGCGCGAGATGTCCGACGCGTAGCCGCCGGCCGAGCAGCCGCCGTCGATCAGGATGATCGTTCCCTCGCGGATCACCTGCGGCTGGATGGAGCCGTGGGGCAGGGCCGCGAACTCACCCGTCTGCACGCTGGCCCCGCCGCGCACGCCGAGCCGCTCGTGGGCGACGGCGATCAGGCGGGAGAGCTCGCCCGCGGTCATCCCGGGAGTGATCGCCTTCCACGCGGCCTCGTAGGCCGTGAGGGTGAGCTCGTTGGCGAGGATCATGAGCTCGAGCTCGTGCGCGTCCTTCACCATGCGGCAGCCGGCGCTGATCGGCGTCCCGCTGACGAGGCGCGCCTGCGGCAGTTCCCGGGCGAGCCCGTCGGAGAAGACCCAGCGCACGGTTTCCTCGATGCCGATCCGCGCGGTGCCGAGCCCGCGGGCGCGCAGCGCCTTCGCGCAGAGCGCCCACGGGTTCTCGTGCTCCTCCCAGGTGAGGATCTCGGTGTTGGCGTCGAGGGGGCCTTGCGCCACCTGTTCCATCGCCCGGTCGCGCTCGAAGGCGGGGCAGACGATGAACGGCGTCCCGCGGACGGGGATCACCAGCGCGAGCAGCCGCTCGGAGAGGCCCCATTCGATGCCGCTGAAGTAGATGAGGGAGCTGCCGCCGGTGAGGAACAGCGCACCGATGCCGGACTTCGCCATCAGCGTCTTCGCCTGCTCGATGCGACCGCGCCGCTCGTCCTTGGTGATCGGGCGGATGCGCTCCCTCTGCGAGGTCAGCGCCGCGATGCTCGGCGGCAACGCGGGCTGCTGGGTCTCGACCGGGAACGGCGTCCAGGCGGGGTCGGGCGAGAAGCCGGCGGCGGCACCGACGGCGAGGAGCGAGGAGGAACCGAGGAAGTCGCGGCGCTTCATCGAGATCTGGGGGTCGAAGGGTTCCGCGAAGCTACGGCGAAGGACACGGTGTGACCACCGGAGAGGACAGCTCGGCCGGACAGGCGGGACATACGACGGCGGCAAGACGTTGTCCAACAACGAGTTACGCGGTTTCTCCGGCACGGGATTCATCCGGCACGCGCGTTGCGTTTCGAAGGTCCGAGCGGCAACACCTGGCCCCTGTCCCGGTGTCCCATCACGGCCGCCCCTTCCGCTCCGGAGTGCTCGATGTCCCGCCCGCTTCGTCAGTCGTCCCAGCCCGCGGTTCCGCGTGAGGTCCTCGAGGACCTTGATGACGCGACGTTGGTGCGGCGTTATCTGGCCGGTACCGAGCGCGCCTTCGCGGTGCTGGTCACGCGCTACCAGTCGCGGCTGCTCAACTTCATCGCGCGGACGATCGGTGACCGGGACCGGGCGGAGGACCTCGTGCAGGAGGCGTTCATCCGCGTCGCGCGCCACCTGCACCGCTTCGACGACACGAAGAAGTTCTCGACGTGGATCTACACCATCGCGTCGAACCTGGCGAAGAATGAGCTGCGCAACCGCGCGCGGAGCCCGCTGGTGCTCTTCCAGGCGCTCACGGGGGGCCGTGACGCGGACGAGGATCGGCCGCTCGAGTTCGAGGACAAGTCGGACACCCCCGACGTGCAGCTCGAGCGTCGCGAGATGCGCGCGGTCGTCGATGCCGCCGTCTCGCGGCTGCCGAAGCATCACCGCGAGGTGTTCGTGCTGCGCGAACTCGAGGGTCGGCCGTACGAGGAGATCGCCGAGATCACGCGGACGAACCTCGGCACGGTGAAGTCGCGACTCAACCGCGCACGCGCGTCGTTCGCGGGATTGGTGGGACCGGTCCTCGACTGAGGGGGAGAGGCCGGGAACGCGGCGGGTCGGGGGCCTTCGGGTTCCCGGCCCGTCGTCGTTTCGGGGGGCGCCGGTGCCCGTGAGGGTGCCGAGCGTGCCGAGCGTGCCGAGTGTGCCGAGTGGGTGGAGTCACTGCAAATCCCTGATGCACAAGAACTTGGCATCGCCGGGAGGTCGGTGATTCGCGCGGTGCTTCCCGGTTTCGGCGTCCGCCGCGTCGCTCCTTCGCTCCCCCGCCCCGGAACCGCGCCACCTCCGTCGGGTACCCTCAGCCGACCCACCGCCCCTCCCCGATGGACTGCTCCGGGTTTCGTGCCCGACATCTCGAGTACGTGGACGGCACGCTCGACCACCCCGCTATCGTCTCGTGCGAGCGGCATCGCGCCGACTGCGCCGAGTGTGCCCGCCTTGACATCCGCGTGCGGCGCGGGCTCCTCGTCTGCCACAACGTGGCTCGGGGGTCGCAGCCCTGCGACCTGACGGCGCGTGTGCTGGCCGGCGTGCGCGCCGACCGGCGCCGTCGGGAGCGCGTGCGCGCGTGGCGTCGCGCCGCTGCGGGGTGGGTGACCGTGTGCGCGGCGTGCCTGGTGATCGTCGCGGGCGTGACCCGGTGGATGGCGCAACCGGACAGCGCTCCGCCGACCGTCGCGACCGCGCCGCTCGGGCCAACCGCGCCAGCCGCCGAGCCGCCCGGTCGGGCGGTCGCGGCGACCAAGGCTACGGTCGTCGTGGTGTCGTCGCCCGCGCGGTCCGTTCCGCGGCGCGTGCCCGTGCTGGGCCCGCTGGACTCCGCCATCGAGATCCTCGGCGACACCTTTCCGGCGGCGCCAATCGGCCGTCCGGGGGTGCCGCTGCGACGGGCGGGCACCGCGGGGATCATGACGGTGGCGTTCCCGGCTCCCTAGGCGCCACAGGGAGCGGGGTTGGCGGCGGGTATATTTCCGCCGACGATGGCCGTCTCGCCCGCCCTCAAGGCGTTGTCGCAGGCGCTGGAGACCCGGGCGTTCGCCCCGATCTACCACTTCCTTGGCGACGACGATTTTCGCAAGGACGAAGCCGTGCGTCGCGTGCTGGACGCGGCGCTCGAGCCGTCGCTGCGCGACTTCAACCTCGAGCAGCGCCGCGGGGGTGACCTCGATCCGGCGACGCTGGCGTCGCTGCTGGACACGCCGCCGATGATGAGCGACCGCCGGGTGGTGGTCGTGCGCGAGGCCGACGGGCTCAGGAAGGGGGCGCGCGAGGCGCTGGCGCGGTACTGCGCCAAGCCCGCGCCCGACACGGTGCTGGTGCTCGTCTCGCCGGCCGGCGCCAAAGCGGAGAAGGGCTTCGCCGAGGGCGCGGTGGCGGTGGCCTTCGACGCGCTGGGCGAGGACGACGTCGAGAAGTGGCTGGCGAAGCGGGCCAAGGCGCTCGGGACGGCGATCGAGGGTCCGGCGGCCTCGCTGCTGCAGTCGTTCGCCGGGAATGACCTCGCGCTGCTGGCGCAGGAGCTCGAGAAGCTGGCGGCCTACACGAACGGGGCGCCGATCGGCGTCGCCGCAGTCGAGGCGGTCGTGGGCGTGCGACCGGGCCACTCGATGGCCGACCTGCTCGACGCGGTCGCGCGCCGCGACGCGGCGGCGGCGGTCACGCTCGTGCCCGGGGTGCTGGCGCAGCCCAAGACCACCGCGGTGCAGGTTGTGATGGCGCTGGCCTCGCAGACACTGGCGCTGGGCTACCTCGCGGCGCGCCGGGCCGAGGGGGTGGGCCCGGGACAACTCGAGCGCGAGACGTGGGGGCTGCTCAAGGGCAGCGGCGCCTACACTGGTCGCCCGTGGCCCGAGGCGGTGAGCGCGTGGGGCCACGCGGCGGCCAAGGGCTGGTGGAGCGCCGAGGCGGCCGAGCGGGCGCTACCGGCGCTGCTCGAGGCGGATCTGGCGCTCAAGGACTCACGCGTGTCCTCGGAGGAAGGGGTGCTGCTGTCGTTGGTGCTGTCGCTGTGCGGCTGATCGCTGGGCTGCTCTTGGGCGCGCTGTCGGCCGTCGCTGCGGGGCGCGCGGCCGCGGCGCAGACCGTCGCTCCGACCGTGGCGGTCCCGCGCGCAGCGGACGCGGCCTTCGCACGCGCGCGGACGCTCGTCACCGAAGGCAACGGCGCCGCGGGTCGCGCGCTCGTGGATTCGCTGCTGCAGGCGCACCCCGCCGGATCACCGGTCTGGGTGGAAGGGCTGTGGTGGCGTGCGGTGCTGGCCGAGCAGGCAGCGAGCGCGGAGCGCGACCTGCTGCGACTCGCCGTGGAGCATCCCGTCTCGCCGCGGGCTCCGGAGGCACTGATGCGACTCGGCCAGCTTGAGCTCGCGCGCGGGGCGCGCGACGCGGCGGTGCGGCACTTCGAGCGGCTGATCAGCGACCACCCGGACAGCCCGCTCGTCGCCGCGGCGTACGCGGGCAAGGGCCGCGCGTTGATCGAAGGTCCGCGCGGTGCCGAGGGGTGCGTCGCGCTGGCGGCGGCCCGTTCGCGGCTGACGGTGGCGCAAGTGGAGTTGCGCAATCAGATCGAGTTCGCAGCGCAGCGGTGCAGCGGTGTCGAGATATCGGACGCGCACGGCGCGGTGCCTGCGCCGACCGCGGCGGCGGGTCGTGAGCCGTCCGCCCCCGCCGTGCCGCCGCGGACCGCGCCGGCCGCGCCCGCGGGGCCGCGCGTCATCGTCGCGGCGGGGACGTATCCCACGCGCGCCAAGGCGGCGGCGCAGCTGCGGCGCGTCGAGGCGGCGGGCTTCGAGGCGCGCGTCGGGCTCGCCGGGCCCGGGAAGTACCGGGTCTTCGTGGGTGAGCCGATGCCGCGCGCCGAGGCGTCGGCGCTGCAGCGTCGGCTCGTGGCGAAGCGGGTGACGGGCGTGACGCTGCTGGTGACGCGATGAGCGGCGGACCGGAGACGCCGCTGATGCAGCAGTACCGGGAGATCAAGGCGCGGCATCCCGATGCGCTGCTGCTCTTCCGGATGGGCGACTTCTTCGAGCTGTTCTACGACGACGCGAAGGTCGCCGCGCGCGCGCTCAACCTGACACTCACCAGCCGGAACAACGGCGGCGCGGCGGAGGTGCCGCTCGCCGGCGTGCCGGTGAAGGCGGTGCAGGGGTACGTGCGCCAGCTGGTGGCACAGGGGCATCGCGTGGCGATCTGCGAGCAACTGGAGGACCCGCGGCAGGCGAAGGGGGTCGTCAAGCGCGGGGTCGTCGAGACGATCACGCCGGGGGCGGCGTTCGCGGACGACCTGCTCGAGCAGGGGCGCAACACGTGGTGCGTGGCGGTGCACGCCGATGGCGAGGCGCTCGGCCTCGCCGCGGCCGACCTGAGCACGGGCGAGCTCCGGTTGGTGCGGACGACGCCGGTGCACGCGGAGGCGGCGCTCGCGCGGCTGGCACCGCGCGAGGTGCTGGTGGCGCGCGGCGCGTCGTGGCCGCCCGAGGACCCGGCCCGGGTGCGCACCGAGCGCGAGGCGTGGGAGTTCGACACCGCGATGGCGGGCGACGACCTGGCGCGGCAGTTCGGGGTGGCGTCGCTCGACGGCTTCGGGCTCGAGCCGGGGGACTGGCCGGCGGTGGCGGCAGCGGGGGCATTGCTGCGCTACCTGCGCGCGCTGCAGCCGGCCGGGCTGCCGCATCTCGCGCGGCCGGTGGTGGAGCGCGACGGCGCGGCGATGGCGCTCGACGAGATGACGCGGCGCAATCTCGAGCTGGTGGACTCGCTGCGCGGGGGCGGCGTGGCGGGGACGGTGCTCGAGGTGCTCGATCGCGCGGTGACCCCCATGGGGCAGCGCCGGCTGCGGCAGTGGCTGCTGGCGCCGCTGGTGGACCGCGCGGCGATCGAGGGGCGGCACACGGCGGTGGAGGCGCTCGTGCAGGAGTCGCTGGGCCGCGAGGCGCTGCGGGGGGCGCTCGACGGGGTGCGCGACCTGGAGCGGCTCGCCGCGAAGGCGGCGGCCGGCCGCGGGACGCCGCGGGACCTGCGGGCGCTGGGGGATTCGCTGGCGCGGTTGCCGCAGGTGGCGGCGGCGCTGGGGCGCATCGGCGCGGCGGGGACGCTGGCCGAGGTGCAGCAGGGGTGGGACGAGGCGCCCGAGCTGGCGGCCGCGATCACGACGGCGCTGGTGGAGCGTCCGCCGCTGGGGATCGGTGACGAGGCGGAGACGATCGCCGCGGGGCACGACGCCGAGGTGGACGAGCTGCGCGCGCTCGCGCGCGGCGGGAAGGAGGCGATCGCGGCGGTGGAGGCGCGCGAGCGGGGACGCAGCGGGATCGCGTCGCTCAAGGTGGGCTACAACCGGGTCTTCGGGTACTACCTCGAGATCACGAACGCGCACCGCGACCGGATTCCCGCCGACTACATCCGCAAGCAGACGCTGACCGGGGCCGAGCGGTACGTGACGCCCGAACTGAAGGAGTTCGAGGAGCGGATCCTGCACGCGACGGAGCGGCTGGCGGCGCGGGAGCGCGCGCTGGTCGAGGGCCTCCGGGCCGACGCCGGAGCCGAGGTGGCGCGGCTGCAGGCGATCGCGGGGCGCCTCGCGACGCTCGACGTGCTGGCGGCCTTCGCCGAGGCGGCGGCGCGCGAGGGCTACGCGCGGCCGGTGCTGCACGACGGCTTCGAGCTCGAGATCACCGGCGGCCGGCATCCCGTCGTCGAGCGGATGATGCCGCGGGAGCAGTTCATCCCGAACGACGTGCGGCTCGCGGCGGACCAGCGGGTGATCGTCCTCACCGGCCCGAACATGGCGGGCAAGAGCACGATCCTGCGGATGATCGGGCTGGTGCAGCTGCTGGCGCAGTGCGGCAGCTTCGTGCCGGCGAGCGCGGCGCGGCTGCCCGTGTGCGACCGCGTGTTCACCCGCGTGGGGGCAAGCGACAACCTCGCGCGCGGGCAGAGCACGTTCATGGTGGAGATGGCGGAGACGAGCGCGATCCTGCACGGGGCGACGGCGCGGAGTCTGGTGCTGCTCGACGAGATCGGGCGCGGGACGAGCACGTACGACGGTGTCGCGATTGCGTGGGCGGTGACCGAGCACGTGCACGACGTGCTGGGGGCGAAGACGGTGTTCGCCACGCACTATCACGAACTGACCCAGCTGGCCGACGAGCTCGCCGGGGTGCGGAACTTCACGGTCGCCGTGCGCGAGGTGGGCGACCAGGTGCTGTTCCTGCACCGGCTGCAGCCGGGGCCGGCGGACCGCTCGTACGGCGTCGAGGTGGGCCGACTGGCGGGGCTGCCGCCGGTGGTGATCGCGCGGGCGCGCGAGGTGTTGCGCCTGCTGGAAGGGGACCAGCTCGCGGCGTCGCTGGCGGGGGGGCGTCCGTCGCTGCCGGCCGGTGGGCGCCGGGGTGCGGCGCCGACCGACCAGCTGGGGCTGTTCGGTGCCCCGGTGACGCATCCGGTGGTCGAGCGGCTGCGCGGGGTGGACGTGAACGGGTTGACGCCGCTGCAGGCGTTGGCGCTGCTCGACGAGCTGTCACGCTCGGCCCGGGGATGACGGGCGGCGTGGCGCCGGCACCGCCGGCGATGCCGCTGCCGCTGGTGCTGTACGACGGCACCTGCGGGCTGTGCGACGGGTTCGTGCAGTGGCTGCTGCGGCGCGACCGGGCAGGGGTGTTGCGCTTCGCGCCGCTGGACGGGCCGACGGCGGCGGTGGTGCGCGCGCGGCATCCCGAGATCGCGGGGGTGGACAGCGTGGTGCTGGTGGACGCCGCCGGGGCGCACGTGCGCTCGGAGGCGGCGCTGCGCACGGTGGCGGCGCTGGGCGGGGGGTGGCGGCTGGTGGCGCTGGCGCGCGTGGTGCCGCGCGGGTTGCGGGACGCCGCGTACGACGTGGTGGCGCGGACGCGGCACCGGTGGTTCGGCCGACGGGTCGCGTGCCGCGTACCGAGTGCGGCGGAGCGGGAGCGGTTCATCGACGCGTGAGGGGAGGCCGGCCGACCACATGCGCGTGGTGGTGGCACTTCGATGCCGTGCGCCGTGCGAGGATCGGGCAGCGCGTCGGGTGTCACACCCTCCGGCGTTCGTTCGCCATCCACCTGATCCACCTGCCCGGGCGCGGGTACGCCATCAGGACGGTGCAGGAGCTCCCGGGGCACCGGGACGTGAGCACGATCATGCCGTACCCGCACGTCTTCAACTGCGGCGGGCTTGGCGCGCGAAGCGCGCTGGATTCCGGCGTCGGGCTGGCGCGATAGGCCGGGCGGTGATTCACGCAGCGTGTGCGAGGGCACACGGTGACGTAACCTTAGCGGCGAGTGAGGCTTGCGCGGTCTGGCCCGTGCTCCAATTCTGGGGTGTTATGCTGACCGGGGAACCTCCGTCGTGCGGAAATGCCGGGCGGCCCGATACACGTTTGAACGCACCTCCGGCATCTGCGATATGGCGAGCTTCGTATGGTCGAGAGATCCGGAAGAGGCATATGCGAACCCGCATGAGTACGAGGCGCAGAAGCAGTTCTCAGACGGGGCAAGTAGAGTGCTTGCGTGGCTTGACGCCCGCATCAACCCGCCAGAGCTCCGGTACACCACGTCAGATTCTTCTCTAGGGAAGGCCATTTGGATGCTGAGAACCGACGTGCTCGATGGCCTAGCTGAGACACGTTGGTTGATCGACGTGAAACGCCACCGCCCGGCGGGCCGACTCTTCCGCGACGCTCTGGAAGGCATGGATCTCGCTTTTGCCCTCGCCAGCGATCCTGCCTTCGCAGCCCGTTGGTTACCGAAGTGGTATGGCAACAACGCGCCGCGGCATGGCGAAGTGCGAAAGTGGCTCGAAGGATTCAAGAATCCGCAGATCGCCGAGGCAAGCCGAAGGCACTACGATCAACTGTCGAAGTTTGCGCATCGCACTTACCGGGCGCTTCTCAAGAGTTACAGCGTCGGCGCCGGGTCTTGTATGGTCCACGACAGGTGGTCGGACGACGTCACATTGGTGTTGCCTCACACGATTGCAGCCTACTACGCGATCCTCGGCAACCTCATTGCGCTCTTCGTCTCCCAGCTGGTAGAGACCTCGGCTATCTCGCCTGCAGATGAGGAGCTGATGTGGTCGTCATGCCTAGATCCCCACTCGGTTCCGCGCCGATTCGCGGCTGACTATCCGCCAGGTCGAGATGGTGCGCTCAAACGACGGTTGCTACTGACGGGCCGACCACAGGATTGACACGGGGCTCGGCAGCCGCCGGTCGCCCCGCAGCAGAACCACACGTTTTCTGGACGAGCAAGAGTCCGGCTTGGTCTCAAATGGGAATTCTCACTCGCTTATGGTCGTACCTAAGCGACGGGCCGTTCCAGCTGCCTCGGCGCGAGTACTCCCATTTTCACAAGATCGTCATCCCGACCACGCGAGGTACGACCGAGATCGACCATCTCATCGTGTCGCGCTTCGGCGTGTTCGTCGTGGAGCTTAAGGACTACTCCGGCTGGATTCTCGGAAGCGCCGCCGATCCCTTCTGGACTGCCGTGTACTTCAAGCGCAAGTATCGCTTTCAGAATCCCCTGCACCAGAACTTCGGCCATCTCAAGGCCGTCGAGGAACTCCTCCGCGTTGATCCGCGGGCGCTGCACGGACTCGTGGTGTTCCGCGGCTCATTCCGCTTCAAGACGCCCGTGCCTTCGGGCGTGCTCCTGCACCGATATCGCGCATGGGTCGCCGCGCATCAGGACGTCATGCTAGACGCCATGACCGTGGCGCGCTCGGTCGCCACGCTTGACACGCACGGTAAGCGCGGGTGGCTCGCCGGCTGGACGCACGCGCGTTCAGTACGCGCCCGGTACGCAAGTGACACAGTATGTCCCAAATGCGGAGGCGCCTTGCACGTTCGGACCGCGCGACGCGGCTCCAATACCGGCTCTCAGTTCCTCGGCTGCACAAACTATCCGAAGTGCAAATTCACGAAGCCAGTCGGATAGCAGGCAGAGATCGGCGCGACGCCAGGCAACGACGCTTGCTGCTGATGACCGCGGTACGGAGTTGGGTTTGGCGGGGCATCCTTGATGCCCAAGACCGGTTGCGGATGCCCCGCCAAATCCTTCTTGTGGGGGCGGTCACAGAAGAAGCGCACGTTATTCCGTCGAGTCCGGCCGCTTGACGTAGTGTATATACACTTGTATCGTCCTTGCTGACGTTTGAGTGGGATGCGGCAAAGAGCGCACGTAACTGGCGGCAACGCGGGTTCGACTTCGCGTTTGCGGTCCAAGTCTTTCAGCAGCCCTATGTCGAGTTCGACGATACGCGCCAGGACTACGGGGAGCGTCGCGTCGTCGCGCTGGGGCTCGTCGCCGAGGTTCCACTCACTGTTGTCTTCACCGATCGCATCGCACCTGGCGGTGGAGTGGTCCGCCGCCTCATTTCCGCCCGCGTGAGCAACCGCAAGGAGCGTCGCCGTTATGCCGAAAGCCTCCAAGCCCTCCAGCCGCCCGACGAAGGGCCGCGCTGATCTTGCCCGCCTGCGGCGGTTGACGGATGCCGAGATCGATGCGACGTCACCGCCTGAGCTCCGCAATCTGCCAGACGACTTCTGGCAGGGCGCGCGAGTGGTGGTACCGGTCACCAAGGAGGCCATCTCCATCCGGCTCGACAGCGACATCGTCGCCTACTTTCGGCAGGCGGGGCCACGCTACCAGTCGCGCATCAATGCCGTGCTGCGCAGCTATGTAGACGAAGTCGCGGCCCGGAAGCGCCGCCCATCATCGAAGCGCGCGGTATAACGACGGTTGCTGCCGAGGGCGACCACAGAATTGAAACGGGCCTCGGCACCCGCCGGTCGCCCCGCAGCAGACCGAATCG